>NZ_CP060705.1:1332342-1998513 GCF_003048835.2 Campylobacter concisus | reverse complement strand
ATTTCAACCCTTTTTATTTAATGAATTTTATTAGCGATTTTATCTTAAATTTAATAAAACCTTTGTTAAACTCTGACAAACTTTTTCACGGCGTGAAAAAGTCGTGAAAAAGTATTGAAAAGATTGTGATGAAAATTTTAGGAATAGATCCAGGCACGAAAAATTGCGGTTACGCGATACTTGAAAAGAGCAAATTTAAAACTACTCTTCTTGAAGCTGGGCTTATAAAGATAAAGCCAAACACGCTTCAATACCAAATAACAGAGCTTTGCGAGGGGCTTGACCTCATCTTTAAAAATCATAAATTTGACGAGGTCGCGATAGAGGACATCTTCTTTGCCTACAACCCAAAAACGGTCTTAAAGCTAGCTCAGTTTCGCGGGGCGCTTAGTCTTAAAATTTTGCAGCTTCATGGCGATTTTGCCGAGTATACGCCGCTTCAGGTGAAAAAGACGGTCACTGGCAAGGCAAAGGCTGACAAAGAGCAAGTGGCATTTATGGTGAAGAAAATTTTAGGCATAAACAAAGAGATAAAACCGCTTGATATTACCGATGCGATCGCGATCGCACTAACTCACGCGAATAATTTAAGAATAAACTAAATTTGATAGGAAAAATATGGCAACACTAAAAGCTTTACTAATCGGAGATGTGAAAAACTATGGCTCGCAAAATGCAACTGATAAGCTAAATTTACCTTGGAGCTCAGCTATTTTTAAAGTAGCTAAAAATGGCGAAATTTTCGCAAATGAGCTTGGCTTTGAGGGCGATAGCGTCGCTGATACGAAGCACCACGGCGGCCCTGAAAAGGCTGTTTTTGCAAATTCGTTTGCAAACTACGCCGAGTGGGAGAAATTTTTAGGATTAAAAAATATGGCTTATGGGGCGATGGGGGAGAATTTATGCGTTGATGGGCTTGATGAGAGCTGCGTTTATGTGGGCGATATCCACAAGGTGGGCTCGCTTGTGCTTCAAGTCTCACAGCCTAGAAAGCCATGCTTTAAGCTCTCAAAAAGATGGGGCAATGAAAATATGGCTACTCACATCTTCAAAACAGGCCTTACTGGCTGGTACTACCGCGTCCTTACGCCAGGCTCATGCAAAGCAGGCGACGTGATAGAGGTTGTGGAGAGTGACCCCGTTCATATGAGCATTTTAGAGATAAATAGGCTATTTTACGCACCAAGTGAAAATTTAAATTTACTAGAAAAATTTAACGCCCTCACCACTCTTACAAATGGCTGGCACGATGATATGAAAAGACGCATCGAGGGAATTTATAGCACCGAATTTATGAGAACACTATAAACATTTATACTTTTGCTCCGATTTTGTTTTGCAAATGGATTTCAAACAAAATTTAAAGGAGCAGAGGTGTTTCGTTCTATCACAAATAAGATAGCACTAGCCTTGATGATTTTACTCATCATCTCGTTTTGTGCTATCTCGGCGGTTAGTTATTTTACTTCAAAGGACAAGATCGTTGAGCTTGTCAGTGGCAAAGAGGATCAAGTCCTTAAAGATATAAAGAGTGTTGCAAACACTTTTTTTGATGAAAATTTAGAGCATATCAAGAAAATTTCATCAGTCGTTGAGAGCGCTCAAAGTGGCGATGAGATAATGAACTTTGTCTTATCAGAAAAAAAGGTTGCAAACTCTGCGGTGAGCTATGTTTATTACGGAGATGAGGATGGACACTTCTTCCAATCAGATGGTAAAAGAACAACCGTAGCTGATAACTACGACCCAAGAACTAGAGGCTGGTATAAGAGCACAAAAGAGAAAAATAAAGAAATTTATACCGAGCCAAGGGTCACTTCTACAAACGATCTTGTTGTAACTTTCACAGCTCCAGTTACTAAAAATGGTAAATTTGTTGGCGTTGCTGGCATAGATGTGGATGTAAAGAAAGTTAGCGACAAGATCATCGAGATAGGCGATACTGGCGATGGTGGATATGCTTATATTATGAAAAAAGATGGCACTATGCTCTTTTCTGACGTAGCTTCAGAGGTTGGCACTATCTTGCCAGCTACAAAGGTCGTCTCAGAAAAATATAACAATAAAGAATTTGACGAAAATGGTCTGATCTCATATAAAAACTCTAAAAACCAAGATGTAACGGCTAAAATTTTACCTATCAACGATGATGGCTGGCTTGCAACTGTTGCCATAGGTGCAGATACATTTTCAAACCACACTATGCCTATCTTAAAAGCTCAGCTAATGCTTGCAGTGCTTTTCATAGTCATACTCTCAGCCATTGTTTTCGTGCTACTAAAACGCTCGCTTAAGCCTATCAGCGTTATCCAAGAGAAGCTTTCTGATACATTTAAATTTATCACTTATGAGAGCAGCACCGCTCCAAGCAAGCTAGATATCCACACGACTGATGAATTTGGCGTGATGAGTGAAGAGATAAATAAAAATATCGACAAAGTCATAGCTGGCATCAAAAAAGATAACACCATGCTTGAAGAGCTAAATGTAGCTGCAAATAACATGATAAGAGGAAATTTAGGCGTCAAACTAAGTGAGAATCCAAACAACCCATCGCTTATCAAGCTAAAAGATCTGCTAAATACCTTCTTTAGCTCTATCAGTCAAAATTTAGGCAGCGTCATAAATATCCTAAAAGCCTACTCAAATAACGACTACACCGCTAAGATCGAGCTAAGAGATGACATTGAGGCTGATCTAAAAGCCATGATAGTTGGTATAAATAACGCAGGTGACGCTATAAGCGCTATGCTAAATAGCAACCTAAATCAAGCTCAAATTTTAGAAGAAAAAGCAACGATGCTTGCTGAGTCTATGAGAAATTTAACTGATGGGGCGAGCAAACAAGCTGACTCTATCCAAGAGAGCGCAGCTGCGGTTGAGCAGATGTCAAGCTCTATGAATGCTATCTCACAAAAGACAGGGGACGTCATAAGACAAAGCGAAGAGATTAAAAACATCATCGTCATCATCCGTGACATCGCTGATCAGACAAATTTACTTGCTCTAAATGCCGCCATAGAAGCGGCTCGCGCTGGAGAACACGGTCGTGGCTTTGCAGTCGTGGCTGATGAGGTTAGAAAACTAGCTGAACGCACACAAAAATCTCTAGGAGAGATCGAGGCAAATACAAATGTATTGGCTCAATCAATAAACGAGATGAGCGAATCTATAAAAGAGCAAGCTGAGGGCATAAATATGATAAATAGAAGTGTTGCCCAAATAGATAACGTCACAAAAGAAAATAGAAGCGTTGTTAGCAGTACAAACGACGTAACTAGCGAGATAGACGGCATGGCGAAGGTCATACTAACAGACGTTAGAAAAAATAAATTTTAATACCTAAAAATACTACTAGGCTCATGTAAATTTACGTGGGCCTTTAAATTTTAAATCTTTTTTACGCTAAAATTACCAAAAATTTAAAGGAGAATATATGCCACTACTTGATAGTTTTTGCGTAGATCATGTGAAGATGAAAGCCCCAGGAGTAAGACTAGCAAAGAGTATGAAGACCCCAAAAAGCGATGATATCAGCGTTTTTGACTTGAGATTTTGCAAGCCAAATGAAGAAATTTTGCCAGAAAAGGGCACTCATACTTTAGAGCACCTATTTGCTGGCTTTATGAGAAACCATCTAAATGGCAACGGCGTGGAGATCATAGATATCTCGCCGATGGGTTGCAGGACTGGCTTTTATATGAGCGTGATAGGCACACCTAGCGAAGAATCTGTAAAAAAGGCATGGCTTGCTTCGATGAAGGATATCTTAGAGGTCAAAACTCAAGATCAAATTCCAGAGCTAAATAAATTTCAATGCGGTACATATAAAATGCACTCACTTGATGAAGCGCACGCAATAGCAAAGAAAATTCTAGATCAGGGTCTAGTCATCATAAACAACGAAGAGATCAAGCTTGACGTTGATGCTATGGGACTAAAAAAGCACTGATTTGAAGCCAGCTAAACAAGAAAATCAAGCCTATCTAAAAGAGCAAATTTTAACCTATCTTGGTAACAAACGCTCTCTTTTAGGCTTTATCGAGCGAGGCGTAAAATACGCAAAAGACGAGCTTAAAAAAGAGAAGCTTAGCTGCTGTGACCTCTTTAGTGGAAGCGGCGTGGTGGCTAGGTTTTTAAAACAAAATAGCGAATTTCTAGTCGCCAACGACTTGGAGCTTTATAGCTTCATCACAAACTCATGCTACCTGCAAAACGCCACAAACGAGCTAAAAGATGAGATAAATTTCTGGCAAAAAAAGCTTGAAAAAGAGATAGAAGAAAACCTTTCTGAGGGCTTTATAACAAGGCTTTATGCTCCACAAGATGATGAAAATATCGCTTTTGGCGAGCGGGTCTTTTACACAAAGAAAAATGCCAAATTCATTGACACTGCAAGAAGGCTCATAGATGAGATATTGCCGGCTGAAATGAGAAAATTTTTCATAGCACCGCTACTTTATAATGCAAGCGTGCATGCAAATACGAGTGGAATTTTTAAAGGTTTTCATAAAAATAAAGAGGGTATCGGTCAGTTTGGCGGACATGGGCAAAATGCCATCTCAAGGATCACTTCTGATATAAATTTGACAAAACCCATCTTTTCAAATTTTAGCGTGCCATTTGAGGTCTATCAAAAGGATGCAAATTTGCTAGCAAAAGAGCTTGATGGGCTTGATCTAGTCTATCTTGATCCACCTTATAACCAGCACCCATACGGCTCAAACTACTTCATGCTAAATCTCATCGCAAGCTACACTGAGCCAAATAAAATTTCAAAGGTTTCAGGTATCTCAAAGGACTGGAACAGATCAGTTTTTAATAAAAAATCGTCAGCAAGCGAGGCATTTTTTGAACTCATAGCAAATTTAAGGGCTAAATTTGTGCTTATCTCGTTTAACTCAGAGGGCTTTATAAACCAAGATGAATTTGACAAAAACCTAAATAAAATGGGCAAAGTTCATCTACTTCGCCAAAAGTATAATGCCTACCGCGGCAGCAGAAATTTAAAAGCTAGAAACATCCACGTAGACGAACTTCTCTACGTTTTACAAAAGTAAATTTAGCGCTCATTTTATCACTTCTAAATTTCACTAACGTAATTGTTAGTTTTGCTCATCCTCTGGCAAGCATTTTTCAAAGATAAATTTATGCTCATTTGGTAGGGCGTCGTAGATAGCATTTGCTAAATTTCTTATCTCCCAAAGGGCTGACTTTGAGCTTCTTAGAGAGATGAAATTTTGCAAGCTTCTAGCGTTTATGCTCCATGTAAGCTCGGTTTTATAGCACTCTGGTAAGCAGTATTTAACTATATCAAGGCTTTTTGTAGTTGAGGCTAAAATTTCACGTAAATTTTCAAGCGCTTTTATGCTTGCGTTATCGACCACTTCGTCATTTGTTAGCACGATAAATTTAGACGCACGCTCAAACTGCCCTACTTCAAATTTATCCTCTTTTTTTAGCTCTTTTAGCGTGTAGCGGGTTGATTTGACGCTTAGGCTCGCTATGCGGTGGCGAGCTAGCTCTTGAAGTAGTGCGCGCGAGATGCCTTGGATGTAGAAGTTGTAGTAAAGATGCTCCAGCGTTGATGCATGTTTAAATTTATTACCCACCCTATCTATCAGCTCGACGTCTTTTTCGCCGCCATTGTCGCCTTTGTCAAAGCTTTGCCAGCATGTGCGGATCGCGTGAGAGCAGATATTTAGTGGAGTGTGATTTAGAAGTGTTACTTGCATATTTTCTCTTTTTGTGAAATTTTTTAGCATTTTACAAAAAGAAGGCTGATTTTATTTGTAAATTTAAAAGGGAGCGAGCGCCCCCTTTATGATTATTGTTTTAGTTGAAGAAGTGTGTTTAGCATCTCGTCACTTGTTGTGATAGTTTTTGAGTTTGCTTGAAAGCCTCTTTGGATGACGATAAGATCTGTTAGCGCACGGCTTAGATCGACGTTACTAGCTTCTAGTTTTGAAGCCGCGATCGTTCCTTTATCGCCAGTGCCTGCTGCGCCTATGACTGCTTCGCCTGAGTTTGCTGTTTGTGAAAAGACGTTTCCGCCCTCACTTTGAAGACCCTCGTTGTTTGTAAAGCTAGCAAGTGCAACTTGAGCTAGACCAAAGCTTTGGCCGTTTGTAAATGCACCGATAATCGTACCAGTTTCGTCGATCTTTAGGTCATTTAGTGTGCCACCTGTGTAGCCATCTTGTGAGATAGACTCAGTTGAAGAGTCTTTATCAAAGCTTGTTAGTCCGTTAAAATCAGTTCCCAAACCAAAATTCAAACTAACATTTTGACCACTTTGTGAGCCATTGTTAGCTGAAAATGTTATCGTAGCTGGGTGAAAGCTAGCAAGTGAGCCATTTGAGTTAAATCTCAATGAACCAGTTACGACGTTATCTGGACCCTCACCTGTGTAGTTTATCTTAGCAGGCTCTGGCACTTGGATGATCATATTCCACTCAGTTCCACCATCTGTTGTAGTGCCTACTTTTGCCCATTTGATACTAACTGTGTGTTTTGAGCCAAGTGAGTCAAAAATTTCAGCCGTTGAGCCGTGGCTTGACATCATCATCTTACCGCTCGCTCTTAGGGCTTGACCTGGGCTTAGTGCGCCATCAAGTGCTTTCATGATATTTGTAAAGCGAACGTTTTCATTTACTGCTGCGTTGTTTGTGCCTTGAGCTGGTTTTGTAAGACCAGTTGTGGTCATATAAAGTGCTTGATCAGCCATTTCGTTTGTAGGGTTTTCTAGTTGAAATTGACCTAGTTTATTTACAGTGATCTTTACGCCGTCGTTTGTATCATCTCCAGCTGCTGCTTGAAGTGCAGCAACACCTGCTGCGTGTTTTTGATCAGGTGTGCCAGCTGCTGCTGCATAAGCGTTGTTATATGCTAGTGCATAGGCTGGATTTGTTATAGCTGCACCACCTGTACCAGGGGCTACCTTGTGAGCGGCAGTTGCAAGTTTTGCTGCATCAAGTGCGTCAGAGTTTGCTCTTATTTGACCATCGCCGTTATAATCAACGTGGTTTCTAGCATCCTCTTGCATAGCTGCACGAAGATCTTCTGTTGTTGTTATTTGTCTTGCGATTTTGTCGTTATTTGGGTGAACAGCTGTTGTTTGTGAGCTTGTATAGACATATTGATAAGCTGTTATGATATCTTTACTAGCTAGACCGCCAACTGTGTTTCCAGCATTTACTGTTAGGTGGATGTTTTTTGTCTCTTCGGTTGTACCTGAGTTGTTTCTGTTTATAAGCGTTAGTTTGTTACCCTCTGAAATTTCAGCTCTAACACCAGTTTTGTTGTACTGAGCGTTGATAGCAGCTGCAACGTCACTGATGCTTGTCATTGTGCCAGCTTGAGTTTTGATATTTTGTCCATTTAGTGTTATATCAAGTGTAGCTGGTGGGTTGATCTGACCTATGTTTTGTGCTAGAGCGCTACCTACTGAAAATTTCTCAGTCTTAGCATTTGCGTAGCTTACCCAGATACCTTGACCATCTCTTAGAGCAAGACCGTTTCCAAGCTCGTCAAATGTAACGCCAAGATCGACACCACGCTCTGTTAAAATTTGCTCGTTTCTTGAGTTTGTATAAAATTCATCGTTGTTTGTATCGTTTTCGTTATGAACTTCGTTGGCATTTAAAATTCCATCGTTATTGTAGTCACGTCCGCCAGCAACTGAATCAAGAGCGTATATAGGCGTGCTTCTTTGACCGATGCTGTTACCTGAGTCGAGGTTGCCTTTTATTTTAACTTCTGTTGTCGCTCTTGCTGGAGTTGTAAGACCTTCTTTGATGACGATGTTGCTTATAGGGCCTGTTGAGTCGATAGTGCCAGTCTCATCATCTCTAGTCCAGCCTTGAACGATGTATCCGCTGTTGTTTACGAAGTTACCAGCCTTATCACGAACAAAGTCGCCGTTTCTTGTATAGTATCTTGTCGTTCCGCCATCTGGAGAGACGACAAAAAAGCCATTTCCCTGAAGAGCAAGGTCGGTTTGCTTAGTAGTGTCTGTTAGTGTGCCTTGTGAGAAAATTCTTGTAGTTGAGTTTATGGTCGTTCCTAGACCTATTTGCATAGCGTTTTGACCGCCTAGCTGACCTTGTGGAGCGGTAGCTACTCTTGGAGTTTGGCTTAGTATATCAGCAAAATTTGCGCGGTTGTATTTAAAACCATAGGTATTGACGTTTGCGATATTGTTGCCTTCTACGTCCATGGCTATCTGGTGGGCTTGTAGGCCTGAAACACCAGACCAAAGTGATCTCATCATGAGCTTATCCTTTTTCTCGTTTTAAAATTTTTTATGATCTTTCTAAAGCAAAAGATGTTCCAAAATTTATATCGGCAAAAAGAGAAAAATTTGAAAATTTTTGTGTGATCGTATTTTTTAGTATGCTTTTTCTCGTGATGAAATTTCTATTATCTCAATAGTTAAAATTTCATCTTGCTTAAGCCCTATTATGCGGTAATGTATGCCAACTCTCCAACGCCAGCGATTATCATAGCCCTGCATCTTTTCTGCGTTATTTGTCGCAAAAGGATTTTCTACTTTTTCAAGCTCTTTTAGAAAGGTGTGTATTTTTAGAGCTGCTCTTAGATCACCTTTTGAAATTTTATCTAGTTGTTTGTCAGCAGAGCGTTTAATGACTATTTTATACACTAAACGCCCATTTCGGTTTTAACTTCAGCTATTAGTGCTTCTTGCTCTGCTTTTGAGAGTTTTTTAAATTCCATATCGAGTTTTTTTATGCTTGGAGACTTTAAAAGTTCATAATCTTTTGGCTCATCCAGTTTGCTTTTTATCTTTTTTTTAAGATAAAGGATTAGTTCTGATTGTTTTTTTAAAGTATCTTGCAATGAATTTAGTTTTTTTTCTTCTTTTTCAAGAGAATTAAACAATGCTTTACGTGTCATAGTCTCATATTTTGCATAGTCAATATTTGTTTGCATCGCATTTTCCTTTAAATTTTTTAATGATTTTAACACATTTATCCAAGTATCATGGCTCCTACGATGCCACCGATGATTAGTGGGATGTTAAAAAATATAAATGTAGGCACGCAAGTATCATATATGTGGTTGTGCTCACCATCAGCATTTAGACCGCTCGTTGGCCCAAGTGTGCTGTCGCTTGCTGGGCTTCCAGCGTCGCCCAGAGCTGCAGCTATACCAACTAGCAAGATGATAGCTGGCACGCCAAAGCCAAGGCTAAGACAAAGTGGCACGTAGATAGAGGCTAAGATAGGTATAGTGCCAAAGCTAGTGCCTATACCCATCGTGACTAAAAGTCCGATAAGTAGCATCAAAAATGCTCCGCCTATCTTGCCGCCAGAGACCAAGCTGGCGTATTTTACAAGCTCGTCTATACCGCCACTCTCTCTTAAAATGGTGCCATATCCCGCAGCAACAAGCATGATAAATGCGATAAAGCCCATCATAGCAAGGCCATTATCCATGATCTTATCTACTTTTTTATATTCGATGCCTCCAAAAACGACCATGACCAAAAGTCCAAGTAGCGCGCCAAGTGGCAAGAGCGAAGTGTAAATTTGCACGACAAAGGCGACAACCGCACCAGCTAAGACCGCCCACTCTTTTTTAGTCATCTCAAGGCCTTTTGCGCGCTCGATCTCATCAAGCTCGGCCTTTTCAAATTTAGATGTTTTATAAACGCGTTTTCTGCCATAGACAAAGATAGCGACGATAAGGCCAACTAACATCGACGCACCGCCGATCCACATTACCGATGAGATATCCGAGATGGTTGTGTTTATGCCGTTGTTTGCTAGCTCTTTTTTAAGGATATTGTGAAAAAGCAGACCAAAGCCAACGCTAAGGCTTACATAAGGCGCTTGCAGACCAAATGTAAGAGCGCAAGCCACCGCACGTCTATCTATACCCATCTTATTCATAAGGGCAAGAAGTGGCGGGATCAAGATAGGTATGAAGGCTATATGAACTGGGATCAAGTTTTGAGACAAACAAGCGATAAATGCGATGGTTAGCGTGAATATCACCTTATTTGAGCTAAGAAATTTACTCATTGCATTTATCAAGATGGCTGTTAAATTTGTATTTGCGATGGCAGCTGCAAGAGCGCCTAATAAAATGTAGCTTAGCGAGGTCTCAAGGTTGCCTTGCATGCCACTTATGAGGCTTTGCGTGGTCTCTTTTAGAGCCGAAAAAAAGCTCTCAAAACCGCTTGCCAAACCGCTTTCAAATCCGCTAAAACCATGCTTATACATGACACCAGCGACAAGGGCTGAGATGAGGATAGAAAGCAGGATGTTAAAGCGCAGCAAACATAGCACTGTCATCACCAAAATGCTAAAAACAACAGGGTTAAAGAGAAGCATGTGTGTCCTTTTTGTATGTTGGAAGAATTATACAAGCGTGGGGCTTATTAAATTTTAAAAAGAGTGGCTTAAGTGGGTATGTGTTAAGATTTTTGGCAAATTTTAAAAGGAAAAAGCGATGGATTTAGAGAAAATTTATAAGGACGCTGGGGCGTATTTAGAGGGGCACTTTTTGCTAAGTAGTGGTAACCATTCGCAGTTTTATCTGCAAAGTGCAAAGGTGCTTGAAGACCCTGCTCTTGCAGCAAAGCTAGCAGATGAGCTAGCGCGTGTGATAGAGAAATTTGGCATTAAATTTGATAGCGTTTGTTCTCCTGCACTTGGTGGAATTTTAGCTGGATATGAGCTAGCTCGCGCGGCGAAAAAGCGTTTTATATTTACAGAGCGCGTTGATAGAGTGATGAGCCTAAGGCGCGGCTTTGAAGTGAAAAAGGGCGAGAAATTTATCGTTTGCGAGGACATCATCACAACTGGTGGCTCAGCACTTGAGGCAGCGCACGTGATAGAGAGCCTTGGTGGCGAGGTAGTTGGCTTTGCAGCACTTGCAAACCGTGGCTTTTGCAAGGTTGCAAATTTAGGCAATGAAGCTAAGGCAAATGCAAAACTGCCAAGCGACAAGCCATTTTTTGCTTTGGGAAATTTTGAATTTGAAATTTACGAGCCAGAGCACTGTCCGCTTTGTAAGAGTGGTAGCAAGGCTATTAAGCCTGGAAGCAGAGGCAACTAAAGGCTACTAAATTTTACGTATTTTTTACACTCAAAGCTTAAGATAATAATATTTGTAACTTATTCGTTATTTTGGGCTTTGAGTAAATTCTCTCATCAAATTTATTCTTTTTTTCTTAAATTTCAAAAGTTAATTTATAATTAAGATTTGAATGTATAAAATGGCACGTAAATTTTTAGGAGATCCCAAAATGCAAGGATGTGTGCTATGAAAATATCTACAAAGATAATTCTCACTTTTGTTTTCTCAGTTTTGCTTGTCAGCTGTTTGCTCATCTTTTTAAATAGCAAATTTTCAAGCGATCTAACTCAGTTTTTCACCCATAAGTCCTACGACGAGCTGGTAAATGCCAGAAAAGAAAATTTAAAAGATGACGTCGAGACGATCAATCAAATGATGCGTGAAATTTATAATGGCGGCAAAGAAAAAGGGCTAAGCGACGATGAGATAAAAAAAGAAATTTTTAGAGTCGTCTCAAAGCTAAAATTCTTTAGCGACAAGACTGGCTATATCTTCATCTACGACTACAATGGCGTTGTTTTGATGCACCCTGAAAAGCCATCGCTTGTGGGTAAAAATTTAATCGGCTTAAAAGATCCAAAAGGGCTACTTCTCATAAAAGAGCTCATCGAAAAGGCTAAACAAGGTGGCGGCTTTGTCACATTTGGCTGGGCGAAAAAAGAGGGCGAGGAGCCAGTGGAGAAGCTTGGCTATGCTGCAAATTTTGAGCCATATAAGTGGATGCTAGGAAGCGGCGTATATGTCGATGACTTGGCAGATGAGATAGAAAAGACAAAGGTCGTGCTAAACGAGCAAAATAGCCAAAATACAAAAACTTTTATCATTGCTTGCGCCCTGATCACGGTTGTTTTGATAGCTGTCGTGCTATTTATCTTAAGTAGAGCGATCATCAAACCTATAAAAAATATCGTTGCAAATTTAACCGAGATGTCAGATGAGATAAAAAGTGGCAGAGGCGATCTTACTAAAAAGCTTGAAGTTAGTGGCAAAGATGAAATTTCAAACATCAAAAGCTCTATAAACGACCTAACAAGCGAGCTAAGATCTGTTATAGAAAGCGTTAAAGGCCTAGCACATGAGAACTCTTCTATCGCTGAGCAGCTCTCTTCAACCTCAGCTCAAACTACAAATTTAACCAACAAATCGTCACTAATCGTCACAGATACGACAAACATGGCAAAAACCATGTCAGAGGAGATAAAAAGCTCATTTGAAGAGGCTAAGAAGAGCAAAGAAAATCTTGAAAGAACCTGTCTATATATAAATGAGGTTTCAAACGATGTTTTGGGGCTTAGCAAAAATGTAGATGAGGCTGCAAATAGCGAAATTTCACTCGCTAGCTCGATGAAAAGCCTAGCTGATCAAGCTAAAAATGTAAAAGATGTCTTAAATATCATCGATGACATCGCTGATCAGACAAATTTACTTGCCCTAAATGCTGCCATAGAAGCAGCGCGTGCGGGAGAGCATGGACGTGGCTTTGCAGTCGTGGCTGATGAGGTTAGACAGCTAGCTGAACGCACGCAAAATAGCCTAAGCGAGATAAATGCGACTATAAATTTAATCGTTGAAGCGATCTCAAACTCAAGTCAAACCATCGGCGATAACGCTAAAAAAGCTGGTGAGCTTTGCAAAAAATCAGCCCAGATAAATGAAAAAATAGAAAATATGAATCAGCTAATGAACGAGACTGTTAGCTTAAATGAGACCTCTACGAGGGATTATATAGAGACTGGAAATAAGGTCGAAGAGCTGATAAAAGGCATCGTAAATATCGATGAAATTTCAAAACAAAACTCAAAAAGCATGGATGAAATCTCACTAGCAGCTGCTCATCTTTCAAAGATGACTGATAATCTAAACACTAGCCTTTCAAAATTTAGAACCTGATAAATTTAGCCAAATCTTTGGCTAAATTTAACTTTATCCTTTAATATAATCACTTAAGTAGCAAGCTGATTTTTTACTTTAAGCTTACGATCATGATGTAAATTTATGAAATAATTTTTATTTTGTGTTATTTAAGTCGGCTTTTTGGCTTAAGAGATGAGATGACGTATGCAAGAGTATGATATTTTAGATGTTTTATCAAACAAAAAGGTCCTTTGCTTAGAGGATGAAGAGGCGATTTTGCGAAATATCTGCGCCTCGCTGGAGCTCTTTTTCGCAGAGGTTAAAGGCGTTACAGACGGCTTTGATGCGCTTGAGCTTGCTATGAGCGGGGCGTATGACGTGCTAGTGCTTGATATCAGCGTGCCAAATATCGATGGTCTTGAGATCGCTAAAAAAGTAAGAGCTATCAATCAAAAAATCCCTATCGTGATCCTTTCAAGCCACGTCGAGCAAGAGTATCTGTGGCGCGCGGTTGAGCTAAAGATCACAAGATATCTTGCAAAACCATACGATAAAAAATCTTTTGTTAAAGCGCTTGAAGATGTGGCTTTTGAGCTAGTTGGACGCACACCAACTATCAGGCTAAATGATGAGCTTGAGTATGATTTTGGCAAAAAAGCGCTTTATGTAAATGGCGAAATTTCTCATCTAAGCAAGAGCGAGAGCAAGCTTTTGGAGTACTTTTTAAACAATAAAAACCAAACTATCACTTATGAGCAAATTTTTGACTACATCTGGGACTACGAGCAGCCGACAAAAGAGGCGATAAAAACGATCGTAAAAGAGCTTAGAAGAAAGCTTGGCAAAGATGTGATCAAAAATTTATACGGCGTGGGCTATCTTTGTGAGATATAAATTTCAGCTAATAGTCGGTGCTTTTATCTTTGTCTATCTGCTAGTCTCAGCGCTTGTTTTAAATTTTTACAACGATCTTGCGATGAAAGATGCCAAAAAAGAGGCGTATTATGTTTTGGAGGGCATAAATTCAGTAAGAGAGTACATCGCTGGAGTTCAGCGCCCACTAATCGAGCAGTTAAAAGAGCAGGGTATCTTAAAAGAGGACTTTTTTGACGAGAGACTTTTGTCATCTTCATATATAAGCCGTGAAATTTACAACATCCAAAAGAAAAAATACAACCTTGAATTTGACTACAAGCTAGTTGCCATCGCTCCGCTAAATAAAGCCCACGAGCCAAATGAATTTGAAGCTGGCGTCTTGCACGGCTTTAAAGAGAATAAATTTCAAGAATTTGTAAAGATAATAAAAGATGAAAATGGATCACAGCTCTTTGTGGGTCTGCCTATAAAAAACCAAAGTCCAAGCTGTCTAGCCTGTCATAGCAGTGCAAATGCCCCACAACAAATGCTAGAAAAATACGGCATAGAGGGCATAGAGATCCCAGATGTGAACGAAACGGTTGCAATGATCTCGTTTAAGATACCAATTCGCGCCATTTTTACATACCACTTGCAAGAGGTTATCGTCATAATGAGCGCCATAACGCTTATATTTGGGCTATTTTTACTACTTGTTTATAAGATGCATAGGCGTGGCGAAGAGAGTAAAAAGCAGACTGAGCAGCTGATGATACATCAAAGCCGCCTAGCCTCGATGGGCGAGATGATAGGCAATATCTCGCACCAGTGGAAGCAGCCACTAGCACAGATAAGCTCAGCTTTGATAAATTTAGAGCTTTATCAGGAGAGAAAAAAGCTTGATGAGGCGAAAATTTATGAATTTATAGAGGAAACGAGCAAGCAGATAAATTTCATGTCAGAAACCGTTGATGACTTTAAAAATTTCTTTAGTCCAAACACCTTGAGAAAAGAATTTAAGGTGCTTGAAGTGATAAATCAAACGATAAAAATTTTAAACGCAACGCTTAAAAAGTATCAGATTGAAGTGCAGTTAGAGGTGAGAGAAAATTTTGAACTGTTTGCAAATTTCAATGAGATAATCCAAATTCTAATAAACATCATAAATAATGCCAAAGACGCATTTAAACAAAGCTACACAAAGCCAAGAGTGATAAAGATAAGCACCTTTTTAAAAGATAATCGCAAGAATTTATGCGTGCAAAATAACGCAGGAGCGATAAAAAATTCATTTTTAAAGGTCATTTTTGAGCCACACTTTAGCACAAAAGAGAGTGGTAGTGGGCTTGGGCTATATATGAGCCAGCTAATCGCTCGCAAAAATAACGCCATAATCTTTGCTAAAAATGTAGATGAAAACCACGTTGCATTTACAATTAGTTTCGAAAATTTATAATTTGTTAATTTTCCCCCTTTTCTGCCCTTTTTTGGTGTTAAGATTATCAGTATGAAATCATTTTGATTTTAGGATAAAAATTCAAAGGAGGAGACGTGAGAAACTTACACAAAGCCTTAGCAGGCTTACTCATGGGTGTTAGTATCTTTGCTTCACAAGCCTGTTGCGAAGAGCATAATATGCAGATGTCCGATAAAGCACGTGATGTTATCGCAAATCCTAAAGGCACACTGCAAAGTAGAGGTGTTGTCTCCTTGCAAGACTACGTCGTAGAAGAGCAAGAGATGTATAACTGGCTATTTAAAAACCACCCTATTTTTACAAAGTATGGTGGCAAAACCGTCGGCAAAATGGTCGTTCATGACCGCGGCTTAGAGTGGCTTGCCGAGGGACATGGCTTTGATATGTCAAAGCTTAGTAAAAGAGATGGCGGTAAGGGCTATAGCTCTATGATGTATAGAATTCCAGCCACCTCATCGCTTCAGTTTCCTAATAAATTTGTAGGTCCAGAAAAGTGCGGTGAGTGTCACCCAGCTCAGTATGAGGTCTGGAGCAGATCTCGCCACGCAACTACTATGCGCTTCCCTGGCGAGCACCCAGAGATTAATAACAACCTAACTGAGCCAGTATTTGACAAAGATACCGCTTCTATCCTTCCAAAAGGTATCACTCCAGATGTCATCTATGCAACCGTTGGTCACTTAAGAACTAAGATGGGCTACGTCGATGCATGGCTACTTCGTGGTACTTACTACGTTGAGGGCGGTTTGCTAAGAGATGGCACAGGCCAGATCGTAGCTGGCGGTAACCAATGGCAAAGAACATGGGCGTTAAATTTAGACGACGCAACTGTTAAAAAGATAAAAGAGCTCGTCCCAGAATTTCCTGGCACTCTTGAAGAGTACGGCGATAATGGCGGATATGTCAGAGGTCTTGCCTCATACGCCGCAAAACATAAAAAGTCGATGTTTTTCCAAGCAAACTCATCATATTGTGAGGTTTGCCACCCAGTTAAATTTGACTTTAAGTCAAAAGCAGAATTTTACGCAGCACTTGGTAATGCTAAAGAGCTTCAAAAACACACTATCTCAAAAGGCGTAAGCTGTGAGGAGTGCCACGGAGCTGGCGGTCACCTTGATGGAGCTACAAATTTTAGAACATCAAACTGCGAACGCTGTCACCAAAGATTTAACTTTAGCCCAGACTTAATGCGTGCTAACCCATTAAACAACGGCAAGCTAGATCTCTCACTAAGCTCTAAATTTAAATCAATGGGACCAGGATGTGGCTCAGAAGGCTCACAATCATACTTTACCGCTCACTACGATAAAGGTATGAGATGCGTCACTTGCCACGATCCACACGACAACACAGGTAACGTTGTAGGTGATAAGAGTGTAACTGGTATGAACTACAACCCAGATCAAGGCTATCTAAGTGCGTTCTACACTAAACCAAAGATCAAAAAAGATTGTAAAGATTGTCACGAGACTCAAGCATATATCGCATCAAAAGCAGATACTCACAAAAACAACACTTGTGCATCTTGTCACATGCCATTTATGATGAGCTGCGAGAATTTCTACGCTGTTCAGTTCCAAGACAACGCTGGCTTTGATACTCAAAGACGCTCTCATATCTGGAAGATCATGGTCGATCCAAAAGAGAAATCTCTTGTCCCAGGCGACGCTGCTAAAGGTCCAAGAGATGCTAAAGATTGGCACTTTGAGAGAGATAAAAATGGCCACAACTATGTTGATTTGATGTGGGCATGTGCTAGAACATCTTGGGCTGATAAAGATATGAAAGATAATAAAGGCTGCCATAGCCCAGTGCTATCTGAGCTAAAACCAACACTTCATTTTAAAAACCAAAAACAAGTTTATGATGAGGTTATGGGATGGCAAACTCCAGTTAAGAATGAATTCTCAGAGGTCAAAATAGGTATCGAGGGAATTTACTCACTACTAGAGACTAAAAAGCTAGATCCAAGTGATAAAGCAAGAGTTTATGAGCTTGTCCAAAACGCTCAAGAGATCATCGATATGGTCGAAAAAGATGGTTCGTGGGGTATGCACGGATTTAAATTTACTAAACAAAGACTAGATGCATCTAAAGAGTATATAAAAGAAGCTCAGAGAATTCTAAACAAAAATTTATAGCATTTAGGGGCTAGTTTTAGCCCCTTTAAATTTTAAGGGTTCGAAATGAAAAATGCGTTTTTAAAATGTTCGCTACTTCTTAGCCTAAGCGTGGCTAGCCTCTTAGCAAATGTCGATACAAACGACTCTTACGCCATAGGTGCAACAAGCGGCGGATATGTTTTAAAAGGACTGCTAGATCAAAAGCAACTAGGTGTTGGCTATGACGCTGATGCGGTGATAAAAGGCTTTAGCGATGCGCTAAAGAACGAGTTAAAACTAAGTGATGATGAGATAGCAAAGCTACTAAACAAAAGAGCTGAAAATTTAGACAAGATAGTAAAAGAAAAAGAGGCTGCCAAGCTAAAAGAGAATTTGGCCCAAGGCAAAGCCTATATGGAAAAAAATGCAAAAAACAAAAATGTAAAAACAACAAAATCAAATTTACAATATGAGATCATAAAAGGTAGCTCAAAAGGAGCTACTCCAAAGCCTGAGAGCATCATCATAGTAAATTATAAAGCAAGCTTTGTTGATGGCAAGGTCTTTGACGAGACAAAAGAGGCTCCAGCTCATCTTTCGATGCTAAATTTGATCCCTGGACTTGAAGAGGGACTGATGCTTATGAAAGAGGGCGAGAAGTTTAAATTTGTCATCCCGCCTGAGCTTGCATACGGCGATAGCGGCATAGAGGGGATACCTGGAGGCGAGACTATCGTTTTTGAGATAGAGCTTATTAAGGTCTTAAAGCCTGGCGAACTAGCTGAGGCGGCAAGAAAAATTCATGAAAAAGAGCAAAATGAGGGCATTAAAAAGCCTCATTAAGGCATAAATGGAGTTAAAAAATGCAAAATCAAAATAGCAGAAGAGCCTTTTTCAAACGCATGGCAGTTGTGGCTGCTGGTGCTAGCGTGGCAAGTAGTGGTTTTGCTTTTAAGAGTGAAGAGAGTGCGAAAAAACCACATTTTGGCATGATATTTGACCAAAATAAATGCGTTGGTTGCACGGACTGCGAAGTGGCATGCAGGGAGGTAAATTTAGTCCCAAAAGGACAGATGAGACTTTTTGTAGAGGATAAGACTGATCCAAAAAATTTGCTTGATAAAAGATATGTAAGAATATCTTGTCAGCAGTGTGAGGATGCGCCTTGCGTGGCTGTTTGCCCAACAAAAGCCTGTCACAAGGACATAAAAACTGGCATCCAAACTACAAACATAGATGACTGCATCGCCTGTAAATACTGCATCGTAGCCTGTCCTTACGACGTGAGATATATCGATAAGTTTAGTCACTCAGCCCAAAGCTGTAACTTCTGCATAGATACAAATTTAAAGGATAAAAAAGATCCAGCCTGCGTCGAGGCGTGCAGATATGAGGCTTTGGTATTTGGCGATTTAAACGATGAGAGCTCGCACATTAGCCAATTACTAGCTGTCAAAGACAGCATAAGGCTAAGAGCAGAACTTGGCACAAAACCAAGCCTTAGATATATTCCTAAAGTAAAAGCGGGGGTGTAAGATGGATGGTGCATTAAATTTCACTGCGACATTTTCGCACGCAGTTGAGTGGGGCTGGCCGATCGCTGTTTATCTTTTGCTAGCTGGCATGAGTGGCGGAGCGCTAATAGCTGCCATAGTTCTAAAGCGTTACAAAAGACAAGATGGCTTTAGTCCATTTTTTAAGGCTGCTTCGCTTCTAGCCTTTGTTAGCATCATGCTTGGCATGGTTTGCTTGATAGCTGACCTTGAAAAGCCACTTTTGTTTTGGAAAATTTTGATTAATTACAACTTCACATCGGTTATGTCTATCGGTGTAGCCGCGCTTTGCGTGTTTATACCGCTTAGCTTTTTGATGTGTCTATACGCCTTTAATGCGGAGCTAAAGTCATTTTGTGGCTTTTTTGATGGCGTGATGAAAATTTTATCGCCACTTTATCCGCTCTTAAGCGCGCTTTGCCTGCTTTTTGCGGTTATCATTTGCGCATATACAGGCTTTTTGATCTCGGTGCTCATTAGATTTCCACTTTTAAACACCGCTGTTTTACCAGCGCTTTTCATAGCTTCAGGGCTTAGTGCTGGCATAAGTGGTAGCAGCTTGATAGCGGCACTATTTTTCAAAGAAGATCCGCACTCAAGCGACCTTAGCTCGCTTCATGGCGTGGAGTTTTACGTCTTATGCACTGAAATTTTACTCATTTTAATGCTTTTTGTCTCACTTTTGCTTGGCTCAAGCTATCAGCAAGGCGCGGCAGTTGCATTTTATAGTGGCGTTTGGGCTAAATTCTTTTGGCTTGGGGTTGTTTTAGTTGGCTTTGTCTTGCCTCTTGTTTTAAATTTTGCACTTGGCAAGATGAAATTTAGCTTCTACCTTGGCTCGTTTGCAGCAGTCGTTGGCGTTTTATTGCTTAGGGTTTTTATACTTTATGCAGGACAGACTTATAGCATTTAAGGCTTAAGGGCAGGTGATGAAAATTTTAAACGTTTATCGCTTGTCTTTAATATTATTATTTATCCTTGCTTTTGGTGCAGGGGTGGCGACCTTTTTGGAAAATTTTTATGACACACAGACGGCTAGAGTGCTTGTTTATGAAGCGCTCTGGTACGAGTGCGTCATGGCAGTTTGTGCCATTTGCTTAGCCATTAGCATCGTAAAAACCAAGATGTATAAGAAATTTGGCGCATTTTTGATACATCTTGCTTTTATTCTGATCTTCATCGGTGCTGCGCTTACAAGATACTTTGGCGAAGAGGGTGTATTGCATCTTAGAGTGGGCGAGAGCGGCAACTATATGCAAAGCACAAAGCCATATTTGAGAGTGCAAATTTCAAATGAAAGCTTTGAATATCCACTAAAACTTAGCCTGCTTGGCAAAAACGACTTTGGCTTTAAAAAAGATATAAATGGCAAAGAATTTGAGATAAAGATAACTGGCTACAAAAAAGATGAGAAAAACGCTCCGGCCACGCTTACCATAGAGGCTGGCTTTGCTAATGAAAAGAGCAAGAGCGCCAAGCTAAAAGGCGGAGCTGGATATGATCTTGAGCCAAGCATTTTAAGCTTTGATGGGCAAGAGGCTAAATTTTACTTTAGCTCAAGGGCGATAAATTTACCATTTACACTAAGGCTTGATAAATTTATCCTAGAGCGCTACGCAGGGCTAAATAGCCCATCATCTTACACGAGCAAAGTAAGCATTGCAGGCAGCGAGCATGAAATTTCACTAAATCACCCACTAAGCATCATGGGCTATAAAATTTTTCAATCATCATACGACGCTGACGAGCTTGGAAGCGCCTTTGAGATCAGCTTTGATCCTGGTAAAGTGCCAACTTACATCGGATATTTTCTACTTTGCCTTGGCTTTGTGGGAAATTTATTTAGCAAAAAGAGCCGTTTTTTTAGACTTTGTAACTTCATAAAAGGCACTCAGTTTGCATTTTTAGCCCTGCTTTTACTAAATGCCATGCCAAATTTCGCAAGCGATGAAGCCATAAATTTTAAAGCTCATGCAGATAAATTTGCCAAAATTTTAGTTCAAACTGATAGCAGGATCGCACCAGCTGGCTCTTACACAAGAGCAGTAATAAGCAAAATTTCAACCAAAACGACGCTTTTTGGGCTTAGTAGCGATGAGCTGATGCTCTCTTTTGCCATCTCGCCACAAGAGTGGATGGATAAAAGGATAGTAAAGATCACGAGCGAGCGTGTGGGCGAGCTTCTTGGCGTTAGTGAGAAATTTGCTAGCTTTAATGACGTTTTTAACGAAAATGGCGAGTATAAGCTGGCTAAATTTGTAGAGGCTGCCAATGAAAAATCCGCCTCAAAAAGAGATAAATTTGATAACGACGTCATTAAATTTGATGAGAGGCTAAATGTCTTATACCTTGCGCTAAAGGGCGAAATTTTAAAATTTATCCCAGCTAAAAATAATGACGCGATCACGTGGCTAGGCGTAAATGAAGCCTTTAGCAAAGATGAAATTTTAAACGAGTTTAAAAGCGTTTTAGGAGCTTACATAGAAAATTTAAGCCTTTGCGTAAAAAGTGGCGAGTGCGCAGGGGCTGATAAGAGTTTGGAGCAAATTTCAAGCTATCAAAGAAGCACTCTAGGCTCTCTTGCGCCAAGCGAGGCAAAGGCCAGCATTGAAGTGCTTTATAACCAAATGGAGATATTTAAATTTCTTATCTATTTTTACATGATCCTAGCTCTTGCTTCGCTCGCCCTTGGCTTTTATAAGCTCTTTTTTGGGAGGAAATTTAGATTTGAAAGAGCGCTTAGCCTTGCGTTTTTCACTGCATTTGTGGTGCATGCTCTAAATTTAGCCCTACGCGCTTACATCTCAGGTCACGCACCTTGGAGTGATGCTTATGAGAGTTTAGTCTATATCTCGCTTATAAGCGTGCTAGCTGGAGTGCTATTTTTTAAGCATCAAAGCTTCGCACTAGGCGCTGCTTCGCTCTTTGCAAGTGTTAGCTTGCTCGTTGCTCATCTAAATTTTATAAACCCACAGATAACAAATTTAGTCCCAGTTTTAAAGTCATTTTGGCTCAGCGTGCATGTAAGCGTCATCACAGCAAGCTACGGCTTTTTAGGCTTTGGCTTTGTGCTTGGGCTTGTGGGGCTTATATTAATGGCTCTAAAAAATGACAAAAATGAGCAAAAGCTTAGCGAACAGATAAGATACCTTGCCGCCACCGACGAGCTAAGCCTCATCATAGGACTTAGCTTGCTAACGATCGGAAATTTCTTAGGCGGCGTCTGGGCGAATGAGAGCTGGGGCAGATACTGGGGCTGGGACAGCAAAGAGAGCTGGTCATACATCACGATCATCGTCTATGCCATAGTGCTTCATTTAAGATTTATACCAAAGCTTAGGGGCGTTTTTGCCTTTTTAACAGCTAGCGTGCTATCATTTGCTTCGGTGCTTTTTACATATTTTGGAGTAAATTTTTATCTTAGCGGACTTCACTCATACGCAAATGGTGAGAGCTTTGGCATCTCAGGGGTAATATATTTGATCTTAGCGGCTCTTGCCTTGCTGATCGCCCTAGCCTACCGCGGCAGAGATATAAAAGTAGTTTAGGAGATATGATGAAGAGTTTGATTTTACTGGCTGCTAGTTTGTGCGTTTTAAATGCTGGCTACATAAAAGAGGCTTTAAACGCAAAAGATGATCACAACAAACTAGCGCAAATTTATGAATATGCTTGTGACAAAGAGAAAAAGGCATCAGGCTGCTACAACCTAGCTGTGCTTTACAGCAGGGGTGATGGCAACGTCAAAAAGGACGAGGCAAAGGCGGCAATGCTTTATGAAAAGGCTTGCGATCAAAATTTCTCTATGGCTTGCAGCAACCTTGGCTTGCTTTATGCAAATGGCACTGGCGTAGAAAAAGATCTAAAAAAGGCAAAAGAGCTCTATGAAAAGGCCTGCAAGGCAGGGGACGGCATGGGTTGTAGCAACCTTGGCTACCTATACGCTCAGGGCGAAGGCGTCGAGAAAGACTACGCAAAAGCCAAAGCAAACTACGAGATGGCTTGCGCAAACGAAGCTGGTATAGGATGTGACAATCTTGGCTTTTTATATGTTTATGGACAAGGGGTTGATCAAAACCTTACAAAAGCGACAAAGCTTTACGAGCAAGCGTGCATATACGCCTATGAAAAAGGCTGCAACAACTACGCTATCATGCTAGCTGAGGGCAAAGGCGTGAAAGAAGACGTGGAAAAAGCACGTGAAATTTTCACTAAAAGCTGCAAAAATGGCTTAAAAGAGGCGTGCGAGAATTTAGAAATTTTAGGAAAGAATTGATGAGCTTTAAAAACTGGGGCAATAAAGAGGCAAGCCTAGAGGCACTTTATCTACTTGATAGTGCTTTTTTAGAGCCAGGAGAAGATTATCTAAGGCTCATTTCTAAAAAAGAGGATGAAAATAGCCTAAGATACGTAGTAGATAACGGGCAGGGCGATCTACTAGACGTGATATTTACGCGCGAGGCGGTGCTGGTTAGAGGGTTTGATCACGAAAATGAGCTAAATTCGCTAAGTGCTGGTTCTGATAAAAGCGTAGTAGAGCAAATTTATAGTGACGAAGCTGCTAAATTTCGCTCTTACTTCTTGCCAGATGAGATAGAGCAAACGACCTTTTTTATCTGGTATGACGGGACGGAGCATCAAAATTTAGTCGGTGGCAATAACGGCGGACGCTGGCTGCTTGGATATGCTTTTGATGAGTTTGCTAAATTTAGTGAGTTTGTAAAGGGCTACTACGAGATAGACTTTGATGATGAGATGTTAAAAAAGCTCTATGAAAAGGGCGAGTTAGAAAAAGAGAGATTAAAGGAGATAAGATGAAATTTATAGCTTTGTTGCTTAGTGCGGTTTTTGCCTTGTGGGCTGGAAATTTGACTAGTGAGGCAAACATAAACGCCTATAAAGGGGCAAAAGAGCGCATCGAGCTGCCAAAGGACGCAAGATGTGCGGTGTGTGGCATGCCTATAAAAAACAAGCAGTGGGCGACGCTTATAAAGGCTGGTGGCAAGGACTATTACTTTGACGGCGTAAAAGATATGGCGCAATTTTACTTCGCTGATGAGGTGGCGAAAGAGGCTTATGTGAGTGATTATTACACGCTTGAAAAGCTTGATGCAAAAGAGGCGTTTTACGTTCATGGCTCAAACGTTTTTGGACCGATGGGCGAGGAGTTTATCCCATTTAAAGACGAAGCAAAGGCAAATAGCTTTATGAAAGATCACGCTGGCAAAGGTGTCATAAAATTTGACGAGATAAAGACATTTATCGGTAAATAAAGTGAAATTTCTAGCATTTTTGGCGTTATTTTTTGGACTCTCTTACACGCTTTTGGCAGCGCACTACCTTAGCTTTGACCGCAAAGCAAAGCAAGATGAGCTAAGAGAAATTTCAAAGATAACAAGGGCAAATTTAGCTTCTAGCTTTAGCCTAAAAGAGCAAAAAGGCTTTGTCTATGATAAGTAGAAATTTCATAAACTACGCTGTGGTCCTGCTCTTTAAAGACAAAAAAGACCACCTTTTTAGCTTTTGTCTATTTGCGCTCATTATCTTCGTGCTAAGCTCGGTGCTTTTCATCTCTGGCTCGATCCAGCATGATCTCATAAGCTTGGTAAAAGATCGCTCAAGCATCGTAGTTAGCGCATTTCGTGCTGGCAAAAACGATCTCATGCACCCTGGCTACATCTACGACATCTCAAAGATCGATGGCGTGGCTGACGTTAGGGGCGTGGTTGATGGGGAGTATTATTTTGTGCAAAAGCGCGTCTGGTTTCATCTATATGAGGATGATAGCCTAAAAGAAGACGAGATGATCGTTGGCGAGGGCGTAAAGGCGGCTATGAATGAGCTTTACTACGATGAGAGCTTTAACTTCTTAACAGAAGAGCGCATGATACCAGTAAAGATAGTAAAAACCATGCCAAAACAAAGCGGACTTATCACAAATAACGCGATATTTTTGCACCCAAAAACGCTAAGAGCTATCTTAAATTTAAAAGATGAAGAATACACAAAGCTCTATGTCGATGTGCCAAATAGCGACGAGATCAGCCAAGTGGCATTAAAGATAGAGAATTTATATCCAAACTCATTTGCCATTAGCATAGAAGACGAGGTGGCAAACATTAGGCACCTTTACTACTATAAGGGTGGAATTTTTATGAGTATTTATGTTAGTGTTATGCTAATATTTTTCGTGCTACTTAAAAACCAAATTTCACTTGCTTACGGCAGTAAAAAGCGTGAGATAGCTATTTTGCGAAGTATCGGCTTTAGTATAAAAGAGATCATTTTTTTAAAATTTATACAAAATTTCATTGTTAGCGTTAGCGCATTTTTGCTTGGCGTTATGTTAGCTTATCTCTTTGTATTTGTGCTAAATGCGCCGTTTTTAAAGGGGATATTTTTAGGCGATGAGCTTTTAAATTTTACAAATTTCACGCCTATTTTGGAGTTTGATAAGCTCTTTTTGATCTTCGTCTTTGGCGTCATACCATTTTTGGCATTTGTGCTTATCCCGTCGTGGCGTGTGGCGTGTGGCGACATAAATGAGGGGCTAAAATGATAAACATTAGAGGCGTTAGCCTAGTCTATAACCAAGGCAAACAAAACGAGTTTTGTGCTCTAAAAAATATAAATTTAGATGTTAATAACGGCGAGTTAGTCATACTAAAAGGCGTTAGCGGAAGTGGCAAAAGCACCCTACTCTCGCTCATCGCCCTACTTCAAAAGCCAACTAGCGGGGAAATTTTGATAGACGGCACTAACATAGCAAAGCTGCCTGACGCATTTTGCTCCGAGTTTAGGCACAAAAGGCTTGGGCTTGTTTTTCAAAATTTTAACCTCATAGAGGGTTTAAGCGTCTATGAAAATTTGTTAGCTCCGTTTGCTCTAACAAATTTCAAGGCGAACGTGCGTGAAGAGATGATAAAAAGGGCTCTTGAGCTTGCAAACATCGCTCACAAAAGAGATGAAAACGTATCAAATTTAAGCGGCGGCGAGCGCCAAAGATGTGCGGTGGCTAGGGCTTTATCAATGGATGCGGATATCATTTTGGCTGATGAGCCAACGGCAAATTTAGATAGAGATAACGCACGTGCGTTTTTAGGCTTACTAGAGTCATTTAAGGCGCTTAAAAAAAGCGTTATAGTTGCCACTCACGATAGCATTTTTGACGAGCTAAGCGCCACAGATAGAGTTGTTAGCCTGCAAAATGGAGAGATAGTATGAGTGTATTTTTATCAAACGCCGTTATCGCCTTTTTGTTAGCGGAGTTTGTGCTGTTAGTTTTGATGAGTATTTCGCTATTTTATGTCGTCAGGATCGTGAAATCGTGGGACTATAACGCACTAACATCGCTTCAATACTCACTTGAGAAGCAAAACTACCTTGTAAATACGATCTTGCTCTTTAGCGTCTGCACAAAGATCGTTTTGTTTATATTTTTTGCACTTTGTCTAAACGAGCTCTCTGACATCGTGCCAGGGGCTATGTGCTCGGCTGGTGTGATCGGCTCAAATAAATTTGGTGGCATCTTGATGCTCACTAAAATTTTACTCATCTTTGGACTTGGTATCTGGCTAGTTATAAATAGGCTCGACTTGCAGGCTCTAAATTTCCCATATCTAAAGAAAAAATATGCCATTTTTATCTGCCTTTTTGTGATGATACTGCTCGAGCTTGGCATAGAAATTTCGTTTTTTTATAATATCCCACTAAAAGTGCCAGTCTTTTGCTGTTCTGTCACTTTTCAAGCTCCAAAGCTGCCATTTGGCTATACAAATTTTGGCTTAGTGAGTGCCTTTTTCGTGCTATTTTTTGTCATTTTGGCGCTAAATTTCTTAAAGCAAAGCATGGCAAGCTTTGTGGCAAATTTGCTATTTTTAGTGCTTAGCTACTACGCTATCACCTACTTTTTTGGTCTTTACGTTTATGAGCAGCCAAATCACAAGTGCCCATACTGCATGCTAAGAAGCGACTATTATTACGTTGGCTACCTCATCTGGGGCAGTTTATTTTTGGGCATTTTTTACGGCCTTATGCCATATCTTGTGGAGATCATCACAAAGACAAACTACTCGCACAAGCTTAAATTTTCATCGATCTGGCTAAGTGTTTGCGTGCTGATCTGCTCGCTTTACGTGCTCAAATACTATTTGTTAAGAGGATTTTTATTTTGATAAAGCAAATTTTTTCTCTTTGTTTGTTGGCTCTAGTCTTAGCCGTGCTCGCCTATAATGCCGATATAAGCGACGATAAAATTTTAGTACTAAATAACGGTAAGTCTGAGCCCATAGAACAGCTTACTCCAAATAAATTTATATGTTATGAGAGCAGAACGCTCATAGCTGATAACAACGACACAGCCCAGGCGATCATGCCCAATGGCGACATCTACTTCTTTAACGACATCACAAATTCTTTCATCTGGTATATGGCGCAAAAGAGCAAAGATAAGATCAAGCTATATGTCTATTCAAGAGATACAAACCGCTACATCCTAGCGCAAGATGCTTGGTACTCGAGGATCGATATCACGCCGATGGGATACGGCATAGGGGCGTATGAGTTTCACACTTACGGCATAAACGACAACTACTTTAAAGAGGTCTTGCTCTACGCAGCACGTGGCGAAACACTGCTAAATCCATATATAAACATCCTACTTTCAGAAAATAAGATATAAATTTACGAAGTTAGTCGATTTGTTTTAGATGATTGATCGTTTTAATCATAGTTTTAAATATGATCTCAATCTTTTCATCATTATCATCTGCGGCAATCATTTTATTAAGGTAGTCGCACCCATCTTGGAAACCTAGAGCGCAAGCTTTAAAAACGTATCTTTTTGCCGAGTCATAGTCCTTCTTTGTGCCTTTGCCTAGCGCATATAAGGCACCTAAGTTATGGCAAGCTTCGGCGATATCGCCGTCGCAAGCCTTTTTATATAGCTCGGTAGCCTTGTTATAGTCTTGCTCTACCCCTCGATCTTTTATATATAAAACACCTAAATTTAGGCAGCTACCAACAAATCCACCATAGCATGATCGTTTATATAACTCGGCTGCTTTGCGATAGTCTTGTTTTACGCCTTTGGCATCCTCGTATAAAACTCCTAAGTTATGACAAGCTCGAGTAACATTATCGTCGCAAGCTTTTTGCCATTGTTTGGCGGCTTTATCAAACTCGCCTTTGTTGTAAGCTTCAAACCCAAGCTCAAAAAGATCTTTAGAGAAGCCAGTAGTAAGTAAGATCAGAGATAAAAGAACAATCTTTTTCATTTTTTCTTCATTTTTATAAATTTAATTTGCCTCTTTGTTAGAGAAACAAGCCTAATGTTAGTGTATAAATTTCACACCTATTGTATAAACGACAACTACTTTAAAGAGGTCTTGCTCTACGCAGCACGCGGAGAAATGCTCATAAAACCTATAAAGATCCTACTTTTTATAAAATAAGATATAAATTTATTAGAGCTCACTGGGTTGTTTTTAGTATTAAGGCGCTATTTGTTTAATTTTTTGTAAAAATCGCATCCTGATTGAAACCCTAATTTGCAAGCCTTACCAAAATATTCTTTTGCTATGTGATAGTCTTGTTTTGCGCCTTTTCCTTTTAGATAAAAAGCTCCTAAATTAAAACAACCACGATTGTATCCATTATTGCAAGCTTTTTCATACAATTCTACTGATTTGCTGTAGTCTTGTTTTACGCCTTGACCGTTTTCATATAAAATTCCTAAACTAGAACAGCTATCACTAACTCCATCATCACAAGCTTGTTTGTATAGATCGGCTGCTTTATAATAGTCTTGTTTTATACCTTGACCAATATTGTATAAAATCCCTAAATTATAACAGCTTATGCTATATTTGTCACTGCAAGCTTTTTGCCATAATTGAGCTGCTTTATAATAGTCTTTCTCTACGCCATGACCGTTTATATATAAAACTCCCAAATTATGGTAGGCTTGGGCAACATTGCCATCACAAGCTTTTTTGTATAGTTTGGCAGCTTTGGTATAGTCTTGCTCTACTCCTTGCCCTCTTTCATAAAAACCACCTAGATTATAGCAACCAATAGCATCTTTACTATCACAAGCGTGTTTATACAAGGCGGCTGCTTTATTATAGTCCTGCGCCACACCTTGACCGTTTTCATATAAAGTTCCTAAATTAGTGCAACTATCAATATTTCCATCATTACAACCTCTTTGCCATTGCTTGGCGGCTTTATCAAACTCGCCCTTATCGTAAGCTTCAAGCCCAAGCTCAAAAAGATCTTTAGAGAAGCCAGTAGTAAGTAAGATCACAGATAAAAGAACAATCTTTTTCATTTCTTCTTCATTTTTATAAATTTAATTTGCCTCTTCGTTAGAAAAACAAGCCAAAATGTTAGTATCTAACGTTATTAACCTTTAAAAAGTCTCTTAGGTCTTCGTATTCGCTATTTTCGAAATAGCGCCATTTACCAGGCTTTAGCATATCAAGGCTAACACGCCCAAAACTAACACGTTTTAGATCCATCACTTCAAGGTCAAAGTAGCCAAAGAAGCGACGAAGCTCCCTGTTTTGACCCTCGTTGATGATGACCTTTAGTTTTGTATAGCCGCCACTTGAGCCAAAGACTTTGTAGGCTAGAAATGGCTTAAATTCCATTGATTTTATAGTTGTTTTTGCGTGAGCGCCTTTGGTGGCGTCCTTGGCGAAAAAGCCATTTGTCATAGCTTCTATCACCTCTTTTGTTACCTCGCCTTTTACCTTTAGGTAGTATTCGCGCTCTAAGTCGCTATTCATTAGCGCTGTGGCGATCGCTGGGGCGTCAGTTAGTAAAAGTAGCCCCTCGCTTGCGTAGTCTAAGCGTCCTACGCTAACAAATTTGGCAAATTTCTTATCTAACGTGTCATATATCGTTTTTCGTCCGCGGTCATCTTTCTTGCTAACTAGCTCGCCCTTTTGTTTGTGATAAACGATAACTGTAAATTCTTTTTTCAGCTTTATCAAACGGCCATTTATACGCACTTTGTCATCTTCGTCTACGCTCGTAGCAAGGTCGCTAACCACACGCCCTGCTATGCTAACCTTGCCAGCTTTTATCAGCTCATCTGCCTCACGGCGTGAGTAGTTTGTGTTATGTGAGATAAATTTGTTTAGTCTTGTTTTTTCCATTTTATAGTCCTAAATTTGCAAGGTCGTGGATGTGTAAAACGCCCACAGGAACGCCATTTTCTACGACGGCTAGAAGCTGAATTTTATACTTTTCTATGAGGGCTAACGCATCTACTGCTAACATCTCTTTGTTATCTATCTCTTTTGGATGCAGTGTTGCAAATTTCATCGCTGGCTCGTCTAAGTCAAAGTCCTCTCTCATAAGCGCACGCCTAAGATCGCCGTCACTTAAAAGGGCATTTAGCACGCCATCTTTATCAACGATAAGAACCGTGCCAAGCTTGCCATGCGTCATCGTATCGATCGCACTTTTTAGTGTTGCATTCCAGCGAACTATCGGTAAATTTTCGCTTCTCATCACATCTTTGACCTTTAAAAATAGCCTTTTGCCAAGGCTGCCACCTGGATGAAAATTTGCAAAGTCCTCTTTTTTAAAGCCGCGCTTTTGCATCAAACAAACAGCTAACGCATCGCCAAGAGCTAACGTTAGCGTGGTTGATGCTGTTGGGGCGGCATTTAGTGGGCAGGCCTCTTTCTCTACGTCGGTAGTGATAAACGCGTCGCTAAATTTACCAAGCGAGCTTGATATGCTTCTTGCCATTGCGATGATTTTCACGCCAAAACGCTTTACGTGAGGCAAAATTTTGATAAGCTCATCGCTCTCGCCACTAAAGCTAATGGCTAACAAAACATCGTCCTTTTCTATCATGCCAAGGTCGCCGTGCATAGCCTCTGTTGGGTGTAAGAAAAAGCTTGGCGTGCCAGTGCTTGCAAGCGTAGCAGCGATCTTTGCGCCCACATGACCGCTCTTGCCTACGCCTGTGACTATGACCTTGCCCTTTGCGTTATATATCAAATTTACAGCGTCTTCTATGGCTAAATTTTTAGCGTGTCTTAAAAGTTCGTTTGCTTCTATCTCTAAAACTCTAGCTGCGATTTGGTTCATTGTCTGCATAAATTTCCCTTACATTAGATAGATGATCGGCACGATAGTTGGGTACTTTTTGACCTTTCTAAATATGTGCTTTCTGATCACTTGACGCACTTGTGACTCAAGCAGCCTGCTATCTTTCAAAAGCTCCTCTTTGACGTTGCTTAGGTATTGCTCTAGCACGCCCTCCATCTCTTTTCTAAACTCAGCGTCTTGCTTGTCTCCCACAAGGCCGTAACTGATGACGCGAGGCTTGTTGATGAGCTTTGCGCCGTGACGTGAAATTTGAGCGATTATCATGACGACACCTGCTTCAGCGAGATTTTGTCTGTCGATCACGACGTCGTCTGAAATTTGTTTATTTATTTGATTATCTATGAAGACTTTGCCAGTTTTTACAGTTTTTACACGTTTTAGGTACTTTTGACAAACCTCCATCTGATCGCCGTCGCTCATTAGATAGATATTTCGCTCATCCACACCACAGCTAATGGCTGTCTCTTTGTGCTTTGCGATGTGGTTGTACTCGCCATGCACTGGCAAGAAAAATTTTGGTTTTATCAGGCGAAGCATCAGCTTTTGCTCTTCTTGTGCTGCGTGACCGCTGACGTGGATCTCGCTAAAGTCTTGGTAAGCGACGCTCGCACCTGATTTTAGTAAGAAATTTAGCACCGTTGAGACGCTGTTTTCGTTGCCTGGGATAGCTTTTGAGCTGATTATGATCTGATCGCTTGGCTTTATCTTTATATATTTGTGCTCATCTGTCGCCATGCGGTAAAGCGCGCTCATAGTCTCGCCCTGAGAGCCAGTAGTGACGATAAGTACTTCGTCATCTTTAAATTTACCAACCTCGTTTGCGTCGATGAAAATTTTCTTATCAAGCTTGATGTAGCCTAGCTCCATAGCTGTGTATAAATTTCGCTCCATTGATCTGCCGATGACACAGACTTTGCGGTTGTATTTTAGCCCCCATTCGATCGCTTGATAGACGCGGTGGATGTTTGAGCTAAATGTGCTCATAATGACGCGACCTTTTGCTTTTGAAAATATCGCGTCAAAGGTCTTGCCAACGCTACTTTCACTCTTTGTAAAGCCCTCTTTATAGCTGTTTGTGCTATCGCTTAATAGACAGAGCACGCCACGCTCGCCATAATACGCTAGTCTGCCAAGGTCTGTTGGGTAGCCATCTATCGGCGTGTGGTCGATTTTAAAGTCGCCTGTGTGGATGATCGTGCCAGCCTTTGTCGTGATCGCAAGTGCTGAGGCGTCGATTATAGAGTGGGTTATATGTATCCACTCGACTTCAAAGTCGCCTATAAGATATGGTTTTCTCTTTTCGACTGAGCGAAAGAGTGAGCGCTCTTGCTTTAGGCCGTGCTCTTCAAATTTATTATTTATCATGCCAAGCGGAAGCGGTGTGGCGTAGATAGGAAATTTAAACTCTTTATAAAAGTAAGGCACCGCGCCGATGTGATCCTCATGTGCGTGAGTGATGATGACGCCTTTTATCTTATCTTTTATCTTGCGAACGTAGTCAAAGTCTGGTATGAGGATATCCACGCCGTGCATGCTCTCGCTTGGAAAGCTCATGCCGATATCAACGATGATGGCGCTGGTTTCTGTTTCAAAGACGGTCATATTGCCGCCGATCTCGCCAAGACCGCCAAGTGGTGTTATGCGAATTTTATGCTCGCTTGAATTTAGATATTTTAGTGGCTCAAGTCTTAGCTCGTGAGTGGCTTTGTTTGCCTCCATCGCGCTTGCGATGTCTTGCTGCCACTGCTCGTTGCCATTTAGCTTTGCAGGCAAGTTTTTCTTTGGTTTTTTAGCCTTTTTAGGTTTTTCTTTTTGCTCTTTTGCCTCGTTTTTAGCCTCAGCTTTTGGCTCTTGTTTTGGCTTTTCTTTTTGCTGTTTTTGCTCTTTTGGCTTATTATTTTCGCCATTTTTGTTTTGATTTTTGTTGTTTCTTTGCTTTTTTGGGCGAGGATTTTGACTCTTTGGCTCGGCGTGCGCTTCATTTTCAGCTTGCTCTGCTGCAAAGAAGTTATCTATCACGCTTTTGCTTGCTAGTGAGGTTTGCTCGGTAGTTTCGCCCTCTTGTTTTGGCTTATTTTTTGGTCTAAATCTTCGTCTTTTATTGTTTTTACTTTGGTTAGTTACAACTTTCTCTTCGTTTTTGTCGTTCATTATCTTCCTTTAATCTTTCAAATACTTTTAGATAAGAATCGACATCTAGCTCGTGTGGACGTAAATTTTGAGCTAAACCTAGGTCTTCAAAAATTTCTTCTAACGCCTTTTTGTCAAAATTTGTGGATAAATTTTTCAAAAGCGTCTTTCTTGGCGAAGCAAACGCGGCTCTTAAAAATGCTTTAAAAGCCTCGTATTGTTTTGCATCTTTGAAAATCCCGTCTTTGCCAAAAATCTTTTTTGTTTTTTGTAGTTTGATGACTGAAGATGTGACCTTTGGAGGTGGATTAAAAAGCTTTGCATCCACGTCAAACAAAAGCTCACACCTGCCTTGCAGTGATGCGAGGATCGATAAAGCGCTAAATTCTTTATCCTTGCTCTTTGCACTAAATTTAAGAGCAACCTCTTTTTGTATCATCACAATAAGCCCAAGGCATTTTTCGTCATCTATCGCATTTAGTATCATCTTCGTAGCAACGTAATAGGGCAAATTTGCGACCAAAAAGTAGTTCTCGCTACTTAGTCCGCCCTCTTCTTGCCACTGCTCTAAAGCATCTTTACAAAAAAGTTTTAATTGTCCATTTTGGATCTCATTTGCAAATTTGACCTTTAAAATTTGAAACAGCTCACAATCTATCTCAAAAGAGGTCGTCTTGTAAATTTGCAAAAGTCTAAATGTCAAATCACCTAAGCCAGGCCCAATCTCAACGACGTTTTCTACGTCCTTGGGTATCGCTTGGATGATCTTATCTAGTGTCGCTTTGTCTTGTAAAAAATTCTGTCCAAAGTGCTTTTTTGCCTTTATCATAGCCGCGATATTAGCCAAAGATTACTTATACTATGATTACAAGTTTAGTTTAATCATATATAAAATGGACTATAATCGCTAAATAACAACAAAATAAGGCGCAAATTTGAGTAGGGCAAATACCTTAAAATACTTTTTATTATCACAATATTTAGAGCCAAAAACCTTAGACGAGCCAAAAAAGACAAATAGCAAATTTAAAAAATCAATGGATATTGAGATCGCAAATTTCGATGAGAAATTTATGCAAATTTTAAGAGCATTTGACAGGTCACTTTTAAAAAATGGTGTAGAAATTTCGATTTATGGCGGCATTTTTGAGACTGACTTGCTCGCTCTTGCGATATCAAAGCTAGCAAAGGTGAAATTTGAAAAAGAGCAAATTTTAGATGAGCTGAGGTCTGAGCAAACGAGCTTTGAAAAGGCATTTTGTTATAAGCTTAAGCTCTCTGGCGATCTAGTATTTTGCAAAAATGAGCAAAATTTTGCTTTAAAAGATGCAAATTTAGATGATGAGCTAAGCTCATTTTTCACGCCAAACTCATCAAATGAGCTTTTCATCCCAACGGCTCTTTGGGCGATGGTGCGCCTAAACCGCCTAAAAGAGATCAGCCAAAATGACTTTAACAAAGAGTGCGAGCACATCAAGGATAAAATTTCTATCCACAAAGAGAAAATGCGGCTTAGCGACTATGTAAAAGTAGTCCATGAGGAGCTAAAAAGCTCGCTAAAGACACCATTTTGTAAAGACGTGATCAGGCTTGAAGTAAGGATCGCTGATCCAAATTTTAAAGAGAACGACACCCTTTTAAATAGCTTTTTTATAGATGATATAAATTTGCTTATCAAATTTTATGAGTCAGGCAGGACGCACGAGCTAACGGATCAGTTTTTAGACGAGGGCGGTGAGAATAAATTTGAGCGGCTTGATGTTAGAGATGAGCTAAATCAAAGGGCGGTTAGGGACTTTTTTAGTGCTGAGCGCTACCCAAGATCGGCCTTTGCAAGTGATTTTGCCTTAAATTTCTCACAGCAAATGGCTCTAAACAATATAATTGAGAAATTTAAAGATGGAAATGGTGGAATTTACAGCGTAAATGGCGCTCCAGGCACTGGAAAAACGACGCTTTTAAAGGATGTGATGGCTGAAGTGGTGACGCTTAGGGCGATGAAACTCGCGCAAATGAGCAGGCATGATATCTTTGAGCCAGTTTATGACAGCGATGAAAAGGCGCTTTATTTTAGGCTAAATGACGAGCTACAAGGCTACGAGATGGTCGTTAGCTCTTGCAATAACGGCGCGGTTGAGATTTTAAGCAAGGAGCTAAGCCAGTTAAAGAGCATAGGGGATTATAAGGACGAGATTGATTATTTTAAATTTATAGCCACAAGGCTGCTCTCGGCTGATGAAAAGAGTAAATATGGCGAGAAGTCCTTTATCTCAAAGCCAGCTTGGGGGCTATTTTGCGTGGCGCTTGGCTCAAAGCAAAACAAGTCAAATTTTGTTTTTAATGCGATTAACGGCGTAAAGATCGAGCCAACTCACAGCCAGTTTGACAAGATCGCAAGTGAGTACGGCGAGTTTTTGGAGCAAGATGGCTTTTTGATGGGGCTTGGCAAGTACCTTGCAGTGGGTGAGGGCGTAGATGACTTTGACGTGGCAAAGGAGAAATTTAACCTTGCACTTCACGAGATAAATTTACTTTTTAGTGAGATCAGGATCAAAGAAGAGGAGCTAAAGAGCTTAAAAAGTGAGCTAGCTGATGTTGATAGAAGACTAGAGAGCTATAACTCAGCTAAGCAGATAGAGGAGTTTTTATCTCCGCTTGAGAGCGAATTTGCTAGCGTTAGTGACGAGCTTAGCGCTAAAAAGGCTGAATTTAGCGAGCTAACAAGGCTTGTTAGTCAAAATGAGGCCTTGCAGGAGTATTTAAATTTACCGCAAAAGCCAGCATTTTTTGCCTTTCAGCAAATCTTTAAGACAGAGGCCTTTGAAAAGTATAATGACGAGGCGCTAAAGGTCGGCGAGATAAACCGCCAGATAGCTGAGCAAAATTTAAAAGCTAGCAGGCAAAATGGCGAGAGCAAAGAGAAAAACGAGGCAAGGCTAAATGAGCTAAAAAACGAGATAGCAGGGCAGCAGAGCAGGGCAGCAGAGCTAAATACTAAGATAAATCTTTACAAAAGGCTGCAAAGCGACTTTGCTAGACGCCAAAAGATACTTGGTAGGAGCGAGGAGCTAGATACCTTTCTAAACGGCAGCTTTAGCCAGAGCAACGAAGAGATGCAAAAGGGTATGCCATTTATGATGGAATTTGGCATAGATCAGAAATTTCACAAGACAAAGCTTTTTAAGGCTAGGATAGAGCTTTTTAAAGAGGCACTAAATTTACACAAGGCAGCGATATTTGCCTGCAAAGAGGCTGTCAGGACAAATTTGCGTGCCCTTAGTGTTATCTTTAACGATGAAAAGATGGCAGAGAAAAATGGCCTTGATGCAAAACATAGACGTGAGATCATCAAGGGGCTATTTTTACTAATGCCAGTTGTTAGCTCGACTTTTGCCTCGTTTAATAACACCTTTAAAGACCTTTTAAATGGCGATATAGGCATGCTTTTGATAGATGAAGCAGGGCAGGCAAATTTAACTAACGCGTTAGGCGCACTACTTCGCTCAAAGATGGCTGTCGTGGTCGGCGATCCGCTTCAACTTGAGCCAGTCGTAACACTACCTGTTAGTTTAAATAACGCAATCCTTAGTTACTGCGAGGCAAAAGATGAGTTTAACCTACTAAAATCATCAGTACAGCTAAGAGCCGACAAAGCGCAAAAGATCGGCACATATATAAAAGGTAGTGGCGAGAGTATCTGGGTTGGCTCGCCACTCATTGTGCATAGAAGGTGCGCTAACCCTATGTTTGATATCTCAAACGAGACTACATATGACGATATGATGATACTTGGGCGAGATGGGGCTAGTAAATTTGCAAACACTAACGTGCAAACAAAGTGGATAGACGTTAGCTCTGGGGAGTGGATAGGCAACTACAACAAAGCCGAAGGTCGGGTGGTTAAAGAACTCTTGGCAGGTGAGCTAGCTAGCCAAAATTATAACATCAGGATAATAACGCCATTTAAGGATGTTTGTAGAAATTTAAAAGGTGCTGGCACTATCCACACTATGCAGGGCAAAGAGGCTGATGTTATCGTCTTTGTGTTAGGCGGTGCGACAAAGGGCGCTAGGGCGTGGGCTGCTAGCAAGCCAAACCTGCTAAACGTGGCGCTAACAAGGGCAAAAGAGGTTATTTACATAGTTGGAAACCGAGAAAATTGGGCGAGTTTGCCCTACTTTGAGGTAGCAGCCAGAAAGATAGACAAAGGATAAATTTGAATCATTTCGCAAAACGCATAATCCCATGCCTCGACGTAAAAGACGGTAGGGTCGTAAAAGGTGTAAATTTCGTAGGACTTGTAGATGCTGGAGACCCAGTCGAGATAGCTAAAAGATACAACGACGAGGGCGCTGACGAGCTTTGCTTTTTGGATATCACAGCCTCTCACCTTGGCCGTGATACGATTGTTGATGTCGTAAAAAAGGTCGCAAGCAAGCTTTTTATACCGCTAACCGTTGGAGGTGGCATACGCACGATCGACGACATCTCTCGCCTTTTAAATGCAGGCTGCGACAAGGTGAGTCTAAACTCATCGGCGATAAAAGACCCAAATTTGATCGACGAAGCGGCTAAGAAATTTGGCTCGCAATGTGTTGTCGTGGCGATCGACGCTAAAAAGATCGAAAATGGTTATAGTGTTTTTATAAATGGCGGCAGGATCGATACCAAAAAAGATGCCTTTGCTTGGGCAAAAGAGGTCGAGTCGCGCGGAGCAGGGGAAATTTTACTAACGTCTATGGACAACGACGGCGTCAAGCAGGGCTTTAGTTTGGAGCTAACAAAGATATTTAGCGCGCTTTCTATACCGACTATCGCAAGCGGTGGTGCGGGGAAAATGGAGCATTTTAAAGATGCTTTTGAGGCTGGGGCTGATGCGTGCCTTGCTGCTTCGATATTTCACTTTGGCGAGATAGAGATAAAAAAGCTAAAAGAGTATCTCAAAGCAAACGGCGTTGAGGTTAGGCTTTGATGTTAGTTATATCCGCTGGAAAAAATGAAATTTTTGACTTTGCCTTGCCGATGGGTGTGGGGCTAGTCGATATGGCGATAAATTTGACAAAGTTTTTGCAAAAAAGATCATGCGTGGGAGCAGATGAAAAGGGCGTAAATTTAAAAAATATTGACCCACATTATCTTGCAAAGATCGAGGCTAAATTTGCAAACTCATCAAACCCTGAACTGCAAAATTTGAGCCAAAATTTATCAAAGAATCCTGAGCGAAATTTATACCAGATGCCAAAAAAGATAGTTTTTGTTGGCTCGGCAGGTCTTTATGAAGATGGTGAAATTTTGCAAATTTATGAAAGCTCGGTTGGGGCAAATGTTGAAATTTCTAGCATAGAAAATAGATCTTATTCGCCTATCGAGTGTGAAATTTCTTCTATCGTTTCACGTGGAACTATCAAAACAAATTCATCAAATTTCATAACGACAGACAAAAATTTGGCTCATAAAATGTTTAAAAAAGGTTATTTTTTAGAAAATATGGAGTTTTTTTCTGTTCTAAAAGTGGCTCAAATTTTTAAAATTCCAGCTTATGGAATTTTCGTAGCGACAAATTTTTGTGATGAAAATGCGCATGCTGATTTTATAAAAAATCACACAAAGGCCAAAGAGCTACTAACAAAATATATAAAGGAAAATATGTGAAAAATTTGCTTGATCTTAGTATCGAAGAGCTAAAAGAGCTGGTCTCTCCCTCTTTTAGAGCGACGCAAATTTATGAGTGGGTGTATAAAAAAAATGCTACTGAATTTAGCCAAATGCTAAATTTACCAAAGGATATGCGCCAGGATCTAGCCGAGAAATTTTATCTCGATCCTTTAAAATGTGTGAAATTTGAGCAAAGTAGCGACGGCTCGATCAAGTATCTTTTTGAGTTAAAAGACGGGTTAAAGATAGAGAGCGTTTTGCTGCCGATGAAAGAGGAGATTAGCGACGAGGATGGTAAGGTTAGTCGCCATGCTCGTTACACTGTTTGTGTTAGTTCGCAAGTCGGCTGTAAAATGGGCTGTGCTTTTTGCCTAACAGCAAAGGGCGGACTTGTTAGAAATTTGACTGCTGGCGAGATTGTGGGGCAAATTTTGTGGATAAAAAGAGAGAATAATATACCATATGAAAGGCGCATAAATGTCGTTTATATGGGTATGGGCGAGCCGCTTGATAACCTTGCTAACGTTAGTAAAGCGATTAAAATTTTAGCTCTTAATGAGGGTCTAGCCATATCGCCACGCCGTCAAACCGTATCAACAAGTGGCCTTGGCAGTCAGATAAAAAAGCTTGGCGAGATGGACCTTGGGGTCTTGCTGGCTATATCGCTGCACGCTGTTACTAATGAGCTTAGAAGTCGCCTGATGCCAATAAATAAGGCCTATAATATCGAGGCTGTTATGGATGCTGTTAGGGGATTTCCTATCGATATGAGAAAGCGTGTGATGTTTGAATACCTTGTTATTAAAGACCTAAACGATAGTGTTAGTGATGCGAAAAAGCTGGTTAAACTGCTGCATGGTATCAAGGCAAAAGTAAATTTGATCTACTTTAACCCGCATGAAGGTAGTGAATTTGGACGGCCTGAGCTTGCTAGCATGCTAAAATTTCAAGAATATCTAAGGGATCATGGTGTCACTTGCACGATCAGACAGAGCAAAGGACTTGATATAAGTGCTGCTTGTGGACAGCTAAAACAGCGAAATGAAAATCCTAAATTCAGAGCTAACGTTAGCGATAAGAGTGCAGCTAAAACAGAAGAAAAACCAACTAACGATAAAACTAACGTGAGTAAAAAATGACAGCTCTTGATATCTCTGAGATAATTTTTATAGTGCTGGTTGCTAGCGCTGGGCTTGGGCTGATCCTAAAAGTTTTGAAAGAGGAAAATAAAACTTTAAAATAAATTCTAAAAATTTGGCATGAAATTTTGTGAGTGGAAAACAAAAACGCAAAGTCGATTGCCAAAATTTAAATCACAATGTGGCGACACTAAAAATCTAATTCTATCTTTTAATGGAAATTCTATGTCAAATTTAAAAGCAAAATTAGGAAAAATTTTTATAGATTATTTTTGCTAGAAAAACTTTTTGAAATTTAAATAGTTTGATTATTTGCTTCTTTTGCAAATTTATAAAACTCACTCTTGGCGTCAAATTCGCTTTTTATCTTGTAAAAAATTTCATCAAATTTAAATGAAATTTCATCTGAGTGAAGTAATAGCCTTTTTGCTCCGGTTAAATTTATCCGTTCACTCTCGCTCATCTCTTTATCTAAAATTTTCTCGATCTGCGGACGCGACAAACCATAAAGTAGTTCACCAATGATCTTGTGTTTCACATGAAACAAATGCAACCGAATTTGATGTTGCCTGCCAGTGAGCGGGATAGCTCGAATTAAAGTCGTATCGATATCGTCAAAATATCTTATCGGCAAAATTTTAGTCACCGCACTTTTTCCATTTTCACAAATTTGCATTCGCATTTTCACATCGTCGTAGTTGTTTGCAAGATCCATCTTAGCATCGATCGTAAATTCTCGCTCGATCTTGCCTTGCACCATCGCGACGTAACTTTTAGAAACCTCTCTGTTTTCAAAGATCTTCTTTAGCTTTATCGTAGAATTTCTATCTTTGCCAACGACTATTACGCCGCTTGTTTCGCAGTCTAGCCTATGTGCCACGCTCGCATCTCGCCCAAAAAGTGTGTAAATTTCATCATTTAGCGAGTAGTCGCAGTGTCTGCCATTTGGGTGGCTCAGCACGCCACTTGGCTTGTCAAATACCGCAAAGCTCTCGCACTCAAAGATCGGCCTTAGTCCTTTTGGCTTGGCCTCATAGTCGATCAAAAAGACATCACCACACAAAATGGCATTTTTCTCGCTCACGACACTGCCACCACAGATCAGCCTACCTTTATCGATGAGGCGCTGGGTTTGGCTCATGTTAAAGCCATTTTTCAGCAAAATTTCGTAGGCTTTTTGATGATCTGCAGTAATGATAAATTTATTTACGTAGGGCAAAAATGATCCTTTGAAAAACGAGCGAGCTATCTTAAGTCCAAATTTATAAGCGCATAACCGACATTTCAGCCCGGATTTTATATAATCAAAACTTAAATTTAGAGAAATTACACGACGTGATTTCTGGCTCAAAAAGCCAAATTTATACTTTCAGGACAAAAGCAAACTAACATAAAAGGTTCAACAATGGTCGAAAGATACTCACGCAAAGAGATGGCTGAAAAGTGGAGCATACAAGCAAAATACGACGCTTGGCTCAAGGTAGAAAAAGCTGCTGTTAAAGCTTGGAATAAGCTTGGCTTCATAAGCGACAGCGACTGCGAGAAAATTTGCAAAAACGCTAAATTTGAGATAGCTCGTATCGACGAGATAGAAAAGACGACAAAGCACGATGTCATCGCATTTTTAACAAGCGTCAGCGAGAGCCTTGGCGAGGAGAGCAGGTTCGTACACTACGGCATGACCTCAAGCGACTGCATCGACACAGCCGTCGCACTTCAGATGAAAGAGAGCCTAGAGCTCATCATCAGCGACGTAGAGGAGTTTATGCGAGCGGTCAAAAACAGAGCGAACGAGCACAAGCATACGCTCATGGTCGGCAGAAGCCACGGCATCCACGGCGAGCCGATAACTTTTGGCCTCGTACTTGCCATCTGGTATGACGAGATCGCAAGAGCGCTAAAGCTCATCAAAGACGCAAAAGATACGATCAGCTACGGCAAACTCTCAGGCGCTATGGGAAATTTAGCCCACGCTCCGATGGAATTTGAAGAGCTAACATGCGAAGAGCTAGGTCTAAAAGCCGCTCCAGCGTCAAATCAAGTGATCCAGCGCGACCGCTATGCCCACGTGGTGAGTGCCATGGCTATCTTGGCTTCTACTTGTGAGAAGATCGCAGTTGCCATTAGACACTACCAAAGAACCGAAGTTTACGAGGCGGAGGAGTACTTTAGCCCAGGACAAAAGGGCTCAAGTGCTATGCCGCACAAACGCAATCCAGTCCTTAGCGAAAATATCACAGGCCTTTGCAGGGTGCTACGCTCATACGTCACGCCTTCTCTTGAAAACGTCGCCCTTTGGCACGAGCGTGACATCAGCCACAGCTCAGTTGAGAGATTTATCCTGCCAGATATGTTTATCACGGCTGATTTTATGCTGGTTCGTATCAAAAATTTGATAGCAAATTTAGTCGTCTATCCAGAAAATATGATGAAAAATTTAAATTTAACAGGCGGCCTAGTCTTCTCGCAACGTGTGCTTTTGCAGCTGCCGCAACGTGGAATTTCTAGAGAGGATGCCTACAAGATCGTTCAGCGCAACGCCATGAAGGTCTGGGCGGACTTGCAAGAGGGCAAAAAAGCGATTGACGAGCAAGGTCACAGCCTATTTTTACAAAATTTGCTAAACGACGAGGACCTAACTAAGAGCCTTAGCAAAGATGAGATCAAAGAGTGTTTTGACTACAACTACTACACCAAAAATGTAGATAAAATTTTTGCTAGAGTCTTTGGCAAATAAATTTAAACGCAAGGGGTAAATTTAGCCTCTTGCAACTACCCTAACACAAAACCACATTAAATTTAGCTCGCAAAATTTATCAGCTGGTAGCAACACTTTTCAAGTAGCTTTTACAAGCATCAGCAAAATTTATCGGCAATGTTGGCGCATTTAACTTTTGGGCGCCAAAGCTAACACAAAAGCTTATCATGTTTAACGCCTTCGTCGCTCTCTCAGACTAAAAAAACGATAGTTTTAAAAGCCTTTATCTTTCTCATTTTGGCTGTAAATTTTATATTTAATGAGTAGTTTTTGGCAAAGAGAGTTTTTATATCTTTTTGGATAAAATCTCAAATTAAAATTTAAAACGGAGAGATATTTTTGAAAGTTATAAAACGTAATGGCAGAACAGAAGAGCTTGATATCAGCAAGATCAAAAAATACACAAACGAAGCGGTTCTGGGGCTTAGCAACGTAAGTCTTAGCGAGCTTGAGGTAGATGCGAAAATCCAGTTTAGAGATATGATAACGACTGAGGAAATTCAGCAAACTCTTATAAAAACAGCAGTTGATAAGATCGACATCGACCGCCCAAACTGGACATTTGTCGCTGCAAGGCTATTTTTGTTCGACCTTTATCACAAAGTGACTGGCTTTAACGGTTACAACCACCTAAAAGACTACCTCGCAAAGGGCGAAAAAGTAGGCCGCATCATCCCTGGGCTAAAAGAGAAGTACGATTTAGAGGATCTAAACGCATACATCAAACCTGAGCGCGACCTCCAGTTTGCATACCTTGGTATCAAGACGCTTTATGATCGCTACCTCATCAAAGACAAGAGCGGTATGCCTATCGAGCTGCCACAGCACATGTTTATGGCGATCGCTATGTTTCTTGCGCAAAACGAGTTAGACAGCCAAGGCTGGGCTAAGAGATTTTACGATCTCATCTCTAAATTTGAAGTGATGTTAGCCACCCCAACGCTCTCAAACGCAAGGACTACACGCCACCAGCTAAGTAGCTGTTACGTAGGCAGCACGCCTGATAATATCGAGGGCATTTTTGATAGCTACAAAGAGATGGCGCTACTTTCAAAATTTGGCGGCGGTATCGGCTGGGACTGGAGCAAGGTACGTGCGATGGGCGGCAGTATCGACGGACACAAAAACGCAGCTGGCGGTATCATACCATTTTTAAAAGTGACAAACGACATCGCAGTAGCGGTCGATCAGCTAGGCACTAGAAAGGGCGCGATCGCTGTTTATATCGAGCCTTGGCACATGGACGTGAGCGATTTTCTCGATCTTCGTAAAAACTCAGGCGAAGAGAGACGCCGTGCGCACGAGCTTTTCCCTGCACTTTGGATAAACGACCTATTTATGAAGCGTGTCAAAGAAAATGGCCGCTGGAGCCTCTTTGACCCAGCTCAAGTAAGCGACCTTTGCGACCTTTACGGCGAGGAGTTTGAGAAGAGATATTTAGAGTATGAAAACGACGAAAATATCCAGAAAAACACCATCCTTGCAAAAGAGCTTTGGAAGAAAATTTTAACTAGCTATTTTGAAACGGGCATGCCATTTTTATGCTTTAAAGACAATGCTAACAAAGCAAATCCAAATGACCACGAAGGCATCATCAGAAGCTCAAATTTATGCACCGAAATTTTCCAAAACACAGCACCAAACTACTATAAGATCAAGATCACTTATGAAGATGGCGGCGAGGAGCTATTTGACGAAGAAGAAGACGTCACGGTCGATAGTGGCATAACTAAAAAAGCCAAAAAGCTTAGTGCGCTTGATAGCCTAAAAGGCAAGCAAATTTTCATCGTAGAAAAAGAGAGCATCGAGGGCAAAACGGCAGTTTGCAACCTTGCAAGTATAAATTTAAGCAAGATAAACAGCAAAGAGGACATCGAGCGTGTCGTACCGATAGCTATCAGGATGCTTGATAACGTTATAGACCTAAATTTCTACCCGCACAAAAAGGTAAAACACACAAACCTTGCTTCTCGCTCGATCGGCCTTGGCGTCATGGGCGAAGCGCAAATGCTAGCTGAGAAAAACGTAAAATGGGGCAGCTATGAGCACTTGGCGCTCATTGATAGCATAATGGAAAACATAAGCTACAACGCCATCTATGCTAGCTCAAATTTAGCCGTAGAAAAGGGCATCTATCCAAAATTTGAAGGCTCAAAATGGAGCAAAGGCATCATGCCGATAGACACCGCAAACGAGAACGCAAAAGCGCTTTTAAACGACAAAGGTGGGCTATTTGACGAAAATGTCTGCGACTGGGACAAGCTAAGAGAGAAGGTTAAGCGCGACGGCATGAGAAACGGCTACCTAATGGCGATCGCTCCAACTAGCTCGATCTCGATCCTTGTTGGCACTACTCAGACCATCGAGCCAGTCTATAAACGCAAGTGGTTCGAGCACAACCTAAGTGGTATGATCCCAAATGTCGTGCCAAATTTAAGCCCTGATACTTGGCAGTTTTACACGCCAGCTTATGAGCTTGATCAGAGAATTTTGATAAAAGCAGGCGCGATCCGCCAAAAATGGATCGATCAAGGTCAAAGTCTAAATATCTTTATGAGCCTAGACAAAGCAAGCGGCGGATATCTAAGTGAAATTTACACGCTTGCATGGGAGCTTGGACTAAAATCAACCTACTATCTACGCTCTGAGTCACCAGATAGCGAAAAGCTAAACGACGTAGCTGACCGCTCGATCGAATGTGAGGGGTGTCAGTAATGCTAATAAAGCATCGGTGCTCCAACTGATGCTTTATTTTTTATAAAAATCTTTTATTTCTAATATCCAGGTTGGAATAAATTTTTCATTATTTTCCTTCTCTTTAGATATTTCTACATATTTTTCAGCAAATTTAATTTTATTTGATCCCTCGTTTTCTTCAAAATAATTTTTTAAATCAATACTTTTTAAATTATCAATAAAACTTGTATTTCCATTATTTTTTTGTATATTTATCTGATATTTGTTTGATTTATCCAATTTTTCCATTGTTTCTTTGAAAATTATAGGATTTAAAGATTGTTCTATATCAGTTTGAGTAGTATCTGAATTTTCAAGTGTATATAATCGTGTTTCATCGTTTCCAATATTGCATAATCTTCTAATTTTTAAGTGCTTATTTCCATCTTTAATGTACTCTTTATGCCTTATCTTATCTGTATCGATTAGACAAAATACTTTTCCTCTTAATTTGTCATCCTCTTTTTTTAGAGGCAGTTCTAAGTGTTCATAAATTTCTGAAACTTTTGTATTTCCGCCAAGAGGTAAAATCCTTAAATTATTTTTCACTTCATCTTTAAAAAAATATTCAAAGTATATTTTTTCACTCACGCCTTCTACCAAAAGCCAGTTATACGGTTTTTCACAGTATAGCGAGTAATATATGGCTTGAACTAAATCATTTATACTTTTTAAATTAAAATCATGAGGAATTTCATTTTTACTTTTTTGTATATCGTTTTTTACTCTTGCCTTATAGTCATATAAATCATAGGTGTCAAAAAGAATTTCTTTTTTAGTTTTTGTTTCTTTTTCTGTTTTAGTTTTTGTTTCTTTTTCTGTTAAAAAATGACCAAAGCCTTCATTTAGGATAGGCAAGAATCCATACCAATGAGTAGTAATAAACACTTGACAATTTTTTGAAACTTTATTCAATCTATCAAATTGCTCATAACAAACAGAAGTATGGAGTGAATTTTCTGGTTCATCTATTGCTATAATTGTTGCTGAATCTCTATCTGTTTTTATTAGAAATGCGGATATTATGTCTATCAGGGCTTGTCTTTTTTCTCCTGCACTTAATTCACTAATTTTTTTATTATTTTTATACAAAATTCTTTTTTGAAAATATGCTTCAATTATTTTATTTACTATGTCATTTTTTGTTATTTTATTATTTCTTTGCTGTCCTGTTTTATACTCATAATTATTACGTAGGCTATTTTGTATTTCTTTAATAAAATTATCTAACCTTGGATTAATTCCATTTGTACCATCTAGCTTAATACCAGACAACATACTTTCTATTTCTTTTTTTAGTTTTTTTCCAAAAACTTTTTGCATTTCTGTTGTTTCTATTTTTGTAAAATTTTCTATATTAAGTTCGACTGGAAAATATATATATGAGTAATGATCTTTTATGATTTGTAGAATTTTATTATATTTTTTGGCGAGCTCACTCTTGTGCTCTTGAATTTCTTCTGTTGATATTGATATTGTTATGTTTATATTCTTATTATCAAGTACTTTACTGAGAAATTCTTGCGCTATAGTGAAGGTTCCAAAAGATATTTTTGGGCTACTGTTTGATATAAATTCTTCACCGATCATTAGCAGATAATACTCTTCTTTAGTTATACCTTGTTTTAATAAATCATCCCTAATATTTTTAAAGCCTTTAATATCAGCACTTCCGGATAACGATTTTATATTCCAGAAAAAATCATTAAGTTTATCTATATCTTTTATACAATGAGCAGGAAAAATACAATCAGATTTTTTAATTAAAAAAATTGGAACAAAAAATGGTTTATTTCTTTCTCCAGGTGAAGTTGCATTTTTATTAATGTTGTAGATTTTTTCATTAAAGAAGCTATCAAATCCTTCAAGAATAGAACTTTTGCCTATTCCATTTTTACCAATATAACTTATAAAGTTAAAATCTAACTTATACCCTATAGGAATAAAGTTTATACCTTCATATGCTTTTATGTGTCTTAAATAAAGCCCAATAACCATGTGCACTGCCTTTATATGAAAATATCATTTATTAGTATATGATTAAGATCATTTTAAAATTTATATCGTTAAGTCTTCCTTAGGATCTCATTATTTTTAATACTATATTTTTAAAAACTAAAATTAAAATAATTATTTAAGTAAAAATAATAAAATTTTAGTTAAAAATGCCTAAAATACGTAAAAATATACTTAATAAAACTCTCTAAAATTTTATATTTTTTGATAAATATTATTAAACAAAAGAAAATAGTTATCTATCTTTTAAGCTTTCTTGTCCTATACTTTTGAACTCCATATCAAAAAAACAATCAGAAAAGAGCAAGTGATGCGTGAAATTTTAAAGCGAGACGGCACAAGGCAAGAATTTGTAGCATACAAGATAGTAGATGCTATAAAAAAGGCATTTGCCAGCGAAAATAAAGCTTATGACGAGCAAGTTTTTACAAATGTAGTCCAAGATATCTTTCAAAAATCAAGTGCGATAACAGTCGAAGACATCCAAGATGCGATAGAAAAAGAGCTATTTGATGGCGGACATTTTGAAGTGCTAAAGAGCTTCATGCTCTACCGCCACACTCACAAGCTCCAACGCGAGCAAATTTTAGGCCTAAACGAAGATACGACCTATATAAACTCAACCCAAACGATAAATGAGTATATAAACGGCACAGACTGGAGAATTTCTGCAAATTCAAACACAAGTTACTCAAACGCAGGCCTTATAAACAACACCGCCGGCAAAGTCATAGCAAACTACTGGCTAGACGCTGTTTATAGCAAAGAAGAGGGGTTAGCGCACAGAAACGGCGACTACCATATCCACGATCTTGACTGCCTTACAGGATACTGCGCTGGCTGGAGCCTGCGAGCCTTGCTAAATGAGGGCTTTAACGGCGTTCGTGGCAGGGTCGAGAGCAAGGCACCAAAGCACTTTAGAGAGGCGCTTTATCAGATGGCAAATTTCTTAGGAATTTTGCAAAGCGAGTGGGCGGGTGCTCAGGCGTTTTCTAGCTTTGACACCTACCTTGCGCCTTACGTTTTCAAAGACGATCTAAGCGACGCCGAGATCAAAAAGGCGATCACTAGCTTTATTTTTAACCTAAATGTCCCTGCGCGCTGGGGACAAAGTCCATTTACAAACGTAACCATAGACATCACATGCCCAAGCGACTTAAGAGATCAGATACCAACGAGCGATGACATACACCTCTTTACAAATGTAAAAGATGAGAAAATTTTGAAAAAAGCAAACGAGCGTGGCAGGAAAAATTTGATCGATATGACCTACAAGGACTTCGAGCCTGAGATGGCACGCATAGACAAGGCATTTTACGAGGTCTTGACAGCTGGCGACAAGTGCTCGCAGCCTTTTACATTCCCTATACCAACTGTAAATATCACAGAGGATTTTAACTGGGATAGTGAAGTAGCCGACGTGCTCTTTGAAAATACCGCAAAAATGGGCTCAAGCTACTTTCAAAATTTCATCGGCTCGCAATACACTTACGACGAAAATGGCAACAAGATAGAAAACGAAAACGCCTACAAACCAGGCCACGTGCGCTCTATGTGCTGCCGATTGCAGCTTGATCTAAGAGAGCTTTTAAAGCGAGGTGGCGGTCTTTTTGGAAGCGCTGAGATGACTGGCTCGATAGGCGTTGTGACTATAAATTTAGCCCGCCTAGGCTATAACTACAAAGGCGATAAGGTCGCACTTTACAACAGACTAAGCTATCTTTTAGACCTAGCTAAATCAACCCTAGAGAAGAAGCGTAAATTTATCCAAGAGATGTATGATAGAGGGCTTTATCCTTACACAGCTAGGTATCTAAAGCACTTTAACAACCACTTTAGCACGATCGGCATAAATGGCATGAATGAGCTACTTAGAAATTTTACTGGCGACAAAGAGAACATTTCAACTAAATTTGGACGAGAATTTGCCCTTGAGATGGTTGGCTTTTTACGTGATAAGATAAGGACTTTTCAAGAAGAGAGTGGAAATTTATACAACCTTGAGGCCACACCAGCTGAGGGCACTACCTACCGCTTTGCTAAAGAGGATAAGAAGCGCTATCCAGACATCATCCAAGCAGGCGAGGGCGATAATATCTACTACACAAATTCAACCCAGCTACCTGCAAATTTCACAGACGACGCTTACGAAGCGCTTGATCTGCAAGATGAGCTACAAAGCGCATATACTGGCGGCACCGTCTTTCACCTATATATGAAAGAGCGCATAAGCTCGGCTAAAGCTTGCAAAGAGCTTGTAAAGAGTATAATCTCAAACTACAAACTCCCATACATCACGATAACGCCGGTATTTAGCGTCTGTTCAAAACACGGCTACATAGCTGGCGAGCATGAGTTTTGCCCACTTTGTGATGCAGAGCTTATAGAAAAAGAGAAGAAAAAATCCAAATAAGGAGAGGAAATGACAGAAAAAGAAATTTTAGAAAAAGTGCAAGATAAACGCACAAGATGCGTGGTCTATACTCGTGTTATGGGCTATCACAGACCAGTTGAGAGCTTTAACCTCGGCAAAAAAGGTGAGCACAAAGAGCGAATAAAATTTGACGAATACGCGAGTTGCTGCAAGAGATAAATTTCTTGCCAAAAAACAAGAATAAATTTAAAAAAATAAACTAAAATGCAAGCCAAAGGCACGCCCCTTGTGCCTTTGAATTTAAAAAAGGGGTCAAAAACTTGCAAAGAGTCTTTAGTATAACGCCATTTACGACGCTTGACTATCCAGACAAAGTGGCAGCTGTCATTTGGTTTGCAGGGTGCAATATGCGCTGTGGATACTGCTACAACATCGAGGTCGTAAAGTCAAATGGCACTATAAGCTTTAGTGAAGTTTGCGACTTTTTAGACCGCAGGGTCGGCAAGCTAAATGGCATAGTCTTTAGCGGTGGCGAATGCACAGCAAACCCTCTCTTTTTAAGGCTAGCACGCGAGGTAAAGGCGCGCGGTTTTAGCTTAAAGGTAGATACTAACGGCTCGTATTGTGACGTCTTAAAAGAGGCGATAGATGAGGAGCTGATTGATTACATCGCGCTTGATTTTAAAGCTCCAAAAGAGAAATTTATCGGCATCACTGGCTCAAATTTATATGAGAAATTTGCTGCCACGCTAAAATATCTCATAGAGATAAATTTTAAATTTGAAGTTAGAACGACCGTGCATGCGGACTTGCTAAGCGAAAAGGATATCTCTGAGATGTCAGGGCTACTTTACGAGCTTGGCTATAGAGGGGATTATTTCTTACAAAAATTCTTTAACACTGGCGAAAATTTTGGAAATTTGGGCGATCCAAAAAATAGCTTCGATCCAGATAAGATCACATCAAAACTACCTATCAGACTAAGAAATTTCTAAATTTAGCGCAGATAAAAATAGCTAAAAATAAGAAAATTTAACTAAAATTTATCCCAAATCACAAAAGCAAACAAGGAGAAAACTATGCAAAATTTCAGCTTTTTAAACCCTACTAAAATAGAATTTGGCAAAGACAAAGAGCAAAACATCGGCAAATACATGAAAGAATTTGGCGTAAAAAAGACGCTCATCATCTACGGCAGCGATAGGATCATGAAAAACGGACTTTTTGACGTTGCCACAAAGAGCCTAAGCGCAAATGGCATCGAGTTTTGCAAGATAGGCGGCGTGAAGTCAAACCCAGTGCTAAGCAAGGTAAATGAGGCTATAAATTTAGCTAAAAAGCAAGGTGTCGATAGCGTGCTAGCCATAGGCGGTGGCTCGGTGCTTGATAGCGCCAAGGCGGTGGCTGCTGGAGTTAGATATAACGGCGACGTTTGGGACTTTTTTACTAGCAATTGTCCCAAAGAAGCACTTATGATCTTTGACATCATAACGCTTGCTGCAACTGGCTCAGAGATGAACGGCGGCGCAGTGGTCACAAATGAAGCCACAAAAGAGAAATTTGCCATGCACGGCGCTTGTCTTTACCCAAAAGTATCGGTGATAAATCCGCTTCTTCAAGCAAGCGTTAGCAAGGAGTACTTGGTCTATTCAGCCTCAGACATCATCGCTCACAGCATCGAGGGCTACTTTACGGCGAGCATCCAGCCTGAGATCATAAATTTATACATCGAAGCAAATATCAAAACGGTCATGAAAACGACTGAAATTTTACTAAAAGAGCCTGAAAACTACGACGCTAGAGGCGAGTTTGCCTGGGCTGCTACGATGGCGCTAAATGGACTAACTTACGTCGGCACGGCTGGCTACTCATATCCAAATCACATGATCGAGCACGCCATAGGTGCGGTGGTTGATTGTGCGCATGGGGCTGGGCTAAGTGTGGTTATGCCAGCTTGGATGAAGTGGTATAAGAGTAGAAATTTAAAGGCATTTAAGCGCTTTAGCAAAGAAATTTTTGGCGTAGATGACGCAGACGTGGCGATAGAGAAGCTAAAAGAGTGGTTTAGCAAGATCGGCACACCAACAAGCCTCATAGAGATCGGCGTTGATGAGTCAAATTTAGACGAGATCATGGCGCTAGTTTATGACTACGCCAAGAGCAGGGGCTTGGAGCAAATTTATACAAAAGAGGCCATAAGCGAAATTTTTGCCTTAGCGAGATAGAATTTATCCAAAATTTACAAAGGATAAACATGAAAAAAGTCGCCCTTATAGCAGGAGCCAGCGGCGCTGTAGGAAGTGAAATTTTAAAAGATTTATGCGAGAGTGAGCACTATAACAAGGTGGTCGCTCTCGTTAGGCATGAGTTAGAATTTACTCATGAAAAGCTTGAAGTAAAGATAGTAAATTTTGATGATTTTAAAGATGAGGTGCCATTTATCGCTGATGACGTCTTTTGCGCGCTTGGCACTACGATGAAGGCGGCAAAGCACAAAGAGCAGTTTTACAAAGTCGATGTGACCTATCCGATAAATTTCGCCAAATTTGGCTTGGAGTGCGGTGCAAAACGCTTTGTCTTGCTCTCGGCTGCAGGGGCAAACAGAAAGTCAGGCTCGTTTTACCTAAAGGCAAAAGGTCAAGCAGAAGCAAAGATAAAAGAGCTTGGATATAGCTCATTTCATATCGCTAGGCTGCCACTTATCGAGGCTGATAGGAAAGAATTTAGACTAGGTGAGTATTTGGCGATAAAGGCGTTTAAATTTATCCCAAAAGGCTTTTTTGACGAGTATCGTCCGATGAAGGCAGCTGATATCGCTAAAGTGATCGTGGAAGTAGCGCAAGACGACCACAATGAAGGTGTAAAAATTTATAGTCCGGAGGAATTTACAAAATGAAAAAATATATAGTGATCACTGGGGCAAGCTCAGGCATAGGAGCGGCGGCGGCAAAGGCATTTGCAAGGCGCGGGGAGAATTTGATCCTTGTTGCAAGACGCAGGGAGCTTTTAGAAAATTTAAAAAGCGAGATAGCTAAATTTGCAGATGTAGAGGTCATGATAGAAATTTGCGACCTTTCAAAACAAGAAAATACCCTCTTGCTTTGGCAAAAATTAGAAAAATTTGAGCTAAAAGCGCTTATAAACAACGCTGGCTTTGGCGACTACAACAAGGTCGGTGAGCAAAATTTAGAAAAAATCACGCAGATGATAAATTTAAACATCATCTCACTTGTCACGCTCTCAACGCTCTTTACGAAAAAATATAAAGACAAAGATACGCAGCTTATAAACATCTCTTCGATAGGCGGCTACAAGATCGTGCCAAACGCCGTCACATACTGCGCTAGCAAATTTTTCGTAAGTGCCTTTAGCGAGGGACTTTACCACGAGCTAGCACAGGACAAGCAGGCAAAGATGCAAGCAAAAGTGCTGGCCCCAGCTGCCACAAAGACAGAATTTGGCATGGTGGCAACTAGCAAAGAGAGCTACGACTACGACAAGGCGTTTAAAAAGTATCACACGAGTGAAGAGATGGCGGAGTTTTTGCTTCGCCTTTATGATAGCCATTACTGCGTTGGCTCGGTCGATAGAGATAGCTTTGAGTTTAGCCTAAGTAAGCCAAAATTTGACTATGCTGTTAAATACGAGCCAAAAGATAACTAGGCGTTAAAGCAAAAGTAGGACAAAATAAAAAGGCAGATCATGAAATGCGTTAGAGTTGCTATTTTAGGGGTTTGTTTAGTAGGTGTTTGCTTTGGTGGCGAGCTTAAATTTGATGAAAAGAAATTTGAGCTAAAAAGCGTGCAAGTTGGCGAGAGAACGCTTAAATTTAGAGCTTATGAGGGCATAGTCTATGTGGCAAAGCCAACGAGCGACTATGAGGTGCTAAATTTTTATGTGCCAGAGGGTAAATTTGACGATAAAACTACGGCTATCTTTATGCCAAACGGCATAGGCGGCTACATGCCAGCCAAACCGCAAAAGCCAGAAACCAAAAACGAAAAGCCAAATGCCACCCTTGAAGCGCTTCTTAGAGGATACGTCGTGGCTAGCGTTGGCGCTAGAGGCAGGACGCTAAAAGATGGCGAGCGCTTCATCGGCAAAGCCCCAGCTGCGATAGTCGATCTAAAAGCGGCCGTTAGATATCTTAAATTTAACGATAAATTTATGCCAGGCGACGCAAATAAGATCATCTCAAACGGCACGAGTGCAGGCGGCGCGATGTCGGCACTGCTTGGCGCTAGCGCAAACGCAAAAGAGTATGAGCCATATCTTGACGAGCTAGGCGCTGCAAAGGCGGACGATCAAATTTATGCCGTCTCAGCCTACTGCCCTGTTACAAATTTAGAGCATGAGGACGAGGCGTATGAGTGGATGTTTGGGGATTTGGATAAATTTGAAAGGATTGATTTTGCAAGTCTTGACGCGGGCTCTTTTAACGACAGGAGCAAAAAGCCAAAGATGATCACAGGCGAGCTAAACGCCACGCAAAAAGAGCTCTCACGTGAGCTAAAGAGTAAATTCCCAGCCTATCTAAACTCGCTAAATTTAAAAGATGCCAAAGGCCATACGCTAAGCCTTGATGAAAATGGCGAGGGTAGCTTCAAGGAGTATATAAACTCACTGCTTCAAAGGGCATTTACCGCTACAAAAAGCAGCGACAAAAGCACGCTCACGCCTAAATTTATAACTCTTGACACGCAGGGATGCTCGCTTGGATATACGTTTGAGCTAGAAGACTTCATCGCCTCGCTAAAACGTGCCAAAGCGCCAGTTGCCTTTGACGGCCTAGCTCTTGAAAATGCTGAAAACGACCTTTTTGGCGACAGCAAAACGCCTGCAAAGCACTTTACTAAATTTGCAAAAGAGCGAAGCGAGGGCGAGATGGCGGAGGCTAGCGTCATAAAGATGATGAATGCGATGAACTACACCGCAAACAAAGAGGCGGCGAAATTTTACCGCATAAGGCAGGGCACAAACGACACCGACCTAGCCCTTGCCGTGCCTGCTATGCTTGCTCTCTCGCTTAAAAATGCTGGCAAAGAGGTTGATTTTGAAGCGGTTTGGGGGCAAGGACACGGCGGCGACTACGACCTAGACGAGCTTTTTGCTTGGGTAAAAAGAGTTTTAGAAAAATAATTTCAAGGAGAAAAAATGAAAATTAAAGTATTAGTTATAGCGTTAGTTTTAAGTGCTTTCTCTTTAAGTGCTTTTGCTAAAGTAGATTGCTCTGACCCTAAAAATAGACCTCGCAATATTGCTGGAACACTAATGGGTGGAAAAAAAGAGTGTTATTTAACCGCCGAGCAAGCTAAACGTGATTTAGATTTAACTATTGGACGCAACCCAGTTACTGGAGAGGTTACTTCAAGAGCTAAGTTAGCTGGTGGGGATAATGCCACTATGCGCCTAGAAAACGCTCAAATGAATTACGGCAAAAAGAAATACGAGCTTGAAGAGGCAGAGAAATTTTATGCTGATGACCCTAGCACCAAAAATTCTAACCGCTTAGAAAAAGTACGTAAAGCCTTTGAAAAAGCACAGATCGATCTAAAAGGCGCAGAGCAGAAGAGATAAAAGCTAAGGCTGATATGAAAAAGGCGAAGTGATAAGGGGAATTTGATGTTTAAAAAGCTATTTTTACTAGCAGTTTTGGCAGCTTTTGCCTTTGGGGCGGAGGCTAAAGTGAGCTTGCAGGAGCTGCTTGTTACGCCAAATAACAAGAGTTTGTTAAAAGAGCTTGGCAGGGAAAATATACTAAGCTCAAAGAGCGAGCCAGGTACGCAGGCTATATTTTTTGCGAGCGCAAAGAGCAAGCCAGAGCTGTTTTATGTCCTCGAGTTTTACAAGGACGAGGCGGCTTATAAAAAGCACGTAGCTTCAGCGCACTATAAGAAATTTACAAGTGCAAGTGCTGAAATTTTGGCTAGCAAAAAGGCTATAAGCTTGAAAAAACGGGCTGCGTTTTCTAAAAATTTAACCCCAGAGCGCCTAAAAGATAGCTACTTTCACATCACAAATTTAAGCCTTAAGGCAAAGAGCGATGCGAAATTTGAAAAGCTAGTGAAAAAATATATGCAAAAAAGCGTAGATGAGGGAGCTTACGCGCAGTTTGCCTTTAGTCAAAAAGACGCGCCTAACAAGTGGGTGCTGGTTGAAATTTACAAAGACGAAGCTAGCTTTGAAAGCTACCGCCACAGCGAAAACTACAAGGCTTACGCCAAAGAGCGAGCGGGGCTAATAGATGAATTTGATGGCTTTGGTTTAAAAAACGAGACCTCATTTAGCAAGGTAAAATTTTAGGATAGCTATGAAAAAATTTTTACTTTTTTGCGCACTAGCACTCATTGGCAGCACGGCTTTTGCCCTTGATAAGGCAGGATGTGAGAGTTTAAAAGATGTGAAAATCTTACATAACGAGATGATAGACGCGGTGTGAGAGCGGCGCCGGCATAGATGTGGGTCCGCTTGGTGCGCTTGAGGCGTGGCACGAAAAGGGCGAAGCGCCAAAGAGCATGCTAGCAAAAAGCAAGACCTACGTTGGCAAGGAGTTTTTAGTGTGTGCCTATCCAAAGGTGGCTACATACGTAGGCGGTGACGCGAGCAAGGCAAGTAGCTTTGTTTGTAAATAAATTTAGGTGGAAATTTGATACCAGTAAAATTTTATAGATATGTTTTTGCGTTTATAATGTCAGCTTTTATGGCGTTTTTTATGTCATTTGTGCTCACGTATCTAAATCTTGGCTTTGTTGATGGTTTTGTGAAAATTTGGCTAACTGCTTATGTAAAAGCCTTTGTGGTGGCATATCCTGTGCTTTTGCTAGTTTCGCCGTCTGTTGCAAAGATCACGCAAAATTTATGTAAAAAAGAGAGTTAAATTTAAAGTGTGGCTAGAGAGCCTAGCCACATGGAGTTTTATTTTAAAAGACCTTGTTTTTTCATTTGATCCATTACTTGAGCAAACATCTCTTTAGCTTGTTTGCAAGTAGCGTCTTGTTGCTCTTTTGGTAAAGAAGCTAGTTGATCCATTGATTGTTTCTTTTGATCTTCGTACATTTTTACTTGTTGCTCTTGACCAGCTTGTTTGTAAGCTTCGACCATTTTGTCAATGTCTGAGAAGTAAGACTTGCAAGTATCTGTAAGATCTGCAGCGTTTAGGCTTAGTGCAAAGCCAAGAGTAGCTAAAACTAAAAGTGATTTTTTCATCTCTTTCTCCTTGTGAAAATTTAAGGAGATTATATAACTTTTTTATTTTAAATAGATTTAAATTTATTAAATTTAGCCAAGACAAGCGCCTTGGCTAAATTTTTTGGCTTTTTAGCCTAAGAATTCGCGCTTAAAATACTCTTTTGGAGCTTTGCAAAGTGGGCAAGCGCCTGGAGCTTTTTTGCCTCTATGAACGTGTCCGCACACCTCGCAAACCCAGATATCCTCTTCGTCGCTCTCAAAAAAGCCCTCTTCATCAAGCATCTTTTTAAGCTCTAAATACTCTCTTTCGTGCTCAACTTCAACCTTGCCGATCGCGTTAAATAGCCTCTCAACATCTCTTAGCTCTTCTTCTTTTGCGATCTTTGCAAAGTCTGGATACATCGTCGTATGCTCGTAGTTTTCGCCAGCTGCAGCGTCAAGTAAATTTTTATCCATCTTATCGATCGGATCGTTCATCATCTCGTGATATTTCTTAAATTCAGCCCTTGCGTGCCATTTCTCGTTCTCAGCTGCCTCGTAAAAGTGTCTAGCTATCGCGTGATAGCCTGCTTCTTTGGCTAGGTCGCCGTAAAGCTCGTATTTGTTTCTAGCTTGTGACTCACCAGCAAATGCCTTCATCAAATTTATCGCTGTTAAATTTTCAGTCACGCACTTCATCTCTTCGCCACAACAGGTTAATGTGCCACCGCCAACTTTTTGAACCTCGATCTCGTTGCCGCATTTCTCGCATTTGTATGTTTCGTACTGTCTCATTTTGACTCCTATTTTGATAAAATTTGAGCGGATTATAACCAAATAATTAAAATATGTAAATAATAATTTTTATTGATAACGTATATTATTTTTATAAATTTGAAGTTATAATAAGACAAAAATTTAAAGGCATAAGATGACTACAACGATTGATTTTAAAAATGCTGACTATGGATTTATCGAGCTTATAAAAGAGATGGCTAGGCAGGCAAATGTAGAATTTGAGCAAAGAGATAAGGTCTCAAGGCTTGACAAAGCTATCAAAGAGATCGAAAATGGCGAAGTAGAGAGATTTAAAACATTTGAAGAATTTGAAAAGAGCCTTGATGCTTGAGATAGAGTATTCAAAGAGTTTTAAGAAAGCTTTTAAAAAGCTAAATGAAAGCGAAAAGAAACTAACCAAAGATATCATTTGGCAATTAGCAAATAACGAGGAATTAGCATCAAAATATAAAGATCACGCTCTTATTGGAAGCTATAAAGGCTTTAGAGAGTGTCATGTTAAGCCAGACTTGCTCTTGATATATAAAAAACAAAACGAAATTTTACTTCTTACATGCGTTGAAGTAGGAAGCCACAGCGAGCTTTTTCGGTAAATTTAATAAAAAAACAAAATCACCAAATCCATCATCATAAATTTAAAAAAGATAAATTTCAGCCAAAATTTATTCTAGCGTTAAAAGTGCGGTTGAGCTTGGTTGTAGAATAACTCAAAATAAATCATACAAAGGAGATCATCATGAGTTTTCTATCTAAATTTAGTAAGGCTATCTTTGCCGTTGCGGTAGCTGGAGCGATCAGCGCTAGTGCATTTAGCGAGGGCGAGGACTACGTCAAGCTCGAAAAGCCACTAAGTGTCGGACAAAACACGCTAGTTAAAGTTTTCAGCTACGCTTGCCCATTTTGCTATAAGTACGACAAGAGCGTCACTCCAAAGGTAGTTGAGAAAATTCCTGGCCTAAAATACGAGCCATTTCACCTAAAGACAAAGGGCGATTATGGCGAGGTTGCGAGCAAGGTTTTTGCCGTTCTTATCGTTATGGACGAGGCAAAGGGAGTTGGTTTATTTGATGAAAATTCGCTATTTAAAAAGGCTAAATTTGCCTACTACAAGGCTTATCACGACAAAAAAGAGCGCTGGGGCGATGGCAAAGACGTTGAGGGCTTTTTAAAGACTGGACTTGAGGCTGCTGGCGTTAGCAAAGCAGACTACGAAAAAGAGCTGGCTAATCCAAAAGTGACTGAGCTACTTAAAAAGTGGGATGAGAGCTATGACGTGGCTAAAATTCAAGGCGTGCCAGCATTTGTCGTAAATGGCAAATATCTCATCATGACAAAATCAATCAGCTCGCTTGACGGCATGGCAGCACTCATCGAAGAGCTTCTTAAAAAATAAGGCGCCACATGAGCTTTTTTAAAAAAATGGCTAAATTTCAAGACTCACGCATCTCTTGGGCGATCCTAGTCTTTGTAAGCGTCGCGCTTGTCGTTATCGCGCACTCGCTCTTTCAAAACTACGCTTATATGCCTCCTTGCGAGCAGTGCGTCTATATACGTTTTGCCTTTTTATGTATGGCGCTTGGCGGTGTGATCGCTATCATAAACCCTAAAAATTTGCTCTTTGCTCTAGTTGGCTACGTCTTTGCCTTTTGGGGAGCGGTGCAGGGCATAATGTATAGCGTAAAGCTAGCCAAAATCCACGACGCGGTGCATGGCGACGATCCTTTTGGCGTGCAGGGCTGCTCGACTGAGCCACACTATCCATTTGGCTTGCCACTTGAGAAGTGGGCGCCTGACTGGTTTATGCCAACAGGCGACTGCGGCTATGACAGCCCTATGGTGCCTGATGGCGCGGTGCTAAGCGATTTGCAAAAGAGCATAGTGGATCTTTACGCAGATGGCTGGTATCTTGTGCCGTCTTCTAAATTTATGTCGATGGCGGATTGCACGCTGCTTGGCTTTGGCATTTGCTTTGTTGTGCTTGCACTTATGCTTGTTTCAAAGCTCTTATCTTTTAAAAAATAAATTTTAGTTAGCCCTATTTTTGGGCTAACTTAGGATATACTGCGCGCATGGGTATTAATTTAAAATCACAAAATATTAAAATTTATGCGATCATCTTGCTAGCAAGCCTCTTTGTCGTGCTTCTTGGGCTAAACAGCTACAACAATGCAAAAGAAAAGATCATCGAGCTATCTGATAAAAACAACATCGCAGTTAGTAAAAACATCGTTAGCAACTTTCAAATTTGGCTTGATGAGCGCTTAAATTCACTCATCCGTGCGTCAAAATTTATCCAAAACTCTGGCATCATTGATGACGATACTAGGGTGGCAAATTTCATAAAGCTCTTTAAAGAAAATGCAAAAGAATTTGATCTCATGCAGCTTTTAAGAGAGGATGGCGAGATCTTTGTAGATGGGCAAAAGATCTCAGAAGAGGTGATGTCAAAGCGCGAGCGAGCGGGGCTTATCTGGTATGTCGAGACAAAAAATACAAATGCCCCAAGCGTAAATTTCATGCAAAATCACAAAATTTTAAAAGACTCAACTTTAAATTTATGCGTGCCAGTTGAAAAAGACGCGAAATTTGAGGCGGCACTTTGCGGTGTCGTGCGCATAGGCACTATCTTTGATAGCATCAAAAACTTTAGCCTTGCGCCAAATTCTTACTCATTTTTAGTAACTCACAGCGGCGAGATACTCACATCAATGGCTGATGCGACGCTTAAAAGAGAGATCGAGGAGAAATTTAAGGAGCTATTTTTAAAAGATGAGGACATCACTAGTCTAAAGATAGGGCAAAATTTGATCCAAGTAGCCGAGATACCGACGATGAACTGGTTTATCGGAGCTGGCACAAACAACGAAGAAGAAATTTTAGCCATGACAAGAGAGGCGCTAAAAAACGCCCTAAATTTACTCTTTGCCTTCGTCGCACTTGCATTTTTGGCAAACAGCCTGCACAACTTCATGTATAACAAGATAAAAAAGGTGCAAGATGAGTACGAGACCTTGCTGGCACACAGAGCCAAGATGAGCGAGGCTGGAGAGCTCATAAGCGGCATAAGTCATCAGTTCATCCAGCCAGTAAATTCGCTAAAACTGATGCTAAGCTCGGCGATAATGCTAAAAAAAGAGGGCAATCTAAGCGATGAGGAGCTTTTAAATTTATTAAAAAAAGGGCAAAGCTCGATCGAGCTTCTTTCAAAAACAATCGAAATTTTTAGAAATTTTTACAAAAGCGCTGAAAATGTGAGCGAATTTGACATCCAAACAAGCGTTAGAAATTTAATAACACTTATGCACACAGAGCTTAGCCGTGCAAATGTAAGCGTGAAATTTAGCGGATTTGAAGAGATGAAGGTTTGCCAGATAGAAAACATCATCCAGCAAATTTTACTAATCCTAATCCACAACGCAAAGGACTCACTAGTTGAGAGCTACAAAGATGAGCCGCTAAAACGCGTGATAGAGCTAAAATTTAGAAGCTTTGAAGATAAGTGCTACATCGGCGTTTACGATAGTGGCGGCGGCGTGAGCTACGAGATGAGTAAGAAAATTTTTACCTGGCTAAATACGACTAAAAAGCAAGGAAACGGCATAGGACTTTACTTCGCTAAAAAGCTCGCGCGTGAGAAGCTAAATGGCGACATCACGCTTGCGCACAACCTAAAGCCAACGATTTTTGAGCTAAGCTTTGATAAGAATTTAAAGGGTTAAAAGATGCAAGAGGCACTAGAAATTTTAAAAAAAGTATCTATCTTAGTAGCTGAAGATGACGAGATGGCAAGGGAGCTCATCATCACTGGACTTAAGCCATACTGTGGTCAGGTAGTTGGCGCAAAAGATGGGCAAGATGGGCTGGAGAAATTTAAAAAACAGGGCTTTGACATCGTGATGAGCGACATTCACATGCCAGTGCTAAATGGCTTTGAGATGATGAATGAGATAAAAAAGCTAAAACCTCATCAGAAATTTATCGTCTTTACCTCGTATGATAGCGATGAAAATTTGATCAAGAGCTATGAGCAGGGGGCGACCTTGTTTTTGAAAAAGCCTATCGATATAAAAGATCTTAGATCGATGCTGATAAGCCTAAGCTTCGAGCGAGATGAGAAGCTAGTGCGCCTAAGTGATGAGGTGAGTATAAATTTAAAAAGAGAGAAAATTTATAAAAACGGCAGCGAGCTATACCTTAGCTTCTTGCAAAATAAGATATTTTGGCTATTTGCTTACAACCTAAACAAGCTTGTCACCTACGAGATGATAGAGGAATTTGTCTATGAGAGCACTGAAGTAAGCAAGGCTGCTATACAAAATGTCGTACTTCGCCTAAAACGCGAGCTTGGCGTGAAATTTAAAAACATCAGTGAGAGTGGGTATATCTTAGTCGCCAAGAGCGAAAAAGCATAAATTTCAAATAGCAAAATTAATTTTTTTATCTAATAATATTTTAAAAGTAGTGATAAATTTATGTCACTACTAGCTAAAATTTATAGAAAAAGAGATGAAAATTTGCAAAATTTGATAGATAAACTTAAGAAAATTTATGTCACAAGTGGAGATAAATTTATGATAGTTATAAATAAAAAACATTTTGATATAAAAGAGCTAAATTTAGTGATAACAAGGCTAGATAAAGGCTTTTTTGATTAAGAATTTATGCGTTTAAAATGAAAAAAATTTTGTGACATTTTTGGGTTATTTTATCAACTACTATACCATTTTGATGAACAAAAACTTAAAATTTTAAAATTTATATAGATAAATATAAAAATTTTCACACATTTGTAAAAAATTTACACATTATTAACCCCTAAACTTAGGCTTTTCTTAAGGGTATTGTACCAAAGTACAATATAACTAAATTTTTTTCTTAGCTAAAATCTTGATATAGATCAATAAAATCCAAAGGGAGGCACTAAGATGCAAAAGTTAGGAGTTATTAAAAATATCCTAGGTGGCGAAATCGTAGCCGTTGATAAAAGTGGCAACGAGAGAGTCTTGAAAGTGGGCGATAGCATTTTTGAAGGTGAAACCTTAAAGGCTGACGGCTCTGCAAAAGCAGTGATCGCAGCAAATGACGGTAAAGAAGTCAGCTTACAAAACGGCGAAAGTCTTAGCCTAGATAAAGAGGCAAATGCACTTAGTGATAACCCAGAGATAGCCTCTATTCAAAAAGCCCTATTAAACGGCACAAACATCACAGACCTTGAAGAGACTGCAGCAGGTGGCAACGCAGCAGGTGGCAACGCTACTGGAGATGGCGTGAGTTTAGGTGCTGCAAGCTTTGCCGAGGGCGGCCACTACTCAAATATCAATGAAAATTATAGAAATTTAACCGACGCAAATAGAGCTTTTCAAACACCAGAAAACTCAATAGGTGGTTATAACGATGCAGGTACAGATGCAGATACGACAACTCCTATCTCACCAGTTACACCTGTCACTCCAAGCATCCCAGTAACGCCACCAACTCCGAGCACACCAAGTACTCCTGGCGTCACCGTAACCCCAGGTACTCCTTCACCTGCTAATCCTCCAGTCATCACGCCTCGCCCTGGTGCAGTAGAGATCACTACTAGCTTAGATCCAGCTAACAGTGAGGCAAGAGAGAGCGGCGCTGGAGCGAACGGCGAGGGCGGACACTATCTTGTTTATAAACTAGGCCTTGGTGGCACACCAGTTAGCCCAAGTGGCGAGACAACAGACCTTGCTCTAAATTTCATGGGCGGCACTAGAGGCGAGGACTATGCAAATTTGATCGAGTACTCGCTAAATAACGGCGCTGCTGGCAGCTGGGTAACTCTAAATGCTAACAGCACAATACCAAGCGTAAACGTAGAAGATATCTCAAAAGTGCAAGTAAGGATAAAAGTGCTTGACGACGACGGACAAGATACTACAAAAGGCCCACTACATCACAACCAAAACGAAGGTGAGAACACTGGCCCTCAAGGTATGACTATCGACAACGTACAAAAAACTGATATGGTTGATAATTTTGCTGTATTTAAAGAGGGTGTGAAACTAAGCGTCACGCCAAGTAGTAGTTATCTGCTACCAACAACTAATGCAAATATGGCTGAAGGCAAGATCATAGACAACGACGACAACATCGAGCTAAATAAAGACATCAAAGGAAATATCGCAAACTACACCAGTTTAAATACAAATGATGGCGATGATACGGTCAGCATAAAAGCAAATTTAGAGAATTTACACTTAAATACCGGCTCTGGTAACGACGTGGTAAATTTTGATAAAGAGGTTACTATTAGCGGCACAGCAAATAGTGGCTCAAATGCTAATAGTACAAGGATAGATCTTTATAGTGGCGATGATGTGGTAAATATCAATGCTGATCTAACTATGAAAAAAGCCTCAATTAATCTTGGTGCAACAACAAATGATCCAAACTACAACGCACATGATGCCTCAGGTACTAATGAGCTAAATATCAATGCAAATATTATCGGTCAAGCCAACGACTGGAGAAATGATAACACTGTATCTATGGGCGATGGCGAAGATACTCTAAATTTCAAAGATGGTGTCAAAGTAGAAAATGTATTTATCAATATGAACGCTGGAGAAAACACCGCTAAAGGGAATGGCATAACCCTAGAAAACGTTCGCTTAGATACAGCAACTAGCTACACAAAAGCTGGCGAAACTAGCAATATTGATTTTTCAAATTCTAACTTTACAAATGTAGAGATAAATTTTGGTGTAAATACCGCCGCAGACGTCAATCTTGGTGTGCAAAATGTCAAACTTACTAATATCATAGGAGATCACGTCACAGCTAAAGCACAAGATCATCTTGAAGTAAAAGGTGGATCATACACTGGTGGGGCTAACTACTTTTCATCTAAAGATATCGTTATAGATGATATTACAGTAGATCAAGCTAGTATTGGTTCATTTAGCGGCGTCTCATCGGTTGCAAACATATCAAATTTAGTTGCTACAAATAGGGTTGGCCTCAGATATGGAGACGGCGACGATACGATAAATTTAAATGGTGGTAACAACCTAAGCAAGGCTGACGCTTCAAGCTATGCCGATATAGATACCGGAAATGGCAATGACACCATAAATTTCAATGGCGAAAACAAATCCGGTGGCTTAAGCATAGATACTGCTGAAGGCAACGACACTATAACATTTGGTGCAGGCACTACGCTTGGTGGTACTTATACGAGTAGCGATAATAACCTCGTTAGTCACAGTATTGGCATAGGAATGGGCAAAGGAGACGATACATTAAATATCGAAAAAGGTGCTGTTCTTAAAAATGCTGGCATAGAAATGGGTGATGGTAATGACGTTGTAAATTTAAATGGCGGTCTAGAAAAAGCAGGGGGCGGTATGTATAGCCCTGGCGTAAGTGCTATTAACCTAGGTAGTGGCAACGACATCATACATATAGGAAAAGATGCAGTTGTTAATGACGATGCTATGACTTTCCAAGGGGGGCCTGGCAAGTTGGAGCATGGCGGCATCATCATCCAAGGTGGTGCAGGCACTGATACGCTAGATCTTGCTGGAAATATCGACTTTAGCAAGGTAGCTGGCTTTGAAAAACTTACTCTTGGTGGCAGTGAAAACAATGTAGCACTAAATTTAACTATAAATGACGTGCTAAATATCACAAATGGCAACGGCACTAACCGCACTCTAAGGATAGATGGCGAAAGTGGCGATCAAGTAGATATGTCAGCCTTTAGCAAAGGTGGCGTAAATTCTGAAGGATACAGAGAATTCTCAGCTACATATGATAGTACGACATTTACCATCGAGATAAAAGACGAAATAGTCTTACACTCTTAAATTTCATGCCCTAGTCTCCCAAAACTAGGGCAAATTCTTACAAAATTTCAAAATTTAGTACCATAGTACAATTTACAAAGCTCTTTCAAGATATTAAAATACGTTCAAAATTTTTAAATAAGGAAACAATATGGCAACAAGGATAGGCGTTATAAAAAGCATCTCACAAGGATCAAGTGTAATCGCAACTGCAAAGGACGGCACACAAAGAGTGTTAAAAGTAGGCGATGAAATTTTTCTTGGTGAGACTATACAGACAACTGATATTGACTCAAAAGTAGTCATAACTGCAAACGATGGCAAAGACATTGCGATCATCGGAAAAGATACCCTAAATTTAGACAAGAGCGTAGCTCACAATGAGAGCTTTGGTGACGATAGCGTAGCTGATGTAAGCGCTATCCAAAAAGCACTTCTTGATGGTGCAAACATCACAGATCTTGAAGAGACAGCAGCTGGTGGTAACGCAGCAGCTGGAGCTGGTGGAGATGGTGTAAGCTTAGGTGCTGCAAGCTTTGAAGAGGGTGGTCACTACTCAAACATTACTGATGATTATAGAAATTTACCTGATTCAAGCAGGGCTTTTCAAACTCCAGAGAACTCAATCGGCGGCTACAATGACGGCAATGACGCAGGCAATGTAACTCCTGTCTCACCAGTCATATCTCCAATCAGTGTTGATATCAAAACACTAAATGATAACTTTGGAACTATACAAGGCGATTACAGCCTAGACGCGCCAAGCGTACCTCGCACAAATGACGCTACTCCAACTATAAGCGGCACAGTAGATCCAGCTGCTGTAAGAGCGGTTGTTAGCGTGCTTGACAAGGACGGACACGAAGTCTTTACAAAAACTCTAAATCCAAGCGATTATGCTGATGGTAAATTTAAATTCACAACTAATGAGTTAAGTGTAAATGGTAGCCATGATGGCGATTATAAAGTAGAGATAACAGCTACAGGAAGAGATGGCAAGACTGCAACTGATAGTGGTAGCTTTGTACTTGATACGCTTGCAAAAATAACTATAAACGTTGAAACAGAGATGAGCCTTGTAAAAGAGTCTGAGATGAGTAGCGGACTAAAAGGAAGTTTTTGGTTTAACCACATTAAAGAACCAGGCATTAGTGGCACTGAGCTAAGAGACTTTAAAAATAAAATACCTGGCGGTTTTGAAAATACAGAATATGCTCATAAAGGTATGAAGCAAAATGACTTTATCGAATACTATATGAATAACACCAAACCTTGGGCAAGCTTTAAAGCAAAAGAGTTAAATTTCCAACAAGGTAAAGGTGGAGATAGGGATAACACTGATAACGACGCAGGAACAGTCTCAGGACTTGACGGCGCTCACAATATGATAGGCAAGATCGATCTTGACGGTAACAAAGTAACTCCAAATGGCGAGTGGGTAGCTCCAAATTTAAAAGCACTTGAGTATTTTATCGACAATGCAAAAGGTAGCGATATTCATCCCCTAAGAGATGCTCCTAATGGCAAAAACACAACAGCTGGTGCGATGGTAAATTTAAAAGGCACTATGTATCTTGAGCCAGGGGACTATAAATTTGACGCAAAAGGCACTGACGATAGCGTGAGATTTAAGGTTGATGGCGTTACTATGGTCGATTATGACACTATCCACTCAGAAAATAGAGCCACAGTTACAACTTTACACGTTGATAAAGCAGGATACTACGACTTTGATATGAGCTATGCAAACTACATCTATTGGGGCAAGCTAAAACTAACAGTTTCAAAAGATGGCGGACCTGAGAGCATACTTGGCTCAGAGGCAAGTGGCATAAAACTAAATTCAACCGACTTTGACAGCTACGTAGATACAGTAACAAGAAATGTATATAAAGTAACTCAAAAGATCACAGGAACTGTGGATAATGTAGAAGATGGACAGATCGTAACTGTGACATCAAGCACAGGCGAGAGCCATACAGCCAAAGTGATAGATGGCAAATATGAAGTTGAGTTTAAAACTAGCGATCCAAAAGCGACATACACAGCTAAAGTTAGCGACCTTGTAGGCAACGAGGCGCATGCAACATCAACTAAGATAAATGTCGCTACAGACTTAATAGACGCGATAGATAATGACGCAAGCAATGTAAGTGAGAATACAAATACAGGTATAAATGACGCAACTAAATATTATAAATTTACAACTGATGATATCGCTCAAACTGATAAATTTTCATCTAATGCGCCACTACCAGTACTAAGTGATAAGACCCCGACATTTACAGGTAGCATAGATAGCAGTGCAACTAAAGCGGTCATCACTGTACTTGACAAAAATGGACATGAAGTCTTTACAAAAGAGCTTAGCCAAAGTGAATTTTCAAATGGTAAATTTGAAGTCACATCTGATAACTTAGAGGATGGTAACTATAACATCAAAGCAACTGCTATCTTTGCAAATGGCGACAAGAGCACGATAGTTAGTGAATTTGTAGTTGATAAGACGCCAGTTACTATAGAAAACATCAAGATCATCGAAAATGATGGCGAGGGACTACACCATACGCTTAAATTTAACCTCAAAAACTATGAGGATGGCGATAAGATCGAGAGTATAAAAATCGTAACTGCTGACGGAACTACTAACATAATCTCTGTTGGCACAACTAAACCAACCAATGGTGTATTAAGCTTTGAGTACGATCATAAGATAAAACTAGGCGATAAAATAGAAGTTGAGATGACTGATAAGGCTGGCACAAAATATACTCATGTAAATGAAATTTTAGTTCCAACTATGACGCAGTTTGAAAACGGCAACGACACAACTACAAATGCAAATAACCGCTCAGCTGAGAAGTTGTGGGGTACTATGGATATGAGTGAGAACGGCTTTAGAGCTGATGGCTCAAGGATCGTTTCAAATGACGCTGTGCCATACCTAAGAGCTGTGATCCCAGAAGATGCAACTGCAGGCAATGCTAGCGACAATCAAACTGTAAGTGAGTTTTTAAATAGTGGTAGAGGCATAACATGGGGCACTGGCGATGTTAGATTTGTAGCAACTAACGTTGATACAGGTATTTCAAGAGAGCTATTATCTCAAGCGATAGAAAAACCAATAGGCAATGTAACGCCTGATCACTACAATAGACTTACAGGCTATAACAACAGACTTGATGCCGCTGGCAAGATGGCTGATGGCGTTTATAAAATTTCTATCGATGGTAAGTATCAAGGCGGTGATGAGCTACTTCACAACTCTATTCAATTTACGATCGACGCAACAGCTGCAACGATAAATGACTCAAATTTACACTACGATGCAGCGGCAAATAAAACCACATGGAGTGGAAATTTAAGTGAAAATGGAGTTGGCGCAAGCTACACACTAAAAGAGCACTTTGAAGAGGCAGTAAAAGGCATAGCTCTAAAAGATAGCATCACTTTAAGAGATGCAAATGGACACATCATAACTGCAAATTCTGTAACGCTTGATGACAATGGAAATTTCGAAGCAGTGTTTAACGGCAATGTAAAAGCAAGCGATGTCTATCTACAAATTTCTGATATCGCTAAAAATACAAGAGTAGTTGCAGACAATAACGACAATAACAATGTCATCACAACAAGTGAAGGCAATGACATCATCAATGTTGGAAATGGCGATAACATCATACACGCAGGACGCGGTGAAAATGAAATTCGCACAGGCAATGGCAAAAACGTAATCATCACTGGCGATAACAACGACGTCATAACCACAGGAAGTGGTAACGACTACATCGACGCTGGCAGAAGTGGCTATACTGGCGCAAACAAAGGCGATCTAGTAAATGCTGGCGCTGGCAATGATAAGGTTGTATTTACCTTTGATAATCCAAGAGCAGCTCTATCTCAAAGTCTAGATGGCGGAGAGGGCACAGATACGCTTATCATGCGTCCAGTGGCAAAGGATGGCACTATCGACTTTGATAAGATAGATAATAAGTCTTTAACTAATGCGATCAAGAATTTTGAAGAGATCCAGCTTGGCATGGATGAGCATGGCAATGACAACCAAGATGTTAAGCTACTAAATTTAAAAGCAGATAATGTATTTAGCATCACTGATGATGTAAATACTATCTTAAAAATAAGCGGCGACAACAAAGATAGCGTTTCATTAAAAGGATTTACTGAGGCTACAAATCAAAGTGGTGTTGAGCATGGATATACAAGATATGAGGGTCAAACAAGCTCAGACACTCCAAAAACTATCTATATAGATGTCGATAACGATATAAACAAACAACTTGTATAAAATTTGGGCTTTTTAGCCCAAATTCTTCTTTTAAATTCCTATTTTTACTCCTAAAAAACGCCTTTAAAACCATCTTTGTACCAAAGTACAATATACAAATTTAATAAAAAACACTAGAATAAATCAAAAAATAAAAGTAAGGAATAAAGATGGCAGCTGTAGCCGGCAAGGTAAAAAGCGTCACATCTGATGTTGTAGCGATAGATAAAAACGACCGTGTAAGAGTTCTAAACGTAGATGATGAGGTTTATATCGGAGAGAGTATAAAAGGTGAGAGTCAAAGTGCGAGCGCGACTATCACTGCAGTGGATGGCAGCGACATATCACTAAATGGATATGATACGATATGGCTTGATAGTAGTGTGGTAAGTGCTGATACTAGTGCTGAAAACAGCATCGATACTGACGCACTTTTTAGAGCGCTTCTTGGAGAAAACTACGCAGAGATACTTGATCAGATGAATGAAAAAGTAGAAGATATGTTTGCAAAAACGCAGACAAATGAGACTGAAAACAGCTCAAATAGCCTTGAGGACAGTGAAAATTTAGCAGACAAACATAGCGCAAATGATGAGATTTTATCTGACTCAAATGAGCTAAAAGTAGATAAATCTTATGAGCATGCAAATTTTGACGCAACTACGATATATATCGAGATCGATAACGATCTAAACAAACTTTCATAAATTTGAGCCTCTTGGCTCAAATTTCTTATCCTAAAAATTAACTAATATCTCTTATAATAAGCCAAAATTTACAAAAGGAAAACGATGAAGAAAATTTTAATTATCGCAGGCTCTTGCAATAGCGGCACAGCAGGACTTCAGGCTGATATAAAGACATGCGCTAGGCTAAACTGCTATAGCGCAACGGCAGTCACTTCGCTTGTTGCTGAGACCACAGACGCGATAAAAAGTGTAGTTTGTCTTGAATCTAGCTTTGTTAAAGATGAACTTTGCACGCTTGCGGAGGAATTTAGCTTTGATGCCATAAAGATCGGCATGCTCTTTAGCGAGGAGATAATGGACGTGGTGCATGAGTTTTTACTCACCCAAAAGGCAAAAATCGTGCTTGATCCAGTCTGCGTCTCAAAGAGCGGCCACAAGCTCATAAAAGATAGCGCAGTAGAGAAGCTAAAAGAGCTAATGGCGCTTGCCACCGTCGCCACGCCAAATTTAGACGAGGCAAACGTCCTTTTTGGTGGAAATTTTAAAGATCTGCCTTGCGATATCATCGTGAAAAAGCGAGTGAGCGATGGAAATAGCATAGATACGCTTTATAGAAAAGATGGCTCACTGCAAAATTTCAAAACCCCACTTGCTAGTCCGCTTGTGATGAGTGGGACTGGTTGCACTTTCTCAACGGCGCTTGCTTGCTACCTTGCAAAGGGCAAGAGCCTAGAGGAGGCTATAGGGCTTTCAAAAGAGTATATCTGCTCCATTATAAAAGAGAGTATCGACACAAAGCTAGGCAAAAACCGCCTACTTTGGCACGGAGCGAAGTAAATTTAAGCCTAAAATTTAGGCTTAAATTTGATGTTTTTAAAATTTAAACTAAATTTCACGCCTCTAATATCGCGCCGTTGCTTGCGTTTGTGACTAGTTTTTGATACTGCCTTAGCCAGCGAGAGGTTAGTGCTTTATCGACTGGCTTAAATTCCGCTCTTCTCTTTGCGATCTCGGCTTCGCTTAGGCGAACGTTTATCTCGTATTTATCGACATCTATATCGATGATGTCGCCATCTTTTAGCAAGCCTATCATACCGCCTTCAGCTGCTTCTGGGCTTACGTGGCCGATGCTTAGACCTCTTGTAGCCCCACTAAAGCGACCATCCGTGATGAGCGCTACGTCTGCGCCAAGTCCTCGTCCCATGATGAGCGAAGTAGGGCTTAGCATCTCTTGCATGCCTGGTCCCCCACGTGGGCCTTCATAGCGGATGACGACGACGTCGCCTTTATCTACTTTACCGCTTGAAATTCCAGCTATCGCTTCATCTTGTGAGTTAAAGCAGACCGCTTTGCCGCTAAATTTACGCTCGCCAACGATGCCAGCTGTCTTGATGACACAGCCTTGCTCGGCTAAATTTCCAAACAAAATGGCAAGTCCGCCAACTTGCGAGTAGGCATTTTCCACCTTATGAATGACACTTTCGTCTTTGATGTCGCTGGCCTGTACGCGCTCGCCCAAAGTTTCGCCGCTAACTGTTAGGTTGTCTAAATTTAACATGCCGTTATCTCTGCGTGAAATTTCTTTTATCACTGCATTCATACCGCCAGCCCTGCCGACATCCTCCATGTGCACATTTGGCAAGCTTGGGCTGATCTTAGCGATGTGAGCGATGTTTTGGCTGATCTTATTTAGTTCTTTTATATCTAAATTTACGCCAGCCTCTCTTGAGATGGCTAGCATGTGAAGGACGGTGTTGCTGCTGCCACCCATCGCCATATCAACGACAAGTGCGTTGCGGATCGCCTTTTCATTTAGTATGTTTCTTATCTTAAATTTCTCATCAAGGGCGATCTGGCAAATTCTGCGAGCAGCCTGCCTGATGAGCTCTTCGCGTTCAGGGGTTAGTGCAAGTATAGTGCCGTTGCCAGGGAGAGCTATGCCCATCGCTTCGCAAAGCGTGTTCATAGAGTTTGCCGTAAACATACCGCTACAGCTGCCCCCACTTGGACATGCGTTGCACTCGATATCTCTTAGCTCGGCCTCGTCTATCTCTTTGGTCTCAAATTTACCAACCGCCTCAAACGCAGTCGCAAGATCGATCGGCCTGCCATCTTTTGTGTGGCCTTTTCTCATAGGGCCGCCGCTTACAAAAATGGTTGGGACATTGACCCTTAAAGCGCCCATAACCATGCCAGGGACGATCTTGTCGCAGTTTGGCATACAAACAAGCGCATCAAGCGCGTGAGCGTTCATCACAGTCTCAATAGAATTTGCGATGATCTCACGGCTAGGTAAGCTATATAGCATGCCCTTATGCCCCATCGCGATGCCGTCATCCACGCCTATGCAGTTAAACTCAAACGGCACACAGCCATTTTTGCGAATTTCATCTTTTAAAATTTGTGCGTATTTGTTTAAGAAAAAGTGCCCAGGGATAATCTCTATAAAGCTGTTTGCAACGCCGATAAATGGCTTATTAAAGTCCTCGTCTTTTAGCCCAGTCGCACGTAAAAGTGAGCGGTGTGGGGCTCTTGTGTAGCCTTTTTTGATTATGTCGCTTCTCAAATTTGATCCTTTTTTAAAATTTGATAGGATTTTATCACATCTAAAGTATCAAAAATTTTAAAGCTTGGCCGCACAGGGCAGCCAAGTAAAATTTAGTATTCGTCAAAGAATTTTTGAATTTCTTTGGTGTCGCTCGTCTTTGTGAGGGCTAGCATGAGTAAAATTCTAGCCTTTTGTGGGTTTAGATCGCTTGCGGTGATGAAATTTCCATTATCATCCATCTTTTTACTGCTATCCACGTAGCCGCTGCCGACGATCGCGCTTCTTACTATTTTTATGCCTTTGGCATTTGCCTCTTGAAGCACGGTAAATACGTTGTTGTGGATGCTGCCGTTACCTGTGCCTGCGTGGATGATGCCCTTTGAGCCAACATCTATCAGGTGTTTTGCGATATCGCCGTAGTCATTTGCGTGTGAGTAGATGATATCAACCCTTGGCAAGGTCTCTAGCTTGCTTACGTCAAAGACGCTATTTGCAGTGTGTTTTTTGAGGCTTTTTGTGCTGTAAACGACCTTGCCATAATAGACTCTGCCGATGGCGCCGGTGTTTCTTGACTTAAATGTATCAACTGATGAGGTGTTTGTTTTTGTAACCTCTCTAGCGGCGTTGATCTCGTCATTTAGCACGACTAAAACGCCATTACCTGCGCTCTCTTTGCTAGCTGCCACGCTTACTGCGTTATATAAATTTAGCGGACCATCAGCACTCATAGATGTGGCACTTCTCATGGCTCCCACTAAAACTACAGGCTTATCTGACTTGACGACTAAATTTAAGAAGTAGGCGGTCTCTTCGAGGGTGTCGGTGCCGTGAGTTATGACGATGCCATCCACGTCTTTGCTGGTAAGTAGCTCATTTACGCGTTTTGCAAGCTTTAGCCAAATTTCATCAGTCATGTTGTTTGAGCTGATGTTGGCGACTTGCTCGCCTTTTACATTTGCTAAATTTGCTATCTCTGGCACGGCTTTGATGAGGATATCGACGCCAAGTTGGGCTGCGTCGTACTGGGCATTTGTCGCGCCACTAGCACTTCCTGCGATAGTGCCGCCTGTGGCTAAGATGACGACGTTTGGCTTTGCATAGAGCGAAGCAACTAGAATGCAGATTAGTAAAACTAGCTTTTTCATAGCTATCCTCCTAGTAAGAAATTTTACGCATTTTTAAATTTTCGTAATACCAAACCAAGCAAATAGACAAAAAATAAAGTAGCTCAAATAAATTTCTAAAATATTTTTATAAATTTAAAAAATATTATTTTTGCTCATTTTATCACAAAAAGCACACGTTAAATTTAACTCTCTCTTAAAAGATAAGATAGATAAAATGAAATTTGCCTCATTTTGATCAAAATCATATATAAATTGATAATGTAAATTTGTCATATATGTGTCACATATGCCGAATTTAAGGGCCTTATTGTACCTGGGTACAATATACATGAATTATAAAATTCATTAAAATGCGAGAAAAAATTTAACAAGGATGAACATGGCAGCAAAACTAGGAAGTATAAAATCAATTTCAGGTCAAACTGAAGTGATCGCAGTTGATAAAAGTGGAAATGAGAGAATTTTAAAAGTTGGCGATAGCTTGTACGAGGGCGAGAGCATAAAGACAACTTCAGCTGATGCGAAGGTAGTCATCGTTGCAAATGACGGCAAGGAGGTCTCAGTAGTAGGCGAAGATACTATCTCGCTTGATCCAAAAGAGGTAGCAAACGCACAAAGTGCTAACCCAGAGGTCGCAGCACTTCAAAATGCTCTTTTAAATGGTGCAAACATCACAGATCTTGAAGAGACAGCAGCCGGTGGTAACGCAGCAGCTGGTGGAGCTGGTGGAGATGGCGTAAGTCTAGGCGCTGCTAGCTTTGCTGAGGGTGGTCACTACGCAAATATCAATGAAAATTTTAGAAATTTAACCGATGCAAACAAAGCTTTTGACTCTTTTAATAGCCCAATCGGCGGTTATGCTGATAATAACGACAATAGCGAAGGCGATAGTGTTGCACCGCAAAACCCAACAAATCCAACTACCCCTGTTACACCAGTAACTCCAGTAACACCTGTCACGCCACCAACTCCAGTCACTCCAGCTACACCTGTTGCACTAAGTGTATCACTTGATGGTAGTGGCGAGGCAAGAGAGGCAACTCCAAACGAGTATCTAGTCTATAATCTAGGCTTATCGGCTGCTACAAGCTCAACTACACCTACTGATCTAACGCTAAATTTAAGTGGTGCAAGTGCAGGCAGAGACTACTCAAACGCTATGGAGTATTCACTTGATGGCGGAAATAGCTGGACTGCGATACAAAATGGCGGCACGATAAGTGGTGTGGCACCAAGTGATATCGCAAATGTAAAGGTTAGAGTGCAGGTTATTGACGACTACGGTCAAACAGCTGGCAACCAAAACGAGGGCGCAAGCAGCGAGGATCTAGGCGCAAATATCGCTCCTGGCATAAAAGACTACGGCGTTTATAAAGAGGGCGTAACTCTTAGCGTGACTACAAACAACGCTGCTATCACATCTGGCGAGGCTGAGGGCAAGATCATTGATAATGATGATAATGTAAATATCACAGAAAATATAGATGCGACTACAGAGGGTTTAAACCCTGCTCTTGTAAATTCTGATCCAGACAATGGCGATAGTATGAAAACCATCATAGATACAAAAGATGGTGATGATACTATAACTATCAAAGAGGAAGTTGTTTTTTCAAGTGGTGTAAATTGGCTAAACAAAGATGCTAATGATGTTATAAAAATGGGCGATGGCGACGATGTGTTTAACATAGAAAGAGAAGCTGTTGTAGAAAATACTAGGATAGACCTTGGAAACGCTGGTGGAGAGAAAAATCAAGATACACTCAATATAAATGGAGCTGTCGTAACAGGTACAAGATTTACAAGCCACGATGGTAATGATGTATTTACTATAAAAGATGATTCTGGCCCAAGCCTTGGCAGTACGATTTTGGACGATGTCTTGTTTAAAACAGGAAGTGGCAACGACACTGTAAATATCGAAAAAAGCGATAATCATCAGCTTATAAAAAATACCAAAATAGATACTGGTGCTGATAATGACACCGTAAATATTAAAAGCGATATGTATTCTTATGTTACTAATAACGGAACAACTGATCTAACCGAGTATGCAGGAAGCAGAACTGATAGCTTTATAAAAACAGGCGAGGGCGACGACACTATAAATGTTACTGACGCAAGTATTAGTAGAGTTGATATCGATACAGGCGATTCAGATACAGGCGATATGCTAAATTTCATCAGCGCAGGTATATATAACTCTGAAATAAAAAGTGGCAATGGCAATGATAAGATCGTACTTCAAGATACTAAAGCAGATGTCATGGATATCTACACAGGCGAGGGCGATGATATCCTAACTATCAAAGGTAGCACTGAAATAAAAAATAATAGCGCCGCACACAATGACCCTATAAGCTCACCAGCTCACGTGGCAAATCCGGTAGCTAACCAAGCTGGAATTCACTCAAACTACATAGAGATGGGCAAAGGTCGCGACACACTAACTATCGAAAGAGGCGCTGAAATTTCAAACACTAAGATAAATACTAGCTCAGCTGATGCTGGAATAAGTGACGATAGAGATAGTGTAGATGTTGCTGGCGCTAAATTTAACAACGCTGCCATTGAGACTGGATATGGTGATGATGAGATAAATTTAAAAGATGTCACCATGATCTCAAACGATGGATATAGCACATATATCGGTGCAGGCGGCGGAAATGACACTATTAACGTCTCTGGAAATAGCTCATTTGACAAGGCTATCATTTACACAAACGGCGGAGATGACCATGTAAATGTCGATGGTGATGTTTCTATGGTTGATTCAAACATTATGCTTGAAAACGGCAATGTAACGCTAAATGTCGCAAGAGCTACTAGTATAGTTGATACAAATATAGAGGGTGCAGGCGTTGGAAATGCTGGCGTAAAAACCGTAACTATCGATAACGCCGAGCTTAGAAGAGTTACTATAAATACCGCAGATGACGGCGATAGCGTGACTATCGGAGCTGGCACTCATGATAATACTGATGTTAAAATTTTCACTCAAGGTGGAGACGATACGATAAATATCAACTCTGATCTAACTGGTACATCAAATGTAAATTTAAGTCCAGCTGCAGGCGAAGCTGCGCATGACCACGATGCATCAAACATCAACTCAGGCAAAGGCAACGACACTATCAATATAGCTGATAATGTAACACTAACTAACACCTACCTTTCAGGTGGCGACGGCAGCGACTTAGTCGATCTTGGCAAGGATGTAAGCCTAAATGGCACTGCTATAAATGGAGGCGACGGCATAGATACGCTAAAAATCCACGATGACTCGTTTAACACGACAAATGCCGGCAAGATAAGTGGGTTTGAGGTGCTTGATATGTCAGACGCTAATGAGGACTTTACATTCCACCATGCGTCTGATATCGCAAATTTCATAAAAAATGTCGGTGGTGAAGGTGCAACATCGCTATTCGTAAAAGGTGATAAATTTGTTGGCAAATTTATAGAAGGATCATCTGAAATAGCAAGTGCTGGTACAGTAGATAGCAATGGAAACCACGTATATAGCGTAAGTGAAGGCAGTCAGACATTTACTCTTACAATAAAAGATGTTACTATAGATCCTTCAATGTAAATTTTAGACCCATTTTTTGGGTCTAAACTCCCCTTGCTTCATTTAATAAAATTTTTTATACAAAAAGCCTAAATTTAGGCATTTCTTTTGATAATCAATATAATTTATATTTCAATGTGATTTAAAAACGCTTATTAAAATCCAAAAGTCAATTTTTTTAAGAAAGGATTAATATGAGCGTAGAAGTAGCTGAGAAAGAGGGGTTAAATTTAAGCGGCGGAGTGAGCCAAAATGGCGGGCAAAATGACCCTCACGTGAGGATCATAGAGGAGGTAAAGTCGCTTGAAATACTTGAGCCCAAGAATTTTCTTGCTGAGCTATACGGACGAAGGGTGGCAGATGCAAGGCCAAAAGCGCAGGATCAAATTTTAAACATCGCAGACGCAACCACGAGCGCAAACGATGTGCGTTTTGACAATGGCAACGACATAGTCGATATGACAAGATCTATTGTAAATGATGCCAAGATAGATGCAGGAGATGGCGATAATAAGCTAATAATTCACGATAATATCGAGGTTAGAGGGCTGAGATTTGACGCAGGAGCTGGCAATGACTTGGTAGAGATAAGAAACAATGTCGGCATAAAAGATCACACGCTTTTATATACAAATGACGGCGAAGATAGCGTGAAAATTTATGGTGCGACTATGGAAAATGCTGCCATTCATACAGGGCTAGATAACGACGTGGTTGATATCCAAAGATCTGAGATCAAAAACGGTGCGGATATAAGGCTTGGCGGAGGAAATGACACTATAAACACCGACTGGGTGGGCTTTTTTGGTGAAACAAAAATTTCTCTTTCTGGCTTTACTAATCCAAACGAAGTAGATACGCTAAATATGGACAACACTATCTTTAACGGCCACACTACTATCGAAGCAAACGACGGCGAAAAGACCACTATGAACATAAAAGTGTGTGGCGGAGACGGCGAGATAGATATAAAAGGCTCGCATGCAAATTTAGACCACACGCCGCTTTTTGATATGAATTTTCTTGGGCCAAAATTTATGGGTGACGTTAAATTTGACGGCAGAAATAACAAAGTCAATATGCACATAGACGACTCAGAATTTCATGGTAAAAATAACGAATTTTACTTCTCAGATAATCAAAATGATACTTTAAATGTGACATCAGCTATCATAAAAAATTCTAAATTTTATCTAGGTGGTGGCGACGATACAGTTAGTTTAACTATGACAAGAACAGATATAGATAATAATACTCAAATATTTGGTGGCAAGGGCTATGATACTCTTGTGCTTGATAATAATATCGACTTCTCAAAGGTCTCTGGCTTTGAAGAATTAAAAGTAACGAGCGGTGCTTATGTGACATTAAATGGCAATGATGTGGCTCATTTAAGTGACATTTTAGACAATGGCTCTAATGTAGTTAAATTTAGTGAAGCGCATGGGACCGTAAAACTTAATGGTTTTAGCGAAACTAGCGGAGCAGAAAATGGCTACCATAGATATGAAAGTGCCTATAATACGCACTTAGCAGACGGTAGTGATCGTCAAGGTACAGTATATATAGATATAAAAGAAGACATTCACGTCGATCTTTAAATTTAGATCCCTTTTTGGGGTCTTGCTTATATTTATCAAAAATTTAATTTTAAAACCCACTGCAACAGCGTAATCTTATGAATTAACATCATATTTACATTACTTTATATTTAAAAGAAATATTTATAATGTGTCAAATTGATTTTAAAGGAGGCAGCGATGGCTGTTAAAGTAGGTGTTATCAAAAACATTCTTGGCTCCAAGGAAGTAGTAGTTATAGACAAAAATGGCAACGAAAGAGTTGTTGTCGCGGGAGATAGTTTATACGAGGGCGATGTTGTTAAAGCAAACGGCGCAAAGGTAACTATCGCATCAAACGACGGCAAAGAGTTTGAGCTAAAAGATGGCGAAACTCTAAATTTAAATAACGACCTTAGCTCAGACAAAGAGGTAGCAGCCATACAAAAAGCCCTGTTAAAAGGTGAAAATTTAGCAAATCTCGAAGAGAGTGCCGCTGGTGGCAATAGCGGTGGCAGAGGCGGTGACGGCGTGAGCCTTGGCGAGACAAGGTTTGAGCATGGCGGTCATGAAAGCTCTGATGTATCAGCTAGCTTTAGATCACTTTCAGATACTTTTGGCGCTGTAAAACTAACTAACCAAGAGGTAAAAGGTGGCGGTAGTGATGTTTTTGATGGTTCAGATAGTGATATAAATTCTGCCATTGCACCTGTAGCCCCAGTTGAGCCATCACAACCAGAAAATCCAGCTCCAACTCCGCAGCCTAAACCGGTTGAGCCAGTTGAGCCGGTGGAGCCAGAGAAGCCAACTCCAGAACCAAAACCTGAGCCAACTCCAGAGCCTGAAAAACCACAGCCAGAGCCAAAACCAGAACCTAAACCTGATGAAAATAAAGATATAGTCAAAAACATCTCGGTTGAAAACAAGTCAGAATTTGGCTACGAAAAGAGCTCGGACCCAAGAAGCTCAGATGACAAATCATACCTAGAATACAACCTAAAAGGTGAAGTAGCGCAGGCTGATGCTGATAAAAAGGTAGATGTGACGCTTAAATTTAGTGGAGAGGCAACTGCTGGCAAAGACTATGAAAATGCAGAGTACTCACTAGATGGCGGTAAAACTTGGCAAAAGCTAGATGATAGCGGCGTGATAAAGGACGTTAGAGCAGGCGATATCAACAATGTAAGTGTGCGTGTTGCTGTGGCAAACGATCACGATCAAAATGAGGGTAAATTTGACCCTACAAATAAAATTTTCAAAGATGCAGACAAAGGCGTTGAAAACAATGGCGACTTTAAAGAGAGCGTGACATTAGAATTTAGCGTCGGCAGTGCGAAGGCTACAAATAGCGAATATATAGTAGATAACGACCACAACGTCACAGTTACTAGCGAATTTCACAATAATTCATCTTTTGACGCTAAATTTAAAGATAACGGCGACAATACATTAAATTTCAAAGACGCAACTATAAGCCATAAAGCTGGCGACGTGGCTAGTGCTATAGAATTTGGTGAAAATGTATATTACAACGATGGAAAAGATGTAATTAATGCCGATAACTCAAATTTAAACTGGCTAAATATCAACACCCAAGGCGGAGATGACATCATAAATATAAATGGCGGAAGACACGAGAGACTTCACGTCGAAACTGGCGCAGACAACGATACTGTAAATTTAAACGGCGGAACTTACATAGGCACCGATCCTTATCAAAGTGGCTTCACGCTTGATAGCGGAAATGATGTATTAAATTTAAATGGTACAAAAGATAATCATATAAAAATGACAGATATGTACCTAAGAACCGGCTCAGGTGAGAGAGACGAGATAAATATCAAATACGCTGATATCGACTCAACATACAAAAATTCAGCCAACCACATCATCGCCGAATCAAAAAACAATACCGTAAATGTTGAAAACTCAACTTTAAAGGGCATCAACATAGGCACAGAGACCAACACAGGTACCGACGTAAATAGAAATCCACTAAATTTCGATCTAAATTTAAAATCATCTACTCTTGATGATGTAAATCTCAACACTATCTACAAAACTCACGTAGTAGTTGAAGATACAAAGGTAAATGGCAACTTCCCAGAAAATGCTACAAAGTGGAATTTTGCAGATACAGATGATACTTTAGAGCTAAGATCAGGCACTTTAAATGATATGACTGTTAATCTTGGTAACGGCGGAGATAAAGTCGTCGTCTCAAAAGCTATGAAGCTTAATGGATACACTACGATAAATGGTGGCACTAGCTACGAGACCGATACGCTTGTGATTGATGGCAATGTTGATTTTAATAAATTTAAGAGCTTTGAAGAGTTACAAGTGACTGGCAACGAGAAGGTCAGCCTAAAACTAGAAGAGCTATATGATATGCTTGACATTAAAAATAGTGATAGCAAACATATCTTAACAGTCACAGAGGCAGCTGGCGGGGTAGAGCTAGCAGGCTTTAAGCTTTCAGAGTATGGAAGAGGTTTAAAAGAAGGCTTTACAAGATATGAGGCCGACTTTAGTTTTCAAAATAACGGTAGATCTTATACGGAGAAAGGCTATATAGATGTAAAAGATGGTATCAATGTCGATCTTGATGCTAAGCCAGAGCCTACTCCTATTGAGCCAGTCGAGCCTGTAAATCCAGCTCCAGCTCCACAACCAGAGCCAAAACCAGAACCAAAACCAGAACCTAAACCTGAGCCAAAACCTGAGCCAACTCCACAGCCAACGCCTGATCCAGAGCCAGAATATATACATGAATATGACTCAAAATATGTAAAAAACATAGGCATATATGGCAGACAAGGCTTTAATATCGAAGACCCTGAAATAACGAATATGTGGGAACATAACAATTTAATATTTGAGCTAAGGGGTGATGTAGCAGAGGCTGATGTGGATCAAAAAATCGATGTGAAGCTTAAATTTAGTGGCAAGGCGACTTACGGCAAAGACTACGATAAAATTCAGTACTCACTCGATAATGAAAACTGGATAGATCTAGATAGTAGTGGCGTCATAAAAGGTCTAAGAGCGGGCGATATCAACAAAGTAGTTGTTCGTGCAAATGTAATAGACGATAAAGAGCTAAATGAAGGCAAGCTTTTATCTGAAGATGAAGATAGTGGAATATTTTATTATCAATGGGATAAAGAAAAGTTATTTAAAGATGCAGATAAGGGCGTTGAAAATAATCACTACTACAGCGAGAGTGTCATCTTAGAATTTAGTATAGATAACGCTAAATATACGTATAATGGTGGTATCATAGATAATGACCATATAACAACTGTAAATAGCGAATTTCACAACGACAAACGCTTTGATGTAGAGTTTTTTAAAAATGGAGATAATGTCTTAAATTTCAACAATGCAACTGTAAGTCATAAAAAAGGAGAAGAAGGAGAAGAAGAAAAACCTAGTAAGATCTATTTTGGTGAAGTATTATATGGTATATCCGGAGACAATGAGGTCAATATCAATAGTTCAAATTTAAATTGGCTTGATATTGGAACTAATACTGGAAAAGATAAAATTGATATCAAGAGCTCAAATTTAAATAATGTCACTATCAACACCTATAACGGAAACGATACTATAAATATAAATGGCGGAACGCACGAAAAAGTTGAGATCAATACAGGCTTTGGCAATGATGTCATAAATATAAATGGTGGAGTTTTTAACAAAGAGACCATCTATCTTGGCATTAACAGCGATATCTTAAATATAACAGGTACAAAAGCTGATCATGTAAAAATGACAGATATTGACATAAGCACTAATACTAATAAGTTTAATGGTGCCATACAATGGGTTGGTAATGAATTAATTAAAGGCGATGAAGACGTTATAAATATCAAATACACCGACATTAACTCAACAACATCAGCAGAAAAAAGTGCGATCTATGCAGGATCATCAAAAGGTACTATAAATATAGATAGCTCAAACCTTGATAACGTAGAACTAAATGGAGGCAGTAGAGTCCCTTCATTTGGAGATACTTATCATACAGATATAAATTTAAAGTCATCTACCCTAAAAGATGTAGATATCATGGCTTTTATAAATGAAATGCATGTGGTAGTTGAAGATACTCACGCATCAGCTAGTGGTTTGCCAGCTGAACACCATGCGAACTGGATTTTGAGTGGACATGAAAATGCAAAAGATTATTTGGAGCTAAGATCTGGAAGCTTAACTAATATTAAAATAGATCTATCGGATGGCAGTGATAGTGTCTTTATATCTAAAGATATGAAGCTTGAGGGTGGCACTAGCATTCTTGGTGGATACTCAGACAATAGAAGTCGCTATGATCACGATACGCTTTTGGTTGATGGTCAGATAGACTTTACAAAGGTTAAGAGCTTTGAAGAGTTAAAGGTTACTAGCAATGAAAAGGTCACTCTAAAAGCTCTTGATATAGCTGATATGCTTGATGTCGGACACGAACATAGTAATAATTTGCTTCAAATAACTCAAGCAAGTGGCGGAGTAAAACTTGAAGGCTTTAGTAAATCTGCTGCTAACGCAGTAGAGGGCTTTGAAAGATATGAGGCACATTACGATGCAACTACAGCTTATATCGATGTAAAAGCAAATATCCACGTAGATCTTTAAAATTTAGACCCTTTTTGGGTCTAAATTTCTTTTTATATAAATTTACAAATCTTTTTTATTAAATTCTGTTATTTTTTTAAAATTTAGTACAATCAAATAAAAACATTTATAACTTAAAATATCATTAATCAATTCTTACACGAAAATTAAATTTTATATAAGTGTTATATAAATATCACCTAATAACTACAAAAAATTCTATAAATGTAACACATAATAAAGAAATGTAACTATATTGTACTTTGGTACAATTTACAATTTCTCCTAATAGTTATAAAATAATGCCAAAATTAATTTAGCCCTAAAGGAATTAACATGGCAAAGAAACTAGGCACAATTAAGTCTATATCAGGTTCTGCTGAGGTTATCGCGGTAGATAAAAGTGGTAACCAAAGAGTACTAAAAGTTGGCGATAGCCTGTATGAAGGTGAGAGTGTAAAAACAACTTCAGCTGATTCTAAGGTTGTGATAGCAACAAATAATGGAAAAGAGCTATCAATGATCGGCGAAGATACGCTAAGCCTCGATCCAAGGGCAACTGCTGGTGATTCACAAGTAGCAGCACTTCAAAAAGCCTTATTAAATGGCGCAAATTTAGGCGACTTAGAGGAAACAGCAGCTGGCGGTACAAGCGGCGGTCGTGCTGGTGATGGCGTTAGCCTTGGCAGTGCTAGTTTTGAACAAGGTGGACACTACTCAAATATAAGTGCTAGCACTAGTGCGATCAATCCTTTAGGCGCTGCATCTTTTGCAGGTCCAGCTGAGGGCAAAAGCGGCGGTTTAGATAGTGGTCGTGGCGGCAGTGATGACGATACAGCAGGCGCTGGTAATACTATCAATCCAGAAACCACCAGAAAACCAAGCAACCCAGAAATTAAATTCCCAGAAGATACAAACAAAGATGGCAAAATTTCTGATGATGAAAACAAAGCTAATGACAATGATGCTGGTAAAACAACAGTAGAAGTTACTATACCAAAAGATGGTTCAGTAAAACCAGGTGATAAAGTAGTAGTTACTGATGACAATGGCAAAAAGACTGAAAAACCAATCAACCAAGATGACATCGATAAAGGTAAGATTGATATCCCAGTTGATCTAAACCCAGGTAAAGATAACAATGTAACAGCAGAGATCATCAATCCAAATAACCCTAACAACCCAGGCAAGGATAGCAAGGTGATAGGTGAAGATAGCGAGAATACTAAAGCTCCAGAAGCTCCAGTTATCACAGAAGTAATAGATGATGTTAAGGGTGGTAAATTTAATGAAGACGTTAAAGGTGGTACTACAAACGATAGCACTCCTACATTTAAAGGTACAGCTGAGGCTGGCTCAACCATAACTCTTAAAAATGGCAATGATATCATCGCTGAAAACATCCCTGTAAAAGCTGATGGATCATGGGAATTTACACCAAAGAGCTCACTTGCTGAAGGTGAATACAGCATAACAGCAACTGCAACAGATAAAGCTGGCAATGTAAGCAATGCATCAAATGTAGCTACTGTAACAATAGATCTTCATACTTCTAAACCAGTAATTAATGAAATTATAGATAATGTAGAAGGGGATACAGGCAACGTGAAAAACGAAAGAATTGGCTGGACAAATGACAATACCCCAACATTAAAAGGTAGTGCTGAGGCTGGTGCAACCGTTGATGTCTATGTAGATGGTAGAAAAGCAGGTAGCGTAAAAGCTAATGAAAAAGGTGAGTGGGAGTATGCAACTAGCAAACTAAGCGACGGCAAGCACTCATTCTATGCTATCGCAACAGATGAAGCTGGCAACGTAAGCGAGAACTCAGAAATTTCTTGGATAAAAGTAGATACTAATCCAGGTCAAGTAGTAATCACTAGAATAACAGATGACAATGGTGATGACGTGCTAAATGGCTCTTATGAAGGTGCTATGAAAGACAATACTCCAACTATTTGGGGTACAGGCGAGCAGTACGCAACTGTAACTGTTAGCGTAAAAGATAGTAGCGGTAAAGTAGTATGGAGCGATGAAGTATATATAGAAGATAGCCTTGGTGATTGGCATATTGACGTACCAGTAGCATTAAATGATGGCGACTATACTGTTGAAGCTAGTATGCAAGACTATGTCAAAAACCCAGTTCAAAACTCAAACGTTGTAAATCTTACAATAGACAACGCAACTGACAAACCAGTCATTAAAGAGATCATTGATGATGTTGAAGGTGATACAGGCGATATAAGCTCTAAAAATAATTGGACTAATGACAACACTCCAACACTAAAAGGTAGCGCTGAAGCTGGTGCAGATATAAAAGTATTTGTTGATGGTAAGATAGCAGGTACTACAAAAGCTGGTCTTGATGGTAGCTGGGAATTTACACCAAGAACTAAACTTGGCGACGGCGAGCATAAATTTGTCGTAGAAGCGACTGATAAACTAGGACATAGCGCTAAATCTGTAGAAGCAAGCGTAGATGTTGATACAACAATAGGCAATCCAAAAGTTAGATTTGTAGAAGATACAAACAATGACGGTGTTTTAAGTGTAGCTGAAGTAGCTGCTATAAAAGATGGCAAAGCTCACTGGGTTATCGACATCCCAACAGATGGTAGCGTAAAAGCTGGCGATGTGATCCAATCAATCGATGGCAAAGGTAATTGGGTTAAATTTGTTGAGATTACTGACGAGATGATCAAAGATGGTAGATTTGAAGCTACATTTAACGTTGGTATCAACAAACTAAAAGATGGAAAATATGAGACTCCAGAGTATAGATTTGCTGATGAAGCTGGCAATGTTAGTGACTCATCAAAAGCTAGCCTTTCACTTGATAGCGAATTTAGTAGAAAACCAAGCAACCCAGAAATTAAATTCCCAGAAGATACAAACAAAGATGGCAAAATTTCTGATGATGAAAACAAAGCTGGTGACAAAGATGCTGGTAAAACAACAGTAGAAGTTACTATACCAAAAGATGGTTCAGTAAAACCAGGTGATAAAGTAGTAGTTACTGATGACAATGGTAAAAAGACTGAAAAACCAATCAACCAAGATGATATCGATAAAGGTAAGATTGATATCCCAGTTGATCTAAACCCAGGTAAAGATAACAATGTAACAGCAGAGATCATCAATCCAAATAACCCTAATAACCCAGGCAAGGATAGCAAGGTGATAGGTGAAGATAGCGAGAATACTAAAGCTCCAGAAGCTCCAGTTATCACAGAAGTAATAGATGATGTTAAGGGTGGTAAATTTAATGAAGACGTTAAAGGTGGTACTACAAACGATAGCACTCCTACATTTAAAGGTACAGCTGAGGCTGGCTCAACCATAACTCTTAAAAATGGCAATGATATCATCGCTGAAAACATCCCTGTAAAAGCTGATGGATCATGGGAATTTACACCAAAGAGCTCACTTGCTGAAGGTGAATACAGCATAACAGCAACTGCAACAGATAAAGCTGGCAATGTAAGCAATGCATCAAATGTAGCTACTGTAACAATAGATCTTCATACTTCTAAACCAGTAATTAATGAAATTATAGATAATGTAGAAGGGGATACAGGCAACGTGAAAAACGAAAGAATTGGCTGGACAAATGACAATACCCCAACATTAAAAGGTAGTGCTGAGGCTGGTGCAACCGTTGATGTCTATGTAGATGGTAGAAAGCAGAGGTAAGAATGAAAAGAGGGGAGATGCAACTAGCAACTGACCAAGATCACATGCTATCGCAACAGATGAAGCTGGCAACGTAAGCGAGAACTCAGAAATTTCTTGGATAAAAGTAGATACTAATCCAGGTCAAGTAGTAATCACTAGAATAACAGATGACAATGGTGATGACGTGCTAAATGGCTCTTATGAAGGTGCTATGAAAGACAATACTCCAACTATTTGGGGTACAGGCGAGCAGTACGCAACTGTAACTGTTAGCGTAAAAGATAGTAGCGGTAAAGTAGTATGGAGCGATGAAGTATATATAGAAGATAGCCTTGGTGATTGGCATATTGACGTACCAGTAGCATTAAATGATGGCGACTATACTGTTGAAGCTAGTATGCAAGACTATGTCAAAAACCCAGTTCAAAACTCAAACGTTGTAAATCTTACAATAGACAACGCAACTGACAAACCAGTCATTAAAGAGATCATTGATGATGTTGAAGGTGATACAGGCGATATAAGCTCTAAAAATAATTGGACTAATGACAACACTCCAACACTAAAAGGTAGCGCTGAAGCTGGTGCAGATATAAAAGTATTTGTTGATGGTAAGATAGCAGGTACTACAAAAGCTGGTCTTGATGGTAGCTGGGAATTTACACCAAGAACTAAACTTAGCGATGGCGATCATACATTCTATGTAGAGGCAACTGATAAGATAGGCAATAAAAACACTTCAGATATTGAAACTATAAAAGTAGATACTAATCCAGGCAAAGTAGTAATCACTAGCGTAACAGATGACAACGGTGATGACGCTCTAAATGGTGCTTACGAAGGTGCTACAAAAGACAATACTCCAACTATAAACGGCTTTGCAGAGCCTTATTCAACTGTAACTGTTAGCGTAAAAGATAGCAGTGGCAAGGTAGTATGGAGTGGCGAAGTTTATGTAGAAGATAGCCTTGGCGACTGGTCTATCACAGTAGATAAACCACTAAATGATGGTGACTATACTGTTGAAGCTAGTATGCAAGACTATGTCAAAAACCCAGTTCAAAACTCAAACGTTGTAAGCTTAACAGTTGATACTGCAACTAACATACCAGAGATCAAAGAGATCGTTGATAATGTAGCTGGTGGCGTAGAAAATGGCGATGTTAAAGGTAAAGTTACAAACGACAATACCCCAACACTAAAAGGTAGCGCTGAAGCTGGTGCAGATATAAAAGTATTTGTTGATGGTAAGATAGCAGGTACTACAAAAGCTGGTCTTGATGGTAGCTGGGAATTTACACCAAGAACTAAACTTGGCGACGGCGAGCATAAATTTGTCGTAGAAGCGACTGATAAACTAGGACATAGCGCTAAATCTGTAGAAGCAAGCGTAGATGTTGATACAACAATAGGCAATCCAAAAGTTAGATTTGTAGAAGATACAAACAATGACGGTGTTTTAAGTGTAGCTGAAGTAGCTGCTATAAAAGATGGCAAAGCTCACTGGGTTATCGACATCCCAACAGATGGTAGCGTAAAAGCTGGCGATGTGATCCAATCAATCGATGGCAAAGGTAATTGGGTTAAATTTGTTGAGATTACTGACGAGATGATCAAAGATGGTAGATTTGAAGCTACATTTAACGTTGGTATCAACAAACTAAAAGATGGAAAATATGAGACTCCAGAGTATAGATTTGCTGATGAAGCTGGCAATGTTAGTGACTCATCAAAAGCTAGCCTTTCACTTGATAGCGAATTTAGTAGAAAACCAAGCAACCCAGAAATTAAATTCCCAGAAGATACAAACAAAGATGGCAAAATTTCTGATGATGAAAACAAAGCTGGTGACAAAGATGCTGGTAAAACAACAGTAGAAGTTACTATACCAAAAGATGGTTCAGTAAAACCAGGTGATAAAGTAGTAGTTACTGATGACAATGGTAAAAAGACTGAAAAACCAATCAACCAAGATGATATCGATAAAGGTAAGATTGATATCCCAGTTGATCTAAACCCAGGTAAAGATAACAATGTAACAGCAGAGATCATCAATCCAAATAACCCTAATAACCCAGGCAAGGATAGCAAGGTGATAGGTGAGGCTTCAAGCACTGTTAAAGTAACAATTGATGAGATCATCGATGATGTAACTGGTGGCGTAGTAAATGGTGATGTTAAAAATGGTCTAACAAACGATAATCTACCAACATTCAAAGGTAGTGCAGCACCAGGCGCAACAGTAGAAATTTACGAAAGCTTCTACACAACTACAGAAAAAACTCTAGTTGGTAAAACAGTAGCTGACGCTAATGGCAAATGGAGCTTTACTCCAACTGAGGCTATGGGTGATGGAGAACACTACTTTGAAGCAGTTGCTACAGATAAAGTAGGCAATAAATCAACATCTGATAGAGTTTCACTTGATGTTGATACATTTGCAGATGCTCCTGTAATAGATGCTGTAAATGACAATGTAGATAGCCAAACTGGCAACGTTTTAGATGTTAAAACAAAAGTTGCTCTAACAAACGACAGCACACCAACTCTTGAAGGATATGCTGAGCCTGATTCAGTCATCACTATATATGAGATTAGCGAGCTAAATGGCGATAAAACAGCTATAGGAACAGTCACAGCTGATAATCATGGTGGTTGGAAATTTGAACTACCTGAATTAGGAGATGGTGAGTATAAATATACTACAAGAGCACAAGATAAAGCAGGAAATATCTCAGACTTCTCAGAGGTTGTAGTAGTTAATGCTGATCTAATAGCTCCATCAGAACCAACAATTACATTTGTTGAAGATGTAAATCCAAAAGATGGCAAGCTAAATAAAGCTGAAAATAGCAAAGATGGCGATAGTGCTAGCACAAAAGCTCAAATTTCTGTCCCAGGTGATGCTGAAGAAAATGATGTGATCCACTACACTGTAAATGGTGAGGAAAAAACACATACTATTACTTACAATGACAGAGTAACTGGATATGTAGAGATCAAAGTACCAGTAGTTGATGGTAAAGCTTCAAGCGTAACAGCTAAGATCGTTGATCAAGCTGGTAATGCTAGCAAAGAAGTATCTGGTAGTGTAGACTCAGACTTTACAGCTCCAAATGTTAAGATCACAGGCATCATTGATAATGTAGAAGGCGGTGTATATAAAGGTAATGTTGCAGGCACTAACACAAATGACAATAAGCCAACTATAAAAGGTACAGCTGATGCAAATCAAGAAGTCATTCTTTATGATAATAACAAAGAGTTTGGTAGAGCCACAGCTGACAAAGATGGCAACTGGGAATTTAAACCAAGCGACTATAAAGAGCCACTAGCAGATCTTGTTGGCCGTGTTCATGTTATAAAAGCAGTAGTAACAGATGCAGCTGGCAACACTAGCGAAGCAACTTCTGCACTAGAAGTTGATACAACTATCGGTGCTCCAAAAGTATCTATCAAAGAAGATGCAGATCACAATGGAGTTCTAAGCGTAGAAGAAGCTAAGAATTTAAAAGATAGTAAGATCCACTGGGAAGTAGAGATACCAAAAGATGGCACTGTAAGCGCAGGTGATGTTCTTCAAGTACTTGGAAAAGATGGTAAATGGAAAATCGAAAAAGTCTTATCAAATGACGATCTAGGTAAAAGCTTTGAATACGAAGCAACTTTATCAGGAAAACACTTTGAAAGCCCAAGCTATAGAATAGTCGATCTAGTTGGTAACCAAAGCACAGCTATACATGCTAATGTACAACTTGACAGCGAATTTAGCAGAAAACCAAGCAACCCAGAAATTAAATTCCCAGAAGATACAAACAAAGATGGCAAAATTTCTGATGATGAAAACAAAGCTAATGACAATGATGCTGGTAAAACAACAGTAGAAGTTACTATACCAAAAGATGGTTCAGTAAAACCAGGTGATAAAGTAGTTGTTACTGATGACAATGGCAAAAAGACTGAAAAACCAATCAACCAAGATGACATCGATAAAGGCAAGATTGATATCCCAGTTGATCTAAACCCAGGTAAAGATAACAATGTAACAGCAGAGATCATCAATCCAAATAACCCTAACAACCCAGGCAAGGATAGCAAGGTGATAGGTGAAGATAGTGAGAATACTAAAGCTCCAGAAGCTCCAGTTATTACAGAAGTAATTGATGATCAAAGGGGCGGTAAATTTAACGAAGATGTTAAAGGTGGCTTAACAAACGATAGCACGCCTACATTTAAAGGCACTGCAAAACCAGGTACAACTATCACTCTTAAAAATGGTAACGATGTTATCGCTGATAATATCCCTGTAAAAACTGATGGTAGCTGGGAATTTACTATAAAAACTCCACTTGCTCAGGGTGATTACAGTATAACAGCAACTGCAAAAAATGCAGCTGGTAAAGTAAGCGCTCCTTCAGATGCTGCAACTATCAAGATCGATCTTCACTCTGATGAACCAGTCATCACTGAGATCATTGATAATGTGGCTGGTGGTGTAGTAAATGGCGATGTTAAAGGTGGCTTAACAAACGACAACACTCCAACTCTAAAAGGCACAGCTGAGCCATTTGCGACTGTTGAGATCAAGATTGATGGTAGAGGTAGTTATAGATTTGAGAATGGTGAAGTTATCAGCAACTGGACTGCAGTAGCTGATAAAGATGGTAACTGGGAATTTACAACACCTAAACTAAGCGATGGACACCATAACTTTGAAGCTCAAGCGACCGATGTAGCTGGCAATAACAGCCAACCTTCTGCTCTAGTAAGCATAGATGTTGATACTCATATCGATGCTCCAGTCATCACCGCAGTAAAAGATAACTGGTGGGGTGGTGTTGAAAATGACGGAAATGTACTTGGCGTAAATGACGGCTTTACAAATGATACTACACCAACATTTAAAGGCAAAGCTGAGGCTGGCTCAACTATCGTTCTTAAAAATGGTAACGATATTATCGCTGAAAAAGTTGTTGTAGATAGTGATGGCAATTGGGAATTTACTCCGAAATCTCCACTTGCTGAAGGTAAGTACAATGTAGTAGCTATCGCAACTGATAAAGCTGGTAATGTTAGCGATCCATCAAATGTTGCAACTGTAAATGTTGATATAAGTACCACAAAGCCAGTTATAACTGAGATCATCGATGATGTTGCTGGTGGTGTTGTAGGTAATGTTAAAAATGCTCTTACAAATGACAACTTGCCAACACTAAAAGGTACAGCTGAGGCATTCTCAACCGTTAAGATAATGGTAGATGATAAACTAGTATTTAAAGATGGCAAAGAAGTAACAGTTACAGCTGATAAAGACGGCAACTGGGAATATACATTTGAGGCAAATTTAAACTGGGGCGGCAAAGTACATGCTGCACTAGAAGATGGAGCACATACTCTTAAAGTTCAAACAACCGATAGAGCAGGCAACAGAAGCGCTGTATCAGAGTGGTCAAGTGTAGATGTTGATACAACTATCGGCGTTCCAACAGTTAAGATAACAACTGATATAAATAGCGATAAGAAGATAGACATAACTGATGCTTCAGCTCTAAAAGATGGCAAGCTTAAATGGGTTATCGACATCCCAGAAAATACTGTAAAAGCAGGCGATAGGGTTCAAATTCTTGGAAGCGATGCTCAAACTTGGACAGATATCTTTAAAGTAACTGCGCAAGATATAGCTAAAGGCTTTATAGAAAGAGATGAATTTAGTATCGATATGCCAAAATCAAGAGGCTTCCAAACTCCGTCTTATAGACTAGTTGATGATGCAGGTAATGTAAGTGAAGGTTCTATGGATGCAGTAAAAATAGTAGGTTTTGCTCCAAAAGCTCCAACTATCATAGCAGTTCTAGATAACGAGTATGGTATAGATCCAAAGGACCCAATCAGCATAAACGCTGGAGATACAACTGGTAATGTCTTGGAAGGAGTTATAGCTATAACAAACGACAATACTCCTACGTTAATGGGTAAAGCTGAAGCTGGTACAACCATCACTCTTAAAAATGGCAATACAATAATCGCTGATAATATCCCAGTGGATGCTAACGGTAGTTGGCATTATGAACCAAAAGAGAATTCTCCATGGGCTGATGGCGACTATGAGATAAAAGCAATTGCTAAAAATGTGTTTGGTAAAGAGAGTGAGCCTTCAAGCCTAATCACAGTAACAGTTGATACTACAAAGCCTGAGGTAACTTTGAATAGTATTGAAGATAATGTAAAAACCAATGATGTTGTTGATTTTACTGGAAACGTTAAAGACAAATTTACAAATGATAACACTCCAGTTCTAAAAGGCACAGCTGAGGCTGGATCTACAATCATCATAAAATATGGTGAGCATCACGAGAATGTGGTTACAACTAAAGCTGATGAAAATGGTTCTTGGAACTATAAGATCACTAATCCTCTTAGCGATGGTGAGCATATAGTCTCATACCAAGCAGTAGATAAAGCTGGTAACACTAGCCCTGAATGTGTAGCTAATGTAACAGTTGATACTAAGATAGTTGATTTAAGGATTGATTATCTTGGCGATAAAAACCATGATGGTAAATATAGTTGGAGCGATAATATATCTAACGAAAATAACGTTATATATTGCTGCGCTAGGTTCTCAAAAGAGGCAGTTGATCAAGGCTTAATTAAAGTTGGTGATAAGTTATATTATGAAGTTCATTCAAATGTTGGAGCATGGAATAAAGGCGTTGTTAAAGAACCAGTAACCATTACAGAGCTTGATCTTAAGAGAGGATATGTGGATCTAACTTCTGTTGCAAACATTACCTATCCATCAAAAGAGTTAATACCTTTTGGTAAAACAGCTAATGGCTTTAACCTAAGTGCTAAAGCTTATTTGGTAGATGAAGCTGGAAATATGGGCAAACAAGCAAGTGAAGATCTAGTATTTGACTTTAGCGATAAGCCAGCTGATCCTGTTAAAAACATAAAGATCAATGCTGAAGCTATCTATGGAGATAATGATACAGGTTTATTGCTAGAAGGACATGGACCAGTACTAAAAGCTTCTACTGAGTTGCAACCACAGATAAATGGCAATGATAACTATGAGATAGATGTCAAAACTATAACTCATAAATCAGAATTTACACTTGGCTCTGGCGATGATGTAGTAAATATCCATAAGAGTGGTAATGGCTGGGGCTGGATAAACATGGACTCTAAGATAGATCTAGGTGATGGCAATAATAGATTAACTGTGGCTGCAGATCTTGACCACTCTACTGTTATATCTGGCAAAGGCGATGACTATATAGAGATCAAAGACGATGTTGCTAATGGTGCTAAGATCATCACAGGTGCAGGTAATGACACTGTGATAGTAGGAGATACAGTAGCAAATACTATATTTACCAAAGTTGGAATTTCAACTGGTGATGGCAACGATAGTGTAACTATCAAAGGCAATGCTATAGACAAAGCTAAGATAGATCTAGGCAATGGCGATGATACTCTAACCATCAAAGCAGCACACGTTATAGGCGGCGTAGATGACAAAGGTGCTCTTGATGGAGGCAAAGGCTATGATAAGCTAATCATCTCTAGCCCAGAAGATACTATAGATCTAAAACATGTTTCATATCATGCTAAGAATTTTGAAGAGCTTGATATATCTGGTGCTAAAAACACTACTCTAAAAGTTGGCATCAAGGATGTCCTAGATATGACTGATGATAAACATACGCTAAAAATCACAGGCGATAAAGGTGATGTAGTCGATCTAAAAGAGGACGTTAAAGGCAATGGATGGCATCAAGGTGCTTCAGAAGATGGTTACACAACATATACAAACAACACCGTAACTATTCAAATCAAAGACGAGATCCACGTTATCTAGTCTAAAAATATAAGCAGGGCGGATAAAGTCTGCCTTGCTTTGAATTTGTTTGCGGTGAAGGGAGTTTGTATGCAAAGCGAGAAGACAAAAAATTTACTCGATGAAGTAAATGAAACAATAGATTTTATATTTAGAACCTGTAACAGAAATGGTGGCACGAAGAAGGCTTTAGAAGATAAAAAGCTAAGTAGAGAAATTTTAAAAGATAAATTTAAATCGATCTTTTTAAAATTTGGCCAGATAGATGAGGCTAGTTTTAAGAGTGCGATCCTCGCAAATGAGGAAGCAAAAGAGCTAAATGAGATAGCGATGGCTCTTGAGATAGATAAAGATGTAAGCTTGCTAGAGCTAGAGCGAGCGATAAATTTTGACCTAACTAGCGTCAAAGAAGAAATTTATAAATTTCAAAACAATATCCGATAAAAATGGTGTGAGAGGGGGTCTCACACCAAACTTTCAAACTAGTAATTAAACACTTCAGGATCGATAACCATCGCTCTATAAGCGACATCATCTCTTGAAGCAGAATCCACATCCATCTCAAATTTTATATCATTTGTCTTCGGGTCGATCTCGACTAAGACCATTTTGATAGTCTTGTCAGGGCGAAGTAAATTTACATTTGAGCTTGAGATAAAGTAGGTGCTTTTATCCTTTTGCCACTCGACATTGCTAGTAACCGCGCTGTAAAAGTCAAATCCACGCTCCTTACCAAACTGCCAAGTCTGCTCAACCGTGCCCTTTTTCTCATCTATCTTATATTCAACTGCACGGGAGTATTTCTCCTCTTTAAGTGCTGGTTGCTCCATGCCTCTAGCATCGCCATTGTCAAAGACGCTTATATGCTTTATATCGCCCTTGTTTTCGTATCTTGGCGTTAGCCATGCGGTGTGCTGAGTCCATGACCAGTCAAATTCGCCCTCGCATTTTGAGTTTTCGCATTTTATCTTGTTGCCTTTACTATCTACTGGAGTTAGCACTTTTGTTTTAAAGTCCTCGCTCCAGCCCTCAGGCGAGGCTAATATCCATTTTACTTTTTTATCGCGTCCTATCTTTACGATGCCTTGGTGACGAAGCGAAAGGATGATGCTATCATCGCTCTCATCGTATGAGATAGAATTTACATGCGCCCAGTTTCTGCCTGTGCCAGTGGAGGTGACATCGCCAAATGGCTGATCGTCGCTTATCTTGATCTCTTTTGCGTCCATGTCGATATTTAGGCAAACAGCCCTAGCATCAAGTGCTTTTATGAGGTTGCTACGATAAACGTTGTTGCCAAAAATTTCATTTAGATCCCACTCTTCGACCACCTTGCCAGTGTTATCGACCTCGATGATGTGGTCTCTTATGGTGTGAGAAATTTTGCCATTTTTGTGATGATAGTTGTATTTTGCTACTCTAAGAAGTGCGTGATCATCTTTTAGTGGCATCACCTCGTGGCTTAGGTCGATGTAGCCTCTAGGTAGTGGGCGGTTGTAAATTTCTTTTCCCATTAGATCATATCTAAGATATCTTTGAGCCATGCCAAAGCTGATATCGCCGTTTTTTAGCTGATGAAAGCCCATCATCATACCCCCATCCATCACTCTTCTCTCGCTACGGTCGTAAAATTTCTGATAGTCAAGATACCATCTCACCTCACCTTTTGTATCTACGATGTAGTTTTCGGTAAAGTCGTTCCAGCTAGCAGCTCCACCATTTTTCCAATCAAGCGGTTTATAGACGCTTGTTATTGTGTTGTTTATGAGATAGAGCCTATTTTTAAAGGCAGGATCGACCTTTTTGACGCGAGTTTTTTGCATGTGTGAGAACCTAAAATCACGGCTATATGTGACGATAGGTTGGGCGTAAATTTTATATGTCTCAACCTTTTTAGCACCGTTAAATGTGTAGCTAAGCTCGACCTCGTTTAGATAGTCAGGATAAAGTCCCCAAATAGGCACGCCGTCATGTGTAAGCAAGGCATGCTCTGAGACGTTGTAGTCGATATCGATACCGCCATCTGGCTTGCCTTTTACTTTGACGTGGATATCTTTGATATCTTTGCCAGCTCTATCGATGATAGCAGTTAGCGGCGATACGTCGTAGGGGTTTATAAAGACTGAGCCAAGCTCTCCTTGAACCTTTACTTGATGAGCCAAGACACCAGCGTTTAGTGGAGCACTAAAGCCAAAACCACTCACCAAAACAGCCGCAAGGGCAACAGAACCTAAGAAATTCTTGCTCATTTTCGCTCCTTTGTGAAATTTAATGATATCTTACTCCCCAAATTTCACACAAAACTAACGCTTATATGAAAATAGGCTTAAGTAAATTTATAAAAGAAGTCGTTTTAAGAGGTAAAAATAAAAAGAAGAATTTAGGAGCAAAAGCCCCTAAATTTTAGTTATTTGCGTCAAATTTCTTAAGAGAAAAGAGAACAAATTTGTAGCTAATAAATAGCGTTACTGGCCAAAGTATCAAAAAAATTCCTGCTTCTAACATCTTTTATCCTTAGTATGCGTGATGATCGTTTTTGATCTCATCTTGCGTGATCTTCTTGCTATCTATCGCTCTCCAAACTACGACGATATAGGCAAGCACGAAAGGCACTAGCAAGCTAACATAGGACATAACGCCAAGTGTGTAGTGGCTTGAGCTTGCATTTTTGATAGTTAGCGAACTAGCAAGGTCGCTAAATGACGGATAAAATGCTGTGCCATTTAGTCCTGTTATCAAAAATAGTGCAGTCACAGCTAGCGTAACGCCAACGCCGTAAGCAAAAATTCCGCGAATGCTTTTTGTAAATGCTCCTTGGAAAATTCCAACAAGCACCAAAAGCACGCCAACAAGAAGCAATATGCCAGCGATAGGCATCTCGATCAAATTTATAGCGTATTTGTAAGGCACAAGGCTAACTACGCCGTTTGCGTCATATGCAAAGCCATCTTTTGTAAGTATCCACGCAAGAAATCCTAAGAAAAATGGCAAGAATAGCACGGTATTAACAAGTAGCTGTTTTCTAGCGTTTTGTATAAATTCACCATCAGCAATGTTGTTCATAAGATATAAGCAGCCGCCTATGCGAGATAGGAAAAACATCGCTATGCCAAGCAAGTACAAGTAAGGATTTGATAAAGCTTCAAGACCACGAAATGGAGTCTTCCACTCGACAAAGTTGTGTTCATTTAGCACAAAATCACTACCGCTAAAAAATGTGCTAACCGCCATGCCGATAAGGATAACGCCAAGCGAGCCATTTATGAAAAGGAAAATTTCATAAGTTCTAGCGCCCAAGAAGTTATCAGGCTTTTTGCGGTACTCGTAGCTTACAGCTTGGACGATAAAGCAAAATAAAATAGCCAGCCAAACCCAGTAAGCACCACCAAAACTAGTAGCGTAAAATAGCGGGAATGCCGCAAAGCAAGCACCGCCAAACATAACAAGCGTTGTAAATGTAAGCTCCCATTTTCTACCGATAGAATTTATGAGCATATCTTTTTTAAGCTCGTCTTTGCCAAGGCTAAAGATGAGCGTTTGACCGCCTTGAACGAACATCATAAACACCAAAAGTCCGCCAAGAAGGCTAACTATAAACCACCAATAAATTTGTAAATTTTCTAAGCTTAAACTATGCATGGTCGTTAAATCCTATCTTTATTTGCTTAAGCATGATTTTGATCTCGGCAATCAGCAAGACCGTAAATAAAACAGCAAATAATATAAATGAAATTTTGACATTTGAGTCAGATAAATTTGTAGCTCCAACACCAACGGTCATTAGATCTTGTATCGTCCAAGGCTGACGGCCGACCTCTGCTACTATCCAGCCAGCCTCAGCTGCGATGTAGCCAAGCGGTATGGTAAAGAGGCAGATCCACAAAAATGCTCTTATGTTTTCAAATTTATATTTTCTTGAGAGATTTAGATAAAGAGTGATAACAAAAAGAGCTATAAAATATGTACCAAGTGCTACCATGATGTGGAAGCTATAAAATGTAAGCGCAACTGGTGGCACTGCCTCTTTTGCGTCTTTAAGATAGCCATATCCTAAGAAATTTAGGTTGCTCTCTAAATTTGAAAGTGAGCTTTTCATCAAGCTCTCGTCATTTGTTTTTTTAGCCTCTTTGTAGTTTTTAAGAGCTTCGATAGCTACTTTGCCCTTTGCCATCTTCTCTTCTACGCTTATTAGATTGTGCTCGCTGTTGCCATAAAGTAGGTCATTTATGCCTGGTGTAAATGAGTTAAGCTCTCTGTTTGCCATGATACCAAGTGCGTAAGGTACTTTTATCTCAAACAAAAAGGCATCGCTCTCATCGTCAAGCTTTTTAGCTGGGTTTAAAATACCAGCTGCAACTAGTCCAGCATTTTTCTCGCCTTTATAAAGTCCCTCCATGGCTGCTAGCTTCATAGGCTGCTTTTGAGCTGCAAGATATGCGCTCTCATCACCGCTAAGTAGCAAAAATGCCGAAGTGATAAGACCAAATGCGCTAGCAACTACGATGCTTTTTTTAGCTAGCAAGATGTGGCGTTTTTTTATCAAAAACCAAGCAGAAATTCCTATCACAAAAAGAGCTGAGATAGTGTAGCCGCTAGTTACTGTGTGTAAAAATTTAGTGATACCAAGTGGATTTAGCGCAACTTCGAAGAAATTTTGCATCTCCATTCTAGCTGTGTCTGGGTTAAATTTCATGCCTATTGGATACTGCATCCAGCCATTTGCGATCAAGATCCAAAGTGCGCTTAAATTTGAACCGATCGCAACAAGCCATGTTGAAAGTAGGTGAAATTTCTTACTAACCTTTTCCCAACCAAAAAACATAATGGCAAAAAAAGTACTCTCCATGAAAAATGCTAGCAAGCCCTCGATCGCAAGTGGAGCGCCGAAGATATCGCCGACAAACCAGCTATAATTCGCCCAGTTTGTACCAAACTCAAACTCCATGATGATACCAGTAGCTACACCAATAGCGAAATTTATACCAAAGAGCTTTAGCCAAAATTTCGTTATCTCAAGCCAGGCCTTATCGCCAGTTTTGACATATATCGTCTCCATAATGGCGATGATAAAACTTAGCCCCAACGTAAGCGGGACAAACAAAAAGTGGTAAATGGCAGTCAGCGCAAACTGAGCCCTAGACCAATCAACAAAATCCATCTCAGACATTTTATTCCTTTATTAAATTACGAATTACAAATTCGCTTTTTTCTTCGTCGGTTTGAAATTTGGTATTAAGAGTTTCATCAAAGATAAAGACCTTTAATATCCCAAACATAATGATAAGCTTTATCGCTATGAGAAGCCATAGTTTCTTGCCTATTTTCATATTTTTAAAGCCGTCTATATATAAAGAGGCGATGTTTTTTAAGCAGTTTTTAATCATGATGTCGAAGTCTATAACAAAAAAACTTAAAGAATAATTTTTAAAAATTGCACGATTAATGCCTTACTAAATATTTAAGGGGTATAATCGGCAGATTAAAAAATAACTAAAGTTAAGGAAAATTTGATGGCAAAAGAGACGAAGTATATTTTTATCACAGGTGGCGTTTTAAGCTCACTTGGAAAAGGCATCGCAGCTGCGTCTATCGCGACATTACTTAAAAATTCTGGCTTAAAGGTAAGTGTTTTAAAAGCTGACCCATATATCAACGTAGATCCTGGTACGATGAGCCCGCTAGAACACGGCGAAGTCTTTGTCACAGACGATGGCGCGGAGACAGACCTAGACCTTGGGCACTACGAGAGATTTTTAGATGAGAGCCTAAGTCAGGATAACAACTTCACAACAGGCAGAGTTTATAGCTCGGTCATCGAAAAAGAGCGACGTGGCGACTACCTTGGAAAGACCATTCAGGTTATCCCGCACATCGTTGGCGAGATAGTTGACCGCATAAAAAAAGCAGGCGAGGGCAAAGATGTGCTCATCGTTGAGATAGGCGGAACCGTTGGCGACATCGAGGGCTTGCCATTTTTAGAGGCGATAAGAGCCTTAAGAGTAGAAGTTGGCAAAAAAAGAGCGCTAAATATCCACCTAACACTCGTGCCATTTATCAAAGTAGCTGGCGAGCTAAAAACAAAGCCAACTCAGCATAGTGTAGGCGAGCTAAGACGCATCGGTATAAGCCCAGATATCATCATCTGCAGATCTGAAATGCCACTAAACCGCGAGCTAAAAGATAAGATCGCAGCAAGCTGTGGTGTGGAGAAAAACTGCGTCATAGAGAGCTTAGATAGCGCAAGTATCTATCAAATTCCACTTTCATTTTTAAAGCAAGACATTCTAGTGCCGATCGCTGAAAATTTAGGCTTTAGTGAGCTAAAACCAGACATGGCAAACTGGGATAGCCTAGTAAAAAGGATCATCGCCCCAACAAACGAAACAACAATCGCCTTTGTAGGCAAATATATCGATCTAAAAGAGAGCTATAAGAGCCTAACTGAGGGCATCATCCATGCTGGAGCAAATTTAGACGCTAGGGTAAATTTACGCTGGATAGATAGCGAAAAGATAGAGGAGAGTAATGTAAATGAGCTTTTAAAAGATGTGGATGGCATCTTGGTAGCTGGCGGCTTTGGCGAAAGAGGCGTTTTAGGCAAGATGCAGGCCATAAAATTTGCTCGTGAAAACAAGATCCCATATCTTGGAATTTGCCTTGGTATGCAGCTAGCGATGATCGAGTTTGCAAGGGATGTTTTGGGCTTAGAAGATGCAAATTCTATGGAATTTAATAAAGAGTGCAAAAATCCTATCATATATCTAATAGATAGCTTCATCGATGCTCACGGCAAAAAGCAGATAAGAACGCACACAAGCCCACTTGGCGGCACTATGAGGCTAGGTGCTTACAACTGCGACATCAAGCCAAAGACGCTTTTGGCTGAAATTTATGGCAACGCAAAGAGCGTAAAAGAGCGCCACCGCCACCGCTACGAGGCAAATCCAAAATACAAAGAGGTCTTTGAAAAGGCTGGCCTTATAGTAAGTGGCGAAAGCGACGGACTAGTAGAAGCAGTCGAGCTAAAAGGACATCCGTGGTTTGTAGGCGTGCAGTGTCACCCTGAATTTACTAGTCGCCTAACTAGACCAAACCCTGTAATACTTGGCTTTATAAAAGCAAGCTTGGCTAATCACGTAAAATGATAAATTTGGCAAGTTTTCTTGCCAAATTCTCTTTAAATTTCTCTCAAATTTATATTAAAAATAAAAGTAAATATATTATTGATAAAATTTAAATTATTTAAGTATTTTTTAATCTTGCTAAACATACAATGCTTACGCAATCATTTATAAAGGAGAAAAAATGAAAAATTGCGTTTTAAAAGGTGTTTTGGCACTTTCGCTTGCTAGCTCATTTGCTTTGGCACAAGGTGGATTTGTCGGAGTTGAGGGTGGCTATGATTTTAGCTCAAAGCTAAAAGCTAAAGATGGCATTAGTGCAAAGGACAGCAGGCCAAATATCGGTATCAAAGGCGGTTATGACTTTGGAGTAGCTAGAGTTTATGGTGGGTATTTCTATCATACAGAGGCTAAAGATAACAAAAGCGGAGCTCTTGCTAATATCAGCGGTAACCTTGATACAAAGTGGACAACACATAAATTTGTAGTAGGTGGTGACTACACTCCAACTATAGCTAATAACTTTAAACTAATAGCTGGTCTTTACACTGGTGTTTCAGTGATCAACCTAAAGTCACATGTTAAAAATAACAAGGCTTGGGCCACATACGATCTTACACAATCAGGCTGGTTACTTGGTACAAGACTTGGTGCTGAGTATAGCTTTGATGGACACAACGCTATTGAATTTGGTGTAAAAGCTGATAGATCTTGGTACGATGCAGACTATGCAAAAGATCTAAAGGCAACAGACATTGGCGCTTACCTAGGCTACACATATAAATTTTAATTCTTGGGGTCTTAGGACCCCTTATTTTTACTTCAAATTTACAATGGCTAATTTATAAAGAGTATCAATTTAACAAAAGTTTTTTGCCCTAAAAATCTTACTTTCAATGAAAATTATAAGAAATTAAATTTCAAAAAGATATAATCAAAGCATTCAAAATAAAGACGAAAGATTACGATGAAAAAAAAACATTTTTGTTGCCAAAATTTTGGCAGTTTAGGCGTAAATTTAAGTGAGCAAATAGCATTAGTCAAAGTTGGTAGGGCATCAAAAAGTCCTTGCCAAAGCTATGTTAACTAAAGAGGATATTAGGAATTTACTAGCACGTAGATTTTGTAACGACATACACAAAAAACTTAGTGAAATTCCAACGCCAAGCGCCCTAAAAGATATCTACAAAGGCGCTAATCGCATCAAAGAGGCGATCGAGAGAAATGAACATATCGCTATTGTTGGCGATTATGACGTTGATGGCGTGGTTTCAAGTGTGATTTTAGCCGAGTTTTTTGATGATCTTGGCGTAAAAAACTACCTAGTAAAGATCCCAAACCGCTTTAAGGATGGATACGGCTTAAACCCAGAGATCATCGACGAGCTCGTAAGCGATGTAAGTCTAATAATCACCGTCGATAACGGCATCTCGGCTAATGAAGCAGCTAGCATCTGCAAAGAAAAAGGCATTGATCTTATCATCACAGATCACCACATGCCACCAGCCGTTCTACCAGAAGCCTACGCTATCATCAATCCAAAACAAGAAGACTGTAACTTCCCAAATATCGAAATTTGCGGTGCTGAAGTGGCTTGGTATTTGGTTGGAGCGTTAAAGGATGTTTGCAAGCTAAACTATGATATGAGTAAATTTCTAGAGCTTTTAGCCATCGCGATAATCGCTGATATGATGGAGCTAAGAGATATGAACAGGATGCTTGTTCGCATGGGTATTTGCAAGTTAAATGCCTCGAAACGCTCGGCATTTTGCGTCATAAAAGAGTTTTACGGCAAGGATAAATTTGAGTGTGATGATATCAGCTTTCTTATAGCGCCTCTTATAAATTCAGCCGGACGCATGGACGATGCGATGAATTCATTTAACTTCTTGCGTGCAAAGAGCATCGAAGAGGCCTACGACTACCTTGATACGATTATCGAGTTTAACAACTCCAGAAAAGAGGAGGAGCGCCAACTCTTTGAGTGCTCACTAAAGGACGTAAAAGAGGACGATGAGGTCATCATCACCTGGGGCGAGCAGTGGCATGAGGGCGTGATAGGCATCGTGGCCAGCCGCCTGGCAAAGCACTTTGCAAAGCCAGCTATCGTCTTTAGCATCGATAAAGGCCGCGCAAAAGGCAGTGCTAGAAGCGTTGGCAAGCTTGATATCTTATCACTCATCGCAAGCCACGAAGATCTGCTAACAAGCTATGGCGGTCACAAAGGTGCAGCAGGGCTAACGCTTGCGCCTGAAAATTTGGAAAAATTTAAAGAGGCGATAAATAAAAGCTGCTCATGCCTAAATATGCAAGAGTGCAAAAGCTCAGATGAGCTACTTGGCGACATAATGCCAAGCGAGATCGACTTTGAGTTGCTTGAAATTTTGGAATTTTACGAGCCATACGGACAGAAAAATCCACGCCCAGTCTTTAAGATAGAAAATGCCGTCGTGAAAAATGAGAGGCTCATAGGCAGGGATCAAAACCACTTAAAACTTATCTTGCAAAAAGACAACAAAACGCTTGAGGCACTATTTTTTAACTTCACAAGGCACGTTAGGGTGGGTGAGATAGTGGATATCATCTTTTGCGTATCTAAAAATTCGTTTCGTGGGCTTGTGACACCACAGCTTTTAATAAGAGAAATTTTATAGTATTTTGCCTAGTTGTTTGAAATTTAACGACTAGGTGTTATTTTTTAATAATTAAAAATTTTATAAATTTATCTTTATAAATCCCTAAAATACGTACTATATAAATAAAATAAATTTATCAATGCTTATTTAATATTATAAATTAATAATATTTTAAAATAAAATCCGTAAAATTACATTTACATTATATTTTTAAAGGATTGAAAATGAAAAGTTCATTTTTGAAAGCTAGCATGATTGCATGTGCGGTTTGCTCATTTGCTATGGCAGAGGGAGCATTTATTGGTTACGAGGGCGGTTACTCTTTTGCGTCAAAGTGGAAAGAGAAAACAACAGACGGCGAGAGCGGAACCGTTAGAAAAGGTCAGTTTAACAGCGGTGTAAAAGCTGGTTATGACTTTGATAGTTTTAGAGCTTACGGTGCTTATTTTTATAGTTTTCAAACAAAAAAGCAAGTAGACAATGACACTGATGACAAATTTAATGTTAAATGGAAAAAGCACAGCTTATTGGCTGGAATTGATTACACTCCAAGCATCACCAAAGATATCAAACTTGTTGCGGGCGGTTACACTGGCGTATCAAGACTTACGATCACAAGAGACGATGTGAATAAAAAATTCTATGATACAGGATTGGTTTTAGGTGCTAAATTTGGTGCTGAGTACCTTCTTGATGAAAACAACATCCTAGAAGCTGGCATGAAGACTGACTACGCTTTCTACAAAGCAGACGATGTTAGCAAAGTTAGAGAGAGCAACATCGGTCTTTACGTAGGCTACACTTATAAATTTTAATATTAAACATTCCCTCCTTAAGAAATTTGCGCCCTAGTTTGGGCGTAAATTTATCTTTTTACTATTTTCAAATAAATTTAATATACTTTCCAAAAAGGATACAAAATGAAGAAAATAATATTGTCTCTATCTATGCTCTTGACCTCTACGTTTGCGGTTGATTGTAATAACGCATTTATTAAAGCTGTTGTAAGCATGATCGATGAGCCAGCTCCCACAAGAGTCGATGAAAATAGCGTAATAATGGGTGCTACATGTGAAAATGAGACCCTAAAAACCACCTTTGTTATAAATGATAGCGAGGATATTAAATTTAGTAAATTTACTAAAGATCAGATAGAGGAGTTTAAAAAGATGCAGACTGAAATGCTAAAAGAGGACTTTTGTAGTAGTAAAAATCCTCTTATCGATAAAGCTTCGTGGATATATAGCTATGAGAACGGCAAAAATTTTACTGTGATAAATTTGACAAAAGAGGATTGCAGGTAAATTCTGGGGTTGCCCCCAGGAAATTTAAGCTTTTTTGTCTTCAAGCTCTTTTAGATGAGCTTTTACAAACTCACCAAATTCATCTTGAGTTAGCACTCTTTTAGCAAGTTTTTCCTTGCATTTTTTGCCAAGCTCGCCAAGTGTTGCTCTATTTTTTTGGCTTTGTGATTTGCCAAATTTTGAAAGAATCGCATTTAGCTCATGCTCTTCGCTGAAATTTACTAGCTCTTTATCTAGTGCCATTTTCTCTCCTTTGATGAAAATTTCTTCTAATTTTAAAATTTAATAGTAAATATAAATAAATTTAAATTTTAAAGGCTAAAAATAGCGAAAAATAGGGCTTTGTTAAATTTAAATTTCATATAGATTAAACGCGTAATAGTAAAATCACGAAAATTTTTAAAGGAGAAGTATGAAAAATTTACTTGTAAAATCAAGCTTGGTTTTAGCTTTAGTTAGTTCAGCTGCACTTGCTCAAGGTGCATTTGTCGGTGGCGAAGGCGATTATTCGTTCAACTCAAAGATAAAAACTAAAAATATCGCAAAAAGCGAGAAAAATAACTTCAACAAAGGTCACTACGGACTTGGTTTTTATGGCGGTTATGATTTTGATAGCTATAGAGCGTATGGCGGCTACTACTACGACTTTAAAGCTAGAAAAAATGCTGGTGAAGCAGACGCAAAATGGAGCAAACATAAGCTTTTAGCAGGCGTTGACTACACTCCAAACATCACTGAAAACTTTAAAGCTGTGCTTGGCGGATACGCTGGTCTTGGCTATCTAAGTGTTAGACAAAGCTTTGAAAACGAAACTAGCAAGAAAAATTTCAAAGGCTTGCTAGTTGGCGCAAAAGCTGGCGGTCAGTACTCATTTGACGCTCACAACGCACTAGAGTTTGGTCTAAAAGCTGATAAGACATTTTATAAGAAAAATAGCGGCGCTCAGCTAAGGGATACAAGTGTTGGGATTTACACAGGCTACACTTATAAATTCTAAATTTATGGCAAGGCTTAGGCTTTGCCTCTCCTAAAAACTCACATTTATTCTTTAAATTTATAACTCAAGCAACTTTTAAGTGGCACAAGATAGAATGGCTCTTATTTAAAAAGGAGAAAAATGAAAACCAAATCGCTTCTTGCCATTGTGCTCTGTGCTGTTTTTAGTAGCCTTGCCTTTTGCGAACCAAAAAGCGAGCCAACACTAACAAAAAGTAGAAATTTAATTGGTCAGACGGTGCCAGGCGCTATTTTAGGCATTAAGGTGCCAAAAGAGTATCAAGCCAAATTTGATAGTGCAAAGCCTAGGATGCAGGAATTTTTAGCAAATATGGCATGCTATAAGGCTAATAAAAATGATAAATTTATGGAAGCAGGCACAAGGGCACCTGCACTAAGAAGAGATGATAGCCATTTAAAAAGGGCTAGTGGCACTTGTAGTGACAGCGTCGATATCTTGAGTATAGAAAATGTGAAATTTATCGCCGAAAATGCATTTAGTTTTAGCGTTACATTTATCACAGCAGATGGCGAAGAGACTACAAAATTTGATGATCTTATATTTACGCAGCACCCTAGCGGTGAGTGGCTGGTTAGGTGGTAGTTGTAGAGGTAAAACCTCTACTCTCTGCCCTCAAGAAGTGGCACAAAAAGGCACTCGTCTAAAAACTCTTTTTCTAAATTTCCACTCTCATCTTTTCTAAATTTAGCGATAAACTGCTTACCATCTTTTTTCATCGGAGCGACCAAGATACCGCCATTTTTTAGCTGGCTAAACAAATTTGGCGAGATCTCATCAGCAGCAGCAGAGAGTAAAATTCTATCAAACGGCGCATAGCTTCGCCAGCCGTTGTTGCCGTCATCATATCTTACGTGCACATTTTTGATCTTTAGCGCCTCGAAGCGTTTTTTTGCCTCCATGGCTAGCTTTTCTATGCGCTCGACGCTAAAAATTCTATGCGCGAGCTTGCTTAGTATCGCTGCTTGATAGCCGCTGCCACAGCCTATTTCTAGGATGTTATCCATATTTTCGCACTCTAGTGCCATCGTCATCTTTGCTACCGTTAGGGGCGAGCTGATCCACTGGTTGCCAAGGATTGGCTGCGCGTCAAGCTTGTAAGCGTGTGCCGGGATAGGCACGAAAATTTCACGCTCGGTTGTTGATATAGCGTCAAACAAAAGCGGACTTAGCGTGATCTCGTCGGCTATGTCGCTAGCTAAATTTTGGCATTTTATCGCTTCTAATTGGGTCAAAATTTCTATCCTAAACAAATTTTAAATCGTTATTATACGATTTAAAGCTTATCTTAAAATTTATAAAAGCCCTAAATTTTTCTTTATCTGTGTGATCAAATTTGCGTCAAAAACCGCGCTTGCTTCTAGCGTACCGTCTGGCAAAAAGACCCCAGTGGTCTCAAGATCTAGCGAGCTTGAGATCATGACGTAGCAGTTATTTGCGATGGCTAGCGCCTTGCAAAGGCTAAGGTAGGCTTCTTCTCTAGCCTTGCCCCACATGGCTGGCACCATGATGATGTCGCACCCTCTTAGTTTTGCCCAAAGCCTGCTATCACGCAGCTCAAAGCATATCAGCACGCCAAGCTTTAGCCCTTTAAATGTAAATGCATTTATATCGCTCACCTCGCCGGCGGCAAAAATCTCATGCTCTAAATTTGGCCGAAAAAGTTCGGCTTTAAATTGTGAATGAAAGACGTTATTTGAGTTAAGAAGCAAAAATTCATTATAAATTTTTGCCTGCTGTGGGGCTAAATTTGAAATTTGAGCGAGCCCTGCGCTTTTGTTTAGGCTGCTAAGGTGCGTAAAACCAAGAAATTTATCTGGGCTAAGCGCCTCTTGCAAGCGCTCAAGCAGCATCGCATCAAAGCTGCCTATCATGCCACCAAGCATAGCTTTGTTCGCCCCAGCAAAAAAGCCGTCAAAATCATAGCCGCTTATGCAAAGCTCGCTTGCAAGCAGGAGAGAGTTTTCTGGCGCAGCCTCAACTAAATTTGCAAGCTCCTCTAGCCGCTCGGTAGCATTTTTTGCCTTTAAAGTTAGGCTTATTAGGTTTAAATTTTCGCTCATTTATTTTCCAAATACAAATATAGTTTGCTTTGGCGCATGGCAATTTTCTGGAATTCTAAAATCCATATCCGTCCCGCCAATTTCAGGAGTTGGCTTTAGTAAAACAGTTATGGCTGTGATCTTGTCATCACGCTGCGAGAGCGGATCGTTAAAGACCCAGACTTCGTAAGAAAACGATGTTTTATCGTCAAAATATACCATCCTGGTCTCTTTTAGGTCGCTATATTTGAAGTTGCACGCTTTGTTTATCTCTTTAAAAACATCAACAACAAGTGCAGAGCCAATAGGCGCCAGACTTGGCCAGACATCGCCAGCTGGCATGCTTTGGTAGGTGACGGCATCTTTAGTTTCGTTAGTTTTAGCAAGTATGTAAGGGTTAAAACTATTTAGCAAATCCTTATTTGCTATGCTAATGGCTCTTTCATTGCTACTGCTAGCACATCCAGCCAAAAGCACGCAGGCAAGGGATAAGATACTATTTTTAAAAGTCGTCAAAGCTGATACTTCCCTTGCTATAGTTTGTCACCTTTGCTTCAAAGAAATTTGACTTTTGGTCGTTAAATTTCGCAAAGTCATCGACCCATTTGATCGGATGAGCGACGTTGTATTTGCGTTTTAGGCCGATCGCAACTAGGCGCTGGTCGATGAGATAGTGGATATACTGCTCGATGATATCATCAGTAAAGCCCATTATTTGGTTTTGGGTGATGTATTTGCCCCATTTTATCTCTAAATTTCCAGCTTTTTCAAACATATCATAAATTTTCGCCTCAGTCTCAGGCGTGAAAAGGTCAGGCCTTTCCTTGCGGACTGAATTTATCATGTTTTGAAACAAAAGCAGGTGCGTGATCTCGTCGCGTTGGATGAAGCGGATCATCTGCGCTGAGCCTAGCATCTTGCCAGCGCGAGCTAGAGCGTAGATCGCCGTAAAGCCGCTGTAAAAATAAATGCCCTCTAAAATTTGGTTTGCCACCATCGCCAGTAGTAGCTTCTCATCAGTCACTTCGCCTGCAAGCTCCTCATAGACGCTTGAGATGTAGTCGTTTTTCTCGCGCAAGACGTCGTCGTGCTTCTCCATCTCGTAGATGAGGTCGGTGTTGTCACAGATCGCCTCGACCATGACGGCGTAAGACTTGCTGTGGTTTGCCTCTTCGTAGGCTTGGCGGCTTAGCACGGCATTGATCTCTGGTGCTGTTATGTAAGGGTTTATGTTGTCAGCTAGGTTGTTCGTCTGAAAGCTATCCATCGAGATGAGCTGGCTCCAAACTAGGTCGTACATGCGTTTTTCGGCCTCTGTAAGGTTGTAGGCGTAGTCACGCACGTCGTCTGTGGTATCGACCTCTTTTGGAAACCAGGTGTTTGCCTCCATGAGGTCCCAAAGCTTTAACGCCCACTCGTATTTTGCCTTGGTGAAATTTAAAATGCCGTGTGGGTTGCCGTTAAAGACTCTTCTGTCGGTCAAATTTTCATTTGAACTTGGGTTGTAAATGCGTTTTCTGTTCATAAATTTCTCTCTTGTTTGTGGTAAAAATTTCTTAAAATCTTACCCAAAGCAAGGTAAAAATTTACTTTTATTTAGAGTGCTTTGCTCCTTTTTATGGTCATTAAAAAGCCAGTTATTATTAGTAAAACGGCGATCACGCAAGAGACGGCAAAAACGACCTGACCAACCTCGCCAAACATCTCTCCAGTATGCAGGCTAAGCACTTTTCGCCCAGCCTTTTTAGCCTCTGGGATACTTTCAGCCTTGCTAACAAGCTTATTTTCTTTTATCTTGCCAGCGCCAGCGTCAAGCTTTAGCTTGCCTACCTGACTCTCGCTAGTTTCGTAGTTTATAGTGTAGGTGCTTTGGTTGTTTTCAGGCACGTTTATCGTGAGTGATTTTAGCTCTAGCGTGACATTTTCTTTAAAAATTTGCTCCGCAGACTCGATCTCTTTAAATTTTTCATCGCTTATTGGGGTTAAATTTCTTTGAGGCATTGCTCTTTGTGCTTGGCTTGGCTTTAGCTCGAAAAATATGCTATTTACACTGCTTCTAACCCAGCCGTAAGACCAGTAAAGACCAGTTAGCGACATCACTACAAGCAAGATCGCTACGTAGGTGCCAAGGCTCGTGTGGAGGTTGAAAAAGCAGGCGTAGCCCTTTGCGTTTGGCTTGATTTTTAGCGAATTTAGGAAATTTCGCTTGATCGCTGGTGCGTAGAGGATGAGGCCGCTGATGGCAAGCAGTGCCATGATGATCGAGCTAATGGCGACTATTTGCTTGCCGATATTGGCTGGGACCTTACTATCAAGCAGGGCAAGGCCTAAATTTCTATGCAGACTTAGGATCACTACGCGAGCTTTTTCGCCCCAGTCCTCGCTGATCACCTCGCCACTGCGCGGATCGATGAAGAAATTTCGGAGTTTTTTGTCTTTGGTGACGCTGATGCTATAAGCTTTGTTTTCGCCGCCGATTTGTACATTTTCAAGCGTGTCAAATTTGATCTCGCCTTTTGCCTTGGCTAGAATTTCGCTTAGGCTTAAATTTGACTTTTCGTTGGGCGCTAAATTTATATATTTGTCGTTTATAGCCTCTTTTATCTCGGCTCTATACGAGGCAAATGGCGCCATAAGCGTCATGACAAGTAGCGGTATAGCCGCGATCAGACCGATTATTAGGTGGATGTTGAAAATGATTTTGTTACGCTTAAAAAGCATATATCTCCTTTTTAGATTTTAATAACGAATATTAATTTATTTTTTGTTAAGGAGAGATAAAATTTATAAGATTATTTTTTAGTTATCTGGATGTGATTTTGGATTTTGCGGCTGGCAAAAGAAGCTCAAATGTTGAAATAGCTGCATTTAGATCTTTTTTGTCTAAAAATTTAAACGGCCTTAGCAGGTAGTAAAGTGGTTTAAATTTCACTATTAAGCGCAAAGAGTGCTCGTAAATTTCGCTGCCATTAGCCTTAATGTACTCATCAATCGCCTCCTTTACAAGCTCGTTTGAAATTTTTTGTCGGTAGAGCTCGTGGATGAAAACTAGCAGATCACGACACTTTCTAAGCTCTAGATCATCGCTAAAAAATTTTGACTCAAAATCAAGAAATTTTATCTCGTCATTTTTTATGGCAATATCCCTAAGTGCTGGGCGTCCATGCGCGAAATTTAGTGCGTGAAGTCCAGCTAATGCACGGGCTACTTTTAGTAAAATTTTATGCTTAAATTTTTCATCGGTGCTATATTTAAATAGCCTAGCAACTGGCTCACCAACATCTTCTATAACGAAAAATTCATCACTTTTTAGCACGAGTTTTGGAGCAGGGGCATTTGCCTCGTTTAAAATTTCAAGCTTTTTTATCTCGGCAGCAAAAGATTTATAAGGGTTTGGTTTAAAAATTTTAGTTAAAAAGCTGCCTTCGATGCTCTTTTCAATGCGTTTTAACCAAAATTTTTGCCCATCAAATTCAAAGCTAAAAACACGCTCGTCGTTATGATCTTTTAAAATTTCATTTACATATTGTTTTAAATTTTGCATTTTGTTAATGTAGCGAAAGAATTCTAAATTTTTACATATATTTGACGTAAAATTTCATGAAAAACGTGAAAATATTTGTTAGCAAAAAAGAGATTAAATTCATGGTGGAGTTAAGCGGGATCGAACCGCCGACCTCTTGAATGCCATTCAAGCGCTCTCCCAGCTGAGCTATAACCCCAAAAGATTTGGTATTTTATCTTTTTATGGCTTACATTTTTTTGAAAGTCGTTTTTATAAAATAAATTTTTAAGCAACTTTTGGGTAACATTGCAATCTTTAATGCGGGAATAGCTCAGGGGTAGAGCACAACCTTGCCAAGGTTGGGGTCGCGAGTTCGAATCTCGTTTCCCGCTCCATTAAATTTTGCCCGAGTGGCGGAATGGTAGACGCAAGGGACTTAAAATCCCTCGGTAGTTTTTACTGTACCGGTTCAAGTCCGGTCTCGGGCACCACCAAAACGGCGACATGGCCAAGTGGTAAGGCATGAGCCTGCAAAGCTTTGATCCCCGGTTCGAATCCGGGTGTCGCCTCCAACTTCAAAAATAACTACATAAAGGGATAACAATGAAAAAATTGCTTTTAATAGTATGCATGGCATTTTTTGCGGTAGGTTGTTCAAACACTTGGCACGGCGTAAAAGAAGATACGCATAATGCTAAAGAATGGACTAAAGAAAAGGTTAATAGCGGCGCTAGTTACGTCAAAGAAAAAACAGAATAATTCTTAGTGGTTATAGCAAATTTTAAGCAAAGTTGGCTATAATCACAAATCTTTAATCGGGAGATGGCTGAGCGGTCGAAAGCGGCGGTCTTGAAAACCGTTGAGGTGTGAAAGCCTCCTGGGGTTCGAATCCCTATCTCCCGGCCACTTCAAATTTAAAATCACTTTTTTAATTTTTCAATTATTTTCTTATTTCTTCAGTTTATAAATTTGTATTTTTACCATAAAAATTCATTTTAAATTCACCCGTAAGGCTTAAATTTAGTCTAAAACTAAATTCTAACAATGTACGGTTTTAAACTCTAAGATTAAAATTTATAAAATAGCAAAGTTGTTAAAAATTTAAAGGAGTGGTTTATGAACATAAAAAGCATTTTTAGTAAGATATTTAAAGGTGAGCAGGGTGAGGCCGATGTGCTCGAGGCTATCGGTAAAATTTTAAACCAAAAAGGCGATGAAAACTACTATCTCATCCAAAGGCGAGCATTGACGATCCTGCTGGCTCATCTAGAGAGATCGACCTGCTTTTGCTCCATCCAGTGCTTGGAATTTACGTCATCGAGGTGAAAAACTGGGATGATCTTGAGCAACTAGACGAAAATAACCCCTACGAACAGGTAAAAATTTATCAAAGAATGCTTCTTACAAAGATAGAGTCAGAACTCAAAAAAGTGCCTATAAATGTCGAATACAGGGTTATTTTCCCCTCCATTAGCAAGGCCGAGGCTAGTAAATTTTACGCCAAAAATCCAAGCTATCTAAATTTAAAAAATCACACCTTTTTCAAGGACGATCTAACAGATGAGGATATCTTTGCTAAATTTTTTAACTCCTCTATAAGCACGCTACCAAACAAAAAAGAGTTTCTTAAAATTTCAGAAATGCTTGTCAATCAAAGCAGGCTAAAACAAAAGATAATCCCGATAATCACGAAAGATGAGGTGATGTTTTTTGACCACAAGCAGCTTAGTATCATGAATGGCTACACCGGCGGTTTTCGCGTGATCAGAGGCGTTGCAGGCACTGGCAAGACGATGATACTTGCAAATTTTGTCGCAAATAGGCTTGAGCGTGACGAAAATGAGAAATTTCTCGTGCTTTGTTTTAATAAAAATTTGGCCCAAAATATCAAATCAAGCTTTGGCGATAAATTTATAAACAAAAATATCGCCGTTTATCCGATCATCTCGCTGCTAAAACGCATAGAATTTGACGAGGCAAAGCTTGGCATGGATGAAAATACAAATATCAGCCAAAAGTATCAAACTTACGAAACCGACGAGGCACTTGCAGAGTTTAGAGCGAAATTTAAAGCCCACCTTGCAAAGCATCCGATCGACTACGTCCTTTGTGACGAGACTCAGGACATGCCAGCTGGCTTTATGCGTGTCATCTACGAAGAGATCAAGGACTGTATATTTTTCATCGACGAGGCGCAGAAATTTTACACATACACGATGAACAACATCGCCGATATCTTTCACCATCCAAAATTTGAGCGTATCGACATGAGAGGGCGCGTGAAAAACCTAAAAAACGTCTACCGAACACCTTCAAACATCGCTAGGTGCGCATTTGAGATCTTGCAAAAGGATTCAGCGATAAATGACTACTACAAAAAGAGCTTTTATCTAAATCAAGACTTCATCTCAGACATCCAGTGCATCTTGCAAGATGGCAGCATAAAAGTGGCTGAGCTTGATGAATTTGCGGAGCTTAAAAAGTGCATAAAAGCCTTACCAGATAGCGAAACAAGTGTCGTTTTAAGTAATAGCAAGGTCGCTGTAAATGCCATAAAAGAGAGCGTCTTACCAGAGGGTAAAAATGTAGAGGTTTTGACTATTCAGTCGATCAAGGGTCTTGAGGCGCAAAATGTCATCATCCACAACTTTTTGCCGTTTTTGCAGACCATATATAAAAATGAAAGGGAGCTTTTTTATAGAAAAATTTATGTCTTGCTAACTAGAAGCCGTGAAAATTTATACATCTCGCTGCCTAAAAAGTTGGATGAAAATTTGCCAGATGAGATAAGGCAGGTGATAGAGGTTATTAAAAAATACGCAAGCATCACGCAAGACTTGCCAAAGAAAAGCGAACAAATAAAAGAAAAATCAAGCCTAAAACTAGCCTCTATAAGGCCAGTTTTAAGAGATGTAAAAGAGGTTGGCGAGCTAGTGGTGGCAGGTAGTCAGCTCTTTGCCATCATAGCTGGGCTATTTGCATAGTAAATTTTAATGGCAGCCGCAGCCACAACCACATCCGCCGCTTTGTTTTATCGCGTCAAAAACTGCGTCGTAGTTTGGCTCTTCTGTCACTTCTGGGACGATTTGTTTGTGGATGATGACGCCATCTTTGATGACAAAGACCGCTCTTGCAAGCAAGCCTTTTAGCGCCCCATCGCTCATCAGCATGCCGTAGTTTTGGGCAAATTCGCCGTATCTAAAGTCGCTTCCCACGCGCAAATTTGCTATGCCCTCAGTCGTGCAAAATCTCCCCATCGCAAATGGCAGGTCGTTTGAGATGATGCTAAGTCTAATGCCGTGTTTGCCAGCTACTTTTTCGTTAAATTTACGAGCCTCTGCTGCGCAAACGCCAGTATCAAGTGAAGGCAAGCAGACGAGCACCTCGATGCCGTTGTTTCCACCCACGCTAAATTCGCTAAGATCTTGCGCGACCACTCTTGCTTCAGGTGCATAAGAGCCGACAAATAGCTCGTTTCCGCTTAAATTTACATCACTGCCTTTAAATTTTGTAGTTGCCATGATTTCTCCTTATCTTTTAGCTTTTTTAAACGCTTGATCAAGGTCGGCTATTAGATCATCGACATTTTCGATGCCGATGGCTAGACGAAGCAAATTTTGCTTTATGCCGATCTTATCTAGCACCTCTTTTGGATATGCCTCGTGCGTCATCGTAGCAGGCCTGCAGATAAGGCTCTCTACGCCACCAAGGCTCACTGCTAGATCAAAAATTTCTAGCGCTTTTACAAATTTATTTACATCATATTTTTCATCAAGCTCAAATGAGATAAGTGCGCCGATATCACTTGCTTGAGCCGCTTGCATCTTGGCCTCTTGCTCGCTGTATGAGCCAGGGAAATGCACCACGCTAACGGCGTCATTATTCTCTAAAAATTTGATGATTTTATGTGTGTTTTGCGTTTGCCTGTCAAACCTAACGCTAAGCGTTTTAAGCCCACGTATTAGGTAGTATGCGTCCATCGGACTGATGATGCCACCAAGCGTGTTTTTAGCAAATTTGATCTTTTCAGCCAAAGCATCATCGTTTAGCGTGACGATACCAGCGATCACGTCAGCGTGTCCGCCGATATACTTTGTAGCGCTATATACCACGATGTCAGCTCCGTGCTCAAGCACTTTTTGATAGTAAGGCGTCAAAAATGTATTATCCACGATGACTAGAGCGCCCTTTTTGTGAGCGATCTTTGAGATCTTAGCGATATCAGTCACTCTTAAGAGAGGGTTTGAGGGAGTTTCGATGAATATAGCTGCCACGTCGTCGCTTATGTCGTCTTCGCTTAAAAAATTTAGATCATCTATAAATTCGCTCTTTATGCCGTGGCTTTCAAAAACAGTCGTGACATACCTATATGTGCCACCATAGACGTTGCTATTTAGCAGGACTTTTTGCCCCGTTTTTATAAGGCTAAGTGCGGCTGCTGTTGCTGCCATGCCTGAGCCAAAACTAAATGCGTATTTGCTACCTTCGACTTTAGCAAAAATTTCATCAAATGCTTTTTTTGTAGGGTTGTTGCCACGTGAGTAGGCAAATTCTTGAAAATTTTCAAGGTCATCTTGCACGAAGGTGCTAGCTAAAAATACTGGAGGAACGACCGCTTTGTTTGGGTTGTTTTTAGCTTCGATGCCTTTTACGATGAGAGTATCTAGTTTCATAAATTTCCTTTTTAAAATTTTACGAAATTTTACATGATAAAGATTAATTTTCCCCAAACCCACCCAAAATATAGCCAAACCAGTAAGTGGTAGTAAAAGTGCTTTTTAAAATTACATTTGTAAGATTGCTAAGACTAAATTTAAGCTTTTGCCTGGTCTTCGCAAGCCGCCAATGTATGGTTTTTTACTCGCTTTTGGCTAAATTTTTACCATAAATTTTACTCTACTAGATCAACCGACCAGTTTGCCTCCTGAAGCTTCATCTCAAGCTCTCTGATCTCTTTTGAAAGCGCATCCACTTGCTTTTGAAGCGCGCTAACATCGACTGTGCTTAAAATTTTGATCTCGCTATTTGAGTAAAGATCGACCTTTTGACTAGCACTCGTTGCAAACTCCCTAAGCACGTTTGCTTTTAGCGTCAAAGCGTCCTTTTTAGCGATCATCTCAGTTAGGCTCATGCCATCAAATTTAGCACTTGAGTTTGTTAAATTTATAGAGCAAATGAGCCTAAAAAGCTCGCTTGTTAGCTTGTCAAGCTCTTTTAAAAGAAGCTTTGGATCCTCGCTTGGACTTTCATTTTCCTGCGTTTTTGCGTTGCTAAGTAGCCTAACTTTTAGCTGTTCGATACGCTTTTGCGTGTCAGATCTTAGGATGAGAGCCTGAGCTAGTTTCATCATTTTTCCTTTTTGGGTATTAAATTTTTAAATCATCTTAGTATCTTTTGGGTTATAATTGATTTAAAATTTTATTTAAGGAAAAGCTATGAAGTACGATTTTGACACATTAGTAAGCAGAGAAGGCACAAACTCATCAAAATGGCGTATGAAAAATGACGTTTTGCCGATGTGGGTTGCAGATATGGACTTTAAGGCCGCACCTGAGATCTTAAGTGTCTTGCAAAAGCGCCTTGATAACGGCGTCTTTGGCTACTCGTTCATCCCAAAAGAGTGGAACGAGGCGATAAAGAGCTGGTGGCAAAGACGTCACAACGTGAGCTTAGAGAACGAGTGGATGTGCTTTTGCACTGGTGTCATACCGGCCATCTCGACTGCTATTAGGAGATTTAGCAGCCCAGGAGATCAAATCTTAGTGCAAGCGCCCGTCTATCACGTCTTTTTTAACTGCATAAAAAACAACGGCCGTGAAATTTTATCAAATGACCTTGTTTATAAAAATGGCTCTTACGAGATCGACTTTGACGACCTCGAGGCAAAGCTAGCTCAGCCGCTAACTACCATGATGCTTCTATGTAATCCTCACAATCCAATAGGCAAAATTTGGGACAAAGAGACGCTTAAAAAGATAGGCGAGCTTTGCTACAAGCACGATGTTTTGGTTATCAGCGATGAAATTCACTGCGACATAACTGATCCAGGACTAAACTACGTGCCATTTATCAGCGTGAGCGAGGAGTGCAAAAACAACTCCATCACGTGCATCTCGCCAACAAAGGCCTTTAACATAGCTGGCCTTCAAAGCTCAGCCGTCGTCACGCCAAATGAAAAGATCAGAGCAAGACTAAATGCTGCTATCAACTACGATGAGGTCGGCGAGGCAAATGCCTTTGCGATCATCGCCGCAATCGCCGCTTTTAACGAGGGCGAGGCGTGGCTTGATGAGCTTAGAGAGTATCTTTTTGAAAACAAAAACATCGTCGCAAACTTCATAAAAGAACAAGGCTTACCAGTGAAGCTTTTGCCATCGAGCGCGACCTATCTTTTGTGGCTTGACTGCAGTGCGTTTTGCGAGGATTCGAGTGAGTTTATGAATTTCTTGCGTGATAAAGCTGGACTTTGGCTAAATGACGGCAACGCTTACAGAGGAGATAGATTTTTCCTTCGTATGAATATCGCAACGCAGCGTGAGAGGGTGCTTGAAGGGCTAAAACGCTTGCAAAATGGTATAAATTTATATACTTCAAAAAGATAAATTTTGGCTGGGTGGCTTTGGAATTTAAGCCGCCTTTGCTTGATACAAAAAACTACTTGGGATATTTTAGAGTAGCAGATATTGCCTCCACTTTTAAAAATTTTGCTGATAAATTTAAGGTTGGATAGCCTACGTTGGTTCTTTGACAGCCTTAAATTTAAGCAGGAAGTTATTTGGTCGTAATAGGGCAGGTAGTAAAGCCAGTTTTTTGCTATTTTTGGTATCTCTCCAGCATGCGCTAGTGCGTTAAAGGAGTGTCTTGGTCGCGTTTGGGAATTAAGTAGCTTTCGCTCATAAATTTAGTAGTTTAAATTTGGAAAAACATAAATTTAAAGGTGAGATAGTTGCGCTGACTTTTAAACTTAGAAAAAGTCGCTTATCAAAATAGAACAGACCGCCATAAGAAACATTTTGCCCTTTTTGAAATAGTAAATATCGCACCCGTTGCTGCTAAATTTATCAACTTGAAAGCGAGATATCTCGCACTAGCGTTAAATTTAAAAGAAGCTGCTTGCCAAAACGAGAATTTGATATCTTTCAAAAAGTGATTTTGCTAATAAATTTGATGATTTTAAAGTTTATATAAAAACAGAAATTTAAAGATGAGCTAGCTTATGCTGGTTGTAAATTTATAAAAAGGTCATTTGCTAAAGTGGGAATTTACGCTCTCGTTTAAAATGATAAATTTGATAGTTAAATTTGAATAAAAGTAGAAATTTAAAGGCGGGGAGATCCCGCCAGATATTATTTATGTAGCTCTTTTGTGTAAAACTCAACTGAGCCAAGACCCTCTTTTAGCGCCCATTCGTAAGCTTGGCTTACGAATTCCCAGTTTATGTTCTCATAAAATGTCTCTAGGTATTTTGGGCGAGCGTTGAAGTTGTCGATGTAATAAGCGTGCTCCCAAACATCAACGACTAAAAGTGGCACTTTGCCATCGCTCACTGGAGTTTTTGCGTTGCTAGTTTGCACGATCTCTAGCTTTTTGCTGCTTGGATCAAATACAAGCCACGCCCAGCCTGAGCCAAAAAGCGTTGTAGCTGCTTTTAAAAATTCCTCTTTAAAGTTTGCGAAATTTGCTTCGATCGCAGCTTTTAGCTCGCCAGACATCTCGCTTTTTTTAGCGATGCAGTCCCAGTAAAAGTCGTGGTTATAAACTTGAGCGACGTTGTTGTAAAGGCCGCCTTCGCTATTTTTTAGGATTTCATAAAATGATGCGTCAGCAAATTTTGTATCTTTTATGAGATTGTTTAAATTTGCAACATAGGTCGCGTGGTGCTTGCCATAGTGGTATTCACAGGTCTTAGCACTTACTACTGCATTGGCATTTGCGTCAAACGGAAGTTTTCTTAGTTCAAACATAATAATTCCTTAATAATAAAATTTGTTATCTCGCATTATAGCCACAAAAGATTAACAAACAAAATCTCTTAAAAATTTAACCCAAAAAAATAGGGCTTTTATAAAAGCTACTTTTTTTCATTTATAAAAGATGAGCAAATTTTTCTTTATAAATTTGTGGTTAAAAAGAGTGAAATTTATATCCTAAAAAGAGCAAATTTGGCTTTTGTAAAAAGAGAAAAAGTAAATTTAAATTTTCTCTAAATGTAAAAAATAATATAAAAATATGTGTAGAAAAGTAACAAATATGCTCTATAAAAATGATAAATAAATTTTTACGTTAAATTTACAAAGCAAAAACTATCCATTTTAGATCAAAAATGTTACAAAAATACACATATAAAAATAAAGATATGTGAATTTATGAAACAAAATTTCTAAATTTTTATTTTTGAAATTTATAATGCACCTATCAAAACTATTACAAAGGATGAAAGATGAAATTCTTACAAGCTTTACTTTTTACATGTGCCATCAGTGGCTTAGCATTTGGTGCTGATAAGGTCTATACGATCAAATTTGCTCACGTTGTCGCAGCTTCTACGCCAAAGGGCAAGGCGGCTGACTTTTTTGCAAAGCGTGCTGAGGAGCTAAGTGGCGGCAAGATAAAAGTTCAAGTCTTCCCATCAGCTCAGCTACTTGATGATGATAGAGTTTTTGGCGCGCTAAAGCTTGGCAACGTTCAAATGGCAGCTCCAAGTTTTTCTAAATTTACACCTATCGTGCCGCAGTTTCAGCTATTTGACCTACCTTTCATCTTTAAGGATGCAGACCACCTTCACAAGGTTCAAGACGGTGCAGTTGGCGAGGAGCTAAAAGGCCTTGTGACTAAGAAGGGCTTTGTAGCGCTTGATTACTGGGATGCTGGATTTAAGCACTTTAGCTCAAGCAAAAAACCTATCCTCACTCCAGAAGATGCAAAAGGACAAAAATTTAGAATCCAAAGCTCAAAAGTACTTGAAGAGCAGATCAAAGCGATCGGTGGCAACCCACAAGTTCTACCATTTTCAGAGGTTTATTCTGCGCTTCAACAAGGCGTAGTTGATGCTACTGAAAACCCACTTTCAAATTTCTATAACTCTAAATTTCACGAGGTTCAAAGCTCACTTACACTTTCTCACCACGGATATCTAGGCTATCTAGTTGTTATGAGTGATAAATTTTGGAACAAACTACCAGATGATCTAAAGGCAAATGTAAAACAAGCTCTAAGCGAAGCTACAGCTTACGAGAGAGAAGAGACAGCTAAAGAGGACGCTCACGTCATAGCTCAGCTTGAAAAATATATAGCAGAGACTAAAAAGCTAGAAATTTTCAAGATCGACGACGCACAAAAAGCTGAATGGCAAAAAGTTATGCAGGCTATCTATCCTAAATTTTACGATGTCATCGGCAAAGAGCTTATAGAAAAGACAATCGAGACAAAATAATGAAGAATTTCATTAACGCTCTTGATATATTGATAGTCTCGCTTAATAAAACTATCGCCGTTTTAGGGCTAGCTAGTGGAACGCTACTAGCCTTTGCCAACGTCGTGGCTAGATACTTTTTTGATAAAAGCTGGTCATGGGCGAGCGAGCTATCAAACTACCTCTTCATTTGGTCGGCGTTTTTTGCCGCAGCGTATGGCTTTAACAAGGGCATCCACGTAAGCGTAACTATCTTGGTGGAGAAATTTCCACCAGTGCTTGCAAAGGCGTGCTTACTCTTTTCGCACATCTTAACAACTGCCTTTTTGATATTTATCGCGGTTTATTCGGTTGATTATCTTAAAATTTTGCACGAGATCGAGCAGATGATCATAGACCTTGGCATACCTCAATGGGTCCCTATGCTAGTGCTTCCAATAGCCTTCGTCACAGCTAGCTACCGCTCGGCTGAAAAGGCTATCAAAGTGGCTCTTACACCTGCAGTACAAGTAGTAAATAACGAAGCGCACGAGCTAGCTCACGGTAGCGTAGTCAAAGACTAAGGAGAAAAAAGATGACAATAGCATTTTTATTTATCCTACTTTTTGCACTGATGCTAATAGGCGTGCCAGTGGCGGTTTCGCTAGGTACAAGTACTGTTTTAACGATGATATTTTTTACAGATATCGACATCGCTACGATCCCGCAGCTAATTTTTGATGGTATCAATAAATTTTCGCTAATGGCGATCCCTATGTTTATCTTGGCTGGAAATTTACTAAGTAAAGGCGGCTCAGCAAGACGTATCATCGACTTTGCAAAGTCTATGGTCGGACACTTGCCAGGCGGTCTTCCTATGAGTGCGATATTTGCCTGCATCATCTTTGCTGCAGTCTCTGGAAGCTCGCCTGCGACAGTTGTGGCTATTGGCTCAATTATGTTTGCAGCGATAAAAGAGGCTGGCTATCCAAAAGAGTACGCAGTGGGCGGCATAACTACGGCTGGCTCGCTTGGAATTTTGATCCCGCCTTCAGTTGTTATGATCGTGTACGGCGTAACGGCAGAGGTTAGCATCGGTAAGCTCTTTATGGCAGGCGTTGTGCCAGGTCTAATGCTTGGTGGCATGATGCTTGCTCAGACCTACGTCGGTGCAAAAAAGCTTGGCTTTAAAGCGACTAAGGCTGAGCCATTTAAAGTAAGAGTGCAGAAATTTGCAAAAGCATTTTGGGCACTTCTAATCGTCGTTGTGGTTATTGGTGGAATTTATGGAGGCATATTCACTCCGACAGAAGCTGCTGCGGCAAGCGCGGTCTATGCGCTATTTATCTCACTTTTTATCTATAGAGATATAAAGATAAAAGATCTTTGGGATATCTGCCTAGACTCAGCCCTTACAACAGCTATGATATTTTTCATCATCGCAAATGCCGTTGTTTTTGCTTATTTGCTAACTAGCGAGCAGATCCCGCAAGCGATCGCTTCGATGATACTTGACGCAAATATCGGCATGATAGGATTTTTGATATTTGTAAATATATTGCTCTTTATCATGGGTCAGTTTATGGAGCCTTCAAGCGTTATCATGATCATGGTGCCGCTCTTGCTTCCGATAGCTACGCAGCTTGGCGTTGATCCTATTCACTTTGGTATTATCTTGGTTGTAAATATGGAGATAGGTATGGTGACTCCGCCTGTTGGACTAAATTTATTTGTCGCAAGCGGTCTTACAAATATGAACCTAAAAGAGGTTATCATGGCGTGCTTGCCATGGACGCTAACCTTGTTCTTTGGTCTTATCTTGGTTACTTATATACCACAAATTTCACTTTGGCTACCAAACATAATGTATGGACATTAAAATTTAGAGGCCCAGGCCTCTAAATTTATCCTCTTGGATCATAATCCGCACTCATAACGATATTTTTACCATTTCGCTTACCAACGTAAAGTAGCTCGTCAGCTTGCTTGATCATACGCTCGATATTTACCTCAGTGTTGCCACTATGTGCCACGACACCAAATGTCATCGTCGCTATGATCCTATTGTTTTCAAATTCAACGACATTTTGATTAAGTGTCTCTCTGATACGCTCTAAGATGCTAACTGCTTTTGCCTTTTTAACATCAAATATAACAGCTAGAAATTCCTCGCCGCCAAATCTTGCAACCCTGTCTTCATTTCTAAAAGCGTTTTTGAAAATTTTAGAAAGGCTCTTTAGCACTTCATCGCCTGCTCCGTGTCCGTAGGTGTCGTTTATCTTTTTAAAGTTGTCGATGTCACACATCACGATAGCAAAGTCATTGCCGTCAAATAAATTCTTTTGTCTAAAAATTTGTTGCATCGAAGCGCGGTTTAAAAGCCCAGTTAGTGGGTCGTGGTTAAAGACAGCCTTAGCAGACTCTTTCTCTTCTAAGATGCCTAAGAATATAAATAAATTTGAGCTCTCTAGCAAAAATGATGTTAGGACGGCAAACACGCAAGATGCAGTCAGGTTAAATACAAAAAATATCTCTTTATATAAAGTATCATCTTTTGCTGGTATATCTATCACTAGATAAAAAAGCAAAAATGCCGCGATATCTAGCAAAGAGATAAGTCTGCTTAACATTTTAAAGCTAACTGATAAGAAAAAGAGGCTAATTGTCGATGTTAAAAATAAAATTTCAAAGCCCCAGCCCAGTCCAAGGATAAAGACGCAAAGTGAGGCATGAAGTAAAATTTCTACTTGCAAGATAAACATCACGATCTTGTTGTTTTCTTCGCTATCAAAGAGTATCTTTAGTGCAAAAAGATATATACTAACAGATAGGATATTTGCCACAGCCAAAATTTCTTCGCCCATGAGGCAAAATATAACTAGGTAAAAAGTATGTACAGCTAGGAGCGAAAAGACGATGATCTTTTGTGAGATATAAAGTGAAATTTTAGGCATTGTCTTTGTCCTTATTTGCCTTCATGATCTCATACTCGATGCGGTCTTTGCCATTTTTCTTACCCTCATATAGCTTTTTATCAGCTTTGTTTATGACTGTGTCGATATCAGTTATAACGCCATTTGCACAAAGAACCAGACCAAAGGTCATGGTTACTGAGCTCTTATCAGGCAGTTTTACCTGCGCTATCCTTGTGCCAAGTCTGGTTTCGACCTTTTTTACGTCTTCAGTTTTAACTTCAGGCAAGATGACTAGAAATTCCTCTCCACCCCACCTACAAATGTGGTCATTTTCTCTAAAAGTATCTTGTAAAGCTCTTGCGATCTCTTTTAAGACCTTATCGCCCCAGTCGTGTCCGTAGGTGTCATTTATCTTTTTGAAGTTATCGATGTCTCCTAGCATAACGACTAAATTTGCGTCACTGCTTTTTTCTCTAAGCTCTTTTAGCTCATATCTAAGTGTTCTCTCGATCGAGCGTCTATTTAAAAGACCAGTTAAAAAGTCATACTTAGAAATTCTCTCTATCTCCTCTTTCTCTTCGCTGATCTGTTTGTAGCCACTAGATGTGATCGCATCAGAGAAAAACGAAAGTCTAAAGACCAAGTAAAAAGTAAAGAAAACGCTTATACAGGTTGAGCCTATTTGTACCATGGAGTCTATCCCAACTACTTTATCTTTATATGTAAGATATAGCCACAAAAGGACAAATAGCTCAAGAAGGCAGACAGAGTAGGTAAGAAGCCTTTGGTTAAAAGCCAAAAAGTAGTTTATAAAGATAACGCCAAGGAGTGTTATCCATATATTAGAGCTCCAGCCCATGCCAACAACGCCAGCGATAACTGCGGTGATGACATTTAGTTGAAAGATGGCAGAGATTAAAAATCTGTATTTGATATTAAATCTAATCCTTAAAGCAGTGCTAATAGAAAGAAATAAAAAACAGATAAAAATGATCGTTAAGTCAAAGTAAAAACTGCAAAGCACGATCAAGACAAAGGCGTTACTTACTATCGCTACGTTTAATATCGTTTTGTAAATGTCATCGATAGCCTTATAGCTATCTTGCTCTATAAATTCCTGTACCAAGCATTCTCTCCGTTAATTTCATCCATTAAATTTAATTAGACCATTTTAATACGAGTCGTAACTATCCTCATCCTCATCGCTATCTTCATAGTTATAGTCATTTTCGTCGTAGTTATAGTCATAGCTATCGCTACTATCCTCGTCCTCATCGTTAAATTCAGAGTAGTCTTCTTCTACCTCTTCGTAGTCAAAATCATCACTCATTTTTCTCTCCTTAAATTTTATCTTTGATATTTTCGATATACAAGCTTTGGCTTGGGAATGCAAAATTTAGACCATTTTGCTTTAAAATATCCATAATTTTTAGCATTACATCTTGTTTTACATCTAAAAACTCTCCCCAAACGATAGTTTTGGCAAAACAATAAACTAGGATATTTATCGAGCTATCAGCAAAGTCATCAACCACGACAAATAAATTTGACTTATATCCAGCGTAGTCATCAACTGAGACTATGTTTTGTCTATATTTTAGGCCTCTTTTATTAGCCGCGATATCTTCGCTTTTAGCGATATCTGGGTGATTTATCAGCATATTTTTGATGTCATTTACACATTTTTTGATCTCTTCTGTAGTTGGTCCATACTCGATGCCAATAACCATTCTTATGCGTCTGCCGACCTTTCTTCTGGTCCAGTTTCTAACAGGATCGCTCGCTAGCTTTGAGTTTGGCACGAAGATAAGGGCGTTATCAAAGCTTCTAACTGTTGTTTTTCTAAATCCTATCTCAACGACCGTGCCCTCGATGTCGCCACAAACTATCCAGTCGCCTTGTGAAAATGAGTTGTCAAAGAGCATCATAACAGATGCAAAGAAGTTTGCGATGATGTCTTTAGCAGCGAAGGCAACAGCAAGACCACCGATACCAAGTGAGGCAATGAGTGCTGAGATATCAAAGCCAAGCTTTTGAAGGATCAGCAAAAGTGTGATGATCAGCACGATCACGTAGATCACTTTTAACGCTAGGTTTATCACCTCTTTACGCTTGCTTTTTTGCGCGATCTTGTCGAGTATAGCGATGCCGTAGCCATTTAGTATGGTGAGGACAAGCCATGAAAATGCGACTATATATATGATAGAAAAGATATTTGCTACCGTTAGAGGCACTGGCACTGGATAAAATCCAATGCCGATACAGATATTTAGCGCATAGATGATAAGAAGTGCTGAGATCGGCTTTTTGATGATATCAACGATCTGATTTTTAACCTCTTTTACCCCTTCGCCTGAAGCGACGAGTGACATCACCCAGTAGGTGAGCTTGGCTAAAATTCTAGTTAGCGAGACGAAAAATAAAAATATCGCAACGATAACAACGATCTTGCCGATGTTAAATTTGCTTGAATTTATGGCTGTTGTTTTGTTTATATACTCGACTGCATCGACTAAATTTAGCTCAGACAAGAGCATGCTTGAGCTTAGAAGATCGGCGTTATTTTTAAGATAGATTAAAATTTCTTCTTCACTCTCTTTTTTCAGCTCAAGGTCAAAAAAGGCGCTGTCGTAAGAGCCTGAAGTGTCATTTAGTGAGTCTTTTAGATCTTTTATACTTACATAAGAATTTGTCTGTAAATTTAAAAGTCCATTATCTATCACTTCTTTTATAGAATTTGCCTTAGCACCCTTTTTAAATATCTCCTCAAGGCTAATGAGCGCTGAGTAGTAGGCGTAGTCTACCTTCATCTTCTCAAGCTCGATAGCACTTTGGATGTAGGCATCCTTGTTTGACTGCTTCTCAAGTCTTGCGACCTTTTTCTCTAGCGCCTCTTTTTGCAGATTATATTTATTGATATCGCTTTGTGTGACTTCGATCTGCATAACATAGGTCGGAATTCTCTCTAAAAGGGCGTTCTTTTTCTTTTGAAGAGTGATCAAATTTGAGTTATCGATCTTTGAAGCGTTTAGGTCTTTTTGCTGAGATTTTATGATGTTTATCTGGCTGTTTAGGGTTTGAATTTGATTTGTTATGCTGATGATATCGTCTTCTTGCGTTACGTTGTTATCAGCGCCAAAAAGAGTTATGAAAGAAAGCAGGATGATGGTTAGAAATTTACGCATTTTCGCCTCTTTTGTCCGCTAGAAGTTTAAACGTGCCCTCTTTTAAATCGTAGCTAAAAATTTCGCCAGTTTCTATGATGTAGTGCCAGCCATAAATTTGAAGCTTACCACTTTCATACTCCTCTTTTACATTTGGATAAGTCATTATGTTTTCGATCGAATTTATCACGTTTAGCCTCTCGGTTAGCCACGCCATTTTGGCTGGATCATCGCTTGTAAATTTAAGCACTTCTCGCTTGATAGGCTCTATTAGCCTGATCCAGTTTCTAACGTTTGGAGTATTTTTTAGCTTCTTTTCATCCACATAAAGTGCCGCGCATCCACCACAGTCAGAGTGCCCGCAGATGATGATGTTTTTGATGTTTAAAACTTCAAGCGCATACTCGATCGCCGAAGTGGTCGCCAAAAACTCTTCGCTCACCCTATAAGGTGGCACGATGTTTGCGATATTTCGCACCATAAAAAGCTCGCCTGGCAGGCAGTTTGTTATCAAATTTGGCACGACCCTTGAATCCACGCATGATATGAAAAGCGTGTGTGGATCTTGTTTGTGTTGTAAGCTTTTAAAGAGCTCTTCATGCTCTAAAAAGCCATCTTCCATAAATTTTACTGCACCTTCAAGTATTGAATCATCCATAAAATTTATCTCCATTTTTTATATTTTTATCGCGATTATAGCAACTTTTATCTAATCAAAAAAATGCTCTCTAAAACGAACTTTAAACTAATATTTTTTATTAAACTTCTTTTTATATATTGTTTAATTATTTTAGGCTAAACTCATCGCAAAAATTCATAAGGAGAAAAAATGAGTTTGTATGATAGAAACTACGCCAAGCAAAATCAAGAAGAGCTTGCGTATTCTCAAAGCTCACTAAGCACTTTTATAAAACAAACTTATCAACTTTTTGCAGCATCACTACTTTCAGCTACAGCTGGCGCTTATGTAGGCATTAGTATCGCTGGCGTTTTTGCGGCAAATAGATTTTTGTTTTGGGGACTTGTGATACTTGAGTTTGTTCTACTTTTTGGTCTAATGGCAGCTAAACGCAAAGAGGGATTAAATTTAATACTTCTTTTTGCATTTACATTTGTAAGTGGTCTTACGCTAACTCCGCTACTTTCAGCGATCCTTGCTATGCCAAGTGGCGCTAGTATCGTAGCTCAGGCATTTGGTTTGACAACAGTTGCATTTGGTGCATTAAGCGTCTTTGCGATGAATACAAAACGCGACTTTACAACGATGGGCAAGATGCTATTTATAACTTTGATAGTTATCGTTGTAGCAGCGATCATCAACATTTTCGTTAAAAGCACGATGTTTCAACTTGTAATCGCAAGTATTTCATCGATCTTATTTAGTGCTTACATACTTTTTGATACACAAAATATCATCCGTGGCAACTACGAGACACCAGTTGAGGGTGCAGTTGCTTTGTATCTTGATTTTGTAAATTTATTTACATCATTACTACAAATTTTAGGCATTTTTAATAGAAATGACTAATGACGAGCGCATCTACCGAGTGATAGATGCGAATTTAAATAGGCTAAAAGAAGGGCTTCGTGTCGTTGAAGATATAAAAAGATATGTCTTTGATGACGCTAAGCTCGCCTATAAGATAAAGTCCCTCCGCCACAAGACAAAGATCCCACAAAAAGAATTTTTAAAATTTAGAAATTCACAAAATGATGTCTTAAAAACCAGCACAAAAAGCGAGCAAGAAAGATCAAATTTAGACGAGATCATCACTGCAAATTTCAAGCGTGCTCAGGAGAGCGCTCGCGTGCTTGAAGAGTGCTTTAAGCTTGTAAATTTAGAGCGAGCCGAGCTTTTTAAAAGCATAAGATACGAGCTTTATGAGCTTGAAAAAGAACTTTAACTAAAAATTTAAATCTTTTCTTGTATAATCGCAAACTATTTAAAAAATTTAAAGGAAATTTCGTGAGTTTAATATTTTTAATCTTACAATTTGTTCTAGCTGTCGTTATCACGATCGCAGTTTTACTCCAAAAGAGCTCATCTATCGGTCTTGGAGCATACAGTGGAAGCAACGAGAGCCTTTTTGGAGCAAAAGGACCAGCTGGATTTTTAGCTAAATTTACCTTTGTGGTAGGCGTTTTATTTATCCTAAACACACTTGCACTTGGATATTTTTACAACAAAGATCTAAAACGCTCTATCGTTGATAGCGTCGATAGCAAATCTCTAGTCATACCAAAATCAAACGACGTGCCAGCGGCTCCTAGCGCACCACAAAATCCAGCAAAATAACAATGATAAAAACGTTTTTAGCGTCACTTTTGACGCTAACGTTTGCTTTGGCAGACGCTCACATCCTAGTTTATCACCGCTTTGACGATCCAAGGCACGTTAGCACAGATATTTCTATTCAAAATTTAAGAGCTCAGTTTGAATACTTCAAAAACAATGGCTACGAAGTTGTCAAGCTATCAAGGCTTGTCGATGCGGTAAATGCTGGCGAGCCGATCCCTGATAACTGGATCGTTATCACCGTTGATGATGGATACAAAAGCTTTTACAATAACGCTCTTGAGCTTTTTAAAGAGTATAACTACCCATTTGCTTTGATGGTCTATGTAGAGGCAAGCGCGAACAAATATGGTGATTATTTAGACTTTGATCAGATCAAAGAGCTAGAAGCTTACGGCGAGATCGGCTACCACTCATACGCTCATCCAAGGATGACTAAACTTAGTGATGAGGCCTTAAGAGAGGACTTTCAAAAGGGCGTTGAGACCTTTGAAAAACACATGGGTTATAAGCCAAAATACTTTGCAGTCCCTTACGGCGAGATCGATAGTAGAGTTATCTCTTTGGCAAAAGAATTTGGCTTTTTAGCACTTTTAAATCAAAACTCAGGCGCAGTTTCAGATAAAAGCGATGTTTATGATCTTTACAGAACGCCAGTGATGAACGGCACAAAGATAGCACTAACTTTTAATAGCAAATTTTTAAATGCCCAGTGGATATTTCCAGAGGGCTATCCGCAAAACAATGCGATCGACAAGCTCATCATCAAGACCGACACAAACGCAAGTGAGGGCAGTTTTTTCATGACTGGCTTTGACGGCTTTAAAAAAGTACCTATGACAAATGGCGTTTTTGAGTGTAAATTTAACCCACCACTTGATAAACGCAAAGTGTTAATGTCGCTAAAAGTAGATCATCACAGAAGCACAAAACTTCTAATAAAGGACACCAATGCTAAATAAAATTTACGATACCCAAAAAGAGGGTTGCGAAAAGGCGATCGCTTCTTTAAAACGCGATTTTACAACGCTAAGAACTGGCAAGGTAAATATCAACATCCTAGATAACGTTATGGTTGATTATTATGGCTCGCCAACTCCGCTTAATCAAGTAGCCACCGTGCTTACAAGTGACGCTTCGACTATCGCTATCACTCCTTGGGAAAAGAGCATGATAAAAGCGATCTCATCAGCTATCCAAGCTGCAAATATCGGCGTCAATCCAAACAGCGACGGCGAGAGCGTTAAGCTATTTTTCCCACCGATGACCGTCGAGCAACGCCAAGAAAATGCAAAACACGCAAAAGCTATGGGCGAAAAGGCAAAAGTTAGCATAAGAAACGTGAGAAAAGACGCAAACGACGAGGTCAAAAAGCTTGAAAAAGACAAGGCCATAACTGAAGACGAGAGCAAAAAGGGTCAAGATGAGGTTCAAAAGATAACTGACACCTACACCGCAAAGATCGACACTCTCGTAAAAGAGAAAGAAGCTGAGCTTTTAAAAGTATAAATTTCATTTAGAAATTTGCGCCCCTTTCAAATTTCTAAACCCTCACTTTTTAGCCACGCAATGTGGCTAAATTTCATCCTTTAAAGGACAATCTTGCACATCATCACCGAGCTAAAAGCCGCATTTGCTGATAAAAAAATTTTGCTACTTACCATTTTGGCGTTTAGTCTGCCTACCATTTTTCTCAGCCCCAGCCAGATAGTGGATGAGTATAGAGGTTTTTGGCTACTTGAGCCGCTACTTTTGGTCACTATCTATCTAAATAAAAGGCAAATTTTACTCCCTTTATACTTTTTGATATTTGGAGCTAGCCTTTACTTTTTTGGCCTTAAGCTAAGCGGTCATGCCAGCGATCTTGTGGCACTTTATCTCATGGCTTTTGTGCTTTTATTCTCTTTAAATTTCGCCAAAGATAATGAAAAATTTATAAGCCAGAGCCTGGCAAGACTATTAAATTTACTCATCTCATTTGCCCTCTTTCACCTATTTTTTCTTGGCATTGTGGCTGTTTGCGCAGGGCTTAACTACCTTTTTGGTCTAGAGCTCTTAACCAGCCACAGGACGCAAAGGCTCTACTTGACGCTGACCTCTTTTGGTCTGCCATGTTTGTTTCTCTTTTTTGAGAGCAAATTTAGCGAGTATAGGCTCTTAAATTTCATCAAGATCGCCATAAATTTCATCCTAAATCCCCTGCTCATTATCTATGTGGTGCTTTTAAATTTATACTGCATTTATAGGCTTGTTTTGCTTGAGCTACCACGCGGTGGAGTGGCCTATATCGTGCTTGCCTGCTTGATCGCTGGCTTTGTTTTAAGAGGGCTAAATTTACTTATCAAAAGCCAAATTTATGATCAAATTTTCAGGCTCTTGCCACTTGTTGTCATCTTGCCTAGCGTTTTGCTTTGGTGGGGCGTCATGCACAGAGTCGGTGAGTACGGCCTAAGCGAGTCTAGGATATATCTCATCGCCTGCGTGATATTTGCAAATTTGAGCTATTTTGTGATGATATTTTTTAGGGATTTTCCTTATAAATTTCTAGCATTTTTTATGGTATTTGGCATTTTTTTCACCCATTTTGTCCTTGATACGAAGCTGCTTACCATAAATTCTCAAAAAGAGCTTTTGCTAAGAGAGCTAAGGTCGCTAAATTTGCTTGGTAGCGATGGCACGCTAAGTGGTGATGTGAGCAAGATCGGCGAAGAGAAGCTCTACTTTTTGCAAGATAAATTTGACTATCTCGTAGAAAACGGCGATAAATTTGCACTAGAAAATAAAAAATTTATATCAAATTTAGAGAGTATCTCGGAGAAAAAGTGGCAGATATTTAGCATTAACTCAGGCAATATCGGCATAAACGTCAAAGAGGCGACCATAAAAAGCGTAGCTTCAAGCAGCACAAATGGCGATGATCTTGTTATACAGCTAGATAATGAAAGAGTTAGTATAGATATGCAAAAGCACCTAGAAAAGGCGCTTGCAAGTTTAAATTTAAAGCCAGACGGCGACTTTGGCGCTGAGGTATTTGAGCAGCTAAAAGAGCAGCTTTTGATCCTTGAAGTAGGCAAAAGGGTCTTTGTTCTGCGCTCTATGGAAATCGTGCAAGAAAACGGAGTTTATAAATTTTACGACGCAAGCGTGCTTTTTTATATGGAGGATGCCAAGCTAAAATAGCGGGCCCTGCGTGAGTTTTGGCTTTATGATAAAGCTTTTTCTGTGAAAGTCTGAGTAGCCAAATTTAGCTATGGCGTCTATGTGCGACTTTGTGCCATATCCTTTGTGCCCTGCAAAGCCGTATGCGGGATAAAATTTATCCCAGCCACTCATCAAGCGGTCACGGCTTACTTTTGCTAGGATGCTGGCTGCACTTACGCTAGCTACCTTGCCGTCGGCCTTTATCATCGTGGTTATACCCACGCCGTAGTCTAAATTTCCATCGTAAATGATCTCAAAGCCCTCAAAATGCGCCTTGAAAAGCTTGAGCGCTCGCCTTAGGCACTCACTTAGCCCAAGCTCGTCTATCTGGGCGTTTGAGAAGTAGGCGATGAGGAAATTTGAGCTTTTTGTGATCTCTTTAAAGAGCTCTTCGCGCCTTTTTGCGGTTAGTTTTTTGGAGTCGTTTAGGCCAGGAATTTCACTATTTAGTACGCAAGCAGCCACGCTTAGTGGTCCAGCTAACGCCCCACGTCCAGCCTCATCGATACCACAAATTTTAGCCATTACAGCCCGACTTCATCGCTAAAGTATGGCCTTAGCTCATCAAGTGGGACGCTGATCTGCTCCTCGTTTAAAAATGTAAGGCCAAGCGGCGAAAGCACGAAGTTGTCGCTCACGCCAGCATTTGCAAGGATCGCTTTTAGGTGGCTGTCGTTTATATCTTTAAAAATTTGCTTTAGTTTTAGCTTTTTGTTTGTTGCAAGCGAGATCACCTCGCAGTTTATTTTTTCGTTTTTATAGGTGCAAACGTTCTTGATCTTGTCGTTGATGTAGTAGATCTCTTTTAGGCTCTCATACTGGTTGTTTGGCCATTTTTTGCGCTCGCTTTTTAGGTCGTAAAACTCTGCAAGAAGCTTGTTTTTATACTTTTTGGCTGAGTCTTTAGCGAAGATGTCGTTAGTGATCGCCTCATATCTCGTGCCGTTTGACTCGGTCATTTGGATGCCGATATTTAGGATTTCATACTCTTTTTCTTCTTTTACTGTGGCGTTGTAGGCTTTGTTTTTGACGATTATCTTACCTTTTAGCTCGCCGTTTTCGTTTTTAACGTCTAAATTTATCTTGTCTGAGACCGCATTTATTGAAGAAATTTCACTGCCATTTTGCTCAAAAGAGCCCTTTTCATAGTCGTATTTTGCGCCGTCAAAAAAGATGTGGCCGCTTATCTTAGGTGGGACTTTAAAGCTCTTGGTTTGTTTGAAATTTTCAAATTCGTCTTTAAAATAGTTCATATAAACTTCAAATTTCACACCATTTGCATCGCCACTAAATTTATAAAATTTAGCCCAGTTTTCGTGGTTTATCTCATAGCCAAAAAGGCTTGCAGCGATGAATAAGATCCCAAAAAATGCTCTCATGCTCCGTCCTTCGTTTTTTTTGATTATAACTTTTTTATTTCTGTGCTTTTAAAACAATAACCAAACAAAGGGTGTAAATTTACAAACCAAGGCTCCACCTAGAAAATGGCAAGATATCGCATTTTATCCCCTCGATGCTTTGTTCGGCTTGGTTTGCGACGCTGATGATTTGAAGCTTACTAACGCCCAGCTCTTTTAGGCTCGCGTGGAGTTTTTTAAATTTCAAAAAGATGATCTCAGGCGCAGAAAATGGGACGCAGATGATCGCAAGCTTCTTTTTGCTAAGGAAAAAATCAATTTCTTTTGTATAGTAAATTTCATCTTTAAATTTAAGTAGCTCACAAAAAACGACATTTGCAAAGACAGCGAGGAAGTCCTTTTTTAGGCACAAAGCATTGCGAAGTGCGAAATTTGTAAAGTAAATTTTCTTACTCGTGCTACTCTCATCTAAATTTGGCACAAACTCAACATATCCGCTCTCATTTAGCAAATTTATCGCGCTATAAACGCTATCTTTTGAAATTTTCATCTGTTCTTTTAGGTTTTTATAAATCCCAAAGGCGCTTATCGTGTCGTGGCACTTTGTTGCGCACTCTTTTAAGATAGCGATGCTTTGCTCGTTTAAATTTGCTCTTAAGAGCTGCTGCAAGTGAGCTGTGACCTCGCTGGAGTCCAAAAAGGCGCTTGCTATCTCGTTGCCATGAGCCAAAAAGTAGCTAAAAAGCAGGTCTTGGTCCAAATTTTTCTTAAAAAATAGTATAAATTCCTCGTAGTCGAGATAGTTTAAATTTATGCGTGCAAAGCCATCAAGCGAGAGTGAAAATTCCTTGCTTGTAAGGATGATGTTTTCAAGTGTGAGCTCATTTAAAAAGTCTAAATTTATAAGATCAGCGCCTTGTAAATTTTCAACTGCGAGTACCTTTATCTGGGCATTTTTTTCTAAAAACTCTTTTAAATTTAGTAAAAGAGAGACTCTATCTATCCTTAGATCGTCTAAATTTATATAAAGTCTCTCCTCGCTTTTATAGTGGCTCAAAAACTCGTAAATAAGGGCTGTTTTGCCACTTGAAATAGCGCCAATGATGAGTGTCTTTGGCGAGATGATCTCATATTTTCTGGGGATAAATTTAGCATTTTTAATGGGTGCTTGATAGAGCGTTTCTAAACTTTTCAAATTTGACCTTTTTAAATTTTGGACATTATAGCCACTTCCTTTTAGAAAGGAAAATATCGCCTAAAATTTTAAAAATTTAGAGGTAAGAAATAATTTTTCATACTAAAAATTTATAAAAATTTTAAAAAATAAAACCTCTATCAACAAGATACTTTCCTTATAAAAAGGAAATAATTAATCAAAATTCAACAAAAAATAGCGTTTTTCTTGACAACTATAATAGCTTTTTTGTAAAATCCCTATCTCTTTACGAAAGACCTATGTCTTGCTCGTACGATCGCTTGATCCTATGCGGGTTATTTTGATGTAAAGAGGTCGCGAGTTTGCGACAAGTTCTTTTTAAAGGAAAACACATGGAAAGAATCAGGTTAAAGCTAAAAGCTTACGACCATAGAGTTCTAGACCGCACTGTTGCAGCAATCGTAGAAGCTGTCAAACGAACAGGTGCCGACGTTCGTGGCCCGGTACCAATGCCTACAAAGATCAAACGCTATACAGTCTTAAAATCTCCACACATCAACAAAGACTCACGTGAGCAGTTTGAGATGAGAATACACGCTCGTATGCTTGACATCGTAGCTGCTACTCCAGAAACTGTAGATAGCCTAACAAAACTCGACCTAGCTCCAGAAGTTAATGTCGAAGTTCGTGCGATGAAATAAGCGGACAAAAGGATAAGAGTATGGAATATATTGTAGAAAAAATAGGCATGAGTAGAACGATTGCCACGAAGAGTACGCCAGTTACACTACTTAAGCTAGTTGAGGCTAAAGTATGTGAGATCGACGAAAACAAACGTGCTATCGTAGCGTATGCCCACACTAAAGCAAACAACAAAGCTATCGCTGGTCAGCAAAAGAAATACAATCTGACAGCAGAATTTAACAAATTTGCTACGCTTGAAGTAGCTAATAGCGAAGTTGGAAACCTAGACTTTACACCATTAAATGAGGCTAAAATTTTAAAAGTTAGCTTTAACTCAAAAGGTAGAGGCTACCAAGGTGTGGTAAAAAGACATGGTTTCGGTGGTGGTCCAAAAAGCCACGGCTCACGTTTCCACAGACGCCACGGTTCAATTGGTAACTGCGAATGGCCAGGTCGTGTTCAACCAGGTATGAAAATGGCAGGACACATGGGTAATGAGAAAGTTACTGTTAAAAACGAGCTAATAAGCTTTGACGCTCAAAATGGCATCGTAGTTGTAAAAGGTTGCGTTCCTGGTCACAATGGTGCAATGGGTAAAATAAGGATTGTAAAATGAGTAAAATTCACGTATTAAACGATAAATTTGAAAATTCAGGCGAGTTAGAGCTTCCTGCAAGCTACGCTGAAGTAAATCCGCACAACCTATATCTTTATGTAAAATCTTACCTTGCTGGTATAAGAGCAAATACGGCTCATACTAAAAGCCGTGCTTTTGTAAGCGGCGGTGGTAAAAAACCATGGAGACAAAAAGGACGTGGTGGTGCAAGAGCAGGTTCGACTAGAACTAACGTTTGGGTAGGCGGTGCAGTTGCATTTGGTCCAACAAACGAGAAAAACTATTTTCAAAAAGTCAATAAAAAACAAAAAAGACTAGCTCTTGAGTACGCTTTGGCAGCAAAAGCACAAGATGGTAAAATTTTCGCAGTAGATAGCATCTCAATCGAGTCTGGAAAGACAAAAGATGCAGCTAATATCATCAAAAATTTAAAAGTAAAAGACGCGCTTATCGTTAAAGATTTACTAGACGATAAAACACTACTTGCTTTTAGAAATTTAGCAAACTGCTATGTAGTAGATGCAAATGAGGTAAATGCTTATCTTGTCTCTACATTTAGTTCGGTTATTATTGAAAAAGCTGCACTAAAAACTATAACAAAAGAGGGCTAAAATGGCGGATATAACTGATATCAAAACAATTATTTATACAGAAAAAACTCTAGGCCTTCAAGAACAAGGCGTTGTTGTTATCCAAACTTCACCAAGAGTTACAAAAAACAGCTTAAAAGCGGTTTTGCAAGAGTATTTTGGAGTAACGCCTGTTCGCGTAAATTCACTTAGAATTAGCGGCAAGGTTAAGCGTTTTAGAGGAAGAGCAGGCCAACGTGACGAGATAAAGAAATTCTACGTTAAGTTACCTGAGGGCGTAAGCCTAGAAAATACGGAGGCGTAAGATGGCTATAAAATCATATAAACCATATACACCTAGTCGTAGATATATGACTGGACTAAGCTCTGAAGATATAACAGCTAAACCAAGCGTTAGAAGCTTGCTTGTTAAACTACCTGCATCTGGCGGTAGAAACAACAATGGTCGTATAACTTCAAGACATAAAGAAGCAGGTGCAAAAAAACTTTATCGTATCATCGACTTTAAACGTCGCAAATTTGGTATAGAAGGTAAAGTTGAAGCGATCGAGTACGATCCAAACAGAAACTGCCGTATCGCTCTTATAGCTTACAAAGATGGCGAAAAACGCTATATCATTAGACCAAACGGCCTAAATGTTGGCGACGTTATCGCATCTATCGATGAGGCCTCACTAGACATTAAACCAGGCAACGCTATGAAATTAAGATTTATCCCAGTTGGTACTATCGTTCATAACGTAGAGCTAAAACCTGGTAAAGGCGCTCAGATAGCTCGTTCAGCTGGCGGTTATGCTCAGCTAATGGGTAAAGAAGAGAAGTATGTTATCTTAAGAATGCCAAGTGGCGAGATGAGACAAGTACTAGCTGAGTGTATGGCAAGTATCGGTGTAGTTGGCAACGAAGACTGGGCTAACATCACTATAGGTAAAGCTGGACGTAATCGCTACCGCGGTATCCGCCCACAAACACGTGGTTCTGCTATGAACCCAGTTGATCACCCACACGGTGGTGGTGAAGGTAAGAAAAATTCAGGCCGTCACCCAGTTACTCCATGGGGTAAACCAACTAAAGGTGCTAAGACTCGCCGTAAAAAAGCTAGCGATAAGCTTATAATTTCAAGAAGGAAAGGAAAATAGAGATGGCAAGATCACTCAAAAAAGGTCCTTTCGTAGATGATCATGTAATGAAAAAAGTTATTGCCGCAAAAAATGCAAACGATAACAAACCAATCAAGACTTGGTCAAGACGTAGCACGATTGTACCTGAAATGATTGGACTAACATTTAACGTTCATAATGGCAAGAGCTTTATTCCTGTATATGTTACAGAAAATCATATAGGCTATAAACTTGGCGAATTTGCTCCAACACGCACATTTAAGGGTCATAAAGGCTCAGTGCAAAAGAAAATCGGCAAGTAAGGGGAGATGATATGAGTAAAGCAATTATAAAATTCGTAAGACTTTCTCCTACAAAAGCAAGACTTATAGCAAGAGAAGTTCAAGGTATGAATGCCGAGCTAGCACTTGCAAGCTTGCAGTTTATGCCAAATCGTGGTGCTAAATTTATAGCAAACGCTATTAGCTCAGCAGTAGCAAATGGCGGATTTGAACCAGAAGAGGTTGTAGTAACTAGTTGCCGCGTTGATGCTGGTCCTGTATTAAAGAGATTTAGACCAAGAGCAAGAGGAACAGCGAGCAAAATTCGCAAACCTACTTCTCATGTAATGGTAGAAGTATCTAAACCTGAAAAGAAGGAAGCATAATATGGGACAAAAAGTAAATCCAATAGGTCTTAGACTAGGAATTAACCGCAACTGGGAATCTAGATGGTTTCCAACCAAACAAAGTCTTCCTGAAAATATCGGTGAAGATTACAAAATTCGTGCATTTTTAAAGAAAAAACTTTACTATGCAGGAATTAGCCAAATTCTAATCGAAAGAACGGCTAAAAAACTTCGTGTAACCGTAGTTGCAGCTCGTCCTGGTATCATCATCGGCAAAAAAGGTCAAGATGTTGAAAACCTAAAGAACGAAGTTAGCAAACTTATCGGCAAAGAAGTAAATGTAAATATCAAAGAAGAAAGAAAAGCTCAAGCTTCAGCTCAACTTGCTGCTGAAAACGTAGCTATGCAACTTGAAAAGCGTGTCGCATTTAGACGTGCTATGAAAAAAGTTATCCAAGGTGCTCAAAAATCAGGCGCTAAAGGTATCAAAATTTCAGTTGCTGGTCGTTTAGGTGGCGCTGAGATGGCAAGAACCGAGTGGTATCTAGAAGGTCGCGTTCCGCTTCATACTCTTAGAGCAAAGATAGATTACGGTGTAGCTGAGGCTCATACAACTTATGGAAACATAGGTATTAAAGTATGGATTTTTAAAGGTGAGGTTCTTCAAAAAGGTGTTCAACCTGAGAAAACTGAAGAAGAGGCACCTAAGAAAACACGTAGAGCAAGAAGAGGTAAATAATTATGTTGATGCCTAAAAGAACGAAATTTCGTAAGCAAATGAAAGGTCGCAACCGTGGTTATGCGACTCGTGGAGCATCTTTGGCAACTGGCGAATTTGCACTTAAAGCTGTTGAGGCTGGTAGAGTAAATTCACGCCAAATAGAAGCTGCTCGTCAAGCTCTAACTCGTCACGTAAAGAGACAGGCTAAAATTTGGATTAGGGTTTTCCCTGACAAGCCACTTACTAAAAAACCTCTACAAACTCGTATGGGTAAAGGTAAGGCAGGAGTTGAAGAGTGGGTTATGAACATTAAACCTGGTCGTATAATATTTGAAATGGCTGGTGTTGACGAAGAGTTGGCTCGTGAAGCTTTAACTTTGGCTCTACACAAACTTCCTTTCAAATCAAAATTTGTAACGCGAGAGAGTGAAAATGAAATATACTGAGTTAAAAGATAAGAGCGTTGCAGAATTAAACGCGTTGCTAAAAGAGAAAAAGGTGCTTTTATTTACATTGAGACAAAAGCTAAAAACTATGCAGTTAAGCAACCCTAATGAGATTAGTGCTGTTCGCAAAGAGATAGCTCAGATCAACACTGCAATTAGTGCAACAAGACAAGGGGCGTAAAATGGCATTAAAAAGAGAAATTCAAGGTGTTGTTTTACAAAAAGCTGGAGATAAAACAGCTACTATTTTGGTAGAAAGACGCGTTATGCACCCAAGATACCATAAATTTGTAAAACGCTTTAAGAAGTATTTAGTTCATGATGAGAAAAATGAGACAAGAGCAGGCGATACAGTTGTTGCGGTTGAGTGCAGGCCACTTTCAGCTCGCAAGAATTTTCGCTTAAAAGCTGTATTGGCAAAGGGAGTTGAGTAATGATTCAAAGTTTTACAAGACTTGCAGTTGCTGATAACAGCGGCGCAAAAGAGTTAATGTGTATAAAAGTTCTTGGCGGCAGCAAAAGAAGATACGCTACACTTGGCGATATCATAGTTTGCTCTGTTAAAAAAGCTCTTCCAAATGGTAAGATCAAAAAAGGACAGGTTGTAAAAGCTGTTGTTGTGAGAACTAAAAGAGAGGTTCAAAGAGATAATGGTTCGCTAATCCGCTTCGACGAGAATGCAGCTGTTATACTTGATAGCAAAAAAGAGCCAGTCGGCACTCGTATTTTTGGACCAGTTGGACGTGAAGTTAGATATGCTAACTTTATGAAGATTGTTTCGCTAGCTCCGGAGGTTTTATAATGGCTAATGTAAAATTTAAAGTCAAAAAAGGCGATACTGTAAAGATCATCGCTGGTGACGATAAAGGCAAAACTGGTAAAATTTTAGCAGTTCTTGCAAAAAAAGGTCAGGTTATAGTTGAGGGATGCAAAGTAGCTAAAAAAGCTATCAAACCAAGCGAAAAAACTCCAAATGGTGGTCACGTAAATAAAGAGATGCCAATTGACATATCAAACGTCGCGAAAGTTGAAGGATAAGAGATATGAGTAGATTAAAAGATAAATTTAACGAAACTATCAAACCAGCTCTCGTAAAAGAATTTGACATCAAAAATCCAATGCTTATCCCTGCGCTCGAGAAAATCGTGATCAGTGTAGGCGCTGGAGACTCTGCGAAAGATCAGAAAGTGCTTCAAAATATGGCTGATACCATTTCACTTATCGCTGGACAAAAAGCGGTTATAACTGATGCTAAAAAATCAGTTGCTGGCTTTAAAGTTCGCGAAGGCTTCCCTGTTGGTATCAAAGTAACTTTGAGAAAAGAGCAAATGTATGCTTTCTTAGATAAGCTAATCAGCGTTGCTCTTCCAAGAGTTAAAGACTTCCGTGGTCTTCCAAAAAATGGTTTTGACGGACGTGGAAACTATAACTTTGGTCTTAGCGAGCAGCTAATGTTTCCAGAGGTTGAGTATGATAAAATTTTACGAACTCATGGTATGAATATTACGATTGCTACTACGGCTAAAAATGATAAAGAGGCATTCAAATTGCTAGAGCTTTTTGGTGTGCCGTTTGCAAAAGGAAAGTAAAATGGCAAAGAAATCAATGATAGCAAAAGCTGCACGCAAGCCAAAATTTGCGGTTCGCGGCTATACTAGATGCCAAATTTGCGGTCGTCCGCACTCTGTTTATAAAGATTTTGGAATTTGCCGTGTTTGCCTAAGAAAAATGGCTAACGAAGGCCTAATACCTGGTCTTAAAAAAGCAAGTTGGTAAGGAATAGAAATGTTGAACGATTTAATATCAGATGGATTAACACGCATTAGAAATGCAAGTATGAGAAGACTTGAGACTGCTAAATTGCTTCATTCTAAGGTTGTTGAGGCTACTCTTTCTATCCTTGCAGCAAAAGGCTATATCGAGAGCTACAACGTTATCGAAGAAGGTAACAAGAAATTTATAAATGTAGTTTTAAAGTATGATGAGTACGGCAGAAGCGTTATAAACGAGCTTAAAAGGGTGTCAAAACCTGGTCGCCGTGTTTATCAAGGCAAAGACGACATTAAGCGTTTTAAAAATGGTTACGGAACAGTTATCGTTAGCACAAGCAAAGGCGTTATGAGCGGTATTGAAGCAAGTAAAGCTGGCGTTGGCGGCGAGGTTCTTTGCACCGTTTGGTAATAGTAAAGCAGCGTTTTGGCGTTGTTTTAAATTTAGAAATTTAACTTTAGCTAGGTGAAATTTTATATTTCGCCCAGGCTAAATTTAGTCAGGTTTCGTCAAATTTGACGATCAAATTTACGGCATTGTGGTGTTTATTCGTAAATGTAGGAACACCCTAGACAAGTAAAGGAAAAAAATGTCACGTATTGGAAAACAGCCTATCGCTATCCCAAGTGGTGTAGACGTTAGCGTTGAAAATAATGTCCTAAAATTTAAAAAGGGCAATCACTTAAAAGAGCTTGACACAAAAGGTCACGTTGATGTCAAGATAGAAAATGGTCATATAGTTTTTGCTCCAAAGGGCGAAGATCGCCAAAGCAGAGCTTACTGGGGAACATATAGAGCACTTGCTAACAACATCGTAACTGGTATCACTCATGGCTTTACTCGCCAGCTTGAGATCAACGGCGTTGGTTACAAAGCAGCTGCAAAAGGTAAAATTTTAGAGCTTTCTCTTGGTTTTTCACACCTTATCAATTATGAGTTACCAGTAGGCGTTGAAGCTAGCGTTGATAAAAACGTTATTACTATCAAAGGTGACGACAAACAAGTAGTAGGTCAAGTGGCTGCTCAAGTTAGAGGATTTAGACCACCTGAGCCATATAAAGGCAAGGGCGTTAAATATCTAGAAGAACGTATCATCCGCAAAGCGGGCAAGACATCTAAGAAGTAAGGGGCGGTAAATGACAGCAAAAGTACTAAAAAGAAAAATCGCTCTTAGAATTAAGAGAAAAAGAAGAATCAGAGGTAAAATTTCTGGTGTTGCAACTTGCCCAAGAGTTTCTATTTTCAAATCAAACAGAACCCTTTATGTTCAAGCGATTGACGATGTTACAGCTACTACACTAGCTGCAGTTGATGGTAGAAAAATAGGCATAAAAGCAAATAAAGAAGGTGCGGTCACTTTAGCTAAAGAATTTGCTAAGGCTTTGAAAGCTAAGAAGATAGATATTGCAATTTTTGATAGAAATGGTTATTTGTATCATGGCGTTATCGCAGCATTTGCTGAAGCTTTAAGAGAAAATGGCATCAAGCTATAACCCAAAGGAAAATCGATGGAAAAATATAATAGAGAAGAATTTGAAGAAGTAATCGTCGATATCGGTCGGGTTACAAAGGTTGTTAAAGGTGGTCGTAGATTTAGATTTACAGCTTTAGTTGTTGTTGGTAATAGAAATGGCCTAGTTGGCTTTGGATATGGCAAAGCTAAAGAGGTACCAGATGCGATGAGAAAAGCGATTGATGACGCATTTAAAAATATTATCCACGTTAAGATCAAGGGCACAACTATCCCTCACGATGTAGAGGTAAAATACAACGCAAGTAGAATGCTACTTCGCCCAGCTAGCGAAGGTACTGGTGTTATCGCTGGCGGTAGTGCGCGTCCTATTATCGAGCTTGCAGGTATTAAGGATATCCTTACTAAATCACTTGGCTCAAACAACTCAGCAAACGTCGTTCGTGCTACTATAAAAGCACTTAGTTTGCTAAAAAGCTAAGAGAAAGGAGTTAAGATGGCATTAGAAAAATTAACACCTGCTGCAGGTTCAACTCATGCAACTAAAAGAATAGGTCGTGGTCAAGGCAGTGGCAATGGCAAAACTGCCGGCAAAGGTAACAAAGGTCAAAGAGCAAGAAAAGGCTACAATGAAAAAAGAGGTTTTGAGGGCGGACAGCAACCACTTCAAAGACGTCTTCCAAAGGTGGGCTTTGCTTCTAAATTTGAAAAACCTTATGTTATCAATGTTGAAAAGATCGCAGCTATAAAAGAGCTTGCGGAAATTTCAATAGCAACAATAGCTAGCGTTCATAAAATTTCAAAAAGCGTTACTAAGATAAAATTAATCGGTGCAAGCGCAAAAGCTCTTGCTTCAAAGATCAAAGACGAGAACGTTAGCGTTAGCGGAACAAAATAATGGATAAAACACTGACCAACAAGATTTTGATCACGTTGGCATTTTTGTTCGCATACAGGATACTGGCTTATGTGCCAGTTCCTGGTGTTAATGTCGACGTAATTAAAGAATTTTTCAATTCAAACAATAGCAACGCCTTGGGTCTATTTAATATGTTTAGCGGTAAAGCCGCTGAGCGTTTAAGTATCATATCTCTAGGTATTATGCCTTACATCACAGCTTCGATCATCATGGAGCTTCTAGCAGCGACATTTCCAAAGTTAGGTCAGATGAAAAAAGAGCGCGACGGTATGCAAAAATATATGCAAATCATACGTTATGCAACCATCGTTATCACTCTTGTTCAATCAATCGGCGTCTCTATCGGACTTCAAAGCTTAAGCGGTCGTGGTGGCGAGCAAGCTATCATGATAGATATGAATTTATTTATCGCGATCTCTGCTGTATCTATGCTAACAGGCACTATGCTACTTATGTGGATAGGTGAGCAGATCACGCAGCGCGGTATAGGCAATGGTATAAGTCTTATCATCTTTGCGGGCATCGTCTCTGGCATACCTAGTGCGATCGGCGGAACTGTAAATTTGGTAAATACTTCTGAGATGAATTTCCTAACAGTAATTGCTATTTTGGTGATTATTCTAGCGACCATTGGTGCTATTATCTTTGTCGAGATGGGTGAAAGACGTATCCCTATTTCTTACTCAAGAAAAGTGATAATGGAAAATCAAAATAAACGTATAATGAACTATATACCGATCAAAGTAAATTTAAGTGGCGTTATCCCACCGATATTTGCTAGTGCGATTTTGATGTTTCCAAGCACTATTTTGCAGGCTAGCACAAATCCAGTAATCCAGGCTATCAACGACTTTTTAAGTCCAAATGGCTATATGTTTAATGTTTTAACATTTTTATTTATCATCTTCTTTGCGTTTTTCTATGCATCTATCGTGTTTAATACAAAAGATATAAGTGAAAATTTGAAAAAACAAGGCGGGTTTATCCCTGGTGTTAGACCAGGCGAAAGTACTGCTAGCTATCTAAACGAAGTAGCTGGCAGACTAACTTTAGGTGGAGCTTTATACTTAGGTATCATTTCAACACTACCTTGGGTACTTGTCAAGACTATGGGCGTACCATTTTATTTTGGTGGTACATCAGTTCTTATCGTGGTTTCAGTAGCACTTGATACGATGAGACGTATAGAGGCTCAGTCTTATACAAACAAATACCAAACTCTAAGTGCAGTAGGTCTATAAAATGGCTATCACGCTAAAAAGACCAGCTGAGATAGAGAAAATGAGAGCGGCGAATAAGATCGTCGCTCGAACACTTGATCACGTTTCTACGATCATAAAACCCGGAATTTCCCTTCTTGAGATAGATAAAATTTGCGAAGATATGATAAGAACTGCTGGAGCAAAACCTGCCTTTAAAGGGCTTTACGGCTTTCCAAATGCAGCTTGCATAAGCGTCAATGAAGTGGTAATTCACGGAATTCCAAATGAGTACAAACTAAAAGAGGGCGATATCGTTAGTGTTGATATCGGCTCAAATTTAGATGGTTATTTTGGCGATTCGGCTAGGACTTTTGGGGTTGGTAAAATTTCAAAAGAGGACGAGGCTTTGATCGCTTGCTCAAAAGACGCGCTTTATTTTGCGATTGACTATATAAGAGCTGGTATGCATTTTAAAGAGATTAGCTACGAGCTTGAGAAATTTATACTAGGCAGAGGCTATGTGCCTTTGCGCGGATATTGCGGTCATGGCATAGGCAAAAGGCCACACGAAGAGCCAGAAATTCCAAATTATATTGAAGGAAACAACCCAAAAGCTGGACCAAAGATAAAAGAGGGAATGGTTTTTTGTATAGAGCCGATGATCTGCCAAAAAGATGGCACACCAGTTTTAGGAAGCGATAACTGGAAAGTAACCTCAAAAGATGGTTTGAGAACTAGCCATTATGAGCATTGTATGGCGATAGTTAATGGCAAAGCTGAAATTTTAAGTCAAGCGTGAAATTTAGAGAAAAATTTAAAGAAAGGAGAATTTGTGGCAAAAGACGATGTCATTGAGATTGATGGAAATGTTGTTGAAGCACTGCCAAATGCAACTTTTAAAGTTGAGCTCGACAACAAACATATAATTTTATGTCATATCGCCGGAAAGATGAGAATGCATTATATAAAGATAATGCCTGGCGACCGCGTAAAAGTAGAACTTACGCCATATAGCCTAGACAAGGGCAGGATCACTTATAGATATAAGTAAATTTAGGCTCTTGGCAAATATGCTAAGTAAATTTAAAGCTGGTTTTGGATAAAATCCAAGCTTTGCGAAAAGCTGTATGAAGAATTATTTTCAAAGTTCCCCACTTATTTTGAAAATAGTTGGTTTAAATTCTTTCTTTAAACCTGATGCAGCCCCTAAAAAAGTGGAATAAATTTTTAGGAGACTAAAATGAAAGTTCGTCCTTCTGTAAAGAAGATGTGTGACAAATGTAAAATTGTCAAACGTAGTGGCATAATTCGTGTTATCTGCGAAAATCCAAAACATAAACAAAGACAAGGATAAGGCATGGCACGTATTGCAGGTGTAGATTTACCAAACAAAAAGAGAATAGAGTATGGTTTGACTTATATCTATGGTATAGGTCTTTATAAATCTCGTCAAATCCTTGACGCAGCTGGAATTTCTTACGACAAGAGAGTTTATGAGCTTAGCGAAGACGAAGCAGCAGCTATCCGTAAAGAAATTCAAGAGCACCATATCGTTGAGGGTGATTTGAGAAAACAAGTTGCTATGGATATCAAAGCTCTTATGGATCTTGGAAGTTATAGAGGTCTTCGCCACAGAAAGGGTCTTCCTGTTCGTGGTCAAAAGACTAAAACTAATGCTAGAACCAGAAAAGGCAGACGTAAAACTGTCGGTGCGGCTACTAAGTAAGGCAAGGGTTAAAGGATAATAAATGGCGAAAAGAAAAATTGTTAAGAAAAAAGTAGTTAGAAAAAGCATAGCCAAAGGTATCGTTTATATCAGTGCAACATTTAACAACACTATGGTAACTGTAACTGATGAAATGGGAAATGCTATTGCATGGAGTAGTGCAGGTGGCTTAGGCTTTAAGGGTAGTAAAAAATCAACTCCTTATGCAGCTCAACAAGCTGTAGAAGATGCTTTAAATAAAGCAAAAGAACACGGCATTAAAGAAGTTGGCATCAAGGTTCAAGGTCCAGGTAGCGGACGTGAAACGGCTGTTAAGAGTGTAGGTGGTGTTGAAGGCATAAAAGTAACTTTCTTCAAAGATATCACACCTTTACCACACAATGGTTGCAGACCGCCAAAACGCCGCCGCGTATAATTAGAGAAAATTAGGAGAAATTATTATGGCTAGATATACAGGACCTGTTGAAAAATTAGAAAGACGTCTTGGTGTGTCTCTTGCGTTAAAAGGCGAAAGAAGACTTGCTGGTAAAAGCGCTTTAGAAAAAAGACCTTATGCACCAGGACAACACGGACAAAGAAGAGCAAAAATAAGTGAATATGGCTTACAACTTCGCGAGAAGCAAAAAGCTAAATTTATGTATGGTGTTTCAGAGAAACAATTTAGAAGATTGTTCCAAGAAGCAGCACGCCGCGAGGGCAACACTGGTGCTCTTTTGGTTCAACTACTAGAGCAGAGATTAGACAATGTTGTTTACAGAATGGGCTTTGCAACGACTCGTCGTTTTGCTCGCCAGCTTGTAACTCACGGACATATTTTAGTAAATGGCAAGAGAGTGGATATCCCATCTTACAGAGTGGAGCCAGGCTCTAAAGTAGAAGTTGCTGAGAAATCTAAAAACAATCCACAAATCGTTCGCGCGATCGATCTTACAGCTCAAACTGGCATCGTTGCTTGGGTAGATGTGGAAAAAGAGAAAAAATTTGGAATTTTCACTAGAAATCCAGAAAGAGAAGAGGTTATCATTCCTGTTGAGGAAAGATTTATAGTAGAGCTTTACTCAAAATAATAGAGGGTATAAAGATGAGAAAGATTACTACATCAGCTTATATGCCAACTGAAATAGAAGTTAAAAGTGTTAGCGAAAACGTCGCTAACATTACAGCATATCCTTTTGAAGCAGGTTATGCTGTTACTTTGGCTCACCCACTACGCCGTCTTCTTTACACAAGTACGGTAGGTTTTGCTCCTATCGGTGTAAAGATAAAAGGCGTTAGTCACGAATTTGATAGTATGCGTGGCATGCTTGAAGACGTGGCATTTTTTATTATAAATTTGAAGAAGATCAGATTTAAATTAAAAAGCAGCAGCGAGCGTGAAGTTATAGAGTATAGCTTTAAGGGACCAAAAGAGATAACTGGAGCTGACCTAAATAACGATCTAGTTGAGATCGTTAATCCAGATGCATATCTTGCGACTATCAACGAAGATGCTGAGTTAAATTTCTCAGTTATCATCCAAAAAGGTATCGGATATGTTCCTAGTGAAGAGATTAGAGAAGAGATCGAAGACGACTTTATCGCACTTGACGCTTTCTTTACACCAGTTAAAAAAGCAGTTTACGATATACAAAACGTCTTGGTTGAAGATGATCCAGACTACGAGAAAATCGTATTTACGATTACAACAGATGGTCAAGTTGGTCCAGTAGAAGCTTTTAAAAATTGTTTAGAAGCTATGTATCAACAAATGTCAGTATTTAAAGGAATTTTAGATATTGATGTTAGCGCCCCAGTTGCTAGCTCAAGCGCAAGCGGCGAGTTCTCAAAGCTACTTTCTAGCGTAGAAGATCTAAATTTAAGTGCTAGAAGCTTTAACTGCCTTGATAAGGCTGAGATTAGATTTATCGGTGAGCTTGCGTTGATGGACGAAAACGAGCTTAAAGAGCTTAAAAATTTAGGTAAAAAATCTCTTGAAGAGATAAAAGCGGTTATGGAAGAGATAGGCTATCCAGTTGGTGTCGATGTGTTAAAAGATAGCAAAGAGCAACTCAGAAAGAAAATAACCGAGCTAAAATCACAAATGAGTGCAAAAGAATAAAAGGACAATAGATGAGACATAAACACGGATATCGCAAACTTGGTAGAACGTCATCTCATAGATCTGCATTGCTTAAGAATTTAGCGATAGCTATCATCAAAAGCGAAAAGATAGAGACAACTTTACCAAAAGCAAAAGAGCTTAGAAGCTATGTTGAAAAGCTGATAACAAGAGCTAGAAAGGGCGACTCTAACGCTCACAGAGCAGTATTTGCTTCTTTGCAAGACAAAGAGACTACAAATAAGCTAGTTACTGAAGTAGCTCCAAAGTTTAAAGAGCGCAACGGTGGCTATACAAGGATCATCAAAACTCGCGTTCGCAGAGGCGACGCAGCTGAGATGGCTTATATAGAGCTAGTAGCTGAATAATCCCCAGAGAGCCTCTCTGGCTCTCTTTTCTTTCTAAATTTATCTTTTTACGTTTATTTTTTTAAAAAGTTTTTGCTTTAAATTTATCCATCTTGGACTGTGGCAAATTTACAAGTCGAAGCATTATAAAATTGATTTCGTGGCTTTTAGATGAGCTGCTACGATAGGTTAAAATAGTTGGTGTAAGTAAATTTATAGCGGTTTTAAAGCACAAAAAGTGAGCAGACACTCTTTAATTTATGCCAAAAATCCCCAAAAAGAAGTCATAAATTTCTAACTCAAATTTATCCATTAAATTTCAAAGTCGACGACATAAATTTCTAAATTTAGAGCCAGCTATTTTTAAATTTTATTTCTGTTTTTTGTGATATTTGCTTTAGGTGGGTTATTTGTATTTTGAGTGGTTCTAGGTTAAATTTATAAGCTATTTTGCGAAGTTTTATGATTAAGGCTATATATTTAAAATGCAAAACCAAAAGCAGGGCAAATCATCCAGACAAACTATCTCAAATTTAAATTATTCAAAAAACAAATTTCAAATTTACAATCCAAAAAGCTGCAAAACTCTCACTTTGATAGGTTGCAGAAGGGCTTGGTAATGTGGCTACGAGGGCAGAGATGGTGTAAATTTGCTCTAAATATATGACTTACAGCCAAAACCAAATATATTGGTCAAATTCAATAAAAATGGCGCAGGTAAATTTCAAAAAATAGCAAAATAATAAAATATCTAAAAATTAGCCAGCTTCAAACAGCCTAAATTTAAAAGCAAAAAGCTCCATAAATTTCTAAATTTGCTTTTGTATCAAACATTATTTTAAAGAGACGATATTTGTTTAAACTATCTTACAAAGGATTTGAGATGATAGGTGGCGTAAATGGAGCTAATGTAAATTTATATAGTGGATTTCAAAATATTAGGGAGCAAAGCGCTAGCCATATCAGGCCTAGCACAGACGAAATTTCCTTAAATTTATCATCTCAAAAATTAGCTCAATTCACCAATCAAAGCAGCGATCAGATAAATTTAAACCAGACAAATGAGAGTAAATTTAACAAAGATGATGAGCCGCTAAAATTTGCTAAAGATAACTCGCTCACAGGCATAGCCGCCAATGGCAAGATAAGCATCTGGGGCAAGCTCATGGGATATGACAAGCAAATGAGCCAAGACGAGATAGATGAGCTTAAAAGCTTTGTTAGCCAGACTGGGGCACTTGGCTTTGGAAGGCTTTATGAATCGATCATCGGATACTATCCAACAAACGTCGATCTCTTCGCAAAAGAGTACACGTCAAAAGATGATAGCGGCACCTTGCTTGGACTTGGACACAAGAGCCACGTGGAGGGCTTTGAGATACTTGACAAGGACCTAAGCACTGAAGAGTTTAAAGATAGGTGGCTGGACTATGCGCTGAGGCAATATCTTGGCGAGAGGGTCGGCGTGGAGAGCATTACAATAGGCAAGAAGGCTATCTCAATGCTAACTAGCACGAACAAGCCACCGATCGAATATGAGACAATGCAAAGTATAAATTTCACTGACGAGGAGAGCAGGCAGAGATTTTTAACGCTGATGAAGGCTGGCATGAAGAGCGGGGCGAAATTTAAAGAGGTAATAGAGGGCGTGCTGTCGCTTTACAATGTGCAAAACACGGACAAGCTTGACGGCAACAAGGTCTATGCCTCGGTGATCGGCCGAAGCGAGAAACTAGCGACATATGATATAAATAAAGATGAGAAATTTGCCTATCTTAAGGAGCTAATGCGCCTTGAAAAAAGTGGCATAGATATACTAAAACTAATGGAGAAAAGCCAGAAAAAGCGAAATTTAGACGTAAAAGTCTAGCCGTTTTCTTGTAAATTTAACATCCAAAGCCATCTTTTTACTTTCAAGTGATACAATTTTGATTTTAATTATTACATTTTGCTTTAAATTTGACGGGAGCTCTAATGAAAAAAGTGGTTTGGTTAAATCCTGTTGTAAAAAACATCTACGACTTTGCAGCGCTTAAAGAAATTTTGCAAGAGAAAGGTTTTAGCGTAGTAGAGTGCGAAAAAGACCACGTTAAAAGCGTAAAAAACGCATACAAAAACGCTCTTGCGCAAAAGGAACTTATTATTGACAGTCGCTGTCCGAGGGCTGTAAATTTCATCAGGGCAAATTTCAAAGAACAAGCCGCATTCATTTCAAATTTAAGCCCCATTTTGATAGAGAGCGCGCTTGAGCTTAGCTCAAAGCTAAAAGAGGACGAGTGGCTTTACGTGACGACGCCCTGTGAGGATCTGGCAGAGCTTGGCAGGGGGCTAAATTTAGAGCGAACCACATTTTTGACGTGGAAGAGTTTTAGGGAGCAAAACGAGATAAATTTAGAGATGAAAAGGCTAGGGGCAAGCCCGATACCGCCTGGCTTTTTTACAAATTTGGGCGTAAAAACACTAAGTCTTGGTAGCGTAGAAAAGATACAAAACGCCCTTTCATATAAATTTAGCGAGCTTAAAAACTACCAGATCATCGAGCTTTTATACTGCGAAAACGGCTGTCACAACGGAGACGGGCTGTGAGGGAAATTTTTAAAAAGAGCATTTTGATCCTAGCGATCTTTGCCATCTGGCAGGTCGTTTGCGAGCTAGAAATTTTCACGCCGTATATCTTGCCAAGCCCCATTGTGACCTTTAAGACGATGTATAGCATGAGCCTAAGCGGCGAGCTCGCCACGCATACTATCATCAGCTTTAAGCGCATATTTGCAGGCTACGCGCTCTCGTTTGCCCTAGCGCTCGTGCTTGGCGGTATAGCGGCACTTTTGCCAAAGATCAGTGTTTATTACGAGTGGATACTGGAGTTTTTTAGAAATATCCCGCCGCTTAGTTTGATCGCCATTTTGGTGCTTTGGTTTGGTATAAACGAGACGCCAAAGATCATTATTATCATCCTAGCTTCGTTTTTCCCGATGTTTCTTAGCATCCAAAAGGGGCTAACGAGCTGTGATATAAAGCTTATCGAGGTTGGTAAAATTTTTGGCTTTAGCAAATTTGAGATTTTTTACAAGATCATCCTAAAAAGTTCGCTAAAAGATATCTTTGTCGGCATGCGAATAGGCTTTGGCTACGCTATGCGCGCGATCATCGGAGCTGAGATGATAGCGGCGTCAAGCGGGCTGGGCTACCTCATACTTGACGCAGAGGAGCTTTCGCGAGCGGACAGGATATTTGTCGGCATTTTTACGATCGGCGTTTGCGGCGTGCTCATAGATAGGCTCTTTTCGCTTTTGATAGCGAAATTTAGCCTTTTGCGAGGCGATAAATGATAGAAATTTCAAATTTATCCAAGCATTTTTATATCGGTGAGAAGCGTATCGACGTTTTGAGGGAACTAAGCTTAAGCATAAAAAAAGATAAGATCACCGTCATACTCGGCAGAAGCGGTTGTGGCAAAACGACGCTTTTACGCCTTATAGCTGGCCTTGAGAGCATTAGCCTTGGCGAGATAAAATTTAAAGAGCAAGCAAAGATCGGCTTTGTCTTTCAAGAGCCTCGCCTCATGCCCTTTCTAAACGTCTATGAAAATATCGTTTTCCCACTTAAAAAGCAGGAGATAGAGGCTGCAAAGATCGATAGTTTGATATCTATGATAGGGCTTAGTGACTTTAAATTTGCCGCCGTTTCGCAGCTATCTGGCGGTATGAGCTCGCGCGTTTCGCTTGCAAGGGTGCTTGCATATGAGGCAAATTTGATCCTTATGGACGAGCCATTTGCCGCACTTGATGCATTTACTAGAGCTAGCATGCAGACTGAAATTTTAAAGATACAAGCCGGTAAAACTATCCTTTTCGTCACTCACAACATCGATGAGGCGCTATTTTTGGCGGATGATATCATCTTGCTTGAAAAGGGCGGTATAAAGTCAAACTATGATCTATCAAATTTAGCAAGGCCAAGAGATCTGCTAAGCGAGGAGCTAATAGCCGTAAAACGCAAAATTTTGAGTGAAATTTAGGCAAATAAAATGATAATTAAAACCAAAATGAAGCAAAAAATTATATAATCTTGAAATTTTTAAAAGGAGTAAGTATGAGAAAGTTTTTTAAGGTTTTGTGTGTGGCCTCTTTGCTTTGTCTAGTCGCAAACGCAAGCGATGGCCTAGATAAGATCGGCATGACCTACGTCAAATCGCCGCTAAACGTCCCTTCGATCGTTGATAAATTTAAAGGCTTTTATGCGAAGTCTTTTGGCGTGCCAGTTGAGTACTCTGAGATCACTTCAGGTGCGAAGCAGACGCAAGCGCTCGCTTCAAATTCGCTCCAGTTTCTAAACTGCGTGGGCGGCACTTCGGTCATACTTGCAGCTGCAAATAAGGCTGATATAAAGATCATAAGCGCCTATTCAAGGGCGCCAGAGGCCTTTGTCATATTTTCTAAAGATAAAAACATCAAGTCGCCAAAAGATCTAAAAGACAAAAAAGTAGCAGGCCCAAAAGGCACTATCCTAAACGAGCTTTTGGTTAGATACCTAGCTCTTGGAGGACTTAGCATAAACGACGTAGAGTTCATCTCTATGGGTATCCCAGCTGCGCAAGCTGCAGTAGAAAACGGCAGCGTCGATGCAGCGCTTCTTGCAGGACCAGCGGCCTACAACGCTCAAAAATCAGGCCTAAACGTAGTGACAACTGGCAAAGGCGTCATCACTCCAGTTATCGTCACGGCAACAAGCGGGGAGTTTTATAAAAAGCACAAAGATGTAGTTGAGAAATTTAAAAAGGCTCAGGACGAAATTTTGGCCTACATCAAAGCAAACGAGGACGAAGCGCTTAAATTTACAGCTGAAGAGACTGGACTTAGCATAGAGGCGGTAAAGAGCATGTATCCTCAGTACGACTTTAGCTCAAAGATCACTGCTGATGATATAAAAGCGCTTGAAGCTACGCAAGAATTTATGCTTGAAAGTAAGATGATTGAACATAAAATCGATATAAAATCACTTCTACTAAACTAAACTTAAAGGGCAAATTTGCCCTTTTTCTCCACAAAAAACCACCAAAATTTAAAGCCAAAACGCCCACAGCAAAAGCCTAGAAAAAGTTTGTTTGCACTTTATCTGCTATAATAGCTAAAAAATTTAAGGAAAAAATATGATCCCATTTAGTGATGAAGAGCTTTTAAAACCAGTGACTGCGAGTTTGCAAAAGGTGCTGCCTATGCTTGAAAATGACGGCGGCGGCATGGAGCTACTTGGCATAAAAAACGGCAAAATTTACGTAAGACTCACAGGACATTGTCACGGATGCGCGGCCAGCACGACCACGCTAAAATACGGCATCGAAAGGCAGCTTCGCATAGACATTCACCCAGAGCTTGAGGTCATAAACGTCCCAATAGGCGAGGAATTTAACATTGATAGATTATAAAAAAGTAGGCATAAAGCACTTTAAACGCTCTAAATTTAAAGATGCGATCTTTTACTTTTCGCTAGCCTACGAAAAGACACGCGAGAAGGATCTGCTATTTTTGATACAAATTTGCTCTCTTGGCGAGGAAAATGCCGAGGAGGCAAAACTCTTGTTTGACTACTACATGGCGAAGGTAAGAGCCGGCGAGGACGACGAGGGCGTGGAGGAAATTTTAAAAATTTTAGAGTCCAGAGACGAGGAGAGCGAGTACTTTGAAGAGCAAGACGCGATCAGCTACGAGGACTTTAAAAGGGCTGTTTATAAGGACGGCAGCTTTAAAAAGGTCTTTGAAAACATCATGTTCTCAACTAAAGTGATGATCTCAAACAAAGATGATTTTTTGGAGTTTTTAGGAAATTTGATAAAAAATGACTTCATCGATATGAGCATGAACTACCTTGAGAGTGCGGCGGTGATGTTTGGCGGCGACGAGCGTATAGATCAGCTTTTTAAAGAGATACAAAAAAGACAAAACGATGAAAATATTAGTAGAAAATAGCTTCATAACAGATGACTCAAACGAGTGCGAGCAGGGTGCATACTTTGTGCAAACCACTGCAAATGCGAAATTTGCAGAGGACGCAGTAAAAAATGGCGCAAAGATAATCACCCTTGAAGAGTGCAAAAAGCTTTTAAAAATAGATGAAAGCTTAAAGATAGTTGGCATCACAGGGACAAATGGCAAGACCACAACGGCTGCGGCTATCTACGAAACCATGCGAAATTTAGGTAAAAAATGCGGGCTAAGTGGCACCAGAGGAGCTTTTATAGAGGGCGAGCAGATAGATGACAAGGCGCTTACGACAAGTGCCATTTTAAAGACGCTCTCATACCTAAAAGTAGCCAGCGAGCAGGGCTGTGAGTACTTCGTGATGGAGGTTAGCTCGCATGCGATCGCTCAAAAACGCATAGAGAGCTTAAAATTTGCTCTTAAAATTTTTACAAACCTAACGCAAGATCACCTAGACTACCACAAGAGCATGGAGGAGTACGCGAGAGTAAAATCAAGCTTTTTTGACGATGAGAGCGTAAAGCTCATAAATATTGACGATGGTGGAGTTAAATTTAACCCAAAAAACGCCTACACATACGCGATCAAAAAGCCAGCTAGCTTTGCGCCGATAGTTTATGGACTAAAAGACGGCATAGACGCAGTTATCAAGACGCCAAATGGCGATGTGGAGATAGACTCAAGCCTTCAAGGCGAGTTTAATCTCTACAACCTAATCGCCGCTCTTGGCGCCGTTTGCCTGCTTGAGCGCCCAGAAGCGGCCGCACTTTCAAAGGCGATAAGTAAATTTAAAGGCGTGAGCGGTAGGATGGAGGTCGTTAGCACCGATCCGCTAGTCATTGTGGATTTTGCTCATACGCCAGATGGCATAGAAAAGGTGCTAAACTCGCTTAGACATCTAAATTTGATCGCGGTCTTTGGCGCAGGCGGCGACAGAGATAGGACAAAGCGCCCTAAAATGGGAGCGATAGCCCAAAAATACGCAAGAATTTGCATCGTCACAAGTGACAATCCAAGAAGTGAAGAACCAGAGAGCATAATAGACGAAATTTGCGCTGGCATGAGCCAAAATGAAAATTTGATACGAAACGCCAACCGCAAAGAGGCGATCGTGCTAGCTATTAGCAAGCTAGAGCCTGGCTGGGCGCTTGTCATACTTGGCAAAGGCGACGAGCCATATCAGGAGATAAAGGGCGTCAAGCACCCATTTAGCGACAAAGAAGTTGTAATTGAGCTTTTAAAGAGGTAAAAATGAATATAGAAATTTTAGCTAGTAAGATCCACAGGGCCGTCGTAACAGACGCAAATTTAAATTACGTTGGCTCGATCAGTATCGGCGAGGAGCTTATAAAGGCTGCAAATTTGATAGAAAATCAAAAGGTTGAAATTTTAGACGTAAATAATGGCGAGAGATTTGCCACCTACGTGATAAAGGGCAAAAAAGGCGAAATTTGCCTAAACGGCGCGGCTGCTAGAAAGGTCTGCGTTGGCGACGTGGTCATCATCGTGGCTTATGCTAGTATGAAATTTAAAAAGGCTAAGAAATTTAAGCCAACCATCGTGCATGTAAATAACAAAAACGAGATCATAAAGGAGTAGGCGATGTTTGAGGGATTTGACTTTTCAAAGATGGGGCAGATGCTTGAAGATGTGCAAAAGCAAGCCAAACAGATGGAAGAAGAGAGCAAAAATAAAGAATTTGGCGCAAAAAGTGGCGGCGGGCTAGTGAGCGTTAGAGCAAACGTCAGCGGCGAGATACTTGATATCAGCATAGATGATAGCTTGCTTGAAGATAAAGAGAGCATGCAAATTTTGCTAATAAGCGCCGTAAATGACGTGCTAAAATCAGTTGAGGCCGATAAGAAAAACACCGCTTCAAGGATGCTTGGCGGTCTTGCTTCGATGGGGATAAAATGAGACTAAAATATAAATTTGCCCTTGCTTTTTTGCTATCAGCGCTTTGCCTAAACGCCGATCCTAGGCCTACGCAAGAGGACTTTAACGCCTGCTTTGAAAAGAACAAAAACTCAATCGTCTCAGTTAATAAACACTTTGGCGTGGCTATCACGAAAAATTTGATCGCAGTGCCAAAAAGTGACGGAGCGCCACTTGGTGAATATGTCAAATTTGACCCATATTTGCAGCTCTTTTTGGTCCGCTCTAGCAAGGAGCTAAGCCCTGTTGTGATGGCTGATGAGACTAATGAAGAGCGTATCAAAAAGAGCACTTGGGTTGGCATCTTAAATGACGCAAACAACACTGTCATGGGTCACATCAAGTCTTTAGGGCAAAATTTAGGCGACTTTGACACGCTAAGCTTCGAGTATAACGCGACTGGCGAGATAAACACGCCTTGTTGCAAGATGATAGGCATAGCTGTTGGAGCTGATAAATTTATACCAAACCGCTATTTAAAGCACTTTGTATCTTACGATGACGTCTATTACGGCGATATCGGCGTAAAGTTCTTGCAAAAAGAGGATAAATTTTTTGTAGGGCTTGTTGATCCACTGGGCCGTGGCAAGATGATGATGGTTGATGATGAGCTTGTTACGATAAATGGCATCAAGCCAAAGAGCCTAAGAGAGCTAAACGAGATGGTGCTTTTTGCTCCAAAGGGCGCAAAACTGGACATCATTGTAAAACGTGACAGAGAGCAGCTACTCTTTCAAGTGCCAGTAAGCGGGGATGTGAAATTTAACCAAAGCCTCGACATTGACGCCCCTTCAAGCCTTGATCTACCAAATTTAAACGTCATGCCAAAGTCGCCTGAGAGCTTGCTTGATGATAAAGTTTTGGTGGATTATGGTATCACGGTCGATAAAAATTTAGTCGTTACTAAGGTCGAGCCAAAGTCAAATGCAGAAATTTTTGGCATAAAGATCGGCGATAAAATTTTAGGCTACAACAAAGAGAGCGTAAGCAACCGCGAGGAGCTTTTAGAAAAGATAAGCGACCTGCAAAATTTCGTGCTTTTATTTAGTAGAAATGACTTTCAGTTCTTTGCAAGAGTGCCAAAATGAGCCTGCTTGAGGAGTTTGTAAAATTTCTAAACGCAAATTTGCCAAAGGCGTCTAGCTTTCACCCTTACTACGAGGAGGCGCTTGGCGTTATGCTAAAGGCTGGAGGCAAGCACTTTAGGGCGCTTTTGCTTCTTGGTGTGGTAGAAAACGTTGATAAAAGCCTCACGCAAAAGGCGATGAGAGTGGCTTTGGGGCTTGAGATGATGCATACATACTCGCTCATTCACGACGACCTGCCTTCGATGGATAACGCAAGCCTAAGACGTGGCACACCAACGCTTCACGTAACATACGACGAGACGACTGCGATACTTGCAGGAGATGCGCTAAATACGCATGCTTTTTATGAAATTTCACGTGCCGATTTACCAGCTGATACGCGTATAAAATGCGTAGAAATTTTAAGCGAAAATGCTGGCGTTAGCGGCATAGTGTTAGGTCAGGCGCTGGATTGTTTTTTTGAAAATACAAACAAAGAGGATATCAAAAGAGCAAAGGCTAAATTTGGACTCTCTGGCAAGATGCTAAGCCTTGATGAGCTAGTATTTTTACACATCCACAAAACCGCAAAGCTCATCGCTGCTAGCCTCAAAATGGGCGCAGTAATAGCAAATTTAGCTGAAAACGAGTGCGAGAAAATTTATGATATCGGTCTAAAGCTTGGGCTTGCTTTTCAGATACAAGACGACATCATCGACCTTACAAGTGACGAGGCGGCCGCTGGAAAACCCGTGCATAACGACCTAGCGAAAAATTCATTTACAAATTTACTTGGTTTAGAGGGTGCAAAAAAGAAAAAAGATGAGCTAATTAGCGAGATAAAAGAGGCGCTAAAACAGATAGATGCTGGCATAGCAAAGATGATCTTAGAGCTTACAGACAAGCATCTAAGATAGCGCGTAAATTTAGTAAATTTATATCACTTTTTAGACATTTTGGGCAAAAATGCAAGGCAAGTTTTAATCACTTTTTTGTATAATCTGACGCAATAAAAGGAGATCATATGCTAAAAAAACAAGCCGATACTATAAGATTTTTGTGCGCTGATATGGTGCAAAACGCTAACAGCGGACACCCAGGTGCTCCTATGGGCCTAGCTGATATCATGGTGGTTTTAAGCAACTTTTTAAAACATAACCCTAAAAATCCAAAATGGCTAAACAGAGATAGGCTCGTTTTTAGCGGTGGTCACGCATCAAGCTTGGTTTATAGCTTCTTACATCTAACTGGCTACGATCTAAGCCTAGATGAGCTTAAAAATTTCCGCCAACTTGGCTCAAACACCCCAGGACATCCAGAAATTCACACTCCAGGCGTTGAGATGGCTACTGGCCCACTCGGTCAAGGCGTAGCAAATGCAGTTGGCCTTGCCATGGCAGAAAAATACGCTGCAAACGTGCTAAATGAGCCAGATAATAAAATAATCGATCATAAAATTTACTGCCTTTGTGGCGACGGCGACTTAGAAGAGGGCATAAGCTACGAGGCATGTTCTGTGGCTGGAAATTTAAGACTAGACAACCTTGTGCTCATCTACGACTCAAACAACATCACGATCGAGGGCGACACAGCGATAGCATTTAGCGAGGATGTCAAGGCTAGATTTGAAGCGCAGGGCTGGGAGGTCGCACGCATCGACGGACATGACTTCAACCAGATCGAATTTGCGCTTGAGCAAGCTAGCGAGAAAGAGTCGCCATATCTCATCATCGCAAACACGCACATAGCACGCGGCGCAATGGAGCTTGAGGGCTCACACCACAGCCACGGCGCGCCACTTGGCGAGGAGATCATCAAAAAGGCAAAGGCTGCAGCTGGTTTTGATCCTGAGAAGAAATTTGCCATTGACGAGGACGTGCTTTTAAGATTTAGAGGTGCAGTTGAAAAGGGCGATCTTGAAGAGGCTATGTGGAACAAAAAGGTTGAGGCACTAAGCATTGAAGGCAAAAATTTACTAAATTCTCTTCTTAATCCAGACTTTAGCAAGCTCGAATTTCCAGACTTTAGCGATAAAAAGCTAGCCACAAGAGATACAAACCATGTCATTTTAAATGAGATAGCTAAAAAACTTCCTGGCTTTATCGGTGGTAGTGCAGATCTTGCTCCATCAAACAAGACCGAGCTAAAGGGCATGGGCGACTTCCCAAATGGCAAAAACATCCACTACGGCATCAGAGAGCACGCCATGGCAGCTATCAACAATGGCATCGCCAGATACGGTCTTTTCTTGCCATTTTCAGCGACATTTTTCATCTTCAGCGACTATCTAAAGCCAAGTGCGAGGATAGCAGCGCTAATGGGCATCAAGCACTTTTTTGTCTTCACACACGATAGCATCGGCGTTGGCGAAGATGGTCCGACACATCAGCCGATTGAGCAGCTTAGCACATTTAGAGCTATGCCAAATTTCTACACTTTCCGCCCAGCTGATGGCAATGAAAACGCAGCTAGCTGGCAAGTAGCGCTAAATTTAAACGCTCCAAGTGCCTTTGTGCTTAGCCGCCAAGGGCTTGAGCCACTTGCAAAAGGCGAATTTGGCGAGGTTAGCAACGGCGCATATCTGCTAAGCTCGGCAAAAGATGCGAAGATTACATTTATAGCAAGTGGCAGCGAAGTCTCACTCTGCGTAAAAGCAGCCGCACTTCTAGCTGAGCAAGGTATCGGCGTAAATATCGTATCAGCGCCTTGTTTTGACCTACTTTGCGAGCAGCCAGCTGAGTATGTGGCTAGAATTTTAGATAAAAACACAACGATCATCGCAGTTGAGGCCGCAACTGGCTATGAGTGGTATAAATTTGCCGACGCAGTTTATGGTATGAACAGCTTTGGCGCTAGCGGCAAGGCGAACGAGCTATTTGATCACTTCGGATTTACTCCGCAAAAGCTTGCAAATTTTGCTAGCGAACTTATATAAAATTTAACTTTGGGGAGTAAAATCCCCAACTGCAATCTACAATCAAAAAAGGCATTTTATGGAAATTTCTCACGTTATCGTTTTAGCCTTGGTGCAAGGCATAAGCGAATTTCTGCCTATTTCAAGCTCAGCTCATCTCATCTTGGTACCAAAGCTACTTGGCTGGCCAGATCAAGGGCTTGCTTTTGACGTGGCAGTGCATGTTGGTACGCTAAGCGCGATACTTTTTTATTTTAAAGATACGATTTTCAAGCTACTTCGTGACTTTTTTGCCTCGATCGCGCAACGAAAGATGGTGGGCGATAGCCTGCTTGTCTGGTGCGTTGGATTTGCCACTATCCCAGTTGGCATCTTTGGACTTTTGTTTAACAACGTAATCGAAGAGTACGCAAGAAGCGGCGTTGTGATCGCTGTTACTACGATCGTCTTTGGCATCGCACTTTACTTTGCTGATCTTCGCTCGACAAACAAGAGTGAATATGAAATGACCATAAAATTTGCTCTTATCATAGGCTTAGCGCAGGCTGTGGCGCTCATCCCTGGCGTCTCAAGATCAGGTATAACGATGACAGCAGCCTTATTTTTAGGATTTAGCCACAAAGGCAGTGCAAATTTCTCATTTTTGATGTCGATCCCAGTCATCATCCTAGCTGGCGGACTTGAGAGTATCAAGCTTATAAAAGATCCAAACGCCTTGCCTTGGAGTGACATCGCCCTTGGCGTCATCATAAGTGCAGTTAGTGCTTATATTTGCGTGAAGCTATTTATGGGGATCATCTCAAGGATCAGGATGCTACCTTTTGTCATCTACCGCTTGATCTTGGGTGCGTTTTTGCTCTATCTATTTTTATAAATTTAAGTTATAAAAGGCTAGGCTAAGACCTAGCCAAAATGATAAATTTGCCAAAAAGCTTGGCAAATTTACTCCTCTTTTTTATCTTTTTTTATGACGTTTAAAAAGTCTTTTGCGGCTTGATAGGCTCTATCGCCAAATTTCTTAGCTTCTGTTTTTATATCCATTTGTTTGATATCTTCAAGCTTGTCGTTCGCCTTTTTCTCAAACTCCGCGATATCTTGTTTGAGGCCTTCAAGTTTATCATTAGCGTCAAAATTTAGCTTTAGCTTTTTGCTCTTGTCATTTAGTTCTTGCTTTAGGGCTTCAAATTTATTGTTCGCCTCGCTCATAAGCTTAGCAACGCCGTTTGATTTTAGCTCTTCAAGCCTTGAGCTGATCTGCTCTATCGCTTGATCACTTATGCGTTTAAATTTTGCTAGATTTGTGTCAAGCTCGCTATTTATCACGCTTTCAATCTCGCTTTTAGCTACGCCATCAAATTCGTTTTCAAGCTCTTTAAGAAGCGCTATAAACTCTTCATCTACAGCTTTTAAATTTAAAAGCTGTGAGTTTAGCCTTAGCTCGTCTGGAGCAAATTTAGCCTCATCTTTTAGCTTTTCAATAGCTCTTAAAATGCCATCTCTCGTGCCATTTATCGCGCCTTTTATGAGCTCTTTTGCAAAGATATGCCCCTCATTTGCTAAATTTCCCGCTGCACTGATGATATTTTTTGAAATTTCAAACATTCGCTCTTTGCTAAACTCCCCACCTCTTATCGCAGAATAGGTCATATTTTTAGCTATCGCACCAGCGGTCTCTTCTACATCCTTTGCACCCTCAAGCGTCGTTAAAAATGCGATTTGAGCGCTCTCTTTTAAGATGCCAAGCATTCTCGTTTCTCTAATGATCGCATTGTTTAAAAGCTCTAAAATTTCCTCTTTTTCGCCAAAATTTCTATCTTTTACGACCTCTTCAGCCGCTTCAAATGAAATTTTTAGCCTATTTTTTATCTCTTCACGCTTTGTCTCGATGGCTCTATTTATCTCATCTCTTTTATCAAATAGCTCATAAAGCTCCTTCTCTTCGCCACTAACTAGAGCTTGATTTATCCCCTCCATAGCGCTTTTTAGATTTTTAGCATTTATGAGGCTCTCTTTGTCCATCTTGTCATAAAGCTCATTCATCTTTTGCTTCAAAAGATCAGGCAGTGCGTTTTCATCTTTGTCTGAGACGTCCTTAAAAAAGTCGTTGCAAAGAGCCTTTATGCTAGTTAGTAGCCCTTCGCTATCTTTATAATCACGTAAATTTTGCTCAAGTTTATCCATATTTTTACCTTATAAAACGTATTTTGCTTCGTGTTTTAGGGCTGAAAATATCTCCAGTCTCTCTTCTTCGCTCAAAACTAGCACCGCCAGATCATAGCTCGCGTATTTTTTATCCTTGCTAAATTTAGAAAAAACTAGCTTAAATTCCCTATCTTTTACTATATCTTTCACCTTTGCCTCTGCCTCATCACTCGCATCAAAGATCACTTTGTACTCCCAGTGCGTTGGGTAGTCGATCTTTGGTTTTTTATTATTTAGATCGCATATACTCGCCACTTTTGCCTCCTGTTTTGCTCTCTAGTACGATGCTTCCGATCTCCATACCTTTATCTATGGCTTTTACCATATCATAAATAGTAAGAAGTCCCACGCTTACGCCTGTTAGCGCCTCCATCTCGACGCCTGTTTTGCCCTCTATCTTTACGCTTACAAAAAGCTTAAAAGCGCAAATTTCAGGCAGCTCCTCGATGTCACAATCCACGCCTAAAATGGCCAGTGGATGGCACATAGGTATTAGCTCGCTTGTCTTTTTAGCGCCCATTATCGCAGCGACAACGGCTGTTTGGATGACTGGTCCTTTTTTGCCTGTGTTTTCTTTGATCGCCTTAAAAGCATCTTTGCTCATTTTGATGATCCCACTAGCAGTTGCTACTCTTTTAGTTGGATCTTTTGGGCTTACATCGACCATCTTTGGACGGTCTTTTTCATCTAAATGTGTTAGCATTATCTCTCCTTTTTTTGGTGGATTATAGCCTATTTAAACAAATTTAAGTTATCAGCAAATTTAAGCAAAAAAATATCAAAAATCTAAAATTTAAGCTTTGCTCAAAACGCAAGAGAAATTTTTCATTTCTTAATATAATTATATAATTTAAATAATTTTTTTAAAGAAATATTTATAATTTAAATTTTTAATGCAAAAAAAGCCTAAAATACGTATTTTCATATATAATAAATTTTATTAAAAATATATTTCTATCCATTAAATTCCAAAGTCTATTTATTGTAAATAGCAAAATTTAAAAAAAATTATTGATATTTTTCTTTAAAAGCTTAAGAAAATAAATTAACTTCTAATTTGCTTTTAAGATATGAATATGTATATTTTTGTTAATTTTAAATTTACGATGAAAGTAACCTAGATAATGAAATTTCTGCTATGTCTTAGCTTATCTTTGATAGCGCTTTTTGCCGAGGGTAAGGGCTGTTTCATCGATGAAAATAGTCAAAACATCATCTTTGTAAAAGATGGCGAGACAAAAAGCCTAGGACTAAAGGAGAAAATTTACAAAGATCAAAGATGTGCTTTTGATGAGAGCTCTTTTTACGTTGCAAATTTAAACAACGAGATCGTAAAGGTAGCTAGCGAGAAGGAATTTTTATTTGCTCTGCCAAATGTTGGCTGTAAGGTTTCAAATATCTTGCTAGATAAAGAGAAAATTTACGTCGCTTGCGATATGGCAAATGTCGTAACGATCGCCATTTTTGACAAGAGTTCTAAAAAATTTATATCAAAAAATTTTAACAATGTTTATAAAATTTCTAGCTTTTTACCGCTTGGTGAGGGAGTGTTTTTTACAAGCTTTAATGGCAAGGCGTTTTTGCTTGATAGCAAGCTTAACGCAAAAGAGCAAAAAAGCGTTGGCTTTGCACCAGTGAGCGCTTGTAAATTTAGCGATGATGAAATTTTTATAGGCTTTAAAAATGGAGAAATTTTAGATCTTAAAAGTGGAGCTAAAAAGCAAGTTTTAAGATCTAAAATTTCAGCTCTTGCTTGTGTGGGAGATGAGGTTTTAGTAGCTAGCGAGGACGGAGTGATCTATAAATTTGACAAAAGCTTCAAGCTAAAGGGCAAAAAAGAGCTTTTTAGTGGCGAGATAAAAGAAATTTTTATAGATAAAAACGTGCTTGTTGGCGTGGATCTAGGCAATAAGACAAAGAGTTTAGAGATAAATTCATTTTAAAAAGGAGAGTAAATGCAAAAGTTATTTTGTGTCGCAAGTGCTGCACTGCTTGGGCTATCTTTAACTGCTGCTTGTGCTGCTAGTAGTGACCTTGAAAAAGTCATGAAAGAGCGCGGGCTAAGCGAAAAAGATGTCCTTGCAGCTGCTAAGACTTACCAGCCAAGCGGTAAAAAAGATGATTTCATCGTCTTTTCATCTGGCGGGCAGAGTGGTCAAGTGCTAGTTTATGGCGTTCCGTCGATGAGAATTTATAAATACATCGGCGTTTTCACCCCAGAGCCTTGGCAAGGATATGGCTACGACGATGAGTCAAAAGCTGTTTTAAAACAAGGCAACATCAGGGGCAAAGAGATAACTTGGGGCGATACGCACCACCCAAATTTCACTGAGAAAAATGGTGAGTATGTTGGTGATTATCTATTTATCAACGACAAGGCAAACCCAAGGATCGCTGTCATAAATTTAAAAGACTTTGAGACAACTCAAATGGTCGTAAACCCTATCATGAAGAGTGAGCACGGTGGTAGCTTCATCACTCCAAACAGCGAGTACGTCATCGAAGCTAGCCAGTACGCAGCTCCACTTGATGACAACTACCACTCAATGGACGACTACGAAGCTGTCTATAGAGGCGCTGTGACATTTTGGAAATTTGACTATCCAAAAGGCAAGATTGACGAGAAAGCATCTTTCTCACTTGAGCTTCCTCCATACTGGCAAGACCTAAGCGACGCTGGTAAGGGCGAGAGCTACGGCTGGGGCTTTACAAACTCAATAAATAGCGAGATGTATACAGGCGGTATCGAAAAAGGTCTTCCTCCATTTGAGGCAGGTGCTAGTAGAAATGATACTGACTTCTTACATGTTTATAACTGGCAAATTTTAGAAAAACTTGCACAGGATAAGAAAAACTACAAAGTTGTAAATGGTCACAGAGTGATCACGATAGAGGCTGCTGTTAAAGCTGGAGCACTATTTTTGATCCCAGAGTCAAAGAGCCCGCACGGTTGTGACGTAACACCAGATGGCAGATACATCATCGTTGGTGGTAAGCTTGATACTCACGCATCAGTTTATGACTTTAAAAAGATCAAAGAGCTAATCGACAAAAAAGAGTACGCTGGCACTGACCCATACGGCATACCTATCTTAGATAGAGAAAAGTCAATGCACGGACAAGTCGAACTTGGCCTTGGACCACTGCATACATCATTTGACTCACAAGATGGCGTACTTTATACTTCACTTTACGTTGATAGTCAAATCGTAAAATGGGACTATAAAAATTTAAAAGTGCTTGACAAGATAAATGTTCATTACAACATCGGTCACCTTGACACAATGGAGGGCAAATCAGCAAAACCAGTTGGCAAATATGCAATCGCACTTGATAAACTTTCAATCGATCGCTTCAACCCAGTTGGCCCACTCCATCCACAAAACCACCAATTAATAGACATCAATGGTCCAAAAATGGAGCTAATCTATGATATGCCGATCCCACTTGGTGAGCCACACGATGTTGTTTCAATAGCTGCTAGCAAACTAACTCCAGCGCTTACTTACAACATGGGTACAAACTCAAGAACAGGCGAGGCAAGCCCATTTGCAACACTAGCTGGTCAAGAAAGAGTTGAGAGAAACGGCAAAAACGTAACTGTCTATGCAACAATGATCAGAAGTCACATCAACCCAGAGCACATCGAGGTAAATAAAGGCGATAATGTAACAATTCACCTAACAAACCTAGAGCGCGCGCAAGATGAGACTCACGGCTTTGGCATCGACCTTTACAACATCCACGCTTCACTTGAGCCTGGCAAAACTGCTTCAGTAAATTTCGTAGCTGATATGGAAGGCGTCTTCCCATACTACTGCACCGAGTTTTGTTCAGCACTTCACCTTGAGATGATGGGTTATTTGCTTGTTAAAGATCCAAATAAAAAATATGAATCTGCAAAAAATAGCAAGCTAAAAACTCTAAGTCCAGAGGCTTTAAAAGCCGAGTACGATAAAGTAATCGCAACTAACAAAGCTACTGATGATGTTATCCAGGAGGTTGTTAAATACCTAAAAGAGAAACATTATGAGAAATATCCAAAAGTAAAAGCTTTGGTTGATGATGCACTTGATCAATACGGCCACATCAAAGAGGTAAAAGCTAAAGCTGACGAAGCTTACAAAAAAGGCGACGTAAATGGCGCTATCCTTTGGGAGTACCAAGTATGGCAATACATGGTAAAAACTGCTGACGTTGGTCTAAGAGCTAAAAACAACCTAGCTAAAGAGATCGCAACCCCGATGAGCCCAGCTGCTGCAAAAGGTGAAGAGGCTTATCTAAAAGGCGGATGTAATGGTTGCCACGTTATCGGTCAAGTAAGCTCAGGTCCAGACCTAACTGGCGTCTTGCTAAGACACGAAAACGGCGAAAAATGGGTAGCAGACTTCATCAAAGACCCTGCTAAATTCTATAACGATGACTACGTTAAAGCGATGATTGACTTCTTTAAACTTAGAATGCCAAATCAGCATATGAACGACGAAGAGATCAAAAATATAATCCAGTATCTAAAATGGATAGACGAAAACGCAGGTATGTAGTTTTAAGGGGCATCTTTGCCCCTTTTAAATTTTAAAATTTAACTTTTGCTAGGCTAAATTTTAAAATTTAAAGGAGAGATTATGAGTAAATATAAAATTTATACCATTGTTGCACTTATCATCATGAGCGTTTGTTTTACTCTGCCAGTTCTTGGCTGGCATGGAGCTAAAGAGCGTATAGCCGCGGGCGATGAGCTACCATCTTATAGCTACACTATCTACGATCTTTATAGCTCATTTCAGTATAAAAACCACCTTTTGCCAAAAGAGGTGGCAAGTGATCTTCATAAGATGATCGAGCAAAAAGCAGAGATTGGCACGCCATCTTTTCCTATCTGGTACGTATCTCTTGAAGCGCCAAACTACCCAAAGGCAGCCTTTCCAGATGGCATCCCAGTATATTTTCACGTAGATGGATATAGCGGCGACGTGCACGAGATGAACACGATAAACCACTACATCGGCATGTATCCTATGGAACATGGCGGCAATGTCGAGCGAGCGATCGCGCCTTATTATCTACTAATAGCAACACTTTGCATGCTTGCATTTTTATACTATGACGGTAAATTTAACTCGCTTCTCATGGTGCCAACTATCATCGCACCTGTGCTATTTATGAGCGCATTTGTGGGCTGGCTATATTGGTACGGACACAATATGCAAGAGTGGGGCGCCTTTAAGATAAAGCCATTTATGCCAACCGTTTTAGGCGATGGTAGCGTGGCGCACTTTACGACCCACTCTTATCCGACCATCGGCTTTTGGGTGATGATGGTGATGAGCGTGCTTTGCATACTTGCGGTCTTTTCAAAGAAAAAAGAGCTAAATGCGTAAATTTTTTAAATTTGCCCTTGCCTTTTTGCCACTTTTTGGCTTTGCAAACGTCCTTCAAGATGCGATAAATAACGCAAGTCCTGGCGATGTGATAAAGCTAGGGGACGCTGTTTATGAAGGTGGTATAACGATAAATAAGCCTCTTAGCATCATCGGTGAGGGCAAAAATGCCCATATAAAAGGGAGCGGCAAAGGCAGCGTTATAAAGATCATCGCTTCAAATGTGACACTTAAAAATTTAAAGATAAGTGGCAGTGGCAACGACCTTGGCGAACTTGACGCTGGCATAGGCTGTGATAAGGCAAATAACGTAGAAATTTCTAAAAACGACATAAGCGACGTGCTTTTTGGGATTGATTTTAAAGAGTGCAGTAGCTCAAAGATCACTGAAAACAACATCACCTCAAAAAAGGGCGCTAGCCTTGGCTTTAGAGGCGATGCGGTGAGACTTTGGTATAGCCATGAAAATTTGATCGAGCACAACAATATCCGCGACAGCCGTGACATGGTCGCATGGTACGCAAGCCACAATAAATTTCTAAGCAACAAGGCAGTTGGCAGCAGATACTCGCTTCACTTCATGTATGCTAATCAAAATTTAGTCGAAAATAACGAATTTATCGGCAACGCTGTTGGTATGTTTTTTATGTATTCAGCTGGCTCAAATATAAAAAACAACCTCGTTATGGATAGTGACGGCGCTTTTGGCATCGGCATCGGACTAAAGGACGTGTCTGACTTTACGATAGAAAACAACACACTTATCTATAATGCGCGTGGCATCTTACTTGATAACTCGCCCTTTCAGCCAGGATCGACGATAAATTTTATGGGCAATAAAATTTTACACAACGTGGTTGGCGTTTATTTTCACGCTACGCAAGGCACAAGCATCTTTGAAAACAACGACTTTATCGGCAACATGGACATCGTCGTAAATGACACTCCGGGCGAAAAGATGCTTTTAAATAGGTGGAGTAAGAATTATTATGATGAGTATGAGAGCTTTGATAGAGATAAAGATGGCTACGGCGACACGCCATTTTTGCATCTCTCATATATCGATCAGCTTTGGCAGTACTATCCAAATTTGCAGTTTTTCTACGGCTCAAGCGTCTTTAGTGTCTTAAATTTCTTAGCCAAACTAGCTCCATTTTCTGAGCCGATAAAGCTACTTGAAGATAATTCGCCTAGGATAAAACCGCTCGATGCTTCAAATTTCAACGCTTTAAGGTCAAAACGTGGATAGAAGAAATTTTATGATAATTGGCTCAGCCGCAGCAGTGGCTGGATACGCCATAGGCAAGTTTTTGCCAAAAAGTAGTGGCGACAAGCTCTATCTTAGACCACCAGGTGCTGTTGATGACTTTGATGATCTTTGCGTAAAATGTGGTCAGTGCGTGCAAGTATGCCCTTATCACAGTATAAATTTACTTGATATAGAAGATGGCTACTCAAGTGGCTCAGCTCACATCGACGCCAAAGAGCGAGGCTGCTACTTGTGTGATCTTTTCCCATGTGTGCTAGCCTGTCCTAGCGGTGCGCTCGATCACGCGACAAAGGTCGTGGGTGACGTCAAAATGGGCGTTGCAGTTTTAAGTGGCACGGCAGCCTGTTTGAGCGTGAAAAGAGAAAATTTAAGCGAAGCTGGCGTTAAGCATCTACTTGATCGCAAAGCTTATAACGACAGAGAAGAGGCGCTAAAAGATAAGATAAAAGGCAAGATCGGTCAAATTTGCGATCTTTGTGTCACGCTTTGCCCAGTTGGCGATAGCGCGATAGTGATGAGCCAGACAAATTTGCCGCTCATAAAAAATGGCTGTGTGGGTTGTGGTGTTTGTGCTGAGGTCTGCCCAGCAAAGATCATAAATATCGCCCCAAAGATGAGTTATGATGAAATTTACAAGGAGAAAAAATGAGAGTAATAATACCTTTAATAGCTGCTGCGTTGATATTTGTCGGCTGTGAAAAGAGCGAGGACAAAGCGCAAGAGGCTGCTAGTGAGCAAGGCGCAAAGGTAGCGACAAGTGCTAGCATAAAGGTCGAAAAAAATGAAGATAACCAAAGCATAAATAAGCAAAATGAATTTATAAAATACGATATGCACGGCGAAAAAAGCGTCAAATTTGGTCTTGAAGACAATAACGTAAGTCGCCAGATCGGAGCGCTTGCCATGGTAAAAAGCCCGCTTCAAAGTATAAATTTAAGGCTTATAAAGGGCAGACTTAGCAAAGACTTCATCACTAAGTGCTCAGCCTGCCACGATGACTATGCAAATGGCATCATCGGACCATCTCTTTTAACAAAGAGCGAGGATGAAATTTTCAAGATGATAAACGCTTATAAAAACAAAGAGAAGGTAAATGTGCTAATGCGTGATCTTGTTAAAAAGATGGATGAGAGTGAGATTAGAAAGCTAGCCAAAGAGATAAGCGATTTTAATGCGCAGTTTAGGAGCAAACAATGAAAATCGGAAAAATCATAACGATCATTTTAGCGGTGCTGATATGTGGCATCATGGTATTTATGCTAAGCCAAACTCCGCCTAAAAAGGAGAAAGCAGAAGCTAGCGTTCAGCCAAAAGTAGAGCAAAATATCTCAAAAGAGCAGTCAAAGTCTAGCGAGGAATTTGCCAGCGAAGACGAGCTAAAAAAGGTAAAAGAGCTAAGCCTAAGTGTGGCTAAGACACAAAATGAAGGCGTTAGTAGGCAGTATCTTACCTCTTGCGCACCATGTCACGGCGCAAATGGCAAAGGCATAGTAGCGCCTGACATCACTCATCTAAGCAAAGAAGATCTGCTAAAAAAACTAGCTGATTATAAAGCTGGCAAGGTGCAAAACACGCTTATGAAGGGACTGCTAACAAACGTTAGCGACAGCGAACTAAACAGCCTTGCTGATGAAATTTCTAAATTTAAAAAGTAAAAATGGATAAATATAACGTTCGTGCGACCGTTAGAAACGTAAGCTTTCTAAGCACGCTAATAACGACTACAAAAGATGGCAAAAAGCGCCCAAGCATACGTTTTTGGCGCATTTTCACCATCGTGCTAGTCCATCTTTTATTTGTGCTCTCATACAGGGTCGATGTGCAAATTTTAGAGGGTGACATCAGCGCTTCAAGGATACTTGGCTTTCACCTAGCAGACGCTTTTATGAGCTTGCAAGTCTTTTTGGCAACGCATGAAATTCATGTAAATTTACTAATCGGCTCGCTTAGCATCTTAGCCTTTTACATTATTTTTGGAGGCAGGGGCTTTTGCTCGTGGGTTTGCCCATACTCACTTATAAGCGAGATAGCTGAGAAAATACATGAAAATTTGCGTGCAAAAAAGATAGTAAAACCGCGAGTTTTTGACACAAAGTGGCGCTACATATTTACCATTTTGTTTTTGGCTCTTAGCTTTGCTAGCTCAAGTCTTGTCTTTGAAATTTTTAACGTCGTTGGGATATTTTCAAGATTTATCATCTACGGCTACTTTCACGCTATCTGGCTAGTCGTGGCTATGCTTGTGGTTGAAATTTTCTTTTCGCGCAGGGCATGGTGCAGGTATGTTTGCCCTGTTGGAGCGAGCTATTCGCTACTAGCAAAGCCAAATGCGATAAAGGTCAGCTGGGATAAAGAAAAGTGCGATCACTGCTTAGTTTGCACCGATGTTTGCCTAGTGCCACACGTGCTTTTTATGACAAAAAAGGGGGCAAAAACTGACGATAGTAAAAAGCTCTTTAGGATAGCAGGGGCTGACTGCACGCTTTGTGGCAGGTGTATCGACGTGTGCCACCAAGATGCGCTTAAATTTGACAATGGCTTTAAGAAACTCATATAAGGAATTTTTTTGATAGATATAAAAGAAGTAACGAAAATTTTTGGCTCGCAAAAGATACTTGATAGCGTCAGTCTAAATGTAAAAGCTAGCGAAAAGATAGCGATACTTGGGCAAAATGGAGCTGGCAAAAGCTCGCTCATGCGTATCATCTTGGGCGAGTTTGTGCCAAATAGCGGAAGTGTCGCGATAAAAGGCGTAAATACCCTAAAAGATAGAAAAGAGGCGCTAAAGTTTATCTCATTTGTGCCGCAAACCCCACCGCCACTTAAATTTAGCCTGCGTGAGCTTTGCGAATTTGTCTCCAAAAGCTCAAATGTCAAATTTGAAGAGATAGAGAAATTTAGCAAGCTTTTAGAGCTTGACCTGCATGCAAATTTAAACAAGTCCTTTTACAAACTCTCTGGCGGTATGAAGCAAAAGATGCTAATAGCCATCGCATTTGCCAAAGATAGTGAAATTTTGATGTTTGACGAGCCAACGGCAAATTTAGATGTAAAAGCAAGAGAGTCTTTTAAAAATTTGCTTGATAACTTCACGCAAAAAAAGACGCTAGTTTTTATCTCGCACCGCATAGATGAGATCGCTCATTTGCTCGATAGATGCGTCTATATGGACCTTGGCAAGATCATAAAAGAAGAAAATTTAAGGAGCAAGAGTGAATAACCTTTTTTTAATAGCAAAACTAGACGTCAAAGAGTCGTTTCGCTCAAGGTGGTTTGCGATCTATGCGCTTCTTTTTTCTGCTTTGATGATAGGATTTTTATTTAGCGGAGTGACGGACTCTCGTGTGCTTGGCTTTTCTGGGCTAACAAGGGCGCTACTTTTGTTTATACAAATTTGCGTCATCATCGTGCCGATATTTATCCTCATCTCAACCGTTAGAAGTATAAATCAAGACAGGGACACAAACCTGCTTGAGTACGTGCTAAGCTTCCCGCTAAGCCTTAAAGAGTACTACTTTGGCAAGGCGCTTGGGCGGACATTTGTCGTTTTTGTGCCGCTTTTGTTCTCGCTTTTGCTTTGCGTGGTGGTTGGCTTTATAAAGGGCGTGTCGATACCTTGGGGCGTGCTGGTGCTCTACTTTGGCCTGCTTTTTAGCCTAAGTATCGTCTTTTTATCGCTTGGCTTTTTCATCTCAAGCCTTATCAAAAACCAAGAAACAGGCCAAGGCGTGGCGTTTTTGCTCTGGCTTATCATGCTAGCTTTTATCGACCTAGTGCTTATTGGGCTGCTTATGCGAAGCTCAGTCGATGAGTACGTCATCTACTCTATCGCGATGTTAAATCCGATCGAGCTTTTTAGGATAGCCGCACTTAGCCTTTTTGATCCAAATTTAGCAGTGATAGGCACTGCTTCTTACTTTATCTTAGGCACATTTTCAAAAGCGACCTTCGTAGCTTATGCGATCATCTATCCTTTGGTGCTTGGCGTAATCTTGCTAGTTTGCGGCTATTTGGGCTTTAGCAAGAGAGATCTTGTTTGATTGTTTTTTGTTAAATAAGAGTTGGTTTTAAATTTAGACGAAGCTTGTATTATTCCACTTGTCCAACAAGAAACCTCCTTTTTGTAATGACCCCCTTTCCCCCAAAGGGGGTTTATCTCTCTCAAGGAAATTTATGAAAAAATCCATTTTATTTTTAGCCTTTGCCGTTTTATCTCTAAGCGCAAACTGGGATGAAAATATGCAAAACTGCATCAACAAAAGTGACGCAAAAGCTTGCGAGAGCTTTACTAAAAAGCTTTCAAGCGAGTGCGAAAACAAAGATAAAACTTCTTGCTTTTTATATGCTGACATGCTAGGGCGAGGTCTTGGCGTTGAAAAAGATCTGGTTAAATCTTACGAAGTCTTTAAGTCGCTTTGTGAAAATGGTAGCAGTGAAGCTTGCTACGAGCTAGCTACAAAATATCTGCAAGGAAACGGCGTAGAGCAGAGCTTTGATCTATCTGCAAATGCTCTTGATAAGGCTTGCAAGATGGGCAGCAAACGAGCTTGCAACGTCCTAGAGCTTGTGCCTAAGAATTGAAATTTATCTAACATTTATATCTATGACGAAGTAAATTCGCAAATTTTAAACTTTCATTTACTCGCAAGAATTGACTACTAAAATTTGGCTTCGCTTACAGCTTAGCTCAAATTTTAGAGCCGAAATTACTCGTTCATGAAATTTTAAAATTTGATAGAACTTTTGAATAAAACACGTTTAGGCATAATAAAATTTCAAATGTTAATTTTTCTTTTATACAAAGCATACATTTTTACCTTTTTAAAAGATAAATTTTTCTAGCAAATACCTAAATATAGTGATTTAATTTAGTATTACGCAGAATTTCTTTTTTATTAACTAAAAATTTCATTAAAATTTATATTTAAATAATAACATTTCATCGTCCTAAACGGACCCTCCTTTTTGTAGCGGTTAAGACTTTGCTTCCCCCTTTTCTGGCTTCTCCGCACACACAAAGAGGAGTTTTATATCTTTTAAAATCAAATTTCTTACCCTTCTAAACTCAAATTTCACAAACGTCACTTTCTTTTTAAAATTATATTTTGATAATGGTTTTAAAAATTATAAAAGGAAAAATTTTATAAAATTGCGATCTATTATCAAAAATAACTTTTAAAAGGTGGCTAAAAGGTTGAAATTTTTAAATTTAAAGCTTTTTTACAAGGTGCATGCATATTTGTCGCTTCTCTTTTTTATTCCACTTGTTGTAGTTTGCTTTAGCGGTGCGATCCTCGTTTATAAAGACGAACTAAACAGCCTTTTTATCCCAAATATCGTAAATGTAAATTTAAACAAAGAAAATTTAAGCAAAAGGATTAGCTTTGATGAGCTAAGAAATATCATCGCAAGCAAGTTTGGCGGCTACGAGATGGTTGGTATAAATATCGATGCAAACCCTAAAAAGTGTGACAAAATTTGGCTAATCGAGCATAATGACAGTAAAAAAGAGTGGAAATTTATCTATTTTGATGCTTTTAGCGGCAAGATAAAGAGTGAGCCACTTGCGCACGATGAGGGATTTTTCGGGGTTTTAGCGCATATCCATGAGGAGCTTCTTCTTGGAAAAAGTGGCAATATCATCCTCTTTTTAACAGCTATTTTTACATTTTTTATCTGCATTAGCGGCTTTGTGATCTACCGTAAATTTTGGCTAACTCTGCTTAGACTGCGCGTAAATGGGCTAAATGTTTTCATGAACGACATCCACAAGATAATAGGAATTTTTTGCACGCCAGTTTTACTGCTCATTTGCATAAGCGGCGCTTGGTGGGAATTTCAGATGGCACGCACGCCAGAGTTTAAAAACGACTTCGTAATAGACGCAAAAATTTATAACAAAAGTTTATCCCTTGATGAGCTGGTCGCTAGATCGAAAAAGGAGATCAAAGGCTTTGAGCCACACTTCATATCGCTGCCTTTCATGCAAGGGGCAAACATCCGCATCTTTGGCTACGTGATATGGCAAAGCTTTTTGCATAACGAATACTCAAGCGTGATCACCTACGACAAAGAAAGCGGCAAACTAGTTAGCGTCCTAGACATAAAAAATGCAAATTTAAGCGAGAAAATCCTCTCAGCCTTTAGGAGATCGCACTTTGGAAACTACAACCAAACTACAAAATTTATCTGGTTTATAGTGGGCATCTCGCCGTTAGTTTTGAGTATATCAGGGCTTTATCTGTGGTTTAGAAAATTTAAAAGGAGAAAAAAATGAAAAAAATTTTACTTAGCTTAGTTGCTTTAAATTTGGCATTGCCTCAAATTTACGCTAGTGAAAATGAGAAGGTTTTAGAAGCGGTCGATGTCGTGGAGAGCGAGCGAAGAGATGATGCAAACTACTTTGCAAAAGAGCTTGTAAAGAGCACAACTAGGCTAAATTTAACCTCTCGTCAAACGCCCCAGTCGCTAACTGTGCTAACAGAAGCAAGGCTAAAAGATCAAAGGCATTAAGGACTATCAGGTGCTTCTTAGAAATATCCCAGGCGTCACGCTAAACAAATGGGACGAACGCGTGTATCCGACGGCTCGTGGCTTTAAGATAGATTATTACTTGCTTGATTCGATGCCTAGCTTTGGCGGCTTTAGTCTTGGCGCAAATGATATGAGCTTGCTGCCTTATGAAAGAGTTGAGGTGGTAAAAGGGGCAAATGGCCTACTTGCAGGCGCTGGCAATCCAGCTGCAAGCTTAAATTTCATAAGAAAAAGAGCAGACTCAAAGGAGCTAAAAGGAAATTTTGGCATAAGTGCTGGCTCATACGATAGATACGGCATAAATGGCGATGTGCAAACGCCAGTAAATGAGAGCGGAAGCGTTAGAGCAAGGCTTTCTTTTATGCATGAGAAGTCGCACTCTTATATGGATTATTATAACCGCAAAAATAGCGCGATTTACGGCGTAGTCGATAGCGACATAGGCGATAACTCATGGCTTAGTCTTGGTGCGTTTTATCAAGAGTTAAGACGCCACGGCGGTAGGTGGGGTGGCATGCCAGCTTTTTACGTAGATGGCTCTAGGACAAATTTTAGTAAAAATGAAATTTTCTCTCAGCCTTGGACTAGGTGGGATATAAAAACACTTGATTTTTACGCTGATTTTAAGCACTACTTTGAAAATGAAGCGAGCTTAAATTTAAGCTACTCATTTAGACGGGCAAACACTGATTCAAATTTACTCTACTACGGTGGAGCGGTAAATTTAGACGGTACTGGCAATATAAGTGATCTTTACATTTATGCAAACAAAAGAGAGGAGAACATCCACAACGTCGATGCATACGCAAATATCCCTTACGAGATAGCAAATTTATCTCATGAGTTTGTCTTTGGCGCGATGTATAACAACTATAAAAAAAGTAGTGATAAGGTAAGTAGCTACTTGGTGCAAAAGAACACGCCAGCTGGGCTTGCTTATACGGCTAGAAGTAGGATAGACTTTAAAAATTTACACCTTGATGATCCAAAACTCCCTTACGAAGATCAAAACAATAAAGACAAAACGATACAAAAGGCATTTTACGCGGCAAATAAACTATCAATCACCGATGAGCTTAAATTTTTGCTAGGTGCCAGGGTGAGTTACTACAAATACGAGATCGAGGGTGGTAAAGGCAATAGAAATTTCACAAATGAGATCACGCCATATCTTGGCGTCACTTACGACATCGGAGCAAACCACACTCTATATGCTAGCTACACGAGCATATTTAAACCTCAAACCGTAAAAGATGCAAATGACAAATATCTTGATCCTATCCAAGGCAAAGACTATGAAGTGGGCATCAAAGGCGAGTATCTTGACGGGGCGCTTCAAGCAAGTCTTGGCGTCTTTAAGATCGTGCAAGACAAGCTTGGCATAAACACTGGCAAGAAAAATCCAGCGACAAATGCCGACATATATGAAGCTGGCAAGGGCGTGACAAGTAAGGGTGTCGAGCTAGATCTAAACGGCGAGATCACTAAAAACTTAAGCCTAAGCTTTGGCGCAACGCACTTTAACGCAAAAGATGCCAAAGGTGAGAAATATGCCACCGACTCATCAAGAAGCACGGCAAATTTATTTGCAAAGTATGAATTTAGGGACTTTAGAGTAGGAGCTGGGGCTATGTATAAGAGTAAAATTTACACTGGTAAGGGCGCAAGCGAGATCACGCAAAAGGGCTACACCTTGGCAAATTTGATGTTTGGATATAAATTTGCTAAAAACTTTGACGTGCAGCTAAATATCGACAATCTCTTTAATAAAAAATACTACGAGGGCATTGGTGCAAACAAGATGGTTTATGGCGATCCACGCACCTTTAATCTCAGCTTTAACTATAAGTTTTAGCTAAATTTACTCTAATGCGCCAGCTAAATTTCTAGTTGGCGCCATTCATTTTTTGCATAGTAGGTGTATAATTTCAAAAAAACTAAGGAATTTGCATTGCTTAAAGCGGAAGTGATATATAAATTTTGTATCGTCTGTGCTCTTGCCTGTGGGATCTGCCTGCTTGCATTTACTGGGCTAAATTTCGCCATGGGCGAGTATAATGAGTGGATGATGAGCGCACACAAATTTGCAGGAGCTTTGATCGTTTGTGCCGTGATCTTGCACCTTTTTAACCGCAGAAGAAAGCTAGTAAAGCTCATAAATGAGATAATCGATGTCACCACGCACCGCAAAAATCCAACGATCTGCAACATGGACCGCATCATCGCCTCGCTTGAGCCTTACACTATCAGTGAAATTTCACGCATGCTTGGCTTTGACGAGGCCCTGTTTTGCAAGAGTTTGCGCGAAAATGATGTTAAATTTAATAGTCCCAGCCAGACTTTACGCCAGATCGCACGCATGAACGATGAGAAGATATTTTTTGTTCTCGTGCTCATCGTCGAGGCCAAATTTGGCAAGAGATTTTGCGGTGCGGTAAGTTGTAGTGTCGGGAGAAAATTTTAGTGCTCGCTATTCGGCTGCCACCTCTGCTCTTCAAGGTCGATGTGATATAAAAACGTCCTAATGACCTCTTCGTCGATCTTTGGGTCTTTGTTTAGCTCACAAAGCGCCTTTCGCTGCTCATTTAGGATCTCAAAATAGGTCTGCCTGACCTCGTCGCTGATCTCGAAATTTTCATTTGAAAGCTCGAAATTCCAAACTTCTTTGAGTTTCTGAAACAAGAAATTCTCCTCATTGCAAAATTTCTCGCTTTGAAATTTAAGCGAAGCCTCTGCGATCGCCTTTTTTATCTTGATCCTTGCAAGCTCATTTGGCATGTCCTCAAAACTAAGTAAATTTGATAGGTTTAAAAAATGGTGGGTAGAGAGAGATTCGAACTCTCGGTGAGTTGCCCCACACACGCGTTCCAGGCGTGCTCCTTAAACCGCTCGGACATCTACCCAAAAAGAAGGTGATTATATCTTCATTTGCTTAATGCTTGGCTTTTAAAGCTTTAGCCCCAAGATAACGACATCTTTGTACTCGCCATCCATTAGGCAAACGCCCGGCAGTTCGCCCCATTTTTTAAAGCCAAATTTCAAAAATAGCTCAAGGCTTGCTTCGTTTTTGCTAAAGATTAGCGCGATGATATTTTTTAAATTTAGCTCTCTAGCTTCATTTAGGCTGTGGGCTAAAAGCTGCTTGCCGATACCCTTTTTAAGAGCTTTTTTAGCGACATAGATGCTTATCTCTACGCTTATATCGTAAGCGATCTTGGGGTTAAAGTCACTTAGTGAGCAGTAGCCTAAAATTTCATCATTTTCTTTGTAGATAAAGATAGGGCGCGAGCCGCCGTGGGCGTTAAACCAAGGCTCTCGCTCCTTTGTGCTAACTGGGCGCATATCCGCAGTCGCACTTCTGTCTAAAATGTAGTCATTATAAATTTGCGTGATCGCAGGTAGATCGCTTGGCTTTGCCCGTAAGATCAAGCCTAGCCCCTTTTTGCCGCCTGATATACTGGCTCAAGCTTGGCCGCGACCTCTTTTAGGTCTTTGATCCTGCTCTCGTTTGATGGGTGAGTGCTTAAAATTTCAGGTATTTTGCCAACATTCATCTTGCTCATTTTAACCCAAACTTCGACCGCCTCTTTTGGATCATACCCAGCTCTTGCCATTAGCTCAGTGCCGATGCGATCGGCTTCGGTCTCATGTGAGCGAGAAAATGGCAGAGAAATGGTGTATTGGCTGGCTAAATTTAGAGCGCTTGCGCCAAGGTCGCCAAGTCCTGTGGCAGTTGCAACTGCGAAGATGCCGATGTTTTTGAGCTGGTCGGTGCTCGCTTGCTCCCTGCTGTGCTCTCTAAGCGCGTGGGCGATCTCGTGACCCATGACAGCTGCTAGCTGCGCATCTGTTAAATTTAACTTTTTGATGATGCCGCTATAAACGACGATCCGGCCCCCTGGCATACACCAAGCATTTAGAGTATCTTCGTTGATGACATTTACTTGCCACTTCCATTTTAGGGCGTCTTCTCTAAAAACGGCAGTTTGAACGATCAGCCTTTTTGCGATCTCTTGAACTCTTTTTGTGAGGATCGGATCGACGTTTAGCTCGCCTTTGCTTCTAGCGGCTGTTAGTGTCTTGACGTAAGCTTGAGCCGAGCTTTGCTCCATCGCCTCAGAAGATACTAACATGAACTGCTTGCGATCTGCGCCCACGACGCCTGACTTTGTGACGCTCGTGCAGCCGGTGATAAGCATGCTGGCTGTTAATAACGTAAGTAAAATTTTTTTCATTTTTATCCTTTTTGGATTAAAATTTGGCGTATTATAGCTTGTGTTGGATATGTATTGTTAAACGAGGGGTGAAATTTAATTTTTGCATTGGTTTTGGCCTTTTGTAAATTTTAAAATTTGATAGATTTTATTAAACTCATGCGGCGCAAAGCGCTATTGCATGCACCTCTAACGTGCGAGGGGATAGGGGGATTTAAAAAGGGGGATAAGGGGACGGCCTCGTAACTCGAGTCCCCTTGTCACCCTTTTGAATAAAAAGAATTTACAAATTTTAAACTTTCATTCACTTGCAAGAATTGACTACTAAAATTTGGCTTCGCTTGCAGCTTAGCTCAAATTTTAGAGCCGAAATTACTCGTTCATGAAATTTTAAAATTTGTCTGAGTTTTTTGATATATAAATTTTAACCCCTACGCTTTATAGTCTATATTTCTCTCAAATTCTCTCAAACGCTTATTGACCGACCTTAACTCCGTTATCGTCGTCCAGTTGTTGATAAAGACGCTAAAGCTCTCTCTGACCTGAGAGAAGGCGTTGCTAGCTTGTACGAGGACGCCAAGTGTGATAAAGCCGCTAAATAGGCCATTTCCCATGATGATGTAAGGCACGATGACAAGAATTTGCGAAAACGAGATGAGCCAAAGGTTGAAGTAGCCGTAGTGCAAAAATAGCTTGTAGTAGTTTAGCTTGACCCCTGTAAAAAGCTCTAGCATGACGTTTGGCTGGCAAAATTTGAGCTTATCATCTTCGCCATAAACTAGCTCTTTTCTAAAGGCCGCCTCTGCTTTTTGGTTGTTGTATTCAAGATGTGGTAGCTTTATGCCTACAAACCACGATACGATGAGGCCTCCGATGCTAATTAGTAGAGCGATATAAACCAGCGAGCCATTGATATCTTTGATGTAAGGTAGGCTCACACTCTTGCTTAGCTCCCAAAGCACCGGTATAAAGGCGATGAGCGTCATAAATGCCTTTAAAACCTGCACACCAAGGCTCTCCATGATCTTAGCAAAGCGGTAGACGTCCTCTTGGATACGCTGCGAGCTACCCTCGATGTCGTTTTGGCAATTTCGCCAAAATTTGAGGTATTTAAAGGTCATCGCCTCCCTCCAGCGAAAGACCCAGTGACTCGCAAAGAACGATATCACCGTGTAGGTTACGACGTATGGCATGGCGATCTTTATGAAATTTAATATCTCGCGCCAAAACTCATCTACTTTGTGATCCTTTGAGTTTTGCACGATGTCGTAGAAATTTTTATACCACTCGTTGATGCGGACGTTTAGATGCGTTTGATAGACAAGTAGTAAGATGATAAATAGCGCTCCGCCGTAAGCCCAAAGCGCCCATTTTTTGTCTTTAAAAAATGATGAAAACATAAAGTGCCTTTTGTAAATTTTGGCAATTATAGCAGGCAAGGTTTAAGCATTTATATAAAATTTAAACCCAAACTATATCATTTTGCAAATTTTAACGTAAAGGAAAATGATGAAGAAATTTGCATTTTTAGCTCTTAGCCTTTGTGCGACCTTGGCGCTTGCGGCCGATATGAAGGTCTATAAAAGCCCAACTTGTGGTTGTTGTGGCAACTGGGCCAATGCTATGCAAAAAGCTGGCTTTAGCGAAGAGACCATAAAAGTAGATGATATGGTCAAGGTTAAAAAAGAATTTCACGTGCCACTAGAGCTTTCAAGCTGCCACACAGCGATCGTTGATGGCTACGTCATCGAGGGTCACGTGCCAGCTGATGAGGTCAAGCGCCTGCTGGAGCTTAAACCAAAAGATGCCGTTGGTATCGCAGTGCCTGGAATGCCTATGGAGAGTCAAGGTATGGAGCAAGGCGGCAAAGCCGAGCAATACGACGTCATACTCTTTAAAAAAGATGGCTCACAAGAGGTCTTTGCTACTTACATCGGCTCTAAAAAGCTAAAATAACTTCAAATTTAGACTTAGCTCGTCTTTTGATGGGCTAAGTTAAAAAGAAATTCCCTTGCTAATGGCGATGATGCAGAGCAAAAAGGCTATCGGCACATAGATAAATTTACCTACAAAATACCAAAATGAGCCGTAAGTTTTATTCGCTCCTGAATTTACCTCGTCTAAAATTTCTTCTTTTTTAATGATCCAAAACCAAGATATTGCGCCGATGACTGCGCCGATTGGGATGATGTAGATAGAGACAAAGTCCATCCAAGGTCCCCAGCTGCTAATAGGCTCCATAAACGCTCCAAAGCCAAAGCAAACCACGCAAAGTAGCGCAAGCACCCAAAATCTACTAAGGTGTGGGAATTTATGCATAAGCGACTCAGCGACCACCTCAAACATATTTTGAAGCGAGGTGATACCGCCAAAGATGACCGCGGTAAATAGTATGATCGCAAAAATTTGACCGCCGATCATATTTTGTAAAATTTTAGGAAGCGTTACGAAAAGTAGCTTTGGACCCTCAGCTGGATCCATAGCGTAGGCAAAGACCGCTGGGATCATAACAAGGGCCGCCACAAGGGCTGCAAGTGTGTCAAAAAATGCCGTAGTTTTGGCACTTTCTACGATGTCCTCATCCTTTGAAAGATATGCTCCATAAACTATCATGCCAGAACCCGTGATAGAGAGCGAGAAAAAGGCTTGACCCATCGCAGTGACCCATACCATCGGATCTTCAAGCTTGCTAAAGTCAGGGATAAATAGAAATTTATACCCCTCAAATGCGTTTGGAAGCATCGCGACATTTATAGCCAAAATGGCAAATAGCACGAAAAATAGCGGCATCATTATTTTATTAGTCTTTTCGATGCTTTTTGCCCCAAAAAATAGCGTAAGAAGCGTGCCAACGATCACTATAAAGTGATATGGCAGGACTGAGTACTCGGCAAGTGCAAATGAGTTAAACCAAACATTTGTATCAACACTCATAAACGAGCCAGTAAGCGCCTGAGTAAGGGCTTTTAGCACGTAAGCGATGATGACAGCGTAGCCGATGGCTATGCAAAGTGAGCCAGCAAGTGGGAGCCAGCCGACGATACTGCCGATGACGCCTAAATTTCTACTTTGCCAAGCAAATTTATATGATCCTAGCGTGCCAGTCTTTGCGCGTCTGCCGATCGCATACTCTGCGCTTAAGCCAACGTATGAAAAAAGAGCTACAAAAAAAACGTAGATGAGCAAAAATGCTCCACCACCATTTGTGCCAAGCTTGTAAGGAAAGCCCCAAACATTTGCCATACCAACGGCTGAACCAACTGAGGCTAGTATAAACGCCCAGCGTGATGAAAAATTCTTTTTGCTCATTGTAAAATCCATAAATTTAGTGATGAAAATAATGTTACCAAAATATGATTTAAGAACTTTTTATAAATCTTAAATTTAAGAAACGTTGTTACTTTTGGGCGTGGCTAATTTGACCGCTAAATATAAATTCGCTATAATCAGCACAAAATTTTTAACTCTTAAGGATCATAATTGTACCCCAGTAGCGATAACTCGCTTTTAATGGTAATACTTGCCATTATATTCATTTTACTAAACGCATTTTTTGTTTTGTCGGAATTTTCCCTTGTTAAGGTTCGCAAGTCTAGACTTGAAGAGCTTATCAAAGAGAAAAAGCCAAATGCCCAGCTTGCTTTTGAGATGTCAAACAAGCTTGATACCTATCTTAGTGCCACTCAGCTTGGCATCACGCTAAGCTCACTCGCCCTTGGTTGGATCGGTGAGCCAGCAGTCGCAAGGCTCATAGAAGCCCCACTTAAAAATGTTTTCAACCTTAGCGATATCTTAGTTCATACAGTCGGCTTTGCGATCGCATTTACGCTTATCACGCTACTTCACGTAGTTATGGGCGAGCTTGTGCCAAAGTCAGTCGCCATAGCCAAATCAGAATCAGCAGTGCTTAAAATCGCTCGTCCGCTTCACTTTTTCTGGATACTTTTTTCGCCTATCATAAAGCTTTTTGATATCCTAGCTACATTTGGACTTAAAATTTTAGGCATCCAGCCAGCAAAAGAGAATGAGCTAGCACACTCTGAAGAGGAGATCAAGATCATCGTTGGCGAGAGCTTAAAGGGCGGTGTGCTTGATAGTTTTGAGACTGAGCTTATCAAAAATGCAGTTGATTTTAGTGACACGGTCGCAAAAGAGATCATGACGCCAAGACGCGATATGATCTGCATAAATAAGCAAAAGAGCTTTGAAGAGAATTTACAAGTCGTTTTTGAGTCAAAATATACTCGCTACCCTTATATAGACGGCTCAAAAGATATCATTTTGGGCATGATACACATTAGAGATATCTTGCAGCTGCACTTTAGCGAGGATAAAGAGAAGAGCTTTGACGCGATCGTGCGTAAATTTGTCATCGTGCCTGAGAGCCTTTCTATCTCAAAGGTGCTTGTGATGATGAATAAAGAGCAAATTTCAGCTGCGCTTGTCGTCGATGAGTATGGCGGCACGGCTGGACTTCTTACGATGGAAGATATCATGGAGGAGGTGCTTGGTGACTTTAATGACGAGCACGATGAGGTCGATCAGCACTATAAAAAGATAAACGAAAATATCTATGAATTTCAAGGCAGATACGACTTAGAGAGCGTTGAAGAGGTCCTTGGCATAAGCTTTGATGAAGAGACCGATCAAGTAACGATCGGCGGATATGTTTTTAATCTTATCGGTCGTTTGCCAGTTGTGGGCGACAAGATCGAGGATGAAAACTGCTACTACGAGGTGAGAAAGATGGATGGAGCTAGCATCTCACGCGTAAAAGTTAGAAAAAAGATAAAAGAAGAAGAGGAGCCAGCTCAGGCTTAGTTTGTAAATTTAATGGCTTTTTTGGCCATTAAATTTAACCTCGTAAAATCATAAAAAATAGAGCAAATTTAAGTGGCATTGCACTTTTTAAAGGCTATAAGCCCTTAAATTTAACTTTTAAAACCACAAAATTTAAAGCGACACCACCTTTTTAAATAGCTCTCTAAAAACATCACCACCACCTTTTTCGTAAATTTGGTTATAAATTTTAAAAATGGCTTGCGAGTTTTAAAAATTTATCATCTGCTTGCAAAAGTAGCCATTTGAGCGATCTTGTTTGTGATATTTAAATTTACTAAAGCTAGTTAGCCTTGGCTCAGACGCAATACCAAAAAAATTTGTTATAAATTTCTCTATCGCGCTCATCTAGGCTGCAACAAGAGAGTCAAATTTTCTTTTGTTAAACCTTAACGCCTCTTAATAGCTTTTTTGTAGTCTAGTTTTTATCTTGATAAAAGCGTGCTAGATCTTTGCCGTGCTTTAATGCTAGCTCGTAGTAGGGCGTGTCTGGGTCCTCGCCTATCATCTCATAGAGCTTTTTACGAAGCTCTGGTAAAAGACGAAGATCGCTATAATCTATCCTCTCTTTATATGCTGGCAAGCCTTGTAAAAGCAGGGCATTTGAGTAGTTTATGCCGCCAGTTTTGCTGCCAGTAATGTTAAATTCATTCTCATATTGCGCGCGAGTTAAGCCAGTTGGTATGCTAAGCTCTCCTCGTTCTAGGCAAATTTTATCATTGCTACTGATGATATACTCTGGAAATTCTAACTCTTGGTAGTTGATATCTTCGTGATCATAATAGACCCACTTTATAGCGTCTTTATTTTTGCGGTTGAAACTGCTTTTGTAGATGAAGCTTCCCGGAATGATAAATTCACGGCTTTTTAGCACTGGAGCGTCTGCTATATCTTTATAAACAGCAACCAAGTAGCAGTCACTAAAAAAATCAAGCGGCCAAAGAAGCCCCTCATTTGCTCGCTTTATAAAACGGTTCATGATATCAACTAAGATTTTGCCAAAGAAATATCTCTTGTAGTAATCATTATAGACGTAAAATATGTCGCCCTCTTCGAGCTTTTTCTTTTCTGACATTTAAATTTAGCTCTTCCAGATGTTTTTATTTAGCTCCAGATCGTGCATGATCTGTGAAAAGTCACTGATACTTGAGATGTAGTTTTGCACGCTCTCGTTGCTGTTTATCGGCTTTTTAAGATCAGGCTCAAAGCTATCCTTTCTAAGGTCGATCGCGATAAAAATTTCATTTTTTAAAAACACTGCCGAGAGTGGGGCATTAAATTTAGTTCTTAATCTGCTTAAATTTTCCATCAGCTTTGGCGTTAGAGCGTATCTAGCTGCGATCTGATCGGTCGTGTAGGTCTTAAAAAGCTCGTTAAATTTAGGGTTATCCATCGTCGCTTGCTCGCCCTCGCTTCTTAGATCAGATGTTCGCTTTTTGTCGCAGACATAGATCGTGGCGTTTAGCTCTTTTTTAAACTCAGCCTTTAGCAAAATGCCTTGAAATTTCACTGTTGTAGTAGTGCTTTTTTCGCCCTTTACTTCTTTTGCCGCATAAAAATCACAAAGCTTAAACTGCGTGTTATCGATCTGTCCGTAGATCATATCCTCTGCGTAGTGTCTATTTACATCAGCGTCATAAATTTTTAAAAAATCGTTCAAATTTAGCCCGCTATTTGCGTTGAAATTTAGACCATAGTTTTTTACGATGACGCCAACTACTTTTTGTTTAAATTTTGCTACAAGCTCGTTTTTTAGCCCATTTATCGTCTTGCCAAGATAAAAAACTCCGCCAATTAGCAAAAAGAAAAATAAATTTCCAAGGTGCAGTGACGCCAAAAAACCACTTACAACTATGATGCCAAGAAAGCCATAAGCGATCATTTTAAAGGCTTTTTGCCCCATGGCAAGGCGCTCTTTTTCAAGCTCGTCAAGGTCGCTTAGATCGATGCCTTTTAGTTCGTCTGCTTGCATTTTTTATGCCTTATTTTTTAAAAAGATCACCGACGTTTGGAGCAACTGCTTCATTTTCAGGGATATCAAAAAATACATCTTTGTGAAAGCCAAACATTGAAGCTACGATGTTTGAAGGAAACATCTGTGTGGCGTTATTGTAAATTTCAACAGCTGAGTTGTAGGTGCGTCTGGCGGCTGAAATTTGCTCTTCAACCTCGTTTAGTGTGCTTTGGATGTGAAGTAAATTTTGATTTGCTTTTAGATCAGGATAGTTTTCTACGCTCACTCTAAGGCCATTTAGCAAGCCTGAAATTTTGTTATTTAGCTCAAATTTCTCCTCATTTGTTGATGCACTTCTAGCACTCTCTCTAAGGGCAGTGATGTTTTCTAGCAAGCCCTTTTCATGCACCATGTACTCTTTTGCAGTGGCTACTAAATTTGGTATGAGGTCATATCTTCTTTTTAGCTGCGCGTCGATGCCAGCCTCCACGCTTTTTACTTGGTTTTGCTTTGCAACAAGTGAGTTGTAAAGGCTGATGAAAAAGACAAAAATGACTGCGATAACAAGTATCACGATGACTAACGAATTCATAACTTTTCCTTTGAAATTTAAGTTTGTTGTAGTTTATCCAAAGTTGCTTAAGAGTATTTAAACACCGAGGTTGGTGGTTAAATTTAATATTATAATTTAATCTTAAATTTTACATATAATTTATATAATTAAAAATTGTTTTTTACGAGGAGGATAAATGAGAACGGTAAACGTAAAAGATATAAAAGAGACTGTTGCAAAGCTTTGCAAACAAGCCTGTTACGTCGTTACGCCAGATCTAAAGGCTGCTTTTACAAAAGCTCAAACCACTGAGAGCTCATCTCTTGGCAAAGACATTTTGGGCAAAATTTTGCAAAATGCCAAGCTAGCAGAAGAGGGCGTAGCGCCTATTTGCCAAGATACGGGCATGACTGTTGTCTTTGTTGAGATCGGCCAGGACGTGCATATAGAGGGCGGATACATCGAAGATGCGATAAATGAAGGCATTGCGAAGGGCTACACTGAGGGCTATCTTAGAAAGTCAGTCGTTGCTGAGCCACTTTTTGAGAGAAAAAACACTACAAACAACACCCCAGCGGTCATCCACACTAGGATCGTGCCAGGGGATAAGCTAAAGATAAAAGTCGCTCCAAAGGGCTTTGGTAGTGAGAACAAATCAATACTAAAAATGCTTGTGCCAGCTGATGGCATAGAGGGCGTTAAAAAGGTATTTTTAGAGGCTGTAAAATACGCTGGACCAAACGCTTGCCCTCCAATGACGATAGGCGTTGGCATAGGTGGCACTATGGATAAAGCAGCACTTCTAGCTAAACAAGCTGCAGTTCGTCCAGTAGATAGCAAAAACGCCGATGCAAGATATGCAAAACTTGAAGATGAGCTTCTTGAGCTCGCTAGCCAAACAGGCGTCGGTCCTCAAGGACTTGGCGGCGATACAACTGCTATAAAAGTAAATGTCGAGTGGTATCCAACTCACATCGCAGGCCTACCAGTAGCCATAAATATCAACTGCCACGCTGCACGCCACGCAGACGCCGAGCTTTAAGGAGATAACATGTCAGAAGTTAAAAGAATAACAGCACCATTTGATAAAGAGGTGGTAAAAAGCCTAAAAGCAGGCGACAATGTCCTAATCTCAGGCACTATTATCGCAGCTCGTGACGCCGCTCACAAGGCGCTAACAGAGGCTCTAGCACGTGGCGAGAAGTTGCCAGTTGAGCTAAAGGGCGAGACTATCTACTACGTCGGACCAACTCCAGCCAAGCCAAACCAAGCTATCGGCGCAGCAGGCCCAACAACAAGCGGCAGAATGGACAAATACACACCAACTATGATAAATGAAGTTGGTATAAATGGCATGATCGGTAAAGGCTACCGAAACGACGCCGTAGTCGAGGCTATGAAAAAATCATGCTGTGTTTATATGGTCGCTATCGGTGGTATCGGAGCGGTCATTAGCCAAAGTATCAAAAAATACGAAGTCTTGGCATATCCAGAGCTAGGACCAGAGGCAGTTGCAAGACTCACAGTAGAGGACTTCCCAGCGATAGTCGCTATCGACTGCGAGGGCAATAACTTCTACGAAGTCGGTCAAGCACCTTATAAAAAAATATAAATTTGATCCGCTAGCAGCCTAAGCTAGCGGAATTTCTCCCAAAATGAAAAGTTTTTGCAACGATCAAGCAAAGCCACTACTTAAATTTTTTACGAGCACCAAAAGTGAAATTAGAAATTTAAAGCTAAAGCAAATTCTGAACAAGGGCTTTATCTCAAAACCACAAGGGATATTTTTAAAAGCTGCCATAAGAAAAAGGCAGAAATTTGAAGAAAATAAGACGCAAAATGAGTGGTCGCTAAATGAGATAGTGGTCTTTGAAAGCGAGTATGAGAGCCCTGAAGAGTATTTTAGCGACGTGGGGTCATTTGTTGTGAAATTAGCTGATAAATTTAGAAGAAGTGGCATTAGCGAGGAGTTGGTCTTTGCTGTTTCGTTTCAGGCGCTGCAGTTTATCACGCTGAGTAGCGAAGAGTTTAAATTTATATATGAAGACTACGATGAGAGCACAAACTCCGCTCACATTAAAATTTACGCCAAAAGAGAAAACGACGAAATTTTGCTATATAAAGATAGGATAGGGGGCTACAAAACCGAGGCGCTGATCGTTTACGAGGTGGCTAGTAGTAGCCAAGACACATAGTATCAGTTAGTTTTATGCGCTTTTCAAAGGGTGCTGGCGAGAAAAATTTGCACTTTTCGATGTAAATCCTATACGAGTAGTTAAGCTTTAAATCATCATAAAATTTCTTTAAATTTAAAAATTTGATACCGCAAATTTCATGAAATTCAAAAAGCTCATAAATTTTAGAGCCATTTTTTGCCACAAGGTGTGAGGGAGCAAGCGAGGTAAATGAACAAAAGACGCCAGTTGGCACAAGACCATTTAATGGCGTGCAAGTCTCTAGTGCGCTTTTAAATTTCTCTGGGACGCTCTTTTTTCTAAGAAAAACGATGCGTGAGTTTTCAAATTTAGCGCTGATCGCATTTTTCCAAAAGAGATAGGCGTTTGATGAGATGCCGGCGTTTTTGGCAAGCTGAGCGCCAAGCACGTAGTCATCTAAAAATTCGTTTGGTGCAAGGGTTATTTGCATCTTTGTCCTTTTGAAATTTTTGCTCATTATAGCCTTTGGTGCCTAAAAATTTAGAAATTTATAGTAGGATTTTGCCAAAATTTAAAGGAGAAGATATGAAAAAACAAATTTCAACAAAAAACGCTCCACAAGCGATCGGACCATACTCTCAGGCGATTAGCGCGAATGGATTTTTATTTATCTCAGGTCAGCTTGGCGTCACACCAGAGGGCGAGTTTGCAGGTAGTAGCGTAGAGGCTCAAGCGCATCAGTCACTTACAAATTTGCAAAACATTTTGGCTGAGGCTGGACTTAGTTTTGATAATGTTGTAAAGACTACGATCTTTTTAGCAGATATGGCAGATTTTGCCAAGGTAAATGTCACATACGCTAAATTTTTCAAAGAGCCATATCCAGCTAGAAGCACGGTAGCTGTGAAGACTTTGCCAAAAGATGCACTCGTAGAAATTGAGGTTATCGCAGCTTGCTGACACATATCGTGAAAAAGTTATATCACATATAATTAATCTTTATAAGATGGAGAGCAGAACTCTCCAAATTTATGTCTAAAAAATTTTGATTTTATAAAATATTTTGCAATTATTTCAACTATCTTTAAGCATCCCTCATATATAATTCCAGCTCACGAAACGAGAAACCACCTTTAACTTCAACGTTAATAAAGCCTTTTTCTTATCGTTGTTCTTTTAACTTACAATTGTTAAACTATTAGTCAATCTTTGAAATCTAAACAAGTGATCGATTGAGCCAGTCTATTATGATTAAATAATAGATTAGACAAACTAATATAAAAACTAAAAGTTTTTTTGATTAAAAACTTCATAATAAATACTAAAAAGCAATTTTAGTAAAAACATTATTACTAGATTGCATTAGCAATCCTAGTCTTTAGTGTTGCTTCTTAGTAAAGCTCTGCTTTACGCTAAAGAAGGTTAATATGGAGAGTTTGATCCTGGCTCAGAGTGAACGCTGGCGGCGTGCCTAATACATGCAAGTCGAACGGACAAGTAAGAGCTTGCTCTTATGAGTTAGTGGCGCACGGGTGAGTAATGTATAGCTAATCTGCCCTACACTAGAGGACAACAGTTGGAAACGACTGCTAATACTCTATACTCCTGTCTGACATAAGTTAGATAGGGAAAGTTTTTCGGTGTAGGATGAGGCTATATTGTATCAGCTAGTTGGTGAGGTAATGGCTCACCAAGGCTATGACGCATAACTGGTCTGAGAGGATGATCAGTCACACTGGAACTGAGACACGGTCCAGACTCCTACGGGAGGCAGCAGTAGGGAATATTGCTCAATGGGGGAAACCCTGAAGCAGCAACGCCGCGTGGAGGATGACACTTTTCGGAGCGTAAACTCCTTTTGTTAGGGAAGAACAATGACGGTACCTAACGAATAAGCACCGGCTAACTCCGTGCCAGCAGCCGCGGTAATACGGAGGGTGCAAGCGTTACTCGGAATCACTGGGCGTAAAGGACGCGTAGGCGGATTATCAAGTCTCTTGTGAAATCCTATGGCTTAACCATAGAACTGCTTGGGAAACTGATAATCTAGAGTGAGGGAGAGGCAGATGGAATTGGTGGTGTAGGGGTAAAATCCGTAGAGATCACCAGGAATACCCATTGCGAAGGCGATCTGCTGGAACTCAACTGACGCTAATGCGTGAAAGCGTGGGGAGCAAACAGGATTAGATACCCTGGTAGTCCACGCCCTAAACGATGTATACTAGTTGTTGCTAAGCTAGTCTTGGCAGTAATGCACCTAACGGATTAAGTATACCGCCTGGGGAGTACGGTCGCAAGATTAAAACTCAAAGGAATAGACGGGGACCCGCACAAGCGGTGGAGCATGTGGTTTAATTCGAAGATACGCGAAGAACCTTACCCGGACTTGATATCTAACAAATCATCTAGAGATAGAAGAGTGTCTGCTTGCAGAAATGTTAAGACAGGTGCTGCACGGCTGTCGTCAGCTCGTGTCGTGAGATGTTGGGTTAAGTCCCGCAACGAGCGCAACCCACGTCATTAGTTGCTAACAGTTCGGCTGAGCACTCTAATGAGACTGCCTTCGTAAGGAGGAGGAAGGTGTGGACGACGTCAAGTCATCATGGCCCTTATGTCCGGGGCGACACACGTGCTACAATGGCATATACAATGAGAAGCAATATCGCGAGATGGAGCAAATCTATAAAATATGTCCCAGTTCGGATTGGAGTCTGCAACTCGACTCCATGAAGCCGGAATCGCTAGTAATCGTAGATCAGCCATGCTACGGTGAATACGTTCCCGGGTCTTGTACTCACCGCCCGTCACACCATGGGAGTTGATTTCACTCGAAGCCGGAATACTAAATTAGTTACCGTCCACAGTGGAATCAGCGACTGGGGTGAAGTCGTAACAAGGTAACCGTAGGAGAACCTGCGGTTGGATCACCTCCTTTCTAGAGTACATATAGATATTCTCTCACAAGATATCTATAAGAAAGATATTCTCAATCATCCTTGTTTAGTTTTGAAAGATTGATAGACCTATAGGGGCCTATAGCTCAGCTGGTTAGAGTGCACCCCTGATAAGGGTGAGGTCACAAGTTCAAGTCTTGTTAGGCCCACCAGAGAATTTAATTGGGGAATTAGCTCAGCTGGGAGAGCGCCTGCTTTGCACGCAGGAGGTCAGCGGTTCGATCCCGCTATTCTCCACCATAAAATAGTTTAACAGAAAAAGTCTATATTAAGTGTTTTTAGAAACATTTACTTTAGACTTTTAAGCGTACTTAATCTTTATTGATGACAAAGTTGTCGAAAGTAACTTTGTGCTTTAGGGGTTTCCAAAGGGTGTAACTCTTTGGTCGTAAAGACTAGCTTGCTAGTCTGCGAAGTCTAAATGTTCTTTTAATTAATATTGTTAATAGTCACAAGCAAGTTTTAAAAACAATTTTACAGGACTTGTTAAAGATTTAAATTTCTATTCTCTTTGCATTTAATGCAAAAGTTTGACATCACAATCTATTTAGGATTTAAAACTTATCTAAATAGTAGTCAATGCTTTCCGTCTTGAGAGCTAGAATTTAAATGTAGTAACATAAAGTTATCTTTAACAAGGAAGTGATGCGAATTAGAATAATCTAATATAGAAAAGGTAAGCTACAAAGAGCAAGTGGTGGATGCCTTGGCTAGTAGAGGCGATGAAAGACGTGCCAGGCTGCGATAAGTCTCGGGGAGCCGTCAAGGGGCTTTGATCCGGGAATTTCTGAATGGGGCAACCCAACTAATAGAGATATTAGTTACCGTATAACGGAGCGAACGAGGGGAATTGAAACATCTTAGTACCCTCAGGAAAAGAAATCAAAAGAGATTACGCTAGTAGCGGCGAGCGAACGCGTAAGAGGGCAAACCACTAGTTTACTAGTGGGGTTGTAGGACTGCAATATAGACTAAACTTAGCTAATAGAACGACCTGGAAAGGTTAGGCACAGAGGGTGATACCCCCGTATATGAAAGCTTTGTTTTACTTAGCAGTATCCTGAGTAGGGCGGAACACGTGATATTCTGTCTGAAGCTGGGTAGACCACTATCCAACCCTAAATACTACTACTAGACCGATAGTGCACAAGTACCGTGAGGGAAAGGTGAAAAGAACTGAGGTGATCAGAGTGAAATAGAACCTGAAACCATTTGCTTACAATCATTCAGAGCCCTATGATTTATCAGGGTGATGGACTGCCTTTTGCATAATGAGCCTGCGAGTTGTGATGTCTGGCGAGGTTAAGGAAACCCGGAGCCGTAGCGAAAGCGAGTCTTAATAGGGCGTTTAGTCAGACGTTGCAGACCCGAAACGATGTGATCTATCCATGAGCAGGTTGAAACCGGTGTAAGAACCGGCGGAGGACCGAACCCGCTAGCGTTGAAAAGCTATGGGATGACTTGTGGATAGGGGTGAAAGGCCAATCAAACATCGTGATAGCTGGTTCTCTCCGAAATATATTTAGGTATAGCGTCATGTAGTAACACTAGGGGGTAGAGCACTGAATGGGCTAGGGCATACACCAATGTACCAAACCCTATCAAACTCCGAATACCTAGTGTGTAATCATGGCAGTCAGGCGGCGAGTGATAAAATCCGTCGTCGAGAGGGGAACAACCCAGACTAACAGCTAAGGTCCCTAAATCTCATTTAAGTGGAAAACGATGTGGAGTTACTTAAACAACCAGGAGGTTGGCTTAGAAGCAGCCATCCTTTAAAGAAAGCGTAATAGCTCACTGGTCTAGTGATTCTGCGCGGAAAATATAACGGGGCTAAAATGAGTACCGAAGCTTTAGACTTAGTTTTACTAAGTGGTAGGAGAGCGTTGTATTTGCGTTGAAGGTATACCGGTAAGGAGTGCTGGAGCGAATACAAGTGAGCATGCAGGCATGAGTAGCGATAATTGGGGTGAGAATCCCCAACGCCGTAAACCCAAGGTTTCCTACGCGATGCTCGTCATCGTAGGGTTAGCCGGGTCCTAAGCAAAGTCCGAAAGGGGTATGCGATGGAAAATTGGTTAATATTCCAATGCCAACTATAATGTGCGATGGAAGGACGCTTAGAGTTAGAGGAGCCAGCGGATGGTAGTGCTGGTCGAAAGGTGCAGGTTGGAGTTCAGGCAAATCCGAACTCCTTTAAGCCGAGGCCTTACAGGTGCGTGAAGTTCTTCGGAATGAATCGTAAATCCTTGATACTGTCGAGCCAAGAAAAGTTTCTAAGTTTAGTTATAGTTGCCCGTACCGTAAACCGACACAGGTGGGTGGGATGAGTATTCTAAGGCGCGTGGAAGAACTCTCTTCAAGGAACTCTGCAAAATAGCACCGTATCTTCGGTATAAGGTGTGCCTAACTTTGTGAAGGATTTACTCCGTAAGCATTGAAGGTTACAACAAAGAGTCCCTCCCGACTGTTTACCAAAAACACAGCACTCTGCTAACTCGTAAGAGGATGTATAGGGTGTGACGCCTGCCCGGTGCTCGAAGGTTAATTGATGACGTTAGCTCTGCGAAGCGTTTGATCGAAGCCCGAGTAAACGGCGGCCGTAACTATAACGGTCCTAAGGTAGCGAAATTCCTTGTCGATTAAATATCGACCTGCATGAATGGCGTAACGAGATGGGAGCTGTCTCGAAGAGGGATCCAGTGAAATTGTAGTGGAGGTGAAAATTCCTCCTACCCGCGGCAAGACGGAAAGACCCCGTGGACCTTTACTACAGCTTGACACTGCTATTGGGATAAAAATGTGCAGGATAGGCGGGAGGCTTTGATCCATAGACGCCAGTTTATGGTGAGCCATTGTTGAGATACCGCTCTTTTTTATTCTGATAGCTAACTAGCTTGAGTTATCCTCAAGTAGGACAATGTCTGGTGGGTAGTTTGACTGGGGCGGTCGCCTCCCAAAATGTAACGGAGGCTTACAAAGGTTGGCTCAGAACGGTTGGAAATCGTTCGTAGAGTATAAAGGCATAAGCCAGCTTAACTGCGAGACATACACGTCAAGCAGAGACGAAAGTCGGTCTTAGTGATCCGGTGGTTCTGTGTGGAAGGGCCATCGCTCAAAGGATAAAAGGTACCCCGGGGATAACAGGCTGATCTCCCCCAAGAGCTCACATCGACGGGGAGGTTTGGCACCTCGATGTCGGCTCATCGCATCCTGGGGCTGGAGCAGGTCCCAAGGGTATGGCTGTTCGCCATTTAAAGCGGTACGCGAGCTGGGTTCAGAACGTCGTGAGACAGTTCGGTCCCTATCTGCCGTGGGCGTAAGAAGATTGAGGAGAGTTGACCCTAGTACGAGAGGACCGGGTCGAACCAACCACTGGTGTACGAGTTGTCCTGCCAAGGGCACCGCTCGGTAGCTATGTTGGGATGTGATAACTGCTGAAAGCATCTAAGCAGGAAGCCAACTCCAAGATGAATCTTCTTTTAAGAGCTCATATAGACTATGTGTTTGATAGGCTGGGTGTGTAATGGATGAAAGTCCTTTAGCTGACCAGTACTAATAGCTCGTCTGCTTATCTTTTAATAAGCATCACTTCCTTGTTAAGGGTAAAAACTTAATAAGATATGTTTTTATAAAACTTTGTTTATGACTTTTAACTTTATTTAGTAGTGTTAAATAAGAGATTTATATAATATATCTTTTATTTAACACTGCCCGTGACTATACAGACGAGGAAACGCCTTGCTCCATCTCGAACCAAGAAGCTAAGCTCGTCCTGGCTGATGATACTCTCCCTTACTGGGATGTTGGAAAAGTAGGTCGTTGCGGGCTTTGTTGTTTGTCTGCTTAGTTCTTATATTTTTAATCCTAGTTTTTATTAGTGTTACTTTCTGTCTAAGTACAAAATAAGTGTTATGAATGATTAATTTTTTTATATTAAAGCCCCAATGTATATGTCTTGATAAAATTTGATATAATTTTTTTTGGAATTTTAACAATGTTTTTATTATTTTTTAAATGAGTTGCGAAGTTTGAAAACCCAAAGCTTAAGCTACTTGATGCGATAGACAATAGTAGTAATAAAGTAGTAGGCTTAGTTAAGAAAGTCTTATTAAACAAAGACATAAGCGACGGAGTAAAAGCTAAAGCGGTAAATAGACTAACTAAAAATAAAATTAGTCAAGGTGTAAAAATTAGCCATATATCTACTAAAAACTCCAATAATAATTAAAAAGCCCTATATTTAGGGCTTACTCTCTTTTCAAAAAAACAAAAAATATTCTAACTTTGCCAAAATTGGGTAGATTTGGCACAGCCGTTAATGATAAATTGCCATTAAATTGCATAAAAGGAGCAAAGAAATGGCAATAACTACAACTGGGTTTCAAGCCCCAGCAACAAAAAGAGAAGGGCTAAAGCCTTCGGTATATGACAAAATAATTTTAATAGGTGCTGACGAGACGCCTATACTTAAACTTATTGGCACTTCAAGTGTTAAAGGCATAGAGCACTCCTGGCTAACTGACAGCTTAGCTGCGCCAAAGAAAAACGCACAGCTAGAGATTTCTGACTTTGACGATCAGATCAAATCAAGCGTGCAAAAAACCTCAAACGCAGTGCAAATTTTTACTTCAAACGTTAGCGTTTCAAGAAGTATGCAAGCAGTGGCAACTTATGGCGGTAAAGAGCTAGAGCGTGAGACAGCTAAAAGAGCAAAAGAGCATAAGCTAGATATGGAGTATGCTATTTTTGGTCTTGGTCGTGATGCTGATGTTAAAAAGAGCGTGTTTAAAGCACCGAGCGTTAGAACTGACGCAACAGCTGGCGAAATGGCAGGCTTATTTTATTTCTTGGCTAAAGGTGCGGCTGCATTTGCAAGTGGTAAGCGTGGCAATGTTGTAGCATTTGATAGCTCAGGCGATTGGAAAGGCACTCCAGCAGCACTAACTGAAACTATCTTATCTCAACTACTTCAAAACATTTGGGATGCAGGCACAACTCCAAAAGATGTGTTTATTGGTGCTGATCTAAAGCCAGCTATCAACAAAATAGTATTTAGATATCTTTTTAGACGTCAATTAATTATTTTAATATTAAAATTTATCGCTGAAAGATTGATGTTTGGTATCGCTAAAGCAATAATATCTATGTTTTTAGAGAATTTTGTTTGAATACAGCCAACAAATTTGCTGGCATGGTAAATTTGTATGGTTTTTAATTCAAAACATCCAAAAATATTTCACTAAATTCAGCCTATCTTTTCTTTTAGAAATTCCAAAATTTCTTGCGCTTTTTCATTTAGTGACTCTTTTGGGATCTGCAAGAAGCTGCCTTCTTTTAAGATCAAAGCTAGAAAATCATCAGTTTCGCAAGTACCAAGAAATGCACTAAACGAAAAATGAACCGTACTTGTCGCTGTGACAAACAAGACCTCATCATCATATATAACGATCTCTTGTTCGCGCTCAACATCGATGTTTGAGTAAATGGCTCTAGTAAATAAAACCGGCTTAACTACGGCCGCGTAAATATAAAGCAAGATCACGCCAACGCACAAAACGATGGCTAAATTTCTTGCCAAAGTAGAGATATCGTCCATATCAGAATATACTATTAACTCGTGCCCAGAAATGTCAAAAAGCGCGACCATAGCTACTCCGCATAGCACAGCAAATGGCAGCTCGATCGCCCTCATTAAAAATACAAATTTATTCTTTTTATAGACGGTGCGCGAGACTTCGTGTAGCAGTTTTTTAAATTTAGCATCATTTTTTATACTAAATTTCGCTCTAAATTTTTCATTTTGCATATTATCCCTTCAAATTTTGGCTAAATTTCATCCGTGATGATCTCTATCTTGCTCGTATCAACCAAACTGCCGTCTATGATGATCTCCTCTATCTTGCCAGCTCTTATAACGCCACTTTTTGGATTTTTCACACTTTTTACCGTGCTTTTTGTGCTAACATTGAGGCTTGAATACTCAAAAGCAAGGCTAGTATCCATAAAAATGCAATCTTTTACGACCAAATTTTCTACGTAGCAAAGTGCTTGCAAGCTCTTTATCGTGCAGTTTACGAGCGTCACATTTTTTGCATTCCAGGCTAGGTATTCGCCTGAGATGAGGCAGTTTTGCGCGAGCACGTTTTCGCAGTTCCAAAAGGCATCTTTTGATATGAGCTTTGAGTTTGTGATGCGAAGATTTTTGCAGCCATCAAAGCAGTAGTTGCCGTCTAAGCTTAGCCCATCAACCTCTAAATTTTCACTATTTGCCGCGAAATAATCCCCCCTTGCAAAGACATTTTTAAGCTTTACGTCCACACATCCCCAAAGTGTCTCGCTAGCGTCTGAGAAATTTACATTTTCTAGTAAAATTTGCGAGCTTTTTCTAAAGCTTTTTGGAGCGTTTATGAGCACGTCTTTAAAGCTTAAATTTTTGCTGTACCACATGCCAGCTCTTGCTAGAGGCTCGAGATAGCCGCTATTTAGCGTGATGTCGCTTGCGTACCAAAGTGGATATTTGTAGGCAAAAACGCACTCGTTTAGCTTTAAATTTGAGCTGTGTTTTAACGGCGACTCGCCATCTTCAAAGATGCAGTTTGTAAATTTCACCCCTTTTGCCCCAAACATCGCGCGTTCTCCTGTGAAAGTTTCGGCATTTCTCTCTTGCATTTTTGTCCTTTATGAAATTTTGCTCTCAAAATTATACTAGTTTTACTGCAAAGTGCCATTAAATTTACTTTAAAGACGCAAAGCGTTATAATCGCCCTAAAAAAGGAGCAAAAATGGGTTTAAAAGCAGACTCTTGGATAAGGAAAATGTCGGTTGAAAAGAAGATGATCGTGCCATTTGCCGAGGAGCAAGTGGGGCGTGGTGTCGTTAGTTACGGTGTTTCTAGCTACGGCTATGATATCCGTGTGGGCGATGAGTTTAAAATTTTCACAAATATCGGCGGAACTGTCGTTGATCCAAAGAATTTTGATGAGAAAAATGTGGTTGATTTTAAGGGCGATGTCTGCATAGTGCCGCCAAATTCTTTTGCTTTGGCACGCACGGTCGAGTACTTTAACATGCCTGATAACGTGCTAGCGATCTGTCTTGGCAAGAGTACATACGCAAGGTGCGGCATCATCGTAAATGTGACGCCTTTTGAGCCGGGATTTAAGGGGCATATCACGATAGAAATTTCAAATACGACGCCGCTTCCTGCGAAGATCTACGCAAACGAGGGCATCGCACAGGTGCTATTTATAGAGGGTGATGAGCCTTGCGAGGTGACTTATGCTGATAAAAACGGCAAATACCAAGCTCAAGAAGGCATCACGCTGCCTAGAATTTTAAAATAATTTTCATGCCTTTGCGACCTTGCAAAGGCTAAATTTATCGCCCACTTTTTATAAAAACCCTAAACAATAACGAAATTTTGACGAAATAGAAGCTAGAAAGAGCGAAGCTTTGATAAACAAATTTTAAATTTGGCACAGCTTTTGCTTAAAAATTTATAAAAATTAACTCTAATTAGCCATTTATAAATCAAAAATGACTAGCAAAAAGGTGCAAAATGTTTAACAACAAATCGATATTGATCACCGGCGGAACAGGAAGTTTTGGTAAAAAGTACACCGAAATTTTGTTAAAAAAATATAAGCCAAAAAGGCTAGTTATCTACTCACGCGACGAGCTAAAGCAGTACGAAATGGCCCAAATGTTTAAAGATAAGGCTATGCGTTTTTTCATCGGCGACGTGAGGGACTATAAGCGCTTAAGAACTGCGATGAACGGCATAGACTACGTCATCCACGCGGCTGCGATGAAACACGTACCAATCGCAGAATACAACCCAATGGAGTGCATAAAAACTAACATAGATGGCGCTCAAAACGTCATCGACGCCTCTTTGGAGTGCGGCGTTAGCAAAGTGATCGCGCTCTCAACTGACAAGGCATGCAACCCTGTAAATTTATATGGAGCCACAAAGCTAGCCAGCGATAAGCTCTTTGTCGCTGCAAACAACATCGTAGGCGAGAAAAAGACGAGATTTAGCGTCGTAAGATATGGAAACGTCGTTGGTTCACGTGGCTCCGTGGTGCCGCTCTTTAAAAAGCTGATCGCACAAGGGGAACAAGAGCTGCCAGTCACTCACGAAAAGATGACTAGGTTTTGGATCACGCTTGAGCAAGGCGTAAATTTCGTCCTTAAAAACTTTGAAAGGATGAAGGGCGGTGAAATTTTCATACCAAAGATCCCGTCGATGACGATGGTCGATCTTGCAAAAGCCCTTGCACCAGACCTTGGCATAAAGATCATCGGCATTCGCCCAGGGGAAAAGATGCATGAGATGATGATATCAAGAGATGACGCGCATTTAACCTATGAATTTGATGATTATTACGTGATAAGCCCGTCTATTCAGTTCACAATGGCGCAGGACTTCTCGACAAATGCTCTTCATCAAAAGGGCAAACCAGTGAGCGAGGACTTTGAATATAGCTCAAATACAAATAAAATTTGGCTCGATAGAGCAGGCCTTCTTGAGATGATAGGGGACGGCAAATGATACCTTACAGCCGCCAGCAGATCACAGAAGAAGATATTAAGGTAGTAGCAGATGCGCTAAGAGACGACATCTTAACAGGTGGCCAAAAGGTCAGTAGCTTTGAAGAGGAGCTGGCAAAGTATGTTGGTGTAAAGCATGTTGTCGTTATGAACTCAGCCACTTCGGCTCTGCACGTAGCCTATCTTAGCCTAGGCGTAAAGGCTGGCGATGAAGTGATCACGACGCCTATCACCTTTGCAGCCACTGCAAATGCGGCTTTGATGGCAGGAGCGCAGGTCAAATTTTGCGACATAAAAGCAAATGGCAACATCGATGAAGAGAAAATTCCAGCTCTAATCACGCCAAAGACAAAGGTGATAACTGCGGTTGATTACGGCGGTAACCCTGTGGAGCTAGATCAGATCATAAATTTAGCCAAAAAACACGGTATAAAAGTGATAGACGACGCCTCTCATGCCCTTGGTAGCGTGCAAAATGGCGTAAAAGTGGGCGTTAAGGCTGATATTAGTATATTTAGCTTTCATCCGGTAAAGCCTATCACCACGCTTGAGGGCGGCGCGCTTGCTACAAACGACGATGAGCTTGCAAGGCTAGCAAGGCTATATAGAAGCCATGGCATCGCTAAAACAAAGCTTTGGGATAGTGACATGAGCCTGCTTGGATACAACTACAGGATAACAGACGTGGCCTGCGCTTTGGGGCTTAGCCAGCTAAAAAGGCTGGACGACTTTATCGCTAAAAGAAACGAGATAGCTAAATTTTATGATGAGAAATTTAGTGGGTGTGAATATTTTAAAATCATAAAAATTCCAGCAAATACAACTAGCTCAAGGCACTTATATCCAGTGCTTTTGGATGAGAAATTTTGGGATAAAAAAGAGCAAATTTTTGAAGCACTCTTGCAAAAGGGCGTTGGTGTGCAGGTGCACTATAAGCCAACATATAAATTTAGCTTTTATAAAGCGCTTCTTGGCGAAATTTCACTGCCAAATGCGGAGAAATTTTATAGCGCCGAGCTTAGCTTGCCGTGCCATCACGGAATGAGCGTGGATGATGCTAAATTTGTTGCAAGCACACTTTTTGACGTGCTAAAAAGCTTTAGCGAGTAAAAATGATCTGTATCATACCAGCAAGAGGTGGCAGCAAGAGAATACCTGGCAAAAACATAAAAGACTTTTTAGGCAAGCCTTTAATCGCATATAGCATCGAATCTGCGCTAAATTCTAAAGTTTTTAGCGACGTAATCGTAAGCACCGATGACGAAATGATCGCAAATGTGGCTAGAGAATTTGGGGCTAGCGTGCCATTTTTTAGAGAGGCGAGCCTAAGCGACGACTACGCAACTAGCACCGACGTGATAAAAGATGCGATAAGACGCGCGAATTCTAGCTTTAGTGACGTCTGCTGCCTTTATGCCACAGCACCGCTTATAACGGCTGAAATTTTAAAAGAGGCTGCTGACGAGTTTAAAAAAGATGAGTGTGAATTTCTATTTTCAGCCACTGCGTTTGACTTTCCTATCCAGCGAGCCATAAAACTTGATGAAAATGCTAGAGTTAGCATGTTTTATCCGCAGTTTGAAAAGACGCGCTCGCAAGATCTAGAGCCTGCGTTTCATGATGCTGGAGCATTTTACTTTGGTAAAAAAGAGGCTTGGTTGGAGTGCAGCGCTATCTTTGCGCCACACTCAAAGGCATATTTACTGCCAAGAAATTTAGTCTGCGACATAGATACGCTAGAGGATTTTGAGTTTGCTAAAAAGCTTTATTTGATAAATAATGGAAAGATCTGATTGAAAGAATTTAAAGGACTCCCCCTGCTAAAAACGCTCGTGCGCGCCGATAGTAGCAGCAAGATAGGGCATGGGCACATCAGGCGAGACCTTTTGCTTGCTAAAAAATTTAGCGACATCTCATTTGCTTCATTGAGGCTTGAAGGTGACATTTTTGATGAGATAAACTACCCTAAATTTAGCCTAAGAAGTGGCGAGATAGATGAGCTTTGCGAACTTATAAAAGATAATAAATTTAAGCTTCTAATAATCGACCACTACGGCTTTAGCTTTGATGACGAAAGAGCTATAAAAGAAAAAACTGGCGTTAAAATTTTATCATTTGATGATACTTATGAAAAACATTTTGCAGACTATATTTTAAACGTAAATTTGTATGCACAAAAGGCAAGATATGAGGAGCTGGTAGAAAAAGGCTGTGAGGTCTTTTGTGGAAGCGAGTTTTTGCTAGTTAGAGATGAGTTTTACGAAGAAGTGCAGGTAAAAAGGGAGAAAATTTACGACTACGCTATCATTCTTGGGGGCACTGATATCTCTGGGCTAAGCGCTAAAATTTCAGAAAAGCTACTCTTAAAAAAGCTAAAAACAGCCGTCATAACAACAAGTGGAAATAAAAACTTAAGCGCCCTAAAAGAGTTATCAAGTAAGAGCGAAAATTTTAGTCTTTTTGTAGATAGTAAAAACGTAGCAAGGCTGATGAATGAAGCCAAAATGCTCATCATAACAGCAAGCTCGCTCGTAAATGAAGCTTATGTTTTGGGAACTAATTTTAAAGCTGTTTGCGTGGCTGATAATCAAAAAGAAATCTTTGCTTGGCTCAAAGAAAATGGCTATGAAGCTTTTTGGGGAGATGAAATTTGCTTGAACTTATAAATTTTACCTCGCTTAATGGCGAGCAAAAGCTGATGGTCTTAAAGTGGCGAAACGACGAGCGTATAGCTAAATTTATGAAAAACAAAAGCGTTGGTAAAGAGGAGCATTTTGCTTTTTTAGAGAGATTAAAGAGCATTCAAGATAAGATCTATTTTTTAGTAAAGGACGAAAGCGAATTTATCGGAGTGGTGAGCTTTGTTGATATCACGAAAGAAAGTTGTGAATTTGGCGTTTATAAAAACCCAGAGCTAAAAGGAGTTGGCAAAAAGCTGCTTGATCTCATAAAAGAGTACGCATTTTTCACATTAAAAGTTGGCTCGCTAAAGGCAAAAGCTTATAATAACAACGAAAAAGCACTCGCACTTTATGAAAATTTTGGCTTTAAAATTTACGCAAAAGATGATGAATTTAGCTATCTTGAGCTTAAAAATGAAACGGACTAGAGGATGAAAATAGGAAATTTTGATACAGACAAAAAGGTCTTTATAATAGCAGAGCTCTCAGCCAACCACAGCGGTAGCCTAAAAACGGCGGTAGATACGATAAAGGCGGCCAAGCGCGCTGGAGCTGACGCGATAAAGCTTCAGACATATACGCCTGATAGTTTGACTCTAAATTCGCACCTAGATGATTTTGTCATAAAGGGCGGACTTTGGGATGGGAGAAATTTATACGAGCTTTATCAAGAGGCGCTAACGCCAAAAGAGTGGCATGCTGAGCTTTTTAAAGTGGCAAAAGAAGAGGGACTTGTCTGCTTTTCAAGCCCGTTTTGCAAGGACGATGCGAATTTTTTAGAGCAGTTTAACCCGCCAGCTTACAAGATCGCAAGCTTTGAGGTGACGGATTATGATTTTGTAGAGTTTGTAGCCAAAAAAGGTAAGCCTATCATCATCTCAACTGGCATAGCCTACGAAGAAGAGATAAGAGAGGTGGTGCAAATTTGCAAAAATGCAGGCAATAGCGACATCGCCCTTTTAAAATGCACCTCAAGCTATCCAGCGCCGCTAAATGGTATGAATTTGCAAACCATTGCAGATATGAGAGAGAAATTTGGCGTTGAGGTTGGCTTTTCAGACCACACTCTAGGCGTGACAGCTCCAGTTGTGGCGGTTAGTTTGGGCGCTAGGATAGTTGAAAAACATTTTATACTTGATAAAAGCGTAAAAAGCGTTGATAGCGCATTTAGCCTTGATGAGAGCGAATTTGCTCTTATGACAAAGTGCGTTAGAGAGGCTGAGGAGCTTTTGGGTAGGGTAAACTACGAGCTAGATGAAAAAGCGGTTTTAAACAGGAGATTTTCTCGCTCACTTTATGCAAGTGCAGATATAAAAAAAGGTGAAATTTTTAGCGAGCAAAATGTAAGGAGCGTGCGCCCAGGATATGGCCTACATCCTAAATTTTTAAAAGAGCTGATCGGCAAAAAAGCAAAAAGAGATATAAAATTTAGCGAGAGATTAACAAAAGAGGATCTATAAGGAGGAAAAATGGCTATTAAATTTCATGATGGTGTCGTTGCGCCACAAGAAAAAAGTGAAGAGAGAGCAAAAGAATACGCCCAAACTGTCAATAAAATAGAAAATGCTGTTTTTAGAAATAACCTAAATGCGCTATTTTCTCAAGACGAGATCTTAGCTACTAGGCTCTTTTCTTTGGGCGAGCAAAAAAACTATGAAGTATTTATCGGCAAAGATCCGATCGATATAAACATAATAGACAAAAAAACTCTATCTTATGTCTATGAAAAGCCAGCTTCTGATATACAAAATATGCTTGAAGGGCTTGGTGCCGAGTGTAAGCGCTATCCAGTGATGTTTTTTTATGGACTTGGCAACGGAGTATTTTACAAAGCTTTGCTTTATAACCAAACTCATCAGCATATAATAGTCGTCGAACCAGACCTTGAGATACTTTACATCACGTTAAATTTAGTCGATCTATCAAAAGAGCTACTTAGTGAAAGGCTTATCATATTTTATTCAGAGCTTACAACCTATTCGCAAATTTATCAGCTCATGATAGGTCAGGTTTACTCAGTCTATGCTAAGACATATAACTTTCACATCCACACGCCTTTTTATGATAAATTTGCAGATGACTACAATAGAATTAATCAATTTTTTGTAAGAGCTATTTCGCAGGTTGTTACGTCACATGGAAATAGCGTAGATGACCTACTTCAAGGTGTTAGAAACAACACCGAAAACCTGCCTCAGCTGATAAAGGGCTATGTCTATCAAGACCTCATAAAAAAAAGAAAAGGCCTTATGGATACGGCTGTGATAGTAGCTACTGGACCAAGCTTGGACAAACAGCTTGACACACTTAAGAAATTTGCCCCTTATGTTACTGTTATCAGCCTAGATGCTTCTTTGCCGATACTTGCAAAGCATGGCATCAAACCAGACTATGTTACATCTATAGAAAGGGTTATAGAGACATCAAGCTTTTTTAAAAAGAGAAATGGAAATTTAGATAAGGATGCATACTTTATCGTAGCATCGCTAACGCATCCTCAAAGTGTAAAAAATATCTTGCCAAGACGCCTAGTGCTTACGTTTCGACCACAGGCTGAACGCGGTATGGGTTTAAACAAGCATGGTTATCTTGGCATCGGACTTAGCACGGCAAATCAAGCCTATCAACTAGCCTATACTCTAGATCATAAAAATATAGTCTTGATAGGTCAAGACCTAGCCTTTGCACCAGATGGCAAAAGCCACGCAACAGGTCATGCTTTTGCGCAAGCGGATGAAAATTTATACACTACAGCTTACGGCGGAGTAGGCGAGGTTAGAACTACTTATGTTTGGGATAAATTTAAAAACCAATATGAATCAGACATTGAATCAACAAATAAAAAAGGTATAAAAAACTACAACTGCACAGAAGGTGGAGCTATGATAAAAGGCACCATAGAAAAGCCTTTTATTCAAGTTATGGAGGAGCTTACTCGCGGCAAAGAGATAAAAAATTTACCTCACATTAGCTTGCCTAGTGAAAAGACCGTAAAAAAAGAGCTTTTGCAAGCCTATAAATTTATACAAACTAAGATCAAATTTGAAGAAGAGATAAAACAAAAGCTTGAAGAGGTCTTTTTAGAAATCACTCCAGATATAGACAAAATGATAGAGATAAGAGATAAAGGAGAACTTGGCGAGAAGCATTTCAAGAAACTATTATCTATAACTAAAAAGATAGATAAGATCAAAAATTTCGTAGGAAGACAACAATATAGACGATATATCGAATACATCTTGTCGATCTCTGTATATTACCAAGAGCTTGAGCTTGCTAAAATTTCAGTTGAATCTAGTGACGAAGTTATGCAAAAGGTAAATAAACTAGCAGAGTGGGTTGAGATGCATAAGTATTGGATATTTTCTCTAGCGGGCGGTTTAGATGCTGAGATAAAAACTACAAAGAAAGCTAGTAAAAATTTACTTAAGGAAGTTAAAAAGCTTGGACTTATATAAGCCAAGCTTTTCAAACATAGACAAACCAAATCTCAAATAATTTTATAAAATGCCTTTGAAGTTTCTATCTTTGAAGGCTTTTATTCAAAACACTATTTTACATATTGATTTTATTGCTTATAAATTTAAAAAGCCCCAAAGCTAGGCTTTGAGGCTTGGGGGTTTGCGTATTGTAAAAGCATTAACACATTAAGGCTTTGCTACTGCTACAAAGCCCTATTTAAAACTTCACTCAGCTCCTACTACTGTAGTAGCTTCATTACGTTTTGTTGAACGCTGTTTGCTTGACTCATAGCATAAGCACCTGATTGAGCTAGGATGTTATGTTTTGAGAAGTTAGCAGACTCGCTAGCAAAATCTACGTCTCTGATTTGAGACTCTGCTGATTTTACGTTAACTTGAGTTACAGTGATGTTATTAACTGTAGCTTGAAGTTGGTTTTGAACTGAACCAAGGTCTGAACGAATTTGATCAAGTGTTTTTTGAGCTGACTCAGCGATACTCATAACGGCCATCGCACCGCGAAGTGTCATAACACCAGCAGCTTGATTTGATGTCATAGCACCACTATTGTTCATCCTAGTAAAGCCCATAGCAGCAGCTAGAGTTTTATCTATCTGACCTTTGATCTCACGCAAAGAAACAGATGCTTGAGCGCCACCGTTACTACCAGTTTTAGTAGCACTAAAAGCCACTGATAATTTACTGCCGATGTTGCCAGTATCCATCTTAATGTCACGTCCATCAAGTTTTACTAGGTTTAATCTTCCGATAAACATAGTAGATAGTGCTGTTCCCAATGATGTCGCATTTTTACCTTCTCCAGCATAACCAAAAACAGCAGACATGTTGTTTGCAACATTAGCTGCATCTGCTTTTGATTTAGCTTGTATAGCGCGACCATCTACTGATGTAAGCACTAGCTTGCCTTTGTCAAGTGAAGCTGTTACGCCAGTTTGGTCTTTAACAGCATTGATAGCGTTTATAAGTGCGCCATTTTCGTCATTTGCTTTAACGCTAATGTCGCCTATTTTAACGCCATTTATCTCTAAATCTTTCATCTCGCCAGCAGCGATAGCTTTGTTTCCTACCCAAGTAACATCATAAGTAGCACGAACGCCAGTTTCTTTTGCAACTTTGTTGATGTTCTCTGCTAGAGCACCTACACCTTTACCAAGACCAAACGAGAGAGTAGCAGCTTGAGCTTTTACGTTATTTACACCATCTACGTTAAGGAAAGTGATACTAACTGCACCAGCTGCACCAACTGTAAGTAGTTTTGAACTCTCAAAACGTGTAAGACCGATCTTGTCAGATGTAGTCGCACCAATACTTGCTTTAACAGTTTGGTTTGAATAAGCACCTATTTGGAATTCTTTATTAGAGAATGTTCCGTTTAGTAGTTGCTGACCGTTAAATGAAGTAGTGTTACCGATATTGTCAAGCTCCTCCATTAGACGAACGATATCAGCTTGCAATGCTTGGCGTGATTGAGTTGTTTGGCCGTCTTGAGCTGATTGAGTAGCTTTAGCTTTGATAGTGTCAAGAACTTTTAACTGCTCGTCCATAGCTTTGTCGGCAACTTGAATGATACCAATAGCATCATTACCATTTGCAATAGCTTGACCTAGAGCTGAAGCTTGGCTTCTTAAGCTATCTGCGATAGATAGACCTGAAGCGTCATCTGCAGCTGTTTGGATACGAAGACCTGAGCTAAGTTTACCAAGTGACTTAGATAGGTCAGTGTTGTTGCTAACTGCGTTAGCGTGTGTGTTAAGTGCGTTTACGTTTGTGTTAATACGAAAACTCATTGTAAATCCTTTTAATTTTTTATGTTACGACTTCGTGCCGCACGAAAACTATATCGCTTGATTTTGAAAAAAGTTTATAGATGAAGTAAAAAATTTATATCATAAAAACATTTGATGTAAAATTTCCTTTAACTCTTCGACCTGTTTGCCCTCTAACTCGCCAACTTTTGAAACAAATCTATCAACACTTACACATCTTATCTGATCGCAAAGTATTTTTGCTTCTTTATCAAGCAACTCAAAATTTACCCTATAAGGCGCATCAAAGCCTTTGCTGGTAATGGGTGCAATGAGCCTAGTTTGTAGATAGTCAAGCTGGGGTGGTGAAATGATGACGCAAGGTCTAGTTTTTTGTATCTCGGCTCCTATCGTTGGATCAAGGCTTATAAACCAAATTTCATATCTGCTCATCACCACTGCCACTCTTTATCGCTTATGTTGGTAGCTTCAAACCCACTATCTATTTTTTCACTTTGTGCTAGTTTTCTAAGCTCTAAAGTATCCCACTCGTCTATATCGCTTTGTTTTACTGGTCTTAAAAAAATGCCATCTTTTAAAATTTCAAGAGAAATTTTTTTAAATCCAAACTGCTCTATAACAGCCTTTGGAAGCCTTATGCCTTGAGAATTTCCTATTTGGATTAAATTTATTATCATGCGTTTGCTCCTTTTGTGTAATCATATTATAATTACATTTAAAAGTACTTAAAGAGATTTTATGGTTTCAATCGATTTTATTTCTGCTACAATTACGCCAAAAAATTCAAAGGCTATATATAAATGAAAAGCTTAATCATCGTGGAATCTCCTGCAAAAGCAAAGACTATCAAGAATTTCTTAGACAAAAGCTACAACGTCATCGCCTCAAAAGGCCACATCAGAGACCTGCCAAAAACGAGCTTTGGCATCAAGATAGAGGATGATAAATTTACCCCAGAGTATCGCATCAGCAGTGATCACTCCGCCATCGTAAAAGAGATAAAAGAGCTTGCTAAGGGTGCAGATGAAATTTACCTTGCGACCGATGAGGATAGAGAGGGTGAGGCGATCGCATTTCACATCGCAAACGCTATCGGCAAAGAGCCAACCAGCCTGCCTCGCATCGTCTTTCACGAGATCACAAAAAGCGCCATACAAAACGCTCTAAAAAGCCCAAGACACGTCGATATGAACAGCGTCAATGCCCAGCAAACAAGGCGTTTGCTCGACCGCATCGTTGGCTACAAGCTAAGTCCGCTTTTAAATTTAAAGATACAAAAAGGCTTAAGCGCTGGCAGGGTGCAAAGTGCGGCGCTAAAGATAATAGTTGATCGCGAGCGTGAAATTCAGGCATTTAAGCCGGTTGAATACTACACTATAGACACCGTTTTTAAAAAAGACCTAGACGCTGAGCTAGTTAAATTTGAAAACCAAAAGATCGAAAAGCTAACCATCCAAAATCCAGACCGCGCAAAATATATCATTGAAAATTTACAAAATGAGAAATTTAGCGTCCGTGAGATCGAGAGCAAGGATAGAAAGATCCAGCCAAGCCCGCCATTTATGACTTCAACACTTCAGCAAAGTGCGAGCAACCGCCTTGGCTTTAGCCCTAAAAAAACGATGATGATCGCGCAAAGCCTCTATGAGGGCGTGCAAACAAACGAGGGCTTCATGGGTGCGATCACTTACATGAGAACGGACAGCCTAAATTTAGCCAAAGAGGCCGTCGCAGCCGCTAGAGAGCACATCCTTCAAAACTACGGCAAAGAGTATCTGCCAGCCAAAGCGATAAGCTACACGACAAGCTCAAAAGGTGCGCAAGAAGCCCACGAAGCGATCCGCCCTACAAATTTAAACTTCACACCGCAAATCGCAGCTAAATTTCTAGAAAAAGATGCACTCAAACTATACACGCTCATCTACAATAGATTTTTAGCCTGCCAAATGAGCGCATGTGTGAGCCAAACGCAAAACGTCTATGTCGCAAGCGAAAAAGGCGAGTTTAAGATAAGTGGCAGAAAGGTGCTATTTGACGGCTTTTACAAGGTTTATGGCGAGCTTGATAAGGATAAAATTTTGCCAAATTTAAAAAAGGGCGACGAGATGAGTTTGCAAAGCATAAAAAGCACGCAAAACTTCACCGAGCCACCAGCTAGGTACTCAGAGGCTGGCCTTGTTAAAAAGCTAGAAAGCCTAGGGATTGGCCGCCCAAGCACCTACGCACCGACCATCTCGCTACTAACATCAAGAGACTACGTGAGGATCGAGAAAAAGCAGCTCATACCAAACGAGATCGCATTTAGCATGATAGGCGTTTTAGAGGAACACTTTAGCAACATCGTCGATAGCGAATTTACCTCACATCTTGAAGAAAAGCTCGATGAGATCGCACTTGACAAGGCTGACTGGCAAAAGGTGCTAAGCGACTTTTACTATCCATTTATGGAAAAAATCAGCGCTGGAAAAACTGGCATAAAAAGCCTAAAAACAGCAACTCCTATCGGCGAGAAGTGCCCAGAGTGTGGAAGCGAGCTAGTGCTTAGAAAGGGCAGATATGGCGAGTTTATCGCTTGTTCAAATTTCCCAAAATGCAAATACTCAAGAAATGTCGCAAAAGATAATGAAAAGAGCGCAGATGCAGGCACTACTGTGGCAACTAAGCCAAAACGTGAGCTTAAAAAGCTTGACGTGCCATGTCCAAAATGCGGTGGCGAGATCGTAGAGAGATTTAGCAGGCGCGGTAAATTTTATGGATGTGCCAACTATCCAAAATGCGACTTCATCTCAAACTACGAGCCAGTCGCGCAAAAATGCGACGAGTGCGGCGGCGATATGATCAAAAAAGAGCTTAAAAAAGGCACTTTTATAGAGTGCACAAAGTGCAAGAAAAAGACGTTAGTTTCTGAAAACTAAAAACTTCTAGCCAAATTTAAGCTTTTGAGCCTAAATTTGGCTTTTATAAATTTGGACTTTAAATGCCTGAAACTATCGTAGAAGTTAGCCAGTATAAAGGGCAAAAGAGCCTTGTGATAAACTGCACGCAGCTAGGCGACAGCTTCACGCCACAGTATAAAACCGCCAAGCAAAAAAGAGCCGTGCTTGATGAGTGGTGCGACTTTTTAAGAAGCGAGCAAGAGGCGTTTGACGAGCTTAACTTTTGCACCAAAATGCCTCAGGAGCTCTTTGACGCGGTGTGCTGCCAAAGAAATTTAAAGAGCCTTCACATAAAATGGGGCTCGTATGAGAGCCTTGACGCGCTGGCTGATCTTTCTAGTCTAAAGAGCCTTTTTGTAGGCTCTGGTGCTAGTGTAAAAAGCATAGCACCGATCGCTAAACTTGTCGCGCTTGAAAGCCTAGCTGTGGAGAATTTTCAAAAGATAAGTGACTACTCTGTATTTTCAAATTTGCAAAATTTAAAGAGCTTAGAGATCAGTGGTGACGGACTTTCGCCAAAATTTATCCACATAGAAAGCCTAGAGTTTTTACACCAGATGCCAGGACTTACGAGCCTTGTGATCTTGGTGGCTAGGATAAAGAGCAAGGACTACTCGCCCATCTTATCTCTAAAATCCCTCACTCACCTTAGCTTGCCGCCACAACATGCACTTTTTGGACTTTTTGATGAGCTTAGTGCTTTGCCAAATTTAAAAACAGGGCTTTTAAAAGAGAGAGAGCGTAAATTTATAAGAAAAGATGATCCTGTAAAATTTAAATTTTTTACATAGTTTTATTTCTAAGAGCAAATTTTAAAACTTTACTCACTCGCCTTAGCAACTTACCAAATTCAGGCCTCGTTATCACTTGCCACTGAATTTGGAAGCGTGATATGCTCGCTCGTAAATTTTAAAATTTGCTTGACACTTGCATGATGATAAAACGCATGCGACGCAAAGCGCTATCGCATGCACTTCTAACGTGCGAGGGGGTTTTACTTCGACTTCGTCTCGTAACTGCAAGCAGACAGGGGATTTAAAAAGGGGGATAAGGGGACGGCTTTGCTTCTCAGGTTCGCAACTGCAAGCAGAACGTAACTCGAGTCCCCTTATCTCCCTTTTGAATAAAAAGAATTTACAAATTCAATCAAACTATTCTTACAAATTTTAAAATTCCATTCACTCGCAAGAATTGACTACTAAAATTTGGCTTCGCTTATCGCTTAGCTCAAATTTTAGAGCCGAAATTACTCGTTCATGAAATTTTAAAATTTGCGTGAGTTTTTGCAAAATAACAAGCCGCTCTACTTAAATTTTAAACCTACCAAAGCTATAATACGCCCCAAAAAAAGGATCAAAAATGAAAACAATCATGCTTTGTGCGATATGCTCCGTCATGCAGGGAAACTGCGGCGAAGACTGCACTTATTGCACGCAAAGTGCAAAAGCTGGCGCTGATATCACGAAATTTAAAGAAAAAAGCGTGCAGCAGGTGGTGGATGAGGCCAAAATGGCTTATAAAAACCACGCTCTTGGCTTTTGTTTAGTCACAAGTGGCGCCAGGCTAAATGACAAAAAGACCGACTACATCGCATCTTTAGCAAGAGCAGTGCATAAAGAAGTGCCAAATTTGATGCTCATCGCATGTAACGGCATGGCGACTTACGAGCAGCTTTGTGAGCTCAAAAATGCTGGCGTTTTTAGTTACAACCACAACCTAGAAACTAGCCGCGAATATTTCCCCAAAATCTGCACAACGCACTCTTGGGACGAGAGATATCAGACAAATTTAGACGCAAAAAGGGCTGGGCTCATGCTTTGCACTGGCGGAATTTACGGCGTTGGCGAGAGCGAGGCCGACAGGGTGAGCTTTAGAGCGAGCCTAAAAGAGCTTGAGCCGTTTTCATCGCCTATAAATTTTTTCATAAAAAGCGACGCTCTAAGGCTTGATCAGCCACCTCTTAGTGCGGATGAAGCCCTAAAAATCGTGCGTGAGACCAAAAGCGCGCTACCAGAAACTAGGGTCATGATAGCTGGTGGCAGGGAGAAGATATTGGGCGAGAGGCAGTACGAGATCTTCGAAAATGGCGCCGATGCGATCGTGATAGGCGACTACCTCACCGCAAAGGGCGAGAAGGCGAGCAAGGACATCGAGGAGCTTACAAAGCGCGGTTTTAGCTTCGCAAGTATCTGCCACTAATGCTAGTAAATTTACTTTGTGCAGGGCTTGGGGGCTTTATTGGAGCTGGGTGCAGGTTTTTAGCTGGCGAGCTGCTAAAATTTAGCCACTTTCCGCTAGCCACACTTGGCGTAAACGTGCTTGGCAGCTTCATTATCGGCGTTTTATTTTGCCTAAATTTAAGCCAAAGCGTGAGGGTTTTCTTAGTCGTTGGCATACTTGGTGGCTTTACCACGTTTTCAAGCTTTAGCCTTGATAGCGTTAAATTTTTACTAGAAGGCGAACTCATAAAAGGCTTTTTAAATATAATTTTAAATTTAAGCCTTTGCCTGATCGCAAGCTATTTTGGCATTTTGCTTGGTAAAAATTTATGAATTTAAGTAAAACTGTTTGCAAAATTAAAATTCACTAGAGTTTATAACCGCATGCAGTGCTTTTAGCACGATTGCATGCCCCTTGAACATGCGAGGGATTTTTACTTCGACTTCATCTTGCAACTGCAAGCAGACGAGGGATTTAAAAAGGGGGATAAGGGGACGGCTTCGTAATTCAAGTCCCCTTGTCTCCCTTTTGAATAATTTGAATAAAAAGAAATTTACAAATTTAATAAAGCTATTTTTCAAATTTTAAAATCTCACTCACTCGCAAGAATTGACTACTAAAATTTGACTTCGCTTTCAGCTTAGCTCAAATTTTAGAGCCGAAATTACTCGTTCATGAAATTTTAAAATTTACTTGACACCTATCCAATTTAACAAAGCTATTCTTCAAATTTTAAAATTTTACTCACTCGCCTTAGCAGACTACTAAATTTAGGCCGCACTTCGTTTAGCACTAAATTTAGAGCCGTGATATGCTCGCTCATAAATTTTAAAATTTGCAAGAAATTTAACAAAACCCCATGCAGTGCGAAGCTTCGCCACATGCATCTCTCTACCTAGCTTCTATCTTTGGCATCTGCAGCATAAAATTTCTAGCTTCGCTTAAAAGCACTGGTTTGAGCGCATCTGCCAAGGTTTTTGGATCGTAAATTCTCTCATACGAAAGCATCAAAACTCCATCTTTTTTAAGCAAAAAATGGATTATTTCTATATTTTTGCTCTTAGTTTCATCTTTTATAAGAGCTAAAATTTGATCATTTTCTTCGCTAAAAAGCACGTTTTTATCTTGCTTAAGAGCCTTTTTTAGCTCTTCTAGCTCGCTTTTTGTCTTGACATCTTTGTCAAACTTTACCTTAAACGAGGCAAAGTGCTCGTCCATATTTTCATTTTTTAAAAAGTAAAAGCTCTCGTTTTTAACCACTTGCTTTTTATAAAATGTGCTCCCATCAAACCTAAAACTCTCAACCAAGCTTAGCTCATCTGCCAAAGAAAAGACACCAAAAAGCAGCAAAATAAAAAGGCTAAATTTACGCATAAAATTTCACTCCAAATTTCTAAAATAGCCACCATTTTGCCCAAATTTCGCTTAGCTTAATCAAAAAATAACAAAGCTTTTTATACAATCAGGCATTTTTATTTTAAGGATCTTTTTGCAGTTACATCAAGCAAGCGAGCTTAGCATCCTTGTCGTTTTGGCATTTATCGTCTTTGCTTCGCCTTATATTTCTAAAATTTTACGCATACCAGTTGCTCCTGCTGAGATACTACTTGGAGCGGTTGCCGGCTACATCGGAGTCGTTAGCAACAACGAGATGTTTAAGCTCATCAGCGAAGTTGGCTTTTTCTTTTTGATGTTTCTAGCTGGCATGGAGATCGATCTTAGGATGCTCATAAACATCGACCGTAAAATTTTGCGCCTTGGGCTCATCTACCTTGCGCTCATCTACGCTCTAGCCACGGCCCTGACGCTAGGACTTGAGCTTAGCCTGCTTTACATCATCATCATCCCGATAATGGCCGTTGGTATGGTATTTACACTATTTAAGGAATATGGCAAGCAGCAAGAGTGGCTAAATTTAAGCATGCTAATAGCAACTATCGGCGAGCTTTTAAGCATCACGCTTCTAACATTTACCGCTGCTTACTTGCAGTTTGGAGCGAGCATAAATTTGTGGCTAACGATTGGCTATTTGATCCTGTTTTTGGCTATCAGCGTGCTTAGTTTTAAAATTTTGGACGTGCTTTTTTGGTGGTATCCGGGACTTAAAGTGGTGCTTATGCCACACTACGACAAGGACGAGAAGGACATCAGGCTTTGTATCGCGGTATTTTTCACGATGATAGCCTTGATGCTATATCTAAATTTAGAAGTCGCCTTTGGTGCGTTTATCGCAGGTATGTTTATCACGACATTTTTTGATCACAAAAAGGACTTGCCACACAAGCTTTCAAGCTTTGGATTTGGCTTTTTAGTGCCGATATTTTTCATCCACATAGGCTCGACTTTCAAGCTTTCAAGCCTAGGATCTAGCGAAGTGATAAAGGATGCTATTTTTATATTTTTAGCGATGCTTGGCACGAGAGTTGTATCTAGTTTGCTCTTTTTGGGCAAGCTTGGCTTTAGAGGGATATTTTTGTTTTCAGTTTCGCAGTCTATGCCGCTCACTCTTTTGATCGCAGTTGCTACTATCGCACACAAATCAGGCGAGATAAGTGACTATTCTTACTCATCTTTCATCCTAGCAAGCCTCGCACAAGCTATAATAGGAGCTATAATCATCAAAATTTTAATGCAATCAAAAAGCAAGGAGTAAAAATGTCATCAAACACAGCCACACTAATCGACAACCGAACTGGCAAGAGCTATGAATTTCCTATCCTAAAAGGCACTATGGGACCAGATGTTATCGACATATCGACCTTCTTTAGCGACACTGGGATGTTTACCTTTGACAGGGGCTACACCTCAACTGCGATGTGCCGCTCAGCCATAACCTACATCGACGGCCTAAAGGGCGAGCTCATGTATAGGGGCTATGACATCGCATATTTGGCTGAAAATAAGACATTTTTAGACGTTGCCTACCTGCTTTTAAACAAAGAGCTACCAACTAATGAGCAATACGCAAGCTTTAAAGATGAGCTCAAAAAAAGGAGCTTCATACACGAGGGCATGATGAAGCTCTTTGATGCATTTCCAGACAAGGCGCACCCTATGGCGATCTTGCAGGCAGCAGTCTCAGCGCTAAGTGCCTTTTACTCAGACCACCTAAATATGGACAAGCCTGAAGAGTATCACGAGATGGCTATGCGTATCATCGCCAAGATCCCAACGATAGCGGCCTTTAGCTACCGCTACTCACGCGGTCTTCCTATTATATATCCAAATTTAGATCGTGGCTTTACTGAAAATTTCCTCTACATGATGAGGGGCTACCCATACGAGCACGTCGATCTTAAGCCTATCGAGATCAAGGCGCTTGATACAGTCTTTATGCTACACGCTGACCACGAGCAAAATGCCTCAACGACTACTGTTAGGACTGTTGGCTCTACGCACGCGCACCCATACGCATGTATAAGCGCAGGTATCGGCGCGCTTTGGGGCTGGGCTCATGGTGGGGCAAACGAGGGCGTTATCCGTCAGCTTGAAGAGATCGGCTCGGTCGCAAACGTCGATAAATACATCGCTAGAGCAAAGGATAAGAACGATCCATTTAGACTAATGGGCTTTGGTCACAGGGTCTATAAAAACTTTGACCCGCGCGCAAAGGTGCTTAAAAAGATGAGAGATCAGCTCATGGATGAGATCGGCATTAGCTCAGAGCTTATAAAGATCGCCAACCGCATCGAAGAGATCGCGCTAAATGACAACTACTTTGTAAGTAGAAATTTGTATCCAAATGTTGATTTTCACTCAGGGCTCATCCTAAAGGCGCTTGGCATACCAAATAATATGTTTGCCGTTATCTTCGTCATCGGCAGGACGCCAGGCTGGATCAGCCAGTGGATCGAGCTAAAAGAGCAAGACACTATAAAGATCGTCCGCCCAAGACAGCTCTACGTCGGAGAGGCAAACAGAACACCAAAATGAGCGAGCTTTTAAACTTAGCCATCAAGGCGGCCATAAGCGCTGGGAGTGAGATAATGAAAATTTACTCATCTAATGGCAAGGCGCTCAAAGTCTGCCTAAAAGATGATAGCTCGCCGCTAACTAGCGCTGATCTAGCGGCAAATGAGGTGATACTAAAAGAGCTAAGTAAAAGCGGGATAAAAATTTGCTCTGAAGAGAGCATCTTGCAAGATAGCGATAAAGATGAGTTTTGGCTAGTTGATCCCCTTGATGGCACGAAAGAATTTCTAGCTAGAAACGGCGAATTTTGCGTTTGCATAGCGCTTATAAAAGAGGCTAGGCCGGTGCTTGGTGTCATTTTTATCCCGGTTAGCAAAGAGCTTTTTTACGCTGATGAAAACGGCGCTTTTAAAGAAATTTTAGGCGCTAATGATGAGGTCGTAGCAAGACACGATCTAAATGAAAAAACTAAAAACTTAAATAACTTTATCTTTTCAAGCAGAAGAGGCGAGATGAAGAGGGCCACGCTTATAAGAGATAGTTTAAATTTAGAGCAAAAATGCATCGGATCTGCCATTAAATTTTGCCGTTTAGCTGAGCTTGGTGGAATATATGTGAGATTTAGCCCTAGCTATCTTTGGGACAACGCTGCAGGCGAGGCGGTAGTGAAATTTAGCGGTGGCAAGGTCTTAAACGCTAGCGACAGATGCGAGCCAAGCTACAAGCTAACGGATCTAAAAAGCCCATTTTACGTAGCTTTTGCCAAAAATGCTTTAGGCTTAGAGGATGAAGTTTTTAATCTTATAAGTAAATTTAAAGAGCAGGGTAGATAAGGCTACTTGCACCTTATCTCGCCACTCATCTTTAAAAATGCGCTCTCGTTTTGCTCTAAAAATTTATTTGCTGCTTCTAAATCTTGAAATTTATCTTTTAGCCTGATTACTAAAGTGCCACATTTTAGCTCTCTAGCTCGCTCTAAACTAGCATCAAAGCTTTGCGTTAGATCATTTATGCTTTTTATCAAAAGATCGTTTTTGCCTAGCTCTTTTACGCTAATTTTAGCGTGTCTCTCAGCCCTTACTACGCCAAGATAGTTTGCGACTTTAGCACTACTTATGTAGATGAAAACGCCCTCACGCAAGTTGCTGCTAAAGGCCACTGCATCATCTTGCTCAAGTATCTTTGCAAGCTCTTCGCCACCATAGTTTAGGCTGCTTTTAAGATTTAGATTTTTCACGCTTGGCTTGCTAGCACAACCTGCTAGAAATATACAAAATATAAGAGATAAAGTTCTTTTCATTTTAAATTTCCTCAAGCAAATAGAGCATGCTAGCTATTCTTATAGTGCCTGCCACATAGTTTAATATATTCGATGCAACCTTGCTTCTCTTTATCTCTTCGCCGCTTGCTTCAAATATTTTTACGTCATTTTCTTTTATAAATTTTAAAGCCTTAGACGCAATGTCTTCTAAATTATTTTTACCATCTAATAGTAAAAATATATAGTAATCAACCAAATTTAATCTTTCAGATACACAAAATCTATTTGCAAAACCAATATTTGTCTCTTCTTTATGTTTTAAAAAATACTTAACATAATTTATCAAATTTGGATTTAGCCTTGAATGCCCTGGCCTATACTCTATATCTTTTAGCTCATCTTTTACTATCATTGCGCTTGCTGAGTTAGTTATAAGCCTTACAAAAGCGTTATAAACTGTAAGCTTATCTTCTGGTAAAATTTCTAAAATTTGAGAGAGGTTTATGCTCGCTGGAAACATCTTGTTAAAAACCTCACAAAGCCAAGATATATCTTGTGGCATGATATGAAATCTATCATACCATCCGTCATCTCTTTTTATAAAATCCCCCACAACGTGAAGTTTATTTATATCACTTGGTCCTATCTGTTTTGCCTTAATGACCTCAAAAGCATTTTTATTAACGATTAGACTTTGCCTAAAAAGCTTCATATTTAAAATATCCAAAAACTGCTCACTTTGTATACGATCTGCAAAATGCACATTTTTAAAGTCATCCACAAGAGCATTTCCAAAATCAGGCACAAATACATCTTTCATATCAATATCACAAAGGTAATCTAAATCAAATTTATCTATTTTTTCGCAGAAATCTTTAAAGTAAAATGGATCATTTATATCCTCCAAAAACTCATGCACTACATAAAAATCATCTTTGCTAAGAATATCATCTATCCAAGTGATAAGTGACTTAATAGGCATAAATTTTTCAAATTCTTCATTATCTCTTTTTAGCAAGACCTCTTTATAAACCAAAAGTGCCTCTTTAGCAGCCTTTAGCCTCTCTTCAGTGCTATCTTTATCTTTTGCGGCAAGTAGCATAAGATCACGTAATATATCTTTTACTTTCCAGCCTGGATAAGTGTTGTAAGATATAAATGCCACGCCGTTTTGGCTTAAATTTTCTCTTACGACCCTTAAAATAGCCTCTTTTACAAAGTCAGGCACCCAGCTAAAGACGCCGTGAGCGATGATATAGTCAAATTTCTCATCACTTTTAAACTCACAGATATCACCGTGAATTAGCTCTAAATTTTGCAGTCCTATCTCTTTTACGATCTCTTTTCCGCGCCTTATCTGTTCGCCGCTAAGATCGATGCCAACTACTCTTGCGTTCTCGTTATTTACGGCAAATGGGATTAAATTTCCACCAAAACTGCACCCTATCTCCAAAACTTTTGCATTTTTGCAAGGCGGTGGATTGATACCAAGTAGCGTAGCGCAAGCCTCTAGTTTATAAGGCGAGCTTTGCGCAAATGCTGCTGATTTATAAGTTAGTTCATCATAAGATTTTTCGATCTTGCTATTTTGGCTCATTTTACCCTCCTAGTACTCTTTATTTTGCAATTTTTCTAGCATATTTTTAGCGTCATTTTCAGGCTCATCAACGATATATGCGCGCCTTATATTGCCACCTTTTATGATAAGCGTTTGACGAAAGTAAAATTTATGCCCATTTGAAGCTGCAAATACCGGAAGCTCAAGCGCGCGCTCTAGCATAAACTCGCTATCATTTAAAAACATCACGCCAGTTGCAGTCTCTTCTTCAAATTTCTTTTGAGCCGCGATATCTTGGGAGCCAATAGCTACTACCATAAAGCCAAGATCGTTAAATTCTTTAAGAAGTTTTTTGTAGTTTATCGCTTGCTTCGTGCAGCCTTTCATGCCCGCAGTTTTTTGCAGCTGTTCGCTTAAAAGTTCAAAATCCTCACCTATCTTTGGATAGATAAAAACTACGCAGTCATGGCTCCTTGCAAAGGCAGAAAAGTCAAATTCTTTACCGTCTAAAGTCCTTAGATAGATGCTTGTAGGCACTTTTATCATCTTTCATCCTTTAAAATTTTTATCTATTATATATCTTTAAGCTTTTTTTGAATTTAAGAAATAGACGATAAAAAGAACAAAAAAGCTAATTATTAGCATCAAAAGTGCATAGATGTGAGCCTTGGTATAGTCAAGCATCTCAACCGCCTCAAATATCGCGATACTAGCGACCTTGCTCTCGCCAGCCACGCTGCCACCTATCATCAAAACCACACCAAATTCGCCCATCGTATGAGCAAAACTAACGACGATTGCAGTTAGTAAATTTGACCTGATACTTGGCAGTATCACTCTAAAAATGGTCGTTAGTTTGCTTTTACCAAGGCTGTAGCTCGCCTCAAAAAGGCTCTTTTTTAGGCTATTTAGCCCAGCATAAATGGGCCCAAACATAAATGGCAGCGAGTAGATACAGCTTGCCACAACAAGGCCAGTAAAGTTAAAAACAAGCCTCACGCCAAAGAGTTCTTCGATAAATTTACCAAAGGCCGAGTATGGCGAGAGAAAAATGAGCAGATAAAAGCCAAGAACGCTTGGTGGCAACACCAAAGGCAGCGAGATGATGGACTCTAAAAATGCCTTGCCAAAGAATTTCTTTTGCGACATAAAGTATGCCAGCGCTACGCAGAAGAAAAATAGGATAAATGTCGTGATAAAAGAGAGTTTTAGAGATAGCCAAAATGGCTCGTAGTCGATAGATAGTAGCTCGCTTATCATGCTTTTACCAAATTTACGCCAAAGGCTTTTGTGCTAACCACCACCGTGTCGCCAGCTCTTAGCCCACTAGCTTCTGCGCTACTTAGCACGACCTCGCAAATTTGGCGGTTTATCAGCACGCTTGCCACAAAAATGGCGTCACGCTTTTTGATCTCTAAAACCTTAGCGTTAAATGCAAATTTCTGCGATCCTGCACTTTTTAAAAATATCTCACTCGCACTGCCAGACCTTGAAATTTTGCCATTTTCAAGGACAAAAACCTTGCTGCAAAGCTTGTAAATTTCAGCTATGTCGTGACTTACTAAGATAACGCTCATCTTAAACTCATCATGAAGTGCTAGCAAATAGTCTTGCAGCTTCTCACGCATGGCGTTATCTAGGGCACTTAGTGGCTCATCAAGCAGTAAAATTTCAGGCTTTCTCATCACCGCACGAGCAAGTGCCACGCGCTGCTTTTGACCACCTGAAAGTTCGCCTATCTTGGCGTTTTTTAGGCTCTTTAGCTCGCAAATTTCAAGCAGTTTATTTGCTAAATTTTCATCATTATTTGCAAAGAGCAAATTTTTAAAGACGTTCATATTTTCAAAAAGGGCGTAGTCTTGAAACAAAAAGCCGATATTTCGCCTTTGCGGGGCTAAATTTGTCTTTTTGTCAAAAAATATCTTATCTCCGACCTTTATCGCGCCACTTTGTGGGGCTTCAAAGCCAGCGATGAGCCGTAGTATCGTAGTCTTGCCTCCGCCACTTGCTCCATAAAGTGCGACAAACTCGCCACTTTCAAAGGCAAGCTCAGCCTCAAGCATAAATTTACCGCCACCGCCATTTAGCTCTTTTTTACAAGAAATTTCTATCATTTTTAAGCGCTTATGTGGATACTTGTTGATTTAACATAGGCAAAGAGCTGCTCACCTATCACTAAATTTAGCCCTTTTAGAGCGTGATCTGAGATGATCGCCTCAAAGCAAAGCTGCTCGCACTTTAGGCTAACTATGCTTAAAATTTCGCCACGAGTTATGCCTGCAACCTCGCATTTTAGCTCATTTTCAAGAGAGCTAGCTTGAAGCTTGACCTTTGATAAAACGACGTCTGAGCTTTTGAAATTTAAGCTCACCTCATCATTTAGAGCAAATTTGCTAGCCTCATTTAAGGCTAGCATATATAAATTTGTCCCTAAATTTAGGCACTCAAGCTCAAAAAAACTGACGCCATCTTTGGATGAAATTTGAACGATCTTTGCTCTTATCATTTAGTCGGGACGTTGTAGCCAAATTTCTTGAAAATTTCTCTTGCTTTATCGCCTAGGACAAAGTCGTAAAATGCCTTCGCATCAGCGTTATTTTCGGCACGTTTTAAAAGCACGATGCCTTGATCGATCGGTGTGTAGAGCTCTTGTGGAACGAAGATGTAGTTAACGCCCTCTTTATAATTTGCCATTTTCTCGCTAAAAAGCGCGCTAGCAGCGATAAATCCAACGTCTGAAGCACTTAGTGCCTGAGATAGCGTCTCAGAAATTTTTTGAGCATAGACGATGTTTTTCTCTACCTCATCATAAATTTTTGCATTTTTAAGAGCCTCGATGCTAGCCTTGCCGTAAGGTGCTGTTTCTGGGTTTGCTACCGAGATCGCTTTTAAGCCGCGAACCACTTCGATACCCTTTTTAAAATCCACACCTCTTATAGAAAAGATCGCCAAAGCGCCTTGTGCATAAACTTTTGGCGCAGCCACTGCAAAGCCTGTGTCGTAGGCCTTTTGCGCAAAGCCCATATCAGCAGCCATAAAGATATCAGCTGGGGCCGAGTTTTGTATCTGCGTGACAAGGCCACCGCTTGCGCCAAGAGTTAGGTTGATCTTAGCGTCTGGATGAAGCTTGTTAAACTCTTTTATAAGCTCAGGAAACGCATAGGTCGTGTTTGCTGCGGCATAGACATTTACCTCTGCGCCAAGTGCATTTACGGCAAGCAGTGCTGCCACACATAGAAATTTAAAAACCTTTTTCATTTATACTCCTATTATGATTTGAGATGATTTTACTATGGCTATAAGCGTGTCGCCAGCGCCTATTTGCATATCCATCGCACTATCTTTTGTGATGATGGCAGTGAGTGTCTGCTCGTCGCTTAGTTTTAGCGTGATCTCAGCATTTACAGCGCCTATTTTTGCCTCGATGACCTCGCCTTTTAGCTGATTTTTAGTGCTTATTTTTAGATCAAGATCTTTTGCGAGAATGACAGAGGGCGCTTTAAAGATGAAAACTACCTTTTGACCCACTTTTAGGCCTAAATTTTTCTCGCTTTCAACTGTTATGGTGGCTTCAAGCGTGTTGCCATTGCTTAGTTTTGCAACTATCTCAGAATTTACAGCGCCTCTGTTTATACTAACGATCTCGCATGAGAGCTGGTTTCTGGCGCTTAAATTCATACTCATCCTTTGAAGGTTTATGATATCAACATCTTCAAAATCAACCTTTTGGCAAATTTTTTGCAAAAAGTCCTTTTGTGTCTCAAGGATGGCGTCGTAAATTTTTATCAGTTTTTTAGCATATGGGCTAAGCTCTGAGCCGCTATTTTTCTTGTTGCCATCAGCCCTTACGATTAGCGGTTTGCTACTTTTGTTATTTATGGTATCCAGGCAGTCCCAAGCGTTTTTGTATGATATGCCGACAACCTCAGCTGCTTTTGTGATACTTTTTGTCTCTTTTATCGCCTTAAGTAGCGCTATATGCTTTGCTAAAACCTGCGTATCTTCGCCTAGAAATAGCTCTAAATTTATATCTGCTTTCAAAATTTTAACCTTCTAAATATATAATAATAATTTACAAAGTATATCTAATTATATTAATACTCAAGCTTAAAACTACAAATTTTCTTTAACTTTTTGTAAAGTTTCAAGAGGATAAAATCTAAGCCACATTTTATAAATAAATTTTAAGGTTTTATGATGAAATTTTTGCTTGCTATCTTTTGTAGCCTGCTTTTAGCCTGTGCCAGCGCCGACATAAACGCGACTAACGGCAATGAAAATGATGACTTTGATGTTGAATTTGAAGCAAAAAAAGATGTATTTGACCCGCTTAGTGGCTACAACAGAGTGATGACAAATGTAAATGACTTTATCTACATAAATATGCTAACTCCAGTAGCAAAAGGCTACGCTTATGTCGTGCCAGCCACAGCTAGAACGATGGTTGCAAATTTCTTTGACAACCTCCTTTTTCCAGTGCGCTTTGTAAATAACCTGCTTCAGTTTAAATTTCAAAATGCTGGCGAAGAGACTTTGCGCTTTTTAGCAAATACGATAATTGGCTTTGCAGGGCTAACAGACGGGGCAAAATACTATGATCTAAAGGCTCACAACGAGGACTTTGGACAAACCCTTGGTTACTGGGGGCTTGGAAGCGGCTTTCACATCGTTTGGCCACTTATCGGACCATCAAATTTAAGAGATACTGGAGGCCTAGTTGGCGACTATTTTGCCGATCCTATCAGCTACGTTGATCCTAGGCTTTTATCGCTTGGTATCAAATCTTATAGAGCATTTAATAGCTTTTCACAAGATCCAACCGCTTATGAAAAACTACGCAAAGACGCGATCGATCTATATCCATTTTTACGCGATGCTTACGAGCAAAGACGCGATAAACTTATCAAGGAGTAAGTATGAAAATTTTTAAAATTATAGCGGCGATTTTACTTTTAGCAACTAGCCTTTTTGCTATGTCAAAAGAGCAGATAAAGCCTGAGATAGAGGCAAAGGCAACAAAGGTGATCGAGGTTTTAAAAAATGCAAATTTAGACGACAAGGCAAAGACAAAAGAGATATTTGCTCTGCTTGATCCATTTTTTGACTACAAACAGATGGCAAAGATCAGCCTTGGCAAGCGCTACAACAGCCTAAGTGCCGACGAGCAAGCTAAATTTGACGCTGCTTTTGAGCAAAAGCTAAAAAGCTCATACATCGACAAGCTTTTAGGCTACAAAGACCAACAGATCCACATCACTGGAGAGAGTGAGCCACAAAAAAATAGATACTGGGTCACATCTGAGCTAGTAAATGATGGTAAAAGCTATGAATTTATCTATAAATTTTACGATGCAAAAGAGCGTGGCTGGCTCATTTATGACCTTGATATCGTTGGTGTGAGCATCATCCAAACTTATAGAAGCCAGTTTGGCGACGTGCTAAACAATGGCGATTTTAATACGCTTTTACAAAAACTAAACGAAGCGGTTTTGCCTGATCAAAATAAAACTAATCCTTAATGCGACAAATTTTTAAATTTATCATTGCCAAAAACAAGCTTGTTATTTCGCTTGTGCTAGTTCTAAGCGTAGTTTTTGGCTACCTTAGCACAAGACTAAGCATCGACGCTTCAGCTGAGACCTTGCTGCTTGAACATGACCCAGATCTAAAAGCTTATAGACAGATAGCAAAACGCTACGACTCGCCAGGGCTTTTAGTGGTCGCTTTTACCCCAAAAGATGATCTTTTTTCACCTAAAAATTTAGAGCTTATTAAAAATTTAAGCGACGAACTTGCCAAAAACGATATGGTTAGCAGCGTCATCTCTATCTTAAACGTGCCGCTTCTAAATAGCGTAAAAGGCGGCGTGACAGGCATCTTAGAGCATACGCCAACGCTAAGCGATAAAGATATAAATATTTCAAAAGCAAAGCTTGAGTTTGCAAAAAGCCCCATTTATAGTGGAAATTTGATAAGTAAAGATCTAAAAACCACGGCGATCGCGCTAAATTTAAAGCAAGATGAGAAATTTAACGAGCTTTTAAATGAGCGAAATTTACTTAGCCAAAAAGAGTCAAACGGCACTATCACGCAGGCGGAGAAGCTTAAATTTCAAGCGCTTGTGGCTGAGTTTAAAGCTTACCGAGATGAGCTTAGAAAGAGCGATCACAAAAACCTTGAAGCCATAAAGGCAGCTATCGCTAAATTTAACGCAAACGATGAGCTCTTTTTAGGCGGCGCAAATATGATCGCTGATGATATGATAGGTTTTATAAAGAGCGATCTTTTGGTTTATGGCCTAAGTGTTCTAGCGCTTCTTAGCTTTAGTTTGTGGCTATTTTTTAGGCAGCCAAGATGGATCGTCTTACCGATGTTTATCTGCGCAGTGAGTGCCATTTTTACGACTGGAATTTTTGGTATGTTTGGCTGGGAAGTGACGGTCATTAGCTCAAACTACATCGCACTTCAGCTCATCATCACCATCTCAACAGTCATCCACCTAGTCGTAAGCTACCGAGAATTTTATGCAAAACATCCAAAATACAGCCAAAATCAGCTCATCTATCTGACACTTCGTGACAAATTTTCTCCATCTTTTTGGGCGATATTTACAACGGTTATTGGCTTTAGTTCATTAATGAGTGCCGATATAAAGCCAGTTATCATGCTTGGTATCATGATGAGTGCAGGCATTAGCGTTTCACTAGTGCTTGCATTTTTGCTATTTGGCTCGGTAAATGCAAATTTAAAAAAGCTCGCCCCTGTTAGGACATTTGAAAATAGCTTTAAATTTACAAAATACTGCGCAAATTTAGCCCTAAACTCAAGAAAGATCATCTACGCAGTTTGCGTGCTAGTCGTCTGCTTTGGCGTCTATGGCATTAGCAAGATAAAGGTTGAAAATAGCTTCATTGGCTACTTTAAAGAGAGTACGCAGATCCGCCAAGGTATGCAAGTCATCGACACAAAGCTTGGTGGCACGATCCCAGTTGATGTGATAGTGAAATTTAAAGAGAGCGAGCCAAAACAAGAAAAAAGCGATGAAAAAGATGACTTTGAAAGTGAGTTTGAAAACGACGCAAAGAGCGCAAAATACTGGTTTAACAGCTACCACACAAGGATCGCAGAGAAAATTCACGACCATTTGACGCAGCAAAAATTTGTAGGCAACGTAAGCTCTCTTGCAACGCTCATAAAGGCGATAAAAGAGCTAAATAACGGCGTTAGCGATGACTTTTTACTTGCAGCGATGTATGAGAAGCTACCACTTGAGTATAAAAACATCTTGTTAAGTCCTTACGTGAGCGTCGAAAACAACGAGCTTAGATTTAGTTTAAGGATCATCGATAGCGACTCTGAGCTTAGGCGAAATGAGTTTTTAAAAGAGCTTAGAGCTGGGCTTGCCAAGCTTACCAAAAATGATAACGTGAGCATAGAAGTGGCCGGTATGATGGTACTTTACAACAACATGCTTCAAAATTTACTTAGCTCGCAGGTTGATACATTTGGACTAACGGTTGCGATACTTTTTGTTATATTTTGCTTTGTTTTTAGAAGTATCAAGCTAGCAACCATCGCCATTGTTTCAAATTTGATCCCGCTTTGCACGCTCTTTGGCGTAATGGGATTTTTTGGCATACCGCTTGATGTGATGAGCATTACGATTGCCGCCATTAGTATAGGTATCGGCGTTGATGATATCATCCACTACATCCACCGCTTCAAAGAGGAGCTGCTTACAAAGGACGTTTTTGAAAGCATCAAGGCTGCACACGCTAGCATAGGATACGCGATGTATTACACCTCATTTACCATTTTTCTTGGATTTAGCGTGATGATAACGAGCAACTTTATACCGACTATTTATTTTGGTTTGCTAACTGATCTTGTTATGGTCTTTATGCTGCTTGGTGCGCTCATCATCTTGCCAAGTCTCATTGCTAGTTTTGTGAAAAAGCGCGAGGTATAAATTTATTTGATAACTTTGATAAACGAATAGACATCTACCACGCCATCAATGTGCTTAGCGTACCAAATGGCGTGCTTTTCTTGCTCAATGCTATCTACCACACCGCTAAAAACAACGTCACAGCCAACGATGCTAACACGCACATTTGTGCCCTCAACGACGCTATCTTTGAAGAGATTTTGCTTTAAATTTGCAAGAATGCTCAGGCTATCGCACGGATACTCGCTCTTTTTTACCCTAAGATAGGTGTAAATTTTTCGCACTCCGTCCGTGCTTTTGGCAAGCTCAACTAGCTTACCTTCAAGTTCTTTGCTATCAACAAGCCCTATGAGATAGGCATCGCCGTAAAAGACCTCTATCTCGATGTCGATGTTACTAAGTCCTTTTGAAAACAAAATTTTGCTTTGTAGCTTGCTTTGGATAAATTTATCACGCGAGATCGAGTAGATACCGCGCTTATCGCGAGAAATAGAGTATGCGTCATATACATTTAGTGGCGCTGTTGCTGGGGTGAGGACTGAGGAGCAAGAGCAAAAAAATAAGACCAAAAATACAAAAACGCTAAATTTAGAAATCATAAATCCTTTTGTAATTTTAAAAAGTTTATAGAAAATGGGCTAAAATTTATCTAAATCTGCTAAAATAACGCTCACGGAGGATAAAGTAATCTGGTGATGCTCACGGGCTTCAAACCCGATGACTGGGCGGTTGACCGTCTGGTGGGGAGTTCGATTCTCTCATCCTCTCGCCACTTTTACTTCTTTTAAATTTCTACTTTTTAAATGATTTTTTTGATTTTAAGGCGCAGTTAGCTAGTAAAATTTCAAAAACGAAGGTTGCAAATTTAAACAATGGTCTTTAAATTTAAAAATTAAATTTTTATATCCAAAATGTGTGGCTCTTCGCTCTCTTCTTCGCTATCAAGCTCGTCCTTTAAGGCCTCTTCATCTTTAGCTTTTGCATTTTGCTCTTCATTTTCAAACTCGCTCGCCTCTTCTTCACTCTTTTGACGCTCGTGCTCTTTTTCAGGGTCTATTTTGTATGACTCCTCCATCGGACGCACCTCTTTGATCTCCTCGTTTTGCTGGGTGGCTAGCTCAGATGCCATTAGCGCTTGCATGTCAAAGCGTGCTTGCTGGTTTGCATGCACCTGCGAGACGACTGGGGCGTTTTGGTTGATGAAGTTGCTATTTCCTAAAGGTGTTACCGCCATTTTTAGCCTTTATTTATGATGATCGTTTTGTAGTTTGTGTAAGTGACGTTCGCGCCATTTTCACGCCTTAAATTTTCGCGTTTGGTGTAATCCACCTCATATCTGCCAGCCCCTTTTACGCTAAATTCCACGCAAAATTTAGCAGCCATTTCTAGCACGTCTTCTGGCACTTTGCTCTTGTTTGTTTTTATGATGACGTGAGCGCTTGGGGCGTCTTTTAGATGAAGCCAGATGTCGTCTTTTTTGGCTAGATCAAGTAAATTTATATTGCCTTTTTCGTTTCTGCCAACTAAAATTTTAAACTCTCTAACGTAAAAAATTTCAGCATTTTCGCTCACATCTTTTATCTGGCGTTCTCTTTGTTTTGCCTTGTTTTTTGGGCTTAAAATTTCAAGCTCGTAAGCACTTTTAGCCTCTTTTAAAAGTGACTTTAGCCCTTCTAAAAACTCGATCTTTTCGCTTAAATTTCTCTTTTCTATCTCCACGCCAAGGGCTTTTGCGCGAAGTTTTTTCGATCTTGCATAAAATTCATTTGCGCTATTTTTTGGCGTATCGCTAAGAGTTAGTTTTATCTCATTGCCGTTAAAATCATTAAGATAAATTTCTCTCTCATAGCCCTTGAAATTTGCCAAATTTGCAAGCAAAAGCGTGCCGTAGTTTGCAAACTCCTCGCTCTTTTTCATAAGCTCATCTTTATCTTCAAGCGAGTTTAAAATTTCTCTCATGCTATCTATCTTTTTTTGCACGCTAGCAAGCTTTGCCTCTTTTAGGCTAGCTATCCTTGCTTCATTTATCCTAGTGGCTTCACTTTTAAAAAACTCATCAAAGTCAGTTATAGGCTCGCACGGCTTCTCTTTTATAACGATGGCTGGAAGTTCTTTTAAGACCTCGCCAGTTTCTATTTTTCGGTAGCTATTATCTATATGCCTTAGCGCCTCGATGATGACGTTGTTTTCGTCAGTTATCACGGCGTTTGTAAAGCGGCCAGTAAATTCAAGGTAGAGGATGAAATTTTCGCTTTTATATGAGCCACTTTGCGTGCAAGTAAATTTTAAAATTCTATTGTCTTTTAGGCACTCGACGCTTTTTATATGCGAGGCGTTAAAGCGCTTTTTTAGGACGTTGTCAAAGGGCGCTTGATAAATTTTCGCCTCTTTTAGCTCGTCATCTTTATAGATCGCAGAGTTTGACTTATTTAGATCAAAAATGATCTTTTCGCCGCTAAATTCGATAAGTATAGCCATGTCGCTTACGCGCTTTGCTTGGCTTATCTTTTTAAATTTTGATAGATAACTTGCTATTTGAACTAAATGTGCGTACTTCATGTGAGGATTATATCAGAAATGTTGCAAAAATGTTTTAACAAAGAGTCCTAGCAAGCTTGCTAGGACCAAAATCACTAAAATTTGTTTTTAGCGACCTCTTTTACGATCTGATCAGCTATCTCATCGACCTCATTTGTGGCCTTGTTTGTTTGGTTTGCCACTTCAAGATTTTCTTTTGTTAGGTTGTCGATATCGGCAACTAGCGTGTTTATCTGAGCGATCGCTATGGTTTGCTCATTTATCGCTGCGCTCATATCGTCGATGTTTTGCGTTAGGATATTTGCATTTGCCTCGATCTCGCCAAGGCTTTTTTGTGTGCGCTCGGCTAAATTTCTAACCTCATCAGCCACCACCGCAAAGCCCCTGCCATGCTCGCCCGCACGTGCTGCTTCAATGGCAGCGTTAAGGGCTAGTAAATTTGTCTGATCGGCGATGTCGTGGATGATGGTGATGATATTTTTTATCTCCTCAGACTGCCTTTTGACATCATCTGATCTTGCATTTACCTGCCTCATAGACGCACTCATCTGTTCAACCGCGGCCGCACCCTCAGAGAGCGAAGTCGCACTCTTGTTTGCCTTAGTGGTAAGCTCTTGCATGTAGCCTTTTAGCGCCTTTGCACGATCTTCTAGCAGTTTTGCGATCTCTTCATTATTTTTTAGCATCTGCGCGATCTTATCGCCAAGTGCGTCGATACCTTTTGCGATGACGCCCTCGTCGTTTATCCTGGCAGTAAAGTCATTTTTAAAGTAAATTTCTAGCGCTTTTAAGATGTCATGCTCATTTGAAGCGATATTTGTCTTTAGTGCGTCACGTAGCTCGCCAAATGCCTCTTTTAGCTTAAGCAGTGCTTGGCTGTTTGTCGTCGCTTCAAGCGTTGCTCTAAAGTCGCCGCCTTTTATCTTGCTTACAAATTCTTGTGTTTTGGCTAGAAATTCGCGCTCGCTGTTTAAATTCTCTTTTGTGCTTTCTATATTTTCATTGATAATGCTAGCCATAACGCCTAGCTCGTCGCTGGTTTTTAGCTTGATAGGCTCGACATTTGAAGTTTTGTTGTTTATAAATTTAAAGACTTCGATTAGTCCATTTTGTATCGTTAAAACCGGCCTTAAGAAGTATCTAACGACCACGATGATAGCGATGATGACTGAGATCAAAAACAGACTAAACATCAAAATTTGCTTATTTGAAGCGCTTTGAATTTCAGCCACAAACTCATCAGCGTCAGCCACTATACAGACGTTCCAGCCTGTTAGCTTTTGGTTTTGGCAGTAGATGACATTTCTCATGCCATTATGGAAAAATAGCGAAACCTTGTCGCCATCTATGCTGTTTTTCATATTTTCTTTGATGAGGTTTTTATAGGTTTCATCTTCGTTTGAGACTAAATTTATATCAGGATGAACTATCACTTTGCCAGCATCATCAGCGATCATGATGTTTGAAGTCTTAGTTGTTTTTATCTCTAAAAGCTCTTCACTAAGGCCGTTTAAGAAAATATTTGCGCCAATTACCGCTACAAGCTTGTGGTTGCCATCAAAGATAGGAGCGTAGGCTGTGATGGTTAAATTCTTTGTCGTGACATCTACGTATGGCTCTGAAAATCCAGGCTTGCCGCTGCTGCTCGCACCCTTAAACCAAGCCCTCGTGCGACCGTCAAAATTTGGTATCAAAAATGGCTCGTTGTTTTTCAAAAGATCAGTCTTTATGACGTTGCCATTATCTGCGTAGCCTACAAATAGCGCGTCAAATGGCGAAATGACAAACGCACCCTTTAGCGCCTCAGCTATATCGTCCCTGCTAACATAGAGCTTTTTATCCTCTAGCTCTTTTGCAAAGGTTTGCACCATGTGAAGTCTTGACTTTAAAAACTCATCGACAAAATACATCGTCGATTTTAGACCAGTTTTACGCACATTGTTGTAGGACTGAATTTTTTCCGATTTGGAATTTGAGTAGTTTATGCTAAAAAATATGCCTATGCCTATTAGCATCCAAGCTGTCAGCAAAAAGGCTATCTTGTTAGACAAGCTAGAAAAAAGTCTTTTCATCTTAAATCCTTTTAAAATTTTCGGCGTATTTTATAATAAAAGTTAAATAATATCTCTTAATTTTTATTTTTAAGAAAAAATGGCAAAAAGTAGCTAAATAACGCTTGTTATGATAAATTTTGCTAAATTTTATTAATTTAATTATCCAAAGTAATAAACAAAGTATTTTAGTGATTTAGAATAAAATTTAGGGCTAAATTTGACGTTGAATTGATTTTAGTTACTTAAATTATAATTTTAAAATATACAAAAAGAAAATGCTATCTTGTAAATCTTATCCGCCCAAATTTTTTAGAATAAATTTTTTGTCAAATTTATAGTGACTTAAAGCGCTAGCTAAATATCTTTTTATACAAATTTCGTTAAAATCGCCTCAAAATTTAAAGGAAATTTATGAAACAAACCATCACAGAAAAAATATTCTCAGATCACGTTGGCAAAGAGGTAAGCGCAGGAGAGATCATCGAGAGTAAGATCGATATGATCATAGGCAACGACATCACGACGCCTATTTCTATTAAGCAGTTTGAGCGAAGTGGCGCTAAAAAGCTAGCTAATCCAAACGGCTTTGCTATCGTGATGGACCACTACATCCCGACAAAGGACATCCTAAGCGCAAATCAAGCCAAAATTTCACGCGAATTTGCCTACAAACACGACCTTAAAAACTATTTTGACGAAAAAGATATGGGCATCGAGCACGCGCTTTTGCCTGAAAAAGGGCTAGTAATCCCAGGCGACGTCATCATCGGCGCAGACAGCCACACCTGTACTCACGGCGCTCTTGGAGCCTTTAGCACCGGCATGGGCAGCACCGACCTAGCTTATGCGATGATCACTGGCAAAAACTGGTTTAAAGTGCCTGAGAGCATCAAAGTCGTCTTTAAAGGCAAGCTTGATAAGCACGTTTATGGCAAGGACCTCATCCTTGAGATCATCCGCCAAATAGGCGTTGATGGCGCACTTTACAAGGCACTTGAGTTTAGCGGTGAGGTGATAGAGGGCCTTAGCATGGATGATAGATTTTCAATGTGCAATATGGCGATCGAAGCTGGAGCAAAGAGCGGTATCATCGCAGTTGATGAGATCACAAAAGAGTTTTTAAAAGATAAAAATTTACGTGATAAACCAAAATTTTTCTACTCAGACGAGGGCGCAAAATACGACAAAATTTTAGAGATCGATGTTACAAATCTTGATCCAGTCATCGCATATCCATTTTTGCCAAGCAACGGCAAGAGCGTAAGGCAGGCGGTTCGCGACGATCTAGCTATCGATCAGGCATTTATCGGCTCATGCACAAATGGCCGTCTAAGCGACCTTCGCATCGCAGCACAGATCCTAAAAGGTAAAAAAGTAGCTCGCAAAACAAGGCTCATCATCACTCCAGCGACGCAAAAGATTGCAAGAGCTGCTGAAAAAGAGGGACTTATCGACATTTTCATCGAAGCAGGAGCGGTTGTGAGCAACCCAACTTGTGGCGCTTGCCTTGGCGGATATATGGGCATTTTAGGTGCAAATGAGCGCTGTATCTCAACGACAAATAGAAATTTCGTCGGCCGTATGGGCGATAGAACGAGTGAAATTTATCTGGCCAACTCGGCTGTTGTGGCGGCCTCAGCGATAGCAGGCAAAATCGCCGATCCGCGTGATCTTTAGAATTTAACGGCTCGTCTCGCGAGCGCTTTTAACGGAGCTAGTAAAAATTTAGCTCGATAGACTGAATTGTCTTATCTTTGCTAAATTTTTACGTCGCAACCCTTAAACCCATCTCACGATACTTTGCCTTATATTTTTGACAAATTTGGTGAAATGTTTTTCTTGTGAAATTTTTCGTTGTAATATCTGGTTTTATCTGTAAAAATCAAAGAAATTCAAAAGCATTTTGTATAAATTAAATTTAACCGATAGATCCTGCTATTTTTGCAAATTTACCGTCTATTTTTAGCATTAAAACGCTGTTATAGTTGCCAAAAGTCCAAAGATTATGCCTGGCAAGTTTGCGGCAGAAAGTGGATAGTCTTTTTTAGCTTTTAGCAAGCCGTAACTTGTCCAGATCGTGCAGTTTATCGCAGCAGCTAGTGGCTGGATAAAAGGCGTTTTATGGCCATCAAGGTTGCCCATTATTTGTGTGATGTATGAAAAATACATAACAACTGGTAAGCACGTACCTATCCAACCTAAAATTTGCAAATTTCTTTCGCTCATGTGATCTCCTTTAAAAGTAAGCCGTTATTTTCTAGCTTTATGATTAGCGAGGTAAAAATTATTTTATCTGCTAGAAAGCAACCCTTGCTTTGACAAAAGCGCTTTTTTACAAATTTAAGGCAAAGCTTTTATCAAGTGATAATAAATTTAAAACAAGATGAGTTAGAAAATTTGGTTATACTTTTGTAATTTTTAAAATTTAAAAGGATAAAAATGCAAACTTGCGTCATTTTAGCAGGTGGCAAGAGCTCACGCATGGGTCAGGACAAGACGCTTTTACCATTTGGGGGTTTTGAAACGCTTACGCACTATCAGGTTGCTAAATTTAGCAAAGTTTTTGATGAGGTTTTTGTAAGCTCCAAATTTGAGAAATTTAGCCCGCCACTAAAGCTTATAAAAGATGAGAGCAGCGAGGACTATTCGCCGATGCTAGCGCTTTACTCTGTGCTTAAAAGCTTTGATCATAGCGTCTTTATCATCCCAGCTGATATGCCATTTTTTGAGCCTTCTAGCCTTGATGAGCTAGCTAAATTTAAAGATGAATTTGACATGGTCGTAGCTGGCGATGATGAGCATATACACTCGCTTTGTGGCTTTTTTAGCCCAGGCTTAGCCCCGCTTGCGCATGAGCTTTACCTAAAAAATGAGCATAAAATCGGACTTTTACGAAAAAGCTGCAAGTGCAAGATAGTAAATTTTGATGATAAAGAGCAGTTTTTTAACGTAAATTTCCCGGAAGAATACAAAATAGCAAACGAAATTCAAAAAAAGGAGCAAAAAGATGCCTAAATTTATACCATTTTTGGCTTTTGGTTTTAGCCTTTTAGCAGCAAGCGAACTTAGCGAGTTTCAAAGGGCGCAAGCACTTGAGCAAAGTGGCGACATAAAAGGTGCTATGCAAATTTATAAAAGCATTGCCGAAAACTCTATAAACGCGCAAGGCTTAGCCTCCAAGGCTAGCCTAAATGCCGAGCCAGCGACGCCAGAAGCAAAGGTAAAGCAGGCTAAGATCACACAAGAAAACAAGGCTGAACACCATCTGCAAAACGCACTTGGCATAGAACTTTATAAATTTAACTACCTTTTTCCAGTAACTTACGCTAAAACTGTGCCAGATGATGGGCGAAAGAGCGTTGAGACCAAGTTTCAAATAAGCCTTGCAAAGCCGCTATTTTACGACGTTTTTGGCCTTAGAGAGAGCCTAGTGGCAGCCTATACGCAGACTTCGTGGTGGCAGATCACTAAAAAGTCATCGCCGTTTCGCGAGACAAACTATCAGCCAGAAATTTTCTTAAATTTTGCCTCACCAAAATATCTAGAGAAAATCGGCATCCAAAATCTAAAATTTGGCCTTTTGCATGAGTCAAATGGACGAGATGGCAGCAAATCAAGAAGCTGGAACAGAGCCTACGTGCAAAGCGACTTTGTCTATGGCAACTTTAGCGTCTCACCAAGAGTTTGGAGCGTGATCGGCGAAAAGAACGACAATAAAGAAATTTTAAACTACATCGGACACGGCGACGTAAGGCTTAGCTACAAGCTAAATGATCAAATTTTTAGCCTAATGCTAAGAAATAACTTACATTTTGATAAAACAAATAAAGGTGCTGCTGAAATTTCATATATGTTTCCGATATTTTCAAGCGGCGTTTATGGCTATTTGCAGTATTTTACAGGATATGGCGAGAGCTTGATTGATTATGATAGGCACACAGATAAGGTTGGTCTTGGCTTTGTTATTTTAAAATAGCCTTAAAAATTTAATCTTATAAAGTGGCTAAATTTGGGCAGGTAATCTAAAATTTACATAAATAATGAAAAAAATTTAACTAATAGAAAAACTTAAAAATATTAGAAAAAATATAAGCAAATTTTGCTAAAATCACTAGCAAAATCTCACAATAAAGGAGTTTTTATGAGCGGTATAGCTTTGATTGTCTGTTTTGTTATAGCAATCATCCTTATGATCCTTATGATCTCAAAGTTCAAGGTGCATCCATTTTTGGCACTTATGAGTATATCTTTGGTGCTTGCGATCGTCGCAGGTATCGATCTATCCAAGATCCCAGCGATGATAGGCGTTGGTTTTAGTGGCACATTTAAGAGCATCGGCATCGTCATCATCTTTGGAACGATCATCGGTACAGTGCTTGAAAAAACGGGAGCTGCGCTAAAGCTAGCTGACATGGTCGTAAAGCTAGTCGGACAAAGACGCCCTGAGCTTGCCATGCTTATAATGGGCTGGGTTGTTGGCATACCAGTATTTTGCGATAGTGGTTTTGTCGTATTAAACTCTATCCGCGAAGCACTTTATAAAAAGATCGCAGCAAGCCCAGTTGCTATGTCAGTAGCACTTAGCGGCGGTCTATACGCTTCTCACGTCTTCATCCCGCCAACTCCTGGTCCAATAGCTGCTGCTGGCACACTTGGCCTTGGCGGAAATTTACTTCTTGTCATCATCATGGGTACAGTAGTTTCGGTGCCTGTTTTGGTAGCTGTCTATTTCTTTTCAAAAAGCATCGCTAAAAGCGTAACTATCAGCGACAAAGAGGCTGACGCTACGATAACAGCGAGCTACGAGGAGCTTTTAAATAAATTTGGCAAATTGCCTAGCGGATTTTTAAGCATCGCACCTATCATCATGCCTATCATTTTCATGGCGGTTGGCTCTGTGATCGACGTTTTGGCAAAGCAAAGCATGCTTGATAAGGCTTCTTTTTTACCAAAAGTATTTTTATTTTTAGGTAACCCTATCATCGCCCTTGCGATCGGCGTGATCTTTTGTGTATTTTTACTAGCAGAAACTAAAAAGATGAGAGAATTTGACCATATAACAAACGAATCATTAAAGATCGCAGGTCCTATACTCTTTATCACCGCAGCTGGCGGCGTTTTAGGCAACGTCATCACTGAGGCTGGCTTTGTAAATTTCATAAAAGAAAATGCCTCAACTATAAAAGCGATAGGAATTTTCTTCCCATTCATCATCTCAGCCGTGCTAAAAACTGCTCAAGGAAGCTCGACCGTGGCTATCATCACGACAGCCTCTATCATGGGTGCATTTAGCGCTGATAACTCGCTCATGCACACACTTGGCTTTACGAGCGAAATCTCAGCTGCGCTTTGTGTCATGGCGATAGCATCTGGCGCGATGTGCGTATCTCACGCAAACGACAGCTACTTCTGGGTCGTAACAAACTTCAGTAAGATGACCGCAGATCAAGGTTACCGCACACAAACAGCGATGACATTTATCATGGGCGTTGTTGGTATGATCAGCGTTTATATACTATCTTTGGTGCTTTTATGAGAATTTTGGTTGCGATAGATTCATTAAAAGGCTCGCTAAGCTCGCTTGAAGCGGGCCTTGCTATAAAAGAAGCCCTTGAAGACTTTTGTGATGTTATAGTAAAGCCAGTAGCTGACGGCGGTGAGGGCAGCGTGGAGGCTATGGCTGACGCACTTGATGCTAAATTTATAGATATCATCGTCAAAAACCCACTTGGCACTGAAATTTTAGCTAGATATGCTCTAAAAGATGACCTTGCCATACTTGAGATGTCAAGTGCTTCTGGTCTTACTCTTATAAATACTAATGAACGCAATCCTATGAAAACTAGCACATTTGGCTTTGGTCAGATGATAAAAGATGCCATTAGCAAGGGTGCTAGGAAATTTATCGTAGGTATTGGCGGAAGTGCTACAAATGACGCTGGCACAGGTATGCTAAGCGCTCTTGGCTTTAAATTTTATGACAAAAATGGCGCTTTGCTTGAGGGTAAAGGTGAAGATCTAGCTCAAATTTGCGACTTTTCAGATGAAGAGGCTATAAAAGAGCTAAAAGAGTGCGAATTCTTAATCGCCTGTGACGTGGATAATCCACTCTACGGACAAAAGGGTGCTGCCTACGTCTATGCCCCACAAAAGGGCGCAAATGGTCGCATGGTAAAGCAGCTTGATGATGGGCTAAAGCACTTTGCAAGCCTTGTAAAAGAGAAAAATGGCACTAAATTTCACACGCAAAAGGGCGCTGGAGCAGCTGGCGGACTTGGCTTTGCTTTTGTTGCATTTTTGGGCGCAAAGCTTAGGCCTGGTATCGAGATCATCACGCAGACCATCGCACTTGAAGATGAGATCAAAAAGGCCGATCTTGTCATCACTGGCGAGGGTCGTATGGACTTTCAAAGTACCATGGGCAAGACTCCAACAGGCGTGGCAAAGCTAGCTAAGAGGCATCATAAGCCAGTTATTGCGCTTGCTGGAAGCGTGCAAAGGTGCGCCAAAGACTGCCATAAACACGGCATAGATGCGTATTTTTGCATACTAAATGAACCAATGAGCCTTGAAGAAGCTATGCGAAAAGATAATGCCATTAGAAATTTAAAGATGACTGCCGAGCAAGTCATCCGCCTTTATATGCTAAATCACAGAGCATAAATTTAAAAAGATAGAAGCTAAATTTCTATCTTTTTCTCTAAATTTACCTCCAAATTTTACTCACAAAGTGCTACAAAAATTCTCAAAATTTAATACATTTTGCAAAAATATAAAATAAACTTTAGAAAAAAAATTTACTATGTTAAAATAAGAAAAACTTCTAAAAAGAAAGGAGAATTTCTTATGCAACAGACCCTAAACTCTCGTCGCAGCTTCATCACAGCTGCAGGACTGTTTTTCGCTACGACTGCGCTAAAAGCAGCACCAAAGGACTTTGGCGGTAGTGGCGTTCGCTACGGCATGGCGATAGATCTAACAAGATGTGTTGGCTGTCAGTCATGTACTATGAGCTGTATGTTGGAAAACGACGTTCAACCAGGTGCTTTTAGGACCATCGTTTCTGAGTACGAGGCAAAGGATAAGAGCGGCAAAATGGCGGTCATTGCGTCACTTCCAAGACTTTGCAACCACTGCAACAAGCCAGCCTGTATCGACGTTTGTCCAACTGGAGCAAGCTACCAAAGAAGCAACGGCATCGTAAAGATCGACACAAAAGAGTGCATAGGCTGTGCGCTTTGTGTGGAGGCCTGTCCATATCACGCAAGATATCTTAGCTTGCATACCTACAAGGCCGATAAATGCACCTTCTGCGACCACAGACTAAGAGCGGGACTTCAGCCAGCATGCGTAGAGAGCTGTGTGGGCGGTAGCCGTATAATAGGAGATCTTAATGATCCTAACTCAAATATCAGAAAATTTCTAGCCACACATGAGACTATGGTCATAGATAGCCCTAAAAATACAAATCCACAGGTGTTCTACCACGGCGTCAGCGAAATTTTGGCTAAAAACGATAAGAAACTCGAGCTTGAAAACGGATATCAAAAGGTTATCAACTGGAGCGAAGAGATAGCACAGTAAAGGAAATAAGCAATGCAAAGAAGAGAATTTTTAAAAAGATCAGCCGTACTCTCAACACTAACCGCAAGCGCTGTGCTAGCAGACGGCGAAAAAGACGACTACAAACCGCAGTCAAACTCACTAGAGCCTGAATTTAGCGTAAAAGACGGCAAAATTTCACTCAACTACGGACATAGCGTTGTCTTTTCAATGTGCCACGGCTGTACGACAAAGTGTGGCATAAGACTTCACGTAGATGACAAAAACGACCGCGTTTTAAGATGTAGCGGCAACCCATACAATCCACTCTCAAACGTACACTGGGCAAATTTTGACACATCGATAAACGACGCTTTGCTTGCCACAACACTAAGCGGCGAAGATGAAAAGCGAGCCACAGTTTGCGCCAGAGGGGCGATATTGCCTGAGATGATAGACTCACCTGCAAGGATACTAACTCCGCTAAAAAGAGTTGGCAAAAGAGGCGAGGGCAAGTGGAAGAGCATAAGCTTTGAGCAGCTAGTAGAAGAGGTAGTAGAGGGCGGAGATCTCTTTGGTGAGGGACACGTGGACGGGCTAAGAGCGATATATAGCGACGAGCTAATCGACAGCGAAAACCCAGAGTACGGCACCAAGCGTAATCAATTTTTAAGCTTTTACCTATATGACGGACGCTCTGATATCGTCGATCGCTTTGTCAAAAAGTCATTTGGCACTATCAATCACTACTCACACGGCGGAATTTGCGGTGGCGGCTTTAGGGTCGGTGGCAAGATCACGCACAACGCAAAGGGTTTTGCACACACAAAACCAGACTATGAAAACTCTAAATTTGTTATCTACTGGGGCACTTCGCCGTCAAATGGTGGCAACCCTTTCCAAAAACAGGCAAAAATGCTCTCTTACGCAAGAGGCACTAGAGATGACTTTAGCTACGCAGTGGTCGACCCAAGCGTTACAAATGCTGTAAAATACGCCTCTTCAGACAAAGGCCGCTGGATAGCGATAAAGCCAGGCACCGACTCAGCTCTAGCCATGGCGATGATACGCTGGATCATAGAAAATGAAAAATACGCTACAAACTACCTTATCCAGCCAAATTTAGACCAAGCAAAACTTGCAGGCGAGATACACTGGTGCAACGCCACACATCTAGTCATCACCGAAAAAGGCCACAAAGACTACGGCAAATTTGCACTTATCAATAACGAGTGGCAGGTCTGCTCGCAAGATGGCAAGATACAAAGCTACAAGGTAAATGAACCAGCCAAACTCTACTACAAAGGTAAAATTTTAATAGATGGCAAAAAAGTTGAAGTAAAAAGCTCAATGCAGCTTTTAAAAGAGTCAGCTTATAAGCACAGCCTAGATGAGTACTCAAAAATTTGCGGTGTTAGCGTTGAAGATATTATCTGGCTTTGCGAAAATTTCACCAAAAATGGCAGACAGGTGAGCACAAACGTGCATGGCGGTATGATGCATACGCAAGCTGGTATGACTACCTACGCGATTCTTTGTCTAAATACGCTAATGGGCACTTACGGCTACAAAGGTGGCAACGTCAATGCAAGTGCCGGCACACACGAGTTTTTAAAGGGCAGATATGACCTTGAGAGCTTTGAGGGCGCTTATAAGCCAAATGGTCTAAATTTATCAAGATCAGGCAAATACTACGAAACAAGCTCTGAGTATAAGCGCAAAGTAGCAGCTGGCGGCAGCGGCTATCCATCAACTCAGCCATGGTATCCTATCTCTATGCCACTTGTAAATGAAACGCTCACGAGCCACAAGGCTGGCTACCCATACAAAGTAAAAGTTTTCATAAACTACATGACAAACGTACTTTACGGCCAGGCCGGACTTGAAAGAGCGGTTTTAGACGCGCTAAAAGATAGTAAAAATTTACCACTTTTTGTGGGTATCGACGCCTTTATGAACGAGACAAACGCCTATGCTGACTACATCGTGCCAGACGGGGTAAATTTAGAAAACTGGGCGCTTCCAAACTCTCTTTGGGGAACGATCGCTAAAACTTCAGTCGTGCGCTATCCATCCGTTAGCTCAAAGCAGGCAAAGGATAAAAACGGCGGCGTTATCGACGTTGAGGCGTTTTATATAGCCGTAGCAAAGAGACTTGGTCTAAAAGGCTTTGGTAAAAATGCCTTCAAAGACAAAGACGGAAATTTCATGGACCTTGACGTAAAAGAGCAGTATTACGCAGCTGCACTAGCAAATTTAGCCTTTGACGGCGAGGGTGTGAAAGATATAAGCGACGAGGATAAAAAGCTTAGTAAGATATCAAGAGTGATGACAAAACTCGATCCTTATCTAAAAGACGAAGAGAAGCCAAAAGTAGCGCACGTGCTAGCAAAAGGCGGTAGATATGATAGCTACGAGAGCGCGTACAAGGGCGATAAAGCAACCGTAAAAGTGCCAGCGCCTACGCCAGCTTCTATCTACTATGAGCCACTTGGCGGACACAGACACTCAGTAACGGGCGAATATATGCCAGGAGTGCCAAGTCTGATGTTGCCAGTAGCAAGTGACGGCACGCCGCTTGAGAAATTTTTCCCACGCTCTGAGTGGAAATACACAGTTAGCTCAAGAAAGTCAAATATCCAGCACTTCTACACATTTGTTAGCCCAAGGCTAAGAGCCGTTCATCCTAGCAACTTCGTAAGGATAGCACCAGATGTAGCGAACGAGCAGGGCATTCGCTCAGGCGATAAGGTCAAAGTGACTACGCCTTATGGAGCGCAAGTTGGCGAGGCATTTGTAACTGACGGCGTTGCTAGCGGGGTTATCAGCATAGAGCATGGATTTGGCCATGACGAGTTTGGTATAAGAACGCACATCGTCGATGGAAAGCCAGCTTTTGGGATAGCAAATTTAGAAAAAGGGGTCAATCACAACAAGCTTGGACTTCTTGATCCAAAAAGAAATGGCGAATTTAGCCTAAATGACTGGCTGGTGGGTACTTGTGCTAGACAAGCACTGCCTGCAAAGATAAGAAAGATAGGCTAGTTTGATAAATTTGGCGAGCAGAGTAAAATTTGCTCGCCAAATTTCATTTTCGTACGGCTTTTTGCTCGTGCGGCGTAAATTTATATGCAGGGCAAGCTTTTAGACTGCTTATAAGCTAAAAATTCTCACATATTTATACGGCTTCATAGTTAAATTTGATGTTTTAAATTTTGTATTGGTTAAATTTAATATTGCTAGTTTGCTTTGAGCGTTCTCATTTGCCAAGTCCTCAGCCACTTTGGCAGCAAGTTTTAGCTTATCACTATCAAAGTGCGTGTAAATTCGTGAGGTGTTTAGGCTTGCATACCCAAGGACTTCTTACACTAGTGTTAAGCTTTTTTCTGATTACGACCAAGAGAAATTTAAAAGGCAGGCTATTTAAACATCAAAAACTATAAAAGCTTAAGCACATATCCATTTCCAACGGCTTCAAGCTTATATTTATGCATCTTATCAAGCTCTAAAACCACTCTGAAATACTTGTCATGCCAACCGATTATGACGTTTTTAAAAGTATTGTTTTCAAGCTTTAAATTTCTAGTTTTAAAGCTTCTTGGAGGTTTTGCAAAGTCAAGTACGATCTTATTTTTCTCGTAAGCAAAATGTTTTAAATTTTTAGCTTTTGTGATGATATTTAGCTCTTTTTCATGTGTTAAAAAGCTGATAAATCCTAAAAATTTAACCTCTTTTTCGCTGCTTTTTGTCTCTTGAACAGGCTTTGTAGTAGGCTCAATTTTTACTTCGACTACCTTTTGCTCAGGTTTAGCAGGCTCTTTTGCTTTTTTTGTGCCAAGGTCGATCACCACGACGTTTGGAGTTGGCACATCTGAGCTTTTATTTCTATCTTTGTTTGAAATTTTAGTCTCATTTTTTTCTATTATCACCGGCGTGCTAACCTTTTGAGCTGGTACATCCGCCATCGTGACAGAAACATCTAGTTTTTTAGCTGCGACTGGTTCTGGATTTTTCATCTTGCTTAGGGCAAATTCATCGTTCCAGTCGATAGTTTTGTTTATATCGGTTAGTCTTTTTTCTTTTATGCTGCCGTCATTTGCTCTGTATCTTATGGTGACATCAAGCAAAAGCATCGCATCGCTTGGAAATTTAAACGAGAGCGAGTTGAAACTGTCATATTTCTCTACGACATTTGTCGTCATAACGCTTGTGTTTAGCTCGCTAATAGGCATAAATGGGTTTTCTCTAGCGCATAAGCTCGCTGTAAATATAGATAAAACTAACCAAATTTTCTTCATCGTTCCTACTTTTTATTAGAGTCTGGCTCAAGGCCTTGTAGTTCAAAATAATCTTTTTGCAGACGTGCATTCATCTTTTTTAAAATTTCCACGTCTTCGCTAAGCCTCTCTTTTTTGCTCTGAAGGCTTAGCATGACATCAAGTGAGCGTTTGCCAAACATCATGTTGCCCACGTAAAAGGCAAACATAGCCACGCAAATGGTGGCTATGACGTAGCGTAATGTCGGCCGAACAAATTTTATGATTTTATGAAATATGCCATCTTCTTTGCCATATTCATCTAAAATTTCGCTCAAATATTATCCCCTAAAAACTCACCCGCCTCAAGCTCGATCTCAAGCAAGCGGTTGTATTTCGCGTTGCGCTCGCTTCTTGAAGTGGCACCCGTCTTTATCTCGCCAGTGTTTAGTGCGACTGCGAAGTCAGCGATAAACGCATCTTCGCTCTCGCCGCTTCTGTGGCTCATTATGCAGCGGTAGCCATTTCTTTGAGCAAGGCGGACAGTTTGCATAGTTTGCGTGACTGAGCCTATTTGATTTGGCTTGATGAGGATCGCATTTGCGATCTTTTTCTCGATGCCTTCGCGTAAAATTTTCTCATTTGTAACAAATAGGTCGTCGCCAACTAGCTGCACCTTGCTACCAAGCCTTTTTGTAAGCTCGGCCCAGCCACTCCAGTCATCCTCACTAAGACCATCTTCGATAGAAAATATCGGATATTTTTCGCAAAGTTTTTCATAGTAGCTAATGAGCTCGTCGCTGCTAAATTTCTTGCCTTCAAGCTCGTATTTGCCGTCTTTGTAAAGCTCGCTTGAAGCGACGTCAAGGGCTAGTTTTATCTGGCTGCCTAGCTCATATCCAGCCTCTTTTACGGCTTGTGATATGAGCTTTAGTGGCTCTTCGTTGTCTTTTAAATTTGGAGCAAAACCGCCCTCGTCGCCGACAGCTGTGCTGTGTCCAGCTGCGTTTAGGATAGATTTTAGCTTGTGGTAAATTTCAGTTGCAGCTCTTAGCGCCTCGCTAAATGTGCTAAAGCCAAATGGCATGATCATAAATTCTTGAAAATCAACGCTATTATTTGCGTGCGCGCCGCCATTTATGATGTTAAACATCGGCACTGGCAAGATGCTAGCGTTTGCACCGCCAAGATAGCGGTAGAGTGGGATATTTAGGCTCTTTGCAGCTGCGCGAGCTACCGCCATAGATACGCCAAGGACAGCGTTTGCGCCTAAATTTGAGTAGTTGTGCGTGCCATCAAGCTCAAGCATCTCCGCATCGACTGCTTTTTGGTTGTAAGCATCAAGTCCTATCACTGCTTCTGCGATCTTTTCATTTACGTTTGAAATAGCCTTTAAAACGCCTTTGCCAGCATATCTCTCGTCTTTGTCGCGAAGCTCGAGCGCCTCACGCTTGCCAGTGCTTGCACCGCTTGGTACGATCGCGCTTGCCTCGGTGCCGTCGCTTAGTCTAACTGTTGCGCGGACTGTTGGGTTGCCTCTGCTGTCTAAAACCTCGTGAGCTTCTACATCTTCAATAAATACCATTATTCATCTCCTGCTTCGTTTGTGTCGTCGTCTTCGTCTTTTGCGCTGCTGCTTATTAGGTGATCTATCCCCATTGAGCCTTTTATCGCCGCTACTATCTCGTCAGAAATTTCTGGGTGCTCTTTTAGGTAGGCTTTGGCGTTTTCTCTACCTTGACCTAGTTTTTCGGCCTTGTAGCTAAACCACGCGCCTGATTTGTCGATGATGTCTAGTTTTACGCCATAGTCGATGATCTCGCCCTCTTTGCTCACACCCTCGCCAAACATGATGTCAAATTCAGCCACTTTAAATGGAGGTGCCACCTTGTTTTTAACGACTTTTGCTTTTGTGCGGTTGCCGATAGGCTCGTCATTTTGTTTAAGTGTAGCTATCTTTCTTACGTCTATTCTTACAGATGAGTAAAATTTAAGTGCATTACCTCCAGTTGTGGTCTCTGGCGTGCCATATCCCATCATACCGATCTTCATACGAATTTGGTTGATGAAGATAACAGTTGTCTTCATCTTGCTTAAAATTCCAGTTAGCTTTCTAAGCGCCTGGCTCATAAGCCTTGCTTGCAAACCAACATGCTGATCGCCCATATCGCCGTCTATCTCGCTCTTTGGAGTAAGTGCAGCAACGCTATCAACTACGATAAGATCGATCGCACCGCTTCTTGCAAGTGTCTCAACGATCTCAAGTGCCTGCTCGCCAAAGTCTGGCTGAGAGACGTAAAGGTTGTCGGTATTTACGCCTAAATTTGAAGCGTATTTTACGTCTAGTGCGTGCTCTGCATCGACAAACGCACAAATTCCGCCAGCTTTTTGTGCTTCAGCGATGATGTGAAGTGTGAGCGTGGTCTTACCAGAGCTCTCTGGTCCGTAGATCTCGATGATCCTGCCTTTTGGAACGCCGCCTATGCCAAGAGCCAGATCAAGTCCTAGCGAGCCAGTCGGTATCGACTCGATCGCCTCAACCTCTTTGTCGCCAAGTCTTAAAAGCGTGCCCTTGCCAAAAGCTTTATCGATCTGCTTTAGCGCAAGCTCGAGCGCCTTTTTCTTGTCCGCTTCGCTCTCTGGGATAGCTATTTTTTTGTCACTATCTTTTTCTTTTGCCATTTTTTACCTTATAGTTGAAATTTGACTTGATTTTATCTAAAAAGAGATGAATTTTACTTGATTTACTCGCAAATTATAATATTTTCGCCAAGCAGCGCAGCGCTATCAATAAGAGCAAAAAGCTGCTCTTTTTCAAACAAAAATCCATAAATTTGATCTTCATTTTTTAGTATCGCAAGCTTAAGCGGCTCTATAAGCGAGCTTGCGCAAAGATTTAAAAAAGCTTCATCGATATGATTTTGTGAAATTTGGGGTTTGGTTTTAAAATTTTCATCTTTTATAAAAGAGATAAATTCCTCTTTGGTAGTAGATTTATTAAATTTAAAAATTAGTTTTTCTTTTAAGGCCTGCGCTAAAATTTCATCAAATTTAACTAGGTCGATATGATCTTTTACGCCTAAAATTCTGGCGAAATTTAGCAGATTTTTATCGTAATCAGCCACATTTTTCTCATGCTCGCTTTGTGCCTTTTTAGCCCTATAAATGGCGTAAAAACCGATAGCTATAAACAAAAGTGAAAGGGTAAAAACTTCGCTCAAAAACTCACTCATCACTATCCTTATAAAATGCAAACTTCAGTCTTAAGCTCTACGCCAAATTTCTCTAAAACCCTAGCCTTTGCTAAATTTATAAGATTTGTGGCGTCTTCAAAGCTTGCGTGGTTAAAATTTATCAAAAAATTTGCGTGCTCTTCGCTAAATTTCGCTCCGCCGATCGCATACCCCTTTAGCCCCACCGCTTCAATCAATGCCCCTGCAAAGTGCCCATCTGGATTTACAAAACAGCTGCCAAAGCTAGCTCCTTTTGGTTGATTTGCTCTTTTTGCGCTTATAGCTTCAGATATGCTCGCGTCAAAGCCGCTTTGAAGCTTAAATTTAGCTCCCAAAATGGCCTCATCTATGCCGCTGTGGCGGTAGCTAAAGCTTATCTCATCTTTGCTCACCCAGCCACGAGCCAGACGCACATGTGTGAGATTGTCGCTTATGCTAAATTTAAGCAGCCCAGCATTCATCTTGATAAGTCCGCCAAGCGTGCCAGGGATGTTTTTTAAAAACTCAAGGCCGGCTATATTGTTTTGTTTGCAGAAGTTATAAATTTTAGCTGATTTTGTCGCAGCACCTATCTCAAGGCAAATTTTTTCATCACAAATTTCTAAATTTATGTAGTCAAAGCTCTTGCCAAGCATCGCCATTTTTGGGGGATTTGGCGAGATAAGCAAGTTGTTGCCCCCACCTATCATCACAGAGCCTAAAAAGTGAGGCGAGCTTAGATCTTCAAGGCTATCAACCTCGAAAATTTCATGCACGCCACCGATCCTAACAGAGGTAAATTTAGAAAAATCAACAAGCCTCGTCACTGGATAAATTCCGGTATAAAATCAAGCATACGAGTGGTAAATTCAACCATCATCGAGATCATCCAAGGCATCAAAAATATGATGACAACGACGACTAGCAAGATCTTTGGCACGAAGCTTAGCGTGGTTTCGTTTATCTGCGTGGTCGCTTGAAAGATGGAGATGATAAGACCAGCGATTAGTCCGCTTAGCAGCATCGGAAGGCTGATATAAAGGGCGATCTTAAAGGTTTCAACTCCAAGCGAGACAAGCGTACTTTGCATCAGCTAAACCTTGCTTCGTTGTATTCAGTTGGGATTAGGTAGTCGTTTACGTCGATTGGCTTTTCAAAAAAGCCTTTATCATAGCCTATTTGATAGAGCTTATTTAGCGCTTTTAGCTGCGTTTCGTTCATGCTGATGGACTCGTCATTTGCATATAAATTTAGATACGCTTTAAGCTCGTCTTTGCCAACTCTTATTAAATTTCGCTCCATTAGCATGTGAGATAAAAATGGCTTGTGCGAAGTGGCGATCCTAACGGCCTCGCTAAGCACTCTCTCGCACTCGATGGCGTCAGTTATCGGCAGACTTCGTCTAAGCGCCATACCGCCAAGTGGAAGCGGTAAATTTTCGCCGTTTAGCTCGCTCCAGATATCCCAAATTTCACGCTCGACGCAGAGCTTGTCAGAGAAATTTAAGATACTTTCATGTATGAGCACGCCAGCATCGACCTCGCCGCTAAGCACGGCATTTTCGATCTCTAAGAAATTTTTATAAACGATCCTTGCCTCTGGGTAGGCTATGCGAAAGAGCAGGGCATTTGTCGTGTTTTTGCCAGAGAGTGCGACCTTGAAATTTCGCTTTAGCTGCTTATCTTTTAGCTTGATAAGCTTTGGACCATATCCGTTGCCAAAGCTCACCGCGCAGCGTAAAAGTGCAAATTCATCGCAAATTTTAGGATAGAGTGCAAAGCTGATCGCCGTAGCCTCATAAGTGCCTTTTAGCGCCTCTTCGTTTAGCGTTTCTATATCAAGCGCCTTTGATGTAAAGGCTAAATTTTTACTGCTAACCCAGCCAAATTTGACCGCAGCATACATGAAAATATCGTCAGCGTCCGGCGAGTGAGCGACGTTTATAGTTTTTAGATTATGCAAAGATGATCCTTTTTTTGATTACGCCATTTTAATGAAATTTATTTAAAATAAAGTTTTAAGGGCGGTTTTAAAACGATTTTACCAGCTTTGCCTCTTTGAAATTTAGCACGTATTTCACGTCTATGGCGTCTTTAGCCCCTTTTCTTCGAGCTTGGAGCGTTGAGTAAAACGGATGCTTAAGTTCAAGCATCTTAATCAGCTTTTGATCGCTATCTTCTTTTTTTATATTTTCAACGATTATTGTCGTTATAAATTTGCCATCAAACTCGTAAAATGGCCAGACTATCACGCCTGCATCGCTTGTTTTAAAGTCTGTAATTTTAGACTTTTTAGGGATATTTAGCATGGAGATGATCTTTTTGCGTGAGTTGTCCGCATGTTGCACTGAGATCACCTTTACAAGTAGGTCTTTTTTGACACCGATACCATTTTGACTAAAGCGATAAACGCCGTCCTCAAGGATACCAACCTTTTCAAAGGCATTAGCGTAGTTTGCCGCGGAGCAGGCGGTCAGCAAAAGCGCTAGAAACGTTAAAATTTTTATAAATTTCATTTCTTCTCCTAAAATTTCACTCTTTTTAGCCTATCTGAAGCGAAATTTTTCCTGCCAAATTTAGCTTCATTTTTGCCGTTTAGCTCGACTAGATCGCCTGTAAAGCCACAAATATCATTTTTAACAAGATAGCTTCCCACGCCGTAAATATCAACTGGGGTGTTAAATTTCTCAAATTCGCTCATTTTTTGCGGGTTAAAGCCTGAGCTAACGACTATTTTAACGTGCTTAAAGCCAGCTTTATCAAGCGCCTCTCTTAGAGCAAATATAAGCTCCTTGCAAACGCCATGCGGGTCAAATTTGCTCGTATCTTTGTCCTCAAAATACCTATCTATCAAATTTTTACTAGTATCCACTCTAACCGCGCCAAGTCTCTCCTTTAGGGCATTTGCAGCCTTTAGTGCGTCTGTTATCACATCGTTGTTATAATCAACTAGTGCCGTGATCTGCTCGTTTTCAAAGGTTTTGGCATAAATTTGACAAGCCTTCACCACGTCTCCGCCGCACATTTGAATGAGCGCATGAGGCATGGTGCCGCCACCTTTTAGCCCTGTAAGCTCGCCCTGAGCGTCTGTGGCGACCTTTTTGATGCCGCCGATAAATGAGGCATATCCGTCGCCTGGCTGCGTGCAGATGTCGTCTTGTCTGTCTGCCATGCTAAAGACGACCTTGCCATTTGCCGCTCTTATCACGTCTCTAGAGTTTGTCGCCACGCAGCTTCTTCTAGTAAGCGTCGCGTCGATCACGTTTTCTAAAAAGCCGAAATTTTCATACTTGCCGCTTATCTTTAAAACTGGCTCGTTTGCATTTATGATATCGCCATCATCAAGCGCGTAAATTTCAAGCTCGCTTGGATTTTTGGCAAATTTATTGACTATCGCTAAAACTTCGTCGATACCGCAAAGCACGATATCATCACGCCTTTGGAAAAACTGCATCGTCACGTGCTGATTAGGCAGGTTTTGCTTAATTATCTCATTTACTTTTAGAAAGTATTTCGCTGTGAAATAGCCCTCGCCGATCCTTGGATCTAGCCTAAAAGTCTTATCTGTTAGCCTCTCTATCTTGCCTTGCATCTTTAGCTCAAGTTCGTTCATGTCTATCCTTTTGTTTTTGCGAGATTATACCATTTTAGCGAAATTTGGCGCAGGCAAAAGAGCTAGTGAATTTTATGCAAAAAGCAAAATTTAGAGGGCGAGCTAAAGGATAAAATTTTAGCAGTTGCTGGCGTAACACAGGTCGTTACCTATATATTAAGCGGCGAAGTTGATGCTGACTTTATCAATCAAACTGAGCTAAACGCGTACAAGGATGAATTTGGTAGTTTTGTCTTGATAGATAAAGCACTTTACGTCCCAGCAAATATTGTGGCAGCAGCCTTTATCCTAGCGCTCTCGCGAGGGCTTGGCAAGGTTGGTATAACGCTCATTTTAGGTGGCAATATCATATGCGAAACAGACACCATCTCACTTGCTATCTACGAACGCAGTCTATGATGGCAGAAGCGATCAGGCACTCACTTTAAGCCTTGTTTTGGTTATGCTTAGTTTTATTTTGTTTTGGGTTATAAATTTGCTAGAAAAAAGTAGGATTTAGCACAAAATTTGTGCCAGCTAAAAATTAAATTTATGAAATTTCGCTACAATTAAGCGCTTATTAAAAATTTAGGAGACTTTTCTATGAAAAAAGAAGACATAAAAGAACTTATCGAATTTTTTAATGGTATGGAGATGAATCATATCAAGATAAAAAGTGGTGATTTTGAAGTCGAGCTAGAGAAATTTGCAGATTATTGCGCGCCTGCGAAGCCAGTGGCACAAGCAGCAGCTCCAACGCCAACACCTGTAAATGTTGTCGTTAGCTCAGAGGTAAAACCAGCTGCAAATTCGCCAAAAGATAGCATAAAATCTCCTATGGTAGGTACTTTCTACGCTGCTCCAAGCCCAGGCGCTGCACCATTTGTAAAAGTAGGTCAAAGAGTGAGAAAAGGCGATGTAGTGGGCATCATCGAAGCTATGAAGATCATGAACGAGATCGAGGCTGAGTTTGACTGCCAGATCACTGAGATGCTAGTCTCTGACGGACAGCCAGTTGAGTTTGGATTGCCGTTATTTGGCGTGGAGAAAAATTAATGGAATTAAAGAGAATTTTAATCGCAAACCGCGGTGAGATCGCTCTTCGTGCTTTGCGAACGATAAAGGAGATGGGTAAAGAAGCTGTTGTAGTTTATTCAACTGCTGACAAAGACGCGCTTTACGTAAAATACGCTGACGTGGCTATTTGTATCGGTAAAGAGCGCTCAAGCGATAGCTACCTAAATATCCCAGCTATCATAAGCGCAGCTGAGATCAGCGAAGCAGACGCTATCTTCCCAGGTTATGGCTTTTTAAGTGAAAATCAAAATTTTGTTGAAATTTGCTCACATCACAAGATCAAATTCATTGGACCAAGCGTTGCTGCGATGGCTTTGATGAGTGACAAGAGTAAGGCAAAACAGGTCATGCAAAGAGCTGGCGTGCCAGTCATCCCTGGCTCAGACGGCGCTGTGGCTGACACAAAAGCAGCAAAAGAGCTAGCTAAAAAGATAGGCTATCCTGTCATACTAAAAGCTGCTGCAGGCGGCGGCGGACGCGGTATGCGCGTGGTTGAAAAAGAGGCTGATTTAGAAAAAGCATTTTGGTCTGCTGAGAGTGAGGCGATGAGTGCATTTGGCGATGGCACAATGTATATGGAAAAATATATCCTAAATCCACGCCACATCGAGGTTCAAATCATCGGCGATAGCCACGGCAACGTGCTTCACATAGGTGAGCGCGACTGCTCTATGCAGCGCCGTCACCAAAAGCTGATCGAAGAGAGTCCAGCCATCTTGCTTGATGAAAAAACAAGAGAGAGGCTACATGAAACTGCCATAAAAGCGGCAAAAGCGATCGGCTACGAGGGAGCTGGTACGTTTGAGTTTTTGGTTGATAAAAATTTAGACTTTTACTTTATCGAGATGAACACAAGGCTTCAAGTCGAGCACACAGTTAGCGAAATGGTAAGTGGGCTTGATATCATCGAGCTTATGATAAAAGTGGCTGAGGGTGAAAAGCTACCGTCACAAAAAAGCATCGAGCTAAAAGGCCATGCGATCGAGTGCAGAATCACAGCTGAGGATCCAAACACCTTTACTCCGTGCCCTGGCAAGATCACAAAATATGTCTGTCCAGGTGGCCGCAACGTGAGAATGGATAGTCACATCTATCAAGACTACTCTATACCGCCGTATTATGACAGCATGATCGGCAAGCTCGTAGTTTGGGACACAGATAGAAATAGAGCCATTCACAAGATGAAAGTAGCTCTTGATCAGCTAATAATAAGTGGCATAAAAACAACAAAAGATTTTCACATCGCCATGATGGAAAATAAAGACTTTTTAAGCAACAACTACGATACAAACTATCTTTCAAGACATTAAAACTAAATTTTAAACCAAAGCCATAAGGCAATGGTTTAAAATTTTTTATTTTATATATAAGCCAAATTTTTAGGTATTAAACTTTTTAAATTTAAGAGAAATTTGGCCAGTTTGTAACTACAAAATGCAATAAATACTAAGAATTTATCTAAATTTATTAGTAGCAACTAAGTTTTGTGATATTCATACCATTTTTAAAATATGGCGGATAGGGCATAGTTACGGTAAATGGCACCGCTTTTTGCTTTGGTAAATTTTGAGCTACGTCAAATTTGTATGCAACAGTGTTTGGTCTCTCGTCCTCATCGCCTCCAAAAACCCATGAGAAAAATGAGAGCCCACTTGGTTTAAATAGCGCTTCGCCACCAAGATCATTTTTATTTAGCGGCTGATTAATAAGCTTAATTGTAAGAGTGCATTTGCTAATGGTAAATTTGCCGACATTTCTTACTTGACCTCGAAAGACGATGCTTTCATTTCTTAACACTCGCTCGCTTTTTACGCCCTCGACTATGCCTTTTTTGGTGTATTTATCAAGAACTAGCATCAAAAAAATGGCAAGCGTGGTTGAGACCAAAATATTTGTAAAAAGTAGCGATAAAAATAGCTTTCGCTCAGCTCTAAGTGAGAGCACAAGAAATAAAATAGAAAGTAGTGCGATCGCGAAAAGCACGATGATATGAACGATGGTAAAGTAGTTTGAGCTCATCAAAAACACTCCGCTTTTTTGGTGATATTGTAGTCAATGAAGGCAAAGTCATTGACAAATCCTCTTATCTGCTTACTCTGCTTTGGCAAAAGCGCTTCATTTAAAATGATACGTTTTTTAGCAAAAGGATTGAGTGAATTTAGAAAATTTCTCGTGCTTTGTTTTGAGCCAAGGTAGAAGCCAAGCTCGATTTTGCAAACGTTTAATGTGTAGTTTGAGTTATTTGTGATGTTAAAATCAACCATCAACGCATCGACATATTGAAGCTGTTTTGTGTTTATTTTGCTTATGCTAACAGGTCTTAAGCTCTCATTTATATATTTGTTTGCGTAGTAGTTACCTGCAAAAAGTCCCAAAAAACCAGCTAGGATAAATAAAAATCCTATCTGCCACCATGATTTTATTGCAACAAAAATTCCTAAAAGCACGATAAATATAAATGCTAAAAACACCCAACCATAGGCTAGAAAGTCGATAAGTTTGGCGTTTTGAAGTATGAAAAGTATGTTGTGCTTGATGCTATTTAACATCTCGCGATCTTTTTTCTTCGATGCCACTCATGCCAAAACGTCTTGCAAGCTCGTTTTTGACGGCATCTGGATGTATGTTGTGGGCTGAAAGTGCCACAAGCGCGTGAAAGCAAAGATCAGCTGCTTCATATATGAGGTCATTTTTTGCCTTTTGCTCATCTTGTTTTGTCTGCTTGGCAAAACTAAGCTCTTTTGCCGCCATGACAAGCTCTGTAGCCTCCTCGCCAACTTTTTTTAGAATTTGATTTTCACCCTTTTTAAAAAGACTTGCCACGTATGAAGTTTGCGGATCTGCATTTAGTTTTCTATCTTCTATAACGTGATAAAGCTCGTCAATGACGCCGTAACTTGGCTTTTTAACCTCGCTTTTTTCATCTGAAATTTCTAAATTTTCTAAATTTATCTCGTTAAAAAAGCAAGACCTTGCCCCAGTGTGACAAGCAGCGCCTTCCTTTTGAACGACTTTTAAAAGCAAGGTGTCGTTGTCGCAGTCTAAAAATGCAGCCTTGATCTCTTGCGTGTTGCCACTCTCTTCGCCTTTTTTCCAAATTCTATTTTTAGTGCGTGAAAAATAGTGAGCGTAGCGGCTAGATAGAGTTAAGCTTAGTGCTTCTTCGTTCATATAAGCAAGCATCAAAACCTCGTTTGTAGCGTGATCACAAACCACCACCGGGAGCAATCCACCAACCTTTTGCCAGTCTATACTTTTTGCTACGCTATTCATTTTTACCTTTCGCTAACTGAGCTAGCTTTTGCCCTATCTTTTGCATCTAGCCAGATATTTGGCACAGCTCCACCAGGGGTTAAGAAAATTTTGGCATCTTTATTCTCTTTAAGAGCGTCGTTAAATCTATTTTGTGTCTCGATCTGTTTTAAATTTAGTAAATTTTGATCAACACTTTTTGCGATCTCTTTGTTTGCATACGCAGTCGCGTCAGCCTCTATCTTGATAGCATCAGCCTTACCCTTTGCCTCGATGATAGCAGCTTTTGCAGTACCTTCTGCGAGGGCAGCTTGTTTTAGAGCCTCTTGATTTGCACGCTCAACCTCGTATTTTGTCCTCTCAGCCTCTTGTTTAGCGATCTGGACACGCTCGATCTGCTCTTTTACCTTTGAAGGCAAGATGATCTCACGAAGCTGCACTGTTAGGAGCTCGACTGGCTTGTTTGGCTGTGAGTCAATGTCTTTTCTTATGCCCTCATCTATCTGCCTTGCTAGGTCGTTTCTCTTAGTTGGTAGCTCTTCGGCTGTGTATTTACCAGCGATGCTGCGAACCACGTCGCGCACGACAGGATCAACGATCTTGCTCTCCCAGCTAAGACCCCAAGATGCGATAGTTTGTGGTGCATTTTCTGGATTTAGACGGTATTGCACGGTGATATCGATGCTAACTGGTAAATTTCTAGCGTCCAAAACTGAGATAGAGTTTTTGCGTAAAATTCCAGCTCCTTGATAAGACTTTTGCAAGCTCTCGCCCATATCTTCGCCTGAAGTGTAGTTGATGATCCTAACTCTAGTATCAACTACGATGATATTTTGGATAAATGGCAAAAAGAAGTGAAAGCCTGGTTGCAGAGGATTTGGCTCATATTTACCCGCTGTGGCTTTGATGCCGACCTCGCCTGAGTGTATCACTTTAAATGGCTGAGTGATAGCAAGGATCGCGATAATGGCGATTATGATGTAGGCTAGCGCACCAAATTTGCCAAAGCCGCTTGGTATATTTGGCATTTTAAAATCCTTTTTAAAAGGTGGCTCTTTGTCATTATTTTGACCTGAGCCCCTATTGTCATTACCTGGCTTTTTTTTGTTGAAATAATCATTTAAATCAGCGGGCATTTCGTTCCTTTAAATCTTAAATATATGTTAAAAATGATTCGTATTTTTTGTTTAGACCATAAACTACGTCAAAGTAAGCTTTTTGTAGTCTCTTTGTCACTTCGCCTCTAGCACCATTGCCGATGATGCGATTATCTATGCTATTTATCGGTGTTACTTCGGCTGCCGTACCTGTGAAAAACGCCTCGTCAGCTGTGTATGCCTGATCTCTTGTGATGCGCTCTCTTCTTACTTCGATGTCAAGATCGTGAGCAAGTCTTATGACTGTATCTTGAGTGATGCTAAGTAGGCTGTTGTCATTTGGTGGAGTGATCAATGCGCCATTTTCAACAATGAAGAAGCACTCACCTGGCCCCTCAGCTACAAAGCCCTCGCTATCAAGAAGTAGCGCCTCGTCGTATCCAGCCTCTTTTGCTTCGTAGTTTGCCATTTGAGAGCTTAAGTAGTTTGAGCTAGCTTTTGCTCTGTTCATTTGAGCAGCAGGAGCTAGTTTGGCAAAGCTTGAAATTTTAACCCTGATGCCTTTTTCTAGACCCTCATCGCCAAGGTAAGCACCCCATTCCCATGAAGCGATAGCAGTTTGAACCGGTGCTTTTGTGTGTGCTACGCCCATCACGCCGTATCCTAAAAAGATAAGTGGGCGGATATAGACGTTGCTGTTATATTTGTTTGCGCGAAGTAGTTCGATCTGCGCTTTTTCAAGCTCTTCTTCTGTGTAAGGCACGTTTAAAACGGTCATTTTTGCTGATCTTAAAAGTCTTTTTGTGTGGTCTTTGAGTCTAAAAATAGCTAGACCTTTTTTTGTTTTATAAGCTCTTGTGCCCTCAAATACAGCATTAGCGTAGTGCAAAGAGTGAGTTAGAACGTGTACTTTTGCATCGTCCCATTTTACTAGTTTTCCATCCATCCAGATGAATTCTGAAGCGTTCATAATTAAACCTTTCTTTTTTAGAAATTTGATCCGAGTTTATCTAAAATTGCTTTAAATTTACATTTCTAAGCCCAAAATGTCCGTAAATTTTAGGCTAAAGTTACTTATCTAAAAGCTCTTTTATCGTCTTTGCCATCTCATCGATCGACGATGCTGCGCTTAAATTTATCAGATACTTGCCGCTTACCACAAAGGCTGGCACACCGCTGATACTTGCTACGTCATAAGAGGCAAACCACTCGTTTAAAAGCTCTTTTGCGCGCTCTGAGCTTAGCGCTTTTTCATACTCGTCTTTACTCACGTGAGCCGCATTTAGCGCTAGATCGATAAATCTTTGCTTGTCTTTGCCGTCATTAAAGTCATCTTTTTCATCGTGCCTTGCTTTGTAGATCGCAAATTTAGCTTGCTTAAATTTAGACTCATCGCTTAGCAGATCAGTCCCATTTGCCTCATCTATCGATATAAGAGCGGCGAAAATTTTACTTGTAGTCTCGCCAAGCTTGCCTTTGGTGCTTAGGTGATATGGGATAAATTTGACCCCATCAAGCTTTGCCATCAGCTTTCTTGTGATAGTTCGGTCAAATTTATAGCAGTGAGGGCAGTCGTAGCTAAAGACCTTGACGACTGAGTTTTTAGGCACGTTAAGCGGTTTTGCTAGAGTTTGATACTCAACGCCTTCAGTCAGTGCTGATAAATTTAGCGCAAAAAACGCACTTAAAATTAGCATTTTTATAAGCTTCATCTTTTCTCCTTTAAATTTTGTTATGACAAATTTTACCATTGTGGTTTTACGTCTTTGATACTTTCGTAATCAACGCCGTTTATTAGACGCTTTCTACTTGCGTTAAATTCACCACTTATTAGGCTTCTTGAGGCATTGTATTCAAGTGGTTTTACGCCAATAATATCAGCAAAAGTATGAATGATGTCATCGCTCATAAATTTATAATCTTTTGCATTTTCAAGTTTTTGCCAAATTTCAGGATATCTTGCTTTAAATTTATCAGTACCTATAAAAATGAGTGGAATTTCTAAAACAAAGCGGTTTGTTATGCCGTGTTCTAATACATTGTCTTTTTTAAATAATGTCTCACCATGGTCTGAAAGGTAAACTATTAAGGTTTCATCGTCCTTAAAAAATTTGTAAATTTCGTTTATTATGTGGTCATTATAGAGTACGCTATTTAAGTATTGTGCAACAATCTGTTTTTGTTTGTCGTTTAGATTGGCTTTTAAATCATTTTCACTAAATTTATTAAATTCTTTCGGATATCTAAACTTATATTTGAAATGATTTCCTATTAAATGAATAGTGTAAAAATTCAGCCCATTGGTGTTTTGTTTTTCTTTTAAAATTATAGGCAGGAGTACCCCGTCTGTACTTTTACCGGCATAGTTCCAGTCTGCAGCAAATTTATCTGAGAAAAATATAGTGTCACATCTTTTAGCGACACTTGCGTGTGGCGATAATATGGTAGCACTTACACCTTCTTGATTGCTTATCCAAGATGTTTTATATCCTGATAAACTAAACATATCAACTATATTTAAGCTCTTGCTCCAAGGCTCTTTACTTTCATAGTTTGAAAAATTTAAAACTTTGGCAAGAGAGCCGTTTGTATAAGTATCTGGGGAGATAGTATTTGTGTATATGATTGCATTGCCACTTTGTTTTAGCGCTGTTAAATTCGGTGTAGTTGGCAAGCCAAATCCATAAACACTCATCTCGTTTCTTTGCAGGCTTTCGCCTATTATAAAGACTATATTTGCCACTTGGTGCTCCGTCTTTATATTTTGATTTGCTTTTTTAGACTCGTCGTAGTCCTCTAATATTTTTTTATTACTAATTAAAAAGCTATCATCTAAAAGATATTTTTGAGCTATAAAGACATAGTTTATGAGGATATGTTCTGAAAGTTTACTTATAGTTTTATCTGCTTTGTTTGACTTTAATTTCATTACTGATGTGGTAAAAAATATGGCTACAAAAGCTAGATAAATAACTGATAATATAACGATAGTTTTTCTACCAAGATCCTTAAAATTAGCCTTTTTATATCTTAACATCACATAAAAAATGATAGTTAGTAGTATGGCAATGACCAGATATTTAACCTCAAAAAAGGTCTGAAAAAATTCACTAGCCTCATTGGGATTTGTATGTACTACACTATCGATTATTGCTATATTTATATCTGTTTTTAGGCTTGTTAGGGTAAAAAAGTTTATAAAGCATAGCACAAAAATAATTAGCGCATAAAATAGATAAACACCCTTAAAAAGCCTACGAGTTATAAGGTATATGAGGTGAGTTATGACTAAATTTAATAAAAATATAGTAGTAAAACTTCTTACCATATGCATAAGAGCTATGCGGTCAGTGCCTTCAAAAAAGTAAATTTTATAGACACTCGCGACAAACATCACAACCGTTGTAACCACAAATATATTTATAAATGGACTTTTTATAAGCGTGTTAAAAAAATTAGTCATTTTTTACCTTACTTCACAAGATCAGCTAGCACTTTTGCGGCGTGGTCTTTGGCTTTTACACTTTTGTAAATTTTAGCTATCTTGCCGTCTTTACCGATCACAAAGGTGCTTCTAACGATGCCAAGATACTCTTTGCCGTAGTTTTTCTTGACCTGCCAAACGCCATAAAGCTTTGAAATTTCTTTATCCTCATCGCTTAAGAGGATGTGCTTTAAATTTTGCTTTGCGATAAAGCCCGCATGCGACTTCATGCTATCTGGACTAACGCCGATGATAACGGTGTCATTTTTGATGAACTGATCGTAGTTTGCGCTAAATTCGCAAGCCTCAGTCGTGCAGCCAGGAGTGTTGTCCTTTGGGTAGAAGTAAAGAACCACGTTTTTGTCTATAAAGTCCTTTAGTGCGACCTTTACGCCGTCTTGATTTAGCGCTTCAAACTCTGGCGCCTTGTCGCCAACCTCAAGTGTTATCTTTCTTTCCAAGTCCGCTTTACTAAATTCGCTCATTTTATCCCCTTTCTCTTATCTTCTACGCTCTCGCCTGCTACGCCGATATTGCCAGCATCGTGAGTTTCTAAAAATATCATAACCGCCTCTTTTTTCTTGCCAAGCACCCTCACAAGCGTATCTGTCACCTCTTGAAATACTTGATCTTTCTGCTCTTTTGTCGGCTCTGGGCCTGCTATTTTGATATTAACATAAGGCATTTTTACTCCTTTTTTAAGATGCAAAATATTAGCCAAAATGAGTGAAATTTCAGATTAAAGCCGTTATTTAAGAATTTGGCATTAAAATAAGCAAACTTCCAAAAGGAGCGAAAATGGATTATAACAGGCAAAATAAGGGCTTTGTTTGCTTTATGTATGGCTTTGGACGAAGCAGGGCGGTTTATGCAGTTTTAATGATACTAATGGCACTTTTAGCTGGCTTTTTAACACTTAGCTCAAGCGCTCAAGCTGACGTTTCAAATTTACAAATAGCCCTTGGCATCATACTTTGCGGCCTTTTGCTGATCATTGTAAATCCAAAAATTTTCATCATCAAGCTAATTGGCTACTTAATCGCTTTAGCTGGCGTCATGATCGCCCTTCACAACGCAAATTTGCTCGGAGCTGATTTTAACTTATATTTTTACGCAAGCCTTATTTTTGGCGCATTTATGATGCTTATGCTTCTTAGCTGGTTTGTCTATAATGCAAGAAGCAGCGAAATAAATGAAATTTAGTTCGCCACTCCCATTAGTACGCTTGTGTAGGTGTTTTGCTTAGGCTCTGAGCTTGTTGCATCGTTCATATTTATGCGGCCAGCCTCAAGCCCAGCTTTTATAAGTGCCTCTTTTACCGCATTTGCACGCTCATTTGCAAGCTCTACTAGCTTTGCTTTATCGACCTCGATGCCCTTTAGCGCCTCTTCTCTTAAGGCTTTTTCGCTTCTATCTTTTAAATTTGGCACAAGCTCATTTAAAACCGCGATGTAGTCTTTGCCGCTTGAAGCGATGATTTGATTGATCTTTTGATCTAGTTTTTTGTTTTTATAAAAGCTCTCATCGAGTTTTGAGTATGTTGGCGTTATACTAAGCTTCATTTTAGGTTTTGAGCCAGTTAGCTTTATAAAATCAGCTATCTTAGGAGCTTCTGAGCTTATAAGCTCGCTACTTCCTGCAAGAAAATCAATAGAGCTAAGATCTTTGTTGCCAAGTCCTAGGGCGTTGCCTAAAAATCTAAATGGAGCTAGCGTGATGTCGGCAAAGAGCTTTTTCACTGCAGCCCAGATGACGCCGCCATATTTAAAGTCAGGATCGTCTAAATTTCCCTCAACTGGCAGATCGATGTTTATTTGATTATTTTGATCGCTAAGTATCGAGATAGCAAGTGAAAGTGGTAAATTTACAGCATCTTTTGACTCAACCTTCTCTCCAAGTGTAAGTGAGTCAAAATTTATAAAATTTGAGCCATTTAGTTTTGAGTCGGTGACGCTATAGTTTAGGTTTAAATTTAGCTTGCCTTTTTTGATCTTATAGCCCACAAACTGCCCGCTATAAGGTGTCACGTTAACTAGATCGATATCTTTAAAATCAAGCTTTATATCAGTATTTTGCTTTAGCTCAAATGGAAAGAGCTTTGCAGTGATCTGAGCAAAGCCATTTTTGCCAACCACACCTTGAAACTCGCCTGAGCTTGGGCGCTTTTTATCGATGTCGGTGAGCTTGCCATTTAGCTTTGAGATCGTTGTGGCAAATGGCATAAATAGCGATGCGTCCGAGAAATCAACCTCGCCATTTTTTAGAGAGAAATTTTTCACGCTAAATTTTAGCTCGCCCTCTTTTTTGCTAGCTATTTTTTTGGTCTCAGGTTTTGCCTCAGTTTTAGCTTTATTTTTATCCTCTTTTACGATCTGAGATAGGTTAAATTTACGCTCTTTGCTTAGATGAGCCTTGATAAATGGCGAATTTAAGCTCACTCCGCTTATGGCAAGGTCATTTTTGGCAAATGAAATTTTTTCAAGATCTAGGCTTTTAAAGGCGATTAGTTTTTCAGCTTTTTTGCCATTTAGCCTTATGTCTTTTATGCTAACTTTTGCGTCTGCTTTGATATCTTTTGCGTAGCTTATCTCAGCGCTACTTTCGAGCTGTCCACTAGCTAGATCGGCCTCTAAAAAGGGCTTTGCATAGGCAAAATACTTTGGTAAATTTGTATCATTTAGCTTGATTTTAGCGCTTACATCAAGTGGCTCGATCTTTATCTTCGAATCAACATCCAAATTTAGCTTTTGCGAGCTCTTCATCGCCACTTTTGCGTCAAATGGCTTGCTAAAATCACTACTTAAATTTGCTACTTTTACAAAAAGATTATCAAATTTATGAGCGATCTTCTCGCCTTCAAAAAGATGCGTTAAAATGATGTCTGCGTTATTTACACTTATATTTTTTACATCAAATTTAAACTCATTTTCTTTGCTTTTTGAAGTGCTTTTATTTTCAACCTTTTTCTCTACTTTTTTAGTGTGTTTTGCCGCTTTTGCAGGTTTTGTGCTCTGCTCGCCAAATCCTAGCTCACTTACAGCACTTAGACCATTGTCGTTTAGTTCTGAAGTAAATTTAGGCTTATTAACATCGACACTAGCGATATTTAGAGCCATTTTTAAAAGATCAAAGCTTATGCTCTTTATCGCCACATCAGCAACGCTTGCTATATCTTTATTTTTTGCTTTAAGCTCTATGTTTTTTATGTTTAGCTCATCAAGGCTCGCAAGGCTCTTGTTGCCATCCATTGTAAAGCTTGTATTTGTCACGCCAGCGCTTGCTACATTTGCATTTGCACTTTTGCTAAGTGGCGCGTTGATGCCGTTTAGTGCTATTTTTTCAAGCGTTAGGGCGGTTTTGTTATTTACTAAATTTAGATTTAAATTTGAAGCGTTTATATCTTTTAAATTTGCTAAATTCCTATCTGCTTCATCTATTTTTAAAGCGTTTGCACCTACGCTTTTTAGCTTGGCTGTGGCGTTTAGTTCGCTTTTTTCATTTAAATTTGCAAGCAGCGAGATCTCATTTAAATTTAGTGATTTTACGCTCGCAGCGATAGCACTTTTAAAAGAGATGTCATTTAAATTTATAGCGCTTAAATTTAGCGCAGCCTCCGTTTTATCCGCTATCTTGCTATCAATGTCAAATTTTGGAAGCTCTAGCTCGCCAAGGCTTAATTTATTTTCGCCCTCGTTTAAATTTAGCCCTTTTACATTTAAAAAGCCATCTTTTAAATTTATCTTAGTTGCGTTCTCGTCGGCATTTAAAGCGTAGTTTATCTTTAAGTTTATAATGGCATTTTTGAGATTTAACGTGTCATTGTCGATGAAGCTTATCGCAACTGGCTTTATGCTAAAGTCCTTTATGCTGACGTTACCCTCTATTTTTAGTGGATTTAGCTTGATATCGCCATTTAGATCGATCTTGTGTGCCAGGCTTGAGTTTGAGTCAAATATGTGACTACCTGCGCTATTTTTCTTTGTATTTAGCGAGCTAAGCTCGTAGTTTATATCATCAAAACTTACGTTAAATGGCTTTGTTAAATTTTGATCACTATACGAAAATGAGCCTTTGATGATTTTTGCGTTATTTAGTGCGAAATTTATCGAGCTAGTGCTGTTATCTTCGCTAGTTGCGTTGTCCTCGCTTATAAAATTGCTAAAGTTAAAATTTGCCTTTTTGTCTCTTGCGATCTTTACTTTTGGCTCATCTAGCCTAAAAATGTCTATCTCAACTAGCTTTTTAAAGATAGAAAATGGTTTTAGTTTAAGGTCGATCTGCTTCGTGCTAAAAAGCGGCGAAGTGGTGTTTAGCTCGGCATTTGTAGCGTTTAGCTCGAAGGTAAAGGGATTAAATTTAGCATCACTTACAAAAAGCGTTGCGTTGTAGTCTTTTAGGTACTTTGGCGCGATATTTTTGATAGCATAAGGCAGACCAAAAAAGCCAAGTAGCGTGTAGATAAGCAAAAGTGAAACTACGCAGATGCCAGTGATCAGAGCTATTTTTTTCTTTTTATCCATTTTGAAATTTACCTTTTTGTCAGCTAAAATAAGCCCTGATTTTACTTTAAAAAAGGTTAAAAGATAGTTAGAAATTTCAAATTTTCTATACATTAAATTTACATTTATCTTAATAATACTTTTATGCATTTCGTATTACCATTCGTCAAATATTTTTTAAACAAAGGAGCGAGTGATGAAGAGATTTTTGGCTTTATTGTTTTTGTTATTTTCTGCCTTTACTTATGCAAATGAAAATGCTGTTGTAGTCGCTATCGAGGAGCAAACACCTCGCATAAACCCACTTTATGACGAGGACCACGATCCTACGCTTTCGCTAGTTTTCTCGGGACTTACGAGCCACGATGAAAATAGTGCGCTTGTGCCTGAGCTTGCGAAGTCTTGGCAGGTGAGTGATGATGGATTGGAGTATATTTTTGAGCTAAGAGATGATGCGTTTTGGCATGATGGGGTGAAATTTAGCGCAAAGGACGTTAAATTTACCATCGAAGCGGCTCAAGATAAGAAGCTAAACGCCCCTGCTATCTCAAACTACGAGGTGGTAGAAAGCGTTGAAATTTTGGGTGATTATAAAGTTAAGATCACGCTTAGCGAGCCATTTCCGCCGTTTCTTGACGCGCTTAGCTTTGGCGTTTTGCCTGAGCACATTTTAAAGGGTAAAGATATCGCAACTGATAAATTTAACGACGCGCCTATCGGCACTGGTGCATACAAGCTTGTAAAATGGAAAAAGGATGAGAGCTTGGAATTTGCGGCAAATGAGAAATTTTATAAAGGCGAGCCAAAGATCAAAAAGGTATTTTTTAAAATTGTTGGCGATGAAAATTTAAGACTTGTGGGCCTAAAAAGCGGTGAGATCGACGTCGCACTCATCTCTCCAACAGGGGTAAATTTCATAAAAGATGATAAAAAACTTAGCTTGCTTAAATTTAAAAGCGCGGATTATAGGGCTTTGATGTTTAACTTTGAAGATCCTCTTTTTCAAGATAAAAATGTAAGGATAGCCCTAAACTACGCCGTAAATAAAGATGAGATCGTTAAAAGCTTATTTCACGGATATGCAAGCGTAGCGAATAATCCGATAGAAAAAAGCTTTGCAAATGACAGCGAGTTTAAATTTAGCTACGACCCTGCAAAGGCTAGGGAGCTACTTGAAAAGAGCGGCTTTAAGAAAAACAAGGCTGGCTTTTTTGAAAAGGACGGCAAAGAGCTTGGCTTTGATATCTACGCCTTTAATAACGATGTTTTAAGGATCAATCTAGCTAAAATTTTAAGCAGCGAGTTTGAGAAATTTGGCGTGAGAGCCAAAGCCTACGCAAAGCCAAGAACAGCCTTTAGCATAAGCAAGGTAGATAGCTTCGTGATCGGCTGGGGAAGCCCATTTGATCCAGACTTTCACACATATAGAATTTTTGGCGGATTTGCCGACATCGATGTCAATGAAAATGGCTGGAACTTTAGCCACTACAAGGACGCAAACGTCGATCTTGCCTTAAAAAACGCGAGATATACAAAGGACGTGGAGCTTAGGAAAAAATACTACAAAGAATTTCTAAAAGCGCTTTTTGAAAATCCACCTTACATTTTTATAGCCTATCTTGACTATCCGCTCGTTTTTAACAACAAAATTTCAGGCATAAAGACGCAAATTTTAGGCCACCATGGGGCTGGATTTTTATGGAACATAAGAGAGTGGCAAGTAAAATAGTGGATAAAAACTTTGTTTAGAGCCATTTTAAAAACAGCGATCTCAAGCCTTGGGTTGCTGTTTTTTATCTCATTTTTTCTATTTTTGCTCATATATTTTTTGCCAGGCAATGTCACTGACGCGATGTTTTTGCGAAGTGAGGCGGTGAGCGTGGCTGTAAAAGAGCAAATTTTAGAAAATTTGGGGCTAAAAGATGGCTTTTTTGTGCAGTATTTTAGGTGGCTGGCTCACTTTGTCACTGGGGACTTTGGCACTAGCTTTGTAAGTGGAGCAAGCGTTTTTTTACTCATTAAAGAGAGGCTTTTAAACTCGCTTATCTTATTTTTTGCTTCGTTTTTTCTGATAGTTTTTTTGTCATTTTTTTTGGGGCTTTTAAGTGCCATTTATAAAAATAAATTTGCCGATATCTTTATAAATTTTAGCTCCTTTTTACTAGCTTCATTGCCGCATTTTTACGTAGCACTAGTGCTAATAGCTATCTTTAGCGTCTATCTAAACGTGCTGCCAAGCTCTGGCGCAAACGAGCTAGGATCTAGCGGAGTAGGGGCTAAATTTATCATCTTGCCAACGCTTGCCATCATCTTGCCACACCTTGGCGCAAACGTGAAATTTGTAAGAGACAGGCTAAATCAAAGCCTAAATGCTGACTTTATCCAGACAGCTCACGCTAGAGGTTTGGGACGGGGCAAAATTTATCTCTTTGCCATAAAGCACGCAAGCACCGATATAGTCTATTATTTCGCAACCCTTGTGGCTGGCGTTTTTGCTGGCTCATATGTTATTGAGAGCATTTTTTCATTTCCGGGCATAGGCAAACTTAGCCTTGATGCAGTCATCGCTAAAGACTATCCAGTCGCACTTGCGACCATTTTGCTAACGGCTGTTTTTGTCGTTTTTGCAAATTTACTGGCTAAAATTTTCGCTATCTTGGCAGATAAGAGAAATTTATGAGAAAAGTCATATTTTTCTTAGCCTGTTTTGTCTTTTTGGTGCTTGTCACATTTGCCTTTGTGACGCCATTTTTTTCTAAATTTGAGCCAAATTTCACTGATTTTATGGCGGTAAATTTAGCCCCAAGTAGCGAGCATATCTTTGGCACTGACATCCTAGGCAGGGACAATCTCATAAGAGTGGCCTACGCGCTTAAAAACTCGCTTCTTATCTTGCTTTTAGCTGGCTTTTTAACGACGCTTTTCTCGCTCATCTACGCGTATTTTGGCACAAGCAAGAGCAGGATTTGCGAGAGCCTTTTTGACAAGGGACTTGATGCCTTTTTAAGTATCCCAAACATCGTTTTTATCATGCTTTTTAGCTCATTTAGTAGCGGAGATCTGCTCATAACCTCTTTTATCATCGCCATTTGCTCCTTTATGCAGGGCGCAAAAGTTTTTATGCAAAATTTAAGACTTAGTAAAAAGTGCGACTACGCCGAGCAAGCCGTGATAAACGGGGCTAGTAAATTTAGCCTTATCTGCTTTGAAATTTTGCCAAATTTAAAGCATTTAATAATTAGCATCTTTGGCATAAACGCGATAAACGCGGTCGTCATGGAGGCCACGCTTGGCTTTTTTGGCGTGGGTAGCGACGCAAATAAAATAAGCCTTGGCATCATGCTAAATGAGAGCAAAGAGGCGCTTTTTCTGGGCTCTTGGTGGATGGTGCTTTTCCCTGGCGTGACGCTCTTTTTGCTCATCCTTGCAACCTCGATCATCACGTCAAATTCAAAAAATGGCAATATAAAAATATGATAGAGATTAAAAATTTAAACGTTTTTTATAAGGATAAAAAGCTTTTGCGTGAGCTTGATTTTAGCATGAGCGAGGGTAAATTTATAGGTATCACGGGTGCAAGTGGCAGTGGCAAATCGCTCTTTGCAAAGAGTTTAATAAGGCTTTTTGATGATGATTTTAGAGTGAGGGCGGATAAATTTAGCATTTATAAAAAAGATATCTTAAAACTTAGCCAAAATGAGCTAAAAGAGCACCGAAAAAAGGTCGCTGCGCTCATCTTTCAAAACTCAGTTGCAAGCCTTCATCCGCTCTTAAACGTGGGTGATCACTTTAACGCCTATCTTGGTGGCGATAATAAATCAAATAAAGAGCTTGCATTTGCTTATTTTAGGGAGTTTGGGCTAGATAATGCAAATCTCATCTGGCACAAATACTCATACGAGCTAAGTGGCGGCGAGGCGAGCCGTGTGCAGATCGCTCTTGCGCTTTGCTTAAAGCCAAAAATCCTAATCTGCGACGAGATAACAAGCGGGCTTGATAGCATTAGCGGTAGCCACGTGGCGGGCATCTTAGAGAGTTTAAAGGGCAAGATGAGCGTCATCTTTATCTCGCACGATGAGGCGCTGACAAGCTATCTTAGTGATGAAATTTGGCAGATGAGAGATGGGCGGTTAAATTTAAAGGAAAATGCGTGAAAATCAGGCTTGAAAACGTCTCAAAAAGTTTAAGCTTTAAGGAGCATTTTAACGCTAGAGCTGAAGTTTTGCACCTTTTAGAGGGGGTAAGTTGCGAGCTTGATGATGGCGAAAATTTAGCCATTTTGGGGCAAAGTGGCAGTGGCAAAAGCACGCTTGCAAAGCTTATATCATTTAGCGAGCCAAAAAGTGGGGGCAAAATTTATATAAATAATGAAGAGATCACGGACAAAAATGAGCTAAAAAAAGATATCAGATATATCTTGCAAAACCAAAAACAAGCCCTAAATCCAGCGCTAAAAGTAAAAACCGCGATCGCTCATGTAAGATCATATCTTAAGCTTAGCTTTGGCGAAAATGAGCTTAAAGAGCTAATGGGAAATTTAAATTTAAAAGATGAAATTTTAGGCAAATATCCATCACAACTAAGTGGCGGTGAGGCGACAAGGGTTGGGATATTGCTCGCACTTCTTTCAAAACCAAAAATTTTAATCTGCGACGAGATAATAAGCGGACTTGACAACGTAACAAAGCAAAAGATCATAAATTTGCTTTTAAGCCTAGATGAAAAGATCAGCATAATTTTCATAACGCACGATATTTTAAGTGCGATGAAGATAGCGCAAAAGGTGCTAATAATCGAATCTGGCAAGCAAGTGGCGTGGGGTAAATTTGAGGATATCACAAGCCAAAATGTCCTTAAAAAATACCTCGACGCGGCTAAATTTTATGAGGGCAAACTTTGATATAATGCAAGCAAAAAAGGTCAAATTTGCTAGTTCATATCTGCTGCTCAGTCGATAGCCACTACTTTTTAGGGCGTCTACGAAAAGATTACCCAAATGAGCGAATAGTAGGCTATTTTTACGATCCAAACATACATCCATATAGTGAATTTTTACTGCGTTTTGAGGACGTGAAGCGAAGCTGCGAGAAGCTAGGCATCAAGCTAATATGTGGCGAATACGACTACGAAGCGTGGCTTGGTGGCACAAAAGGACTTGAAGATGAACCAGAAAAGGGCAAAAGGTGCGAATACTGCTTTGATTTTCGCATGAAAGACTCTGCTAAAAAGGCGCTTGAACTAGGTCTAGGCAAGATCACAACGACACTTTTGATGAGCCCAAAAAAGGACTTTTCTCAACTTAAAAAGGCGCTTGATGAGGCGGTGGCTGGCTCAAATTTGGAGGTGGTTGCGGTTGATTATAGAAAAAATGGCGGCACAAGCGAGCAGTTTATCCTCGCTAAAAAAGACAAGCTCTATCACCAAAACTACTGCGGCTGCGTCTTTGCGCTAAAAAAACAGCGTGACTCGCAAAATTTGCCCCAAAGTGAGCTAATGAGCGAACTACACGCAAGAGCACTTTATGGAAGCATAGAAGCTAGGCTTGCGCTTTACAAAAAGGTGCGTGAGTGCGAGGCGAGAGGTGAGAAATTTCACCTTTTTAGAAGGCGATTTTTAAACTACCGCCTTTTGCGCGCAAGCGTAAAATTTCAAAGCGCCGTGGTGCCAAGCTACTTTGTGCTCTACTCTGGCTTTAAAAGAGAGAGCTTAAAGCTAAATGTGGAGCTTGACTGCGAAATGGACGATGAGCTAAAAGAGGGCACGATATTTATGAGTATAGAGCGCTTTAATAAATTTACAAATAGCAAATTTAAAAGCGTTGATGAGCTTTGTAAAAAGCCGCTTGAGCTTAGAGCGGAGATGAAATTTCGCCGCAATATAAGCGGGGAGTTTTCACAAAATCCTATCATCATCCTAGACGAGGTCAAAAAGGGCAGCTATGAAATTTACGCAAAGGCTGTTTTTTACAACGACAGCGAAGAAATTTTGGTTTTAGAGGGCTAAATTTAGACCTATTAAGGCTAAATTTCAGAGATTTTAAAAGAGGCTAATAATTTTTTTCTTAGTATAAATTTGTTACAATCTGCCAAAATTTACATTACTAAGGCTAAAACGTGATAGACGTCGTAGAAATTCAAAAAATTCTCCCACATAGATTTCCATTTTTGCTTATCGATAGAGTTGTCGAGCTAGAGCCTGCGAAAAACATCGTCGCTTATAAAAATGTAACCATTGGCGAGCCGATATTTCAGGGGCACTTCCCAGGTCACCCGATCTATCCTGGCGTGATGATCATCGAGGGTATGGCGCAAGCTGGCGGCGTGCTAGCGTTTAAGAGTATGAGTGACGAGCATCAAGCTGGCATTGAAAACAAAGTGGTCTATTTTATGAGCATAGATGGGGCTAAATTTCGCCATCCAGTCCGCCCTGGAGATAGGCTAGAGTATAGATTAAATGTATTAAAACACAAAGGCAATATCTGGGTGCTTGAGGGTAAAGCATACGTCGATGACATGCTATGCGCCGAGGCTGAACTTAAAGCGATGATAGTCGATAAATAGGCTTTTGCTTAAGAAAAAGAGAAATAATGAAAAATATCCACCAAACAGCTGTTATAGAAGATGGAGCGATAATAGGAGATGACGCAAATATCGAGGCCTACGCATTTGTGAGCAAAGATGCGGTCCTTGGCAACAACGTCACGATAAAACAAGGCGCAAGGGTGCTTGGCAAGACGAAGATCGGCGATAACTCTCGTGTATTTAGCTACGCCATCGTGGGCGACATCCCGCAAGATATCAGCTATAAAGATGAGGTCGATACTGGCGTCATCATCGGCGAGCACGCAACTATACGTGAGTTTTGCACGATAAACTCAGGCACGCACAAGGGCGATGGTATAACAAGGATCGGCGATAACGCCTTTATCATGGCATATTCTCACATCGCACACGACTGTATCATCGGCAATAACGTCATTTTGGCAAATAACGCAACTCTAGCAGGCCACGTCGAGCTTGGTGACTACGCTGTTGTGGGCGGTCTTACGCCTATTCATCAGTTTGTTAGAGTTGGGGAAAGCTGCATGGTCGCAGGAGCAAGTGCGCTAAGTCAAGATGTAGTGCCATTTTGCCTAGCTGAGGGCAACAGAGCCTATATAAGAAGCTTAAATTTAGTTGGTATCAGACGTAGATTTGACAAAGAGCAGGTTGAAGAGCTTGTTCGCGCTTATAAATTTTTGTTTAATCAAGGCATCAGTCTAAAAGATCAAGCAAACGAGCTGATCGCAAAAACCAGCGACGAAAATGTTAAAAAAATGTGTAAATTTATATTAGAAACGACAAGAGGAATTCCGCTTGCAAAAGGAAGAGATTAATGGCTAGAAAGTGTAATTTTTGTGGCGAGGCTGAGTCTGCTGAGAGAAGGTTATTGGCAGATATCGAAGGAAACGCCTATATATGCGAGTATTGCATCAGTGCCGCATACGACATGATACATGGTGACACGAGTGTAGAAGAGAGTAAAAACGATGAGGCGATAGAGTATCAAAAGCTCACTCCAAAGGAGCTAAAAGCGGTACTTGATAACTACGTGATCGGCCAAGATAGGGCTAAAAAGGTCTTTAGCGTCGGCGTATATAACCACTATAAGAGAATTTTTAAACAAAGCGACATCAAAGACGACACTGAAATTTCAAAGTCAAACATCTTGCTTGTTGGTCCAACTGGAAGCGGCAAGACGTTGATGGCTCAGACTTTGGCGAGATTTCTTGACGTGCCTATCGCGATTTGCGACGCGACAAGCCTAACTGAGGCTGGATATGTCGGCGAGGACGTTGAAAATATCCTTACAAGGCTCTTGCAAGCTGCAAATGGCGACGTGAAAAAGGCAGAGCAGGGCATTGTTTTTGTAGATGAGATCGACAAGATCGCTAGGATGAGCGAAAACAGAAGCATCACAAGAGACGTTTCAGGTGAGGGCGTGCAGCAAGCACTTTTAAAGATCATCGAAGGAAGTGTTGTAAATATCCCACCAAAAGGCGGCAGAAAGCATCCAAACCAAGACTTTATCCAGATAGATACGACAAATATCTTATTTGTTTGCGGCGGTGCATTTGACGGACTTCTTGACATCATAGAGCGCAGGGTTGGCAAAAATGTACTTGGTTTTAACCAAGAAAAACGTGGCAAAAATGAAAAAGAAAATTTACTAAGCTTGCTTGAGCCAGACGATCTTGTAAAATACGGCCTCATCCCAGAGCTCATCGGCAGACTTCACGTGGTGGCTACTTTAAATGAGATAACAAAAGAGGATATGGTTAAAATTTTGACCGAGCCAAAAAATGCGATATTAAAACAATATCAAAAGCTCTGTGCGATCGATGGTGCTACACTTAAATTTGATGATGAGGCGCTTGAAGAGATAGCGAGCCTTGCTATCGAGCGAAAGACTGGAGCAAGAGGGCTTAGAAGCATAATGGAAGAGCTTATGACAGATATAATGTATGATCTGCCAGAGCTAAAAGACTACGATATCGTGATCTCAAAAGAGACGGTAAAAGACAAGGCAAAGCCGATTTTGGTAAAGCACAATAAATTAACAGCGTAAAGGAAATAGATGTTTTTAGATCAGGTTATAGGTTTTTTCTCAAGTGATATGGGTATAGATTTAGGTACGGCAAACACTTTGGTTTTAGTAAAAGATAAGGGAATAATCATAAATGAACCATCGGTTGTTGCAGTAAGACGTGAAAAATATGGAAAACAAAAAATTCTAGCAGTCGGCCACGCTGCAAAAGAGATGGTGGGAAAAACTCCTGGCGACATCGAGGCGATAAGACCGATGAGAGATGGCGTTATCGCGGACTTTGACATGACAGAGAGGATGATACGCTACTTTATAGAAAAGACTCATAGAAGGAAAAATTTCTTACGCCCAAGGATCATCATCTCAGTTCCTTACGGACTTACTCAGGTTGAGAGAAAGGCTGTTAGAGAGAGCGCATTAAGTGCTGGTGCAAGAGAGGTATTTTTGATAGAAGAGCCTATGGCAGCAGCTATCGGAGCAAATTTACCAGTTCGCGAGCCACAAGGCAACCTTGTAGTTGATATCGGCGGTGGTACGACTGAGATCGGTGTCGTCTCACTTGGTGGTCTGGTAATATCAAAATCTATCCGCACAGCTGGCGATAAGATAGATAGCAGCATAGTTAATTACATAAAAGAAAAATACAACTTACTAATAGGCGAGAGAACAGGCGAGGAGATAAAGATCGCTGTGGGCTCTGCTGTGCAGCTTGAAAAAGAGCTAAGCGTAGTGGTAAAAGGACGCGACCAAGTGAGCGGTCTTTTAAGCAGGGTTGAGCTAACAAGCGAGGATGTGAGAGAGGCGATGAGAGAGCCGCTAAAAGAGATCGCAGACGCGCTTAAAACCGTGCTTGAGATGATGCCGCCTGATCTTGCCGGCGATATTGTGGAGACTGGTATCGTGCTAACTGGCGGTGGGGCGCTTATTAGAGGGCTTGATAAGTTCTTATCTGATATCGTTAAACTTCCAGTATTTGTAGCTGATGAGCCGCTTCTTGCTGTTGCTAGGGGTACAGGCAAGGCACTTCAAGAGATCGGACTTTTACAACAGCTAACAAATGAAGAGTAAGATTGTTCTTTTTGTTTTTATAGCGTTGCTTGCTGGCGCTTCGATGTTTAAGGGCGAAATTTTAAGCAACATCTCTATCAAATTTAGCAACTACGCTATAAATTCATATGACAATTTTGCCAAAAGCGTGAAAGATTATATAAATGAATATTTTAGGCAGGCTAGCGAGATAGAAAGGCTAAGAGCGCAAAACAAAGAGCTAGAGCGTTCAGCCACGCTTCTATCTACTTTTGCAAACGAGCTAAATCAAATTTTAAAAGATAAAAACTCAACCGCTTACGCCCCAGCTGTAAAGCTAGTAAAAGGGCTTAGTTACGTGCATATCGGGGATTATAATAAAATTTGGATAAGCGAGTTTGAAGGATACGACCCAAATAAAATTTACGGTCTCATATATCAAGGAAGCAGTGCTGGCATCGTCATTGCAAAAGACGGCAAGCCACTAGCTTACTTGCAAAATGACCCAAAAAGTATATTTGCAGTCTATATAGGAAATGAGAAAATTCCAGGCGTCGCGCATGGAAATCAAGGCCAAATAATGGTGAAATTTATCCCACAATGGCTCAGCCCAAAAGAGGGCGACGAGGTCTTTACGAGCGGGCTTGACGGGATATTTTTTAGTGGAGTGCCAGTAGGGCGCGTGAGTAAAATTTTAAAAGAGAGCTCCTATCAAAGCGTGATAGTTGAGCCCTATGCGAAGCTAAACATACCAAACTACCTATACGTTGTAACAAAGGAAAAATGATGCCAAAAAGAACAGATATAAATACCATTTTACTAATCGGCTCAGGCCCTATCGTCATCGGTCAAGCCTGCGAATTTGACTACTCAGGCACGCAAGCAGCCAAGACGCTAAAAGAGCTTGGATACCGCGTAGTGCTCATCAACTCAAACCCAGCCACCATTATGACTGACCCAAATTTCGCTGACGCAACGTATATAGAGCCTATCACAAAAGATAGCATTTTAAAGATCATCGAAAAAGAAAATATTGATGCTATCTTGCCAACTATGGGCGGTCAAGTGGCGCTAAATGCCGCTATGGAGGTCTTTGAGAGCGGCCTTTTAAAGGATGTTAAATTTCTTGGTGCAAACCCAGAAGCGATAAAAAAGGGCGAAGATAGACAAATTTTTAAAGCGACTATGCAAAAGATCGGCATGGACTTGCCTGAGAGTAGATATGCCTACAATATGGACGACGCGCTAAATGCGGCAAACGAGATAGGCTTTCCACTCATCATAAGAGCTAGCTACACGCTTGGTGGCGCAGGAAGTGGTGTGGCTTATAATATGGACGAATTTAAAGAGCTAGCCAACACCGGCCTTGATGCAAGCCCGATACATGAAATTTTGATAGAAGAGAGCTTGCTTGGCTGGAAAGAGTACGAGATGGAGGTCATCAGAGATAGAAATGACAACTGCATCATCGTCTGCTCGATCGAAAATTTCGACCCAATGGGCGTGCATACAGGAGATAGCATCACAGTCGCACCAGCACTCACACTCACAGATAAAGAGTATCAGGCTATGCGTGACGCTAGCTTTGCCATACTTCGCGAGATAGGCGTTGATACTGGCGGCAGCAACGTGCAGTTTGCCATAGACCCAAAAACTGGCCGTATGATCGTTATCGAGATGAACCCACGCGTTAGCCGAAGCTCGGCGCTTGCCAGTAAAGCTACTGGCTACCCTATCGCAAAGGTCGCGACACTTCTAGCAGTTGGTTTTAGCCTAGATGAGATCAAAAACGACATCACTGGCACGCCTGCTAGCTTTGAGCCGGTGATTGATTATATCGTGACAAAGATCCCACGCTTTACATTTGAGAAATTCCCAGGATCAAACCCATATCTAGGCACTGCGATGAAGTCAGTTGGCGAGGTTATGGCGATAGGTAGGACATTTAAAGAGAGTATCCAAAAGGCGCTTTGTAGCCTAGAGCGTGATCTTTGCGGATTTAATAGCCTTAGCCTAGAGAAAAACGCTTTGATTTATGGCATCAGAAATGCAAATGAGAGAAGAATTTTATATCTAGCACAAGCTTTTAGAGATGGCTTTAGTGTGGCTGAGGTGCATGAGTTTAGCAAGATCGATCCTTGGTTTTTGGAGCAAATTTATGAGATAGTTAAATTTGAAGATAAGATCGACATGGATATCTTAAACAACGAAGAGCTACTGCGAGAGGCCAAAAGTATGGGCTTTTCAGACAAGATGATAGCTGTGCTTATAAATGAAAAAGACGATCTTGAGCTTAGCCAAAATGATATCTATTTTGCTAGGCAAAAGCTTGGCATCGAGCTTGAATACAACGAGGTTGATACTTGTGCGGGCGAGTTTAAGGCGCTCACTCCGTATCTTTACTCAACCACAAATATCACTAAATTTCCTAAAAAAGAACCTGTAAAAGACGCTAAAAAAGTGATGATAATAGGCGGCGGACCAAATAGGATCGGCCAGGGCATAGAGTTTGACTACTGCTGCGTGCATGCAAGCTACGCCCTAAGAGACCTTGGCATAAAAACGATAATGTACAACTGCAACCCAGAAACCGTCTCAACCGACTACGACACCAGCGATATTTTGTATTTTGAGCCGATCGATTTTGAGCACGTTAGATCAGTCATCGAGCGTGAAAAGCCAGACGGCGTGATCGTGCATTTTGGCGGTCAAACTCCGCTTAAATTTGCAAAACGCCTAAGCGTGATCGGCGCTAAGATCATCGGCACAACCGCAAGAGTGATCGACGTGGCCGAAGATAGAAAGAAATTTAGCGAATTTATAAATAAAATAGGCGTCCTTCAGCCTAAAAATGACACCGCCACTAGCCTAGAAGAAGCCTTGCAAAAGGCTGCTACTATCGGCTACCCAGTGCTTGTTCGTCCAAGCTACGTTTTAGGTGGTAGAGCAATGAGAAGGGTGCATAACGAGAGTGAGCTAAAAGAGTATATGAGCGAGGCGGTAAAGGTTAGCAACCACTCGCCAGTGCTACTTGATAAATTTTTACAAGACGCAAAAGAGCTCGACGTGGACGCGATATGTGACGGCAAAGAGGTCTATATAGGTGCGATAATGGAGCATATCGAGGAGGCTGGAATTCACTCTGGAGACTCAGCTTGCATATTGCCACCGATAAGCTTAAGTGATGAAATGATAAAAAAAGTGGAGAGGCAAACCAGAGATATCGCGCTAAATTTAGGCGTTGTTGGCCTTATGAATATCCAGTTTGCCATCTATGAAAACGAGCTTTATATGATCGAGGTAAATCCTCGCGCGAGCAGGACTGTGCCATTTGTGAGCAAGGCCACTGGCGTGCCTATGGCAAAGGTGGCGACAAGAGTTATGTGGCAGGGAAATTTACGTGAGGCACTTAAATTTTATGATGATTACAAGGTCGTTTATGAAGATGGCGACATCTTAAAACCTCGTGTGAGCTCGCATGTTAGCGTAAAAGAGTGCGTGCTGCCGTTTAACAAGCTAAGTGGCGCCGATCTCATCCTTGGCCCTGAGATGAAGAGCACGGGCGAGGTCATGGGTATCAGCCACGACTTTGCAAGCTCATTTGCAAAGAGCCAGATCGCTGCGAGCAACACTTTGCCAAGCAAAGGCAGGGTATTTTTAACGCTAGCTGACGCTGATAAATCTTACGCACCAGACCTTGCAAGAGATCTCATAGCGCTTGGCTTTAGCGTCATCGCAACTGGTGGAACGCATAAAATTTTAACCGAAGCTGGCGTCGAAGCCGAGTTTGTCTATAAGATAAGCGAGGGCAGACCAAACGTCGAAGATAGACTAAAAAATGGCGACATAGCACTTGTTATAAATACAAGCGATACAAAATCAAGCGTGGATGACGGCAAAAAGATCCGCCAAAATGTACTTAGATTTAAAATTCCATATTTTACAACGATCCGTGCAGCACTCGCAGCTGCCAAGTCGCTAAGCACAGTTCAAACTGGCAAAGCACTTGAGGTAAAAAGCTTACAAGAGTATCTAAGCGAGAAATATTAAATTTAGTGGCAGTTTTGGCTGCCACTAGCTAAATTTCACTCTGATTTTTAGCTATTTTTTAAAGCGCTAGCAACCTTTAAAGCGCTTGCAAAGGCTAGATGTAGGTTATATCCGCCAAGCATACCGGTAATATCTAAAACTTCACCTATAAAATAAATTCCTTTTACACTTTTACTCTCTAAATTTTCATCTAAAAAATTAGTTTTCACGCCACCTTTTGTAACTTCAGCCCTTTCAAAGCCAAATGTCCCAGCTGGGGCAAACTCGTAAGCAAAAAGCCTTTTTATGATGCTTTTTTCATCATCACTAAATTCATAATAAGCTCTATCTTTTAAGCCAAAATTTCTTAAAAACTCCAGCACAAATCTCTTTGGCAAAGGCAAAACCGAGCTAAGCTGTTTTTTGCCATTTACTAAATTTTTCTCACTAAATTTAGGCAAAAAATTTATGCAAATTCGCCCATTTTGCCAAAAGAGTGAGGCATTTAGTATCGCTGGGCCACTTACGCCCCTATGTGTAAAAAGCAAGTCGCCGATAAATTTACGGCTATCGTTTTTGGCGTTTATCACTACCTCTGCGCTTAGACTAACGCCGCTAAGCTCTTTAAACCAAAACTCATCTTTTTGCACGCTAAAGCCAACAAGGGCTGGGGCAGGCATTGAGAGCTCAAGGCCAAATTCGCTAGCTACCTTGTAGCCAACATCGCTTGCGCCAAGTGCTTTGTAGCTTAGTCCGCCACTTGCGACGACTAAATTTCTAGCTCTAAATTTCTCATCTTTTGTCAAAATTTCAAAAATTTCATCTACTTTTTTAGCGCCGGCAACCTCTTTGTTATAAAAAATCTCTGCATTTTGCCTTTTTAAAAGCAGGCTCAAAACACTCTTTGCGCCGCTATCACAGAAAAATTGATTTTGCTTTTGCTCGCTAAATTTAAGCTCACCAAAAAATTTCAAAACTTGATCAGGGTTTAGTACTTTTAAAATTTGCTCTATAATTTTTTGCTTGCCAAGGTAGTTTTTGGCGCTTACAAAGCGGTTTGTGATGTTGCATCTACCGCCACCGCTTGCTAAGATTTTTTTGCCAGCGCTGCTGTTTTTCTCTAAAATGGCAACCTTTTTGCCTTTTAAATTTGCCCCTAAAAAGAGCCCGCTAGCGCCAGCACCAACGATGATGACGTCGTAGATCAAAACTTCAAGCTCTCTTTTAAAGCCGCCTCGCTTGTTAGGCGAGAGTCAAATTTGATCACTTGATTTTTCTCGTTTTTGTAATAATCCACCACGCCTTTTTGGCTGTTTAGAAGCTCTAAATTTAAGCTCGCTTCTGGGCTTAGGTAGATATTTTTAAAGATTCTTGGATCACTCAAGCTAAATAGCAAAACAAGCCAGATCACGCAAAGCACCACGCAGATGATGGCTAGCGTTTTAAAGTCAAATGCGTGCAGGACATATCCGCCAACGGCGCCTCCAGCGAAGCTGCCAAGGTAGCCAAATGAGTTAAAAACGCCAAGAGCGGTGCCTTTTTGTGAGGATTTTACAAACTTGGTCGCGGTTGATTGCATGATGGGCTCGTGCATGTTAAAGCCAACGAAAAATATTGCCACGCCAAGCACAAAGACAAAAAGCGTAAAGCTAAAGGCAAAAATGGCGTAGGTTAGCCCAAAAAGCAGCGTGCCAGCTATCAAGATGACCTTGCTAAGTCCCTTGCCGTCGCCTAAAAATCCAGCCAGCCCCATAGCCAAAAAGCCAAGCACGGCGCCAAGCGTATAGACCTTGTAAAGCTCACCACTTTCATAGCCATACTCTTTTACTAATATGATCGGGATCGCCAAGAATGCGATACTTGTAAGCATTTTTTGCATAAAAGAGGTGAAATTTATGATCATATAGTCTTTTTGTAAAAAGAGCTTGCCAAATGGCACTTTCTCGGCCTTTTCGCTCACTTTTATCTCTTTTGGCACGACGGTGTAGAGTAGCACCACGCAAAGTAGGCTAAGTGCGGCGCTAAAGTAAAAGAGGCTTGATAGGCCGTAGCTTCTAGCAAGTAGCGGCCCAAGCACCATAGAAAGCGTAAAGCTAAGCCCTATAAAAGCCCCCATGATCGCCATGGCTTTTGAGCGGTTTTCTTCTGTTACAAAGTCGCTTATCATCGCTGTTGCCACTGCTCCGACCGCTCCGATGCCTTGCAAAAACCTGCCAAATAGCATAGTGTAGATGTCGCTTGCTAGAGCGCAGACGATAGAGCCTACTACAAAGACCAAAAGGCCTATGGTTAGGGCTTTTTTGCGGCCTATCTTGTCTGAGAGTGCGCCAAAAGGTACTTGAAATATCATCTGTGAGATCGCATAGACGCCTACTATTAGCCCCACTAAAAATTCGTTCGCGCCCTCTAAATTTAGGGCATAGAGGCTAAGAACTGGCAGGACGATAAAAAGACCTAAAAATCTGCTTGCGATGATAAAAGATAGTGGCAAAACACTTTTTAACATAAATTTCCCTTCGTTTAAAAGCCTTAATTTTATCATTTTAACACTAATCTAAATTTAAAAATTTAATCTACTTTTATGTAAAATACGCCCAAAAATCAAGGAGTTTTGCAATGAAAATCGTGCTTGCAACGTCAAATTTAGACAAAGTAAAAGAGATAAAAGAGTTTTTAAAAGGCTATGAAATTTACGCTCTGAGCGAGGTTGTAAAGCCATTTGAGATAGTTGAAGATGGCAGTAGCTTTCAAGAAAACGCACTCATAAAGTCAAAAGCTGTCTTTGCAAAGCTTAAAGAGCTTGGGCATGAGGGCGAATTTATCTCGCTTAGCGATGATAGTGGCATCAGCGTGGATGCACTTGGTGGCGAGCCAGGGATCTACTCAGCGCGCTACTTTGACCTTGATGAAAATGGCAAAGTGTGCGGCAAAAACGCAAATGACGCAAACAACAGAGCAAAGCTGATTAGCAAGCTAAAGGCGCTAAATTTAAAGAGCTCACCAGCTCACTACACCGCCTGTATCGCTATTAGCTCAAAATTTGGCGACTACACGACGCATGGCTTTATGTATGGCGAAGCGATAAACGAGGAGCGTGGCACAAACGGCTTTGGCTACGACGCACTTTTTATCCCAAATGGCTTTACAAAGACGCTTGGCGAGCTAGATGAGGGCACAAAGCTAAAAATCTCGCACCGCTCAAAGGGGCTCGAGCTTGCAAATTTTGTATTAAAGAGCCTAAAGAAAAACTTTAGTTAAGCTCCTTTAGTCCTTTGCTAGCTCGCTCCAAAAGACCCAGCGCGCGAGGGTTTTGCTCCTTGCCTTTTAAAATTTCAAGCACTTTTTTGTAGTTTTTGGCGGCTTCGTCATTTTGCTTAAGCTTTGCTAGATCGTTGGCAAGCTCTACTAAAAGCTCCGAGCGCACAAGCTCGTTGCCACTTAGCTCTGGCGTGATATCAAGTAAATTTAGCGCTAAAAGGTGGTTTTCATGGGCTTTGTCAAAGTCATTTTTTAGGTAGTAGGTGCCTGCGATGCCTTTTATGCAGACGAGTTCGTCGTGCATTGGGGTATTTGGCGTGGCATCATAAATTTTTAGAGCTTCTTGAAAATTAGCAAGCGCTTCGTCATATTTGCCTAGCATCTTTTCTGCTGCACCTATGTTTTGATAAGAGCGTGCTAGCAGTAGTTTGTCGCTAACGTTTGCCGCGAGCTCAAGTGCTCTTTGTGAGAGCTCTAGCGTCTTTTGTGGCTCTTTATTTACCATGCACATGCTGGCGCCATTTATGAGCGAAGTGATCGCCTGCTGGGTATCGCCAGCCTTTAGGCATGCCTCGCTTGCTTGCGTGGCTAAATTTATAGCACGAGCTAAATTTCTATCACTTTTATAAAACTCATTTACGCTCTCTTGCACCAGCTCGTCGCAGCTACTTGCAAAGAGGCAAATAGGCGCTAAAAATGGCAAAATTTTCTTCATCTTTTTACCTTTAAAATTTGGCTCATTTTACCTTTCGAAGCTAGAAATTTATATTAACTTTGCTAAAATCACTAAAATTTTAAGGAGCCAAAAATGTCAAATATCTTAATCATCGGTGCAGGCGGCGTTAGCCAAGTCGCAACCGTAAAATGTGCGATGAACTCGGACGTTTTTACAAATATCACCCTTGCAAGCCGCACAAAAAGCAAGTGCGACGCGATCGCTAAATTTATAAAAGATCGCCTTGGCGTGCAGATAAACACCGCGCAAATCGACGCTGACGACACAGCTGCCGTGGTAGAGCTTATCAAGCAAACAAAGGCTGATTTGCTTCTAAATGTCGCGCTGCCATATCAAGACCTAACTCTTATGGACGCTTGCGTGCAAACTGGCATACCTTACATCGACACCGCAAACTACGAGCACCCAGACACGGCGAAATTTGAGTATAAGCTGCAGTGGGCGAAGGATAGTGACTTCAAAAACGCTGGCACCATGGCGCTTCTTGGCTCTGGCTTTGACCCAGGCGTGACAAACGTATTTTGCGCTTATGCACAGCAAAATTTATTTGACGAGATCCACGAGATCGACATCCTAGACTGCAACGCTGGCGATCACGGATATCCATTTGCGACAAATTTCAACCCAGAGATAAATTTACGCGAAGTTAGCGCAAATGGCCGCTACTGGGAGGCTGGCAAGTGGATCGAGACAAAGCCGATGCAGATCATGTTTAAGTGGGACTACCCAAAAGTTGGCGTCAAAGATAGCTACCTGCTCTATCACGAGGAGCTTGAAAGCTTAGTTAAAAACATCAAAGGACTAAAGAGAATTCGCTTTTTCATGACCTTTGGACAAAGCTACCTAACTCACATGAAGTGCCTAGAAAACGTGGGAATGCTGCGCATAGACGAAGTCGAGCATAACGGCATGAAAATCGTGCCGATCCAGTTTTTAAAGACGCTTCTACCTGACCCTGCAAGTCTTGGCCCTCGCACAAAAGGCAAAACAAACATCGGCTGCGTGATACGTGGGCTAAAAGATGGCAAAGAGCGCCAAGTCTATATCTACAACGTATGCGATCACGAGGCTTGCTACGCTGAGACAGGCGCGCAGGCTGTTAGCTACACCACGGGCGTGCCAGCGATGATCGGCTCACTAATGGTGGCAAAAGGCATCTGGAGCGGAAAAGGCGTCTTTAACATGGAGAATTTTGACGCAAAACCTTTCATGGACGAGCTAAATAAGCAGGGGTTGCCGTGGGAGATGATAGAAATGAAGCCAGGAGAGAGATACGAAGTTTAAAATTTAGACTCTTTAGGCTTGTCTTTTTCTACTTATACTTCGTTGGTTTTAAATTTTGCTCGGTCATTACCCACTCGGTAACTCCCGTCACAAAATTTAAAACCGTCTCGTCTAAGCGAAAAATACTTCGCCTAAATTTATTAAATTTAACCACTAAATTTTATCTCTCCTTTTTGGTTGCAAGCTATTTTTCACAACTCTTTTACAAATTTTCAAATATAATAAAGCCAAAATTTAAAAGGAAATTTTAGTGCTAACGATAGAAAATTTATATATTTTGATAGCGGCCCTTGCGCTTGTTTGCGTGATACTAGTAGCTTTTTTGATAAATGCAAATTTGCAGAAGGCAAAACAAAGAGAAAATTTAGAAAATTTACAAGATGAGCTAAAAGATAGCGAGCGGCTAAATATCGAGCAAAGAGCAAAGCTTGAAGCAAATAACGACAAGATAAATGAGCTAGCTAAAAATTTAGACGAGTATAAAATTTCGCTCAAGCAAAAAGATGAAAAAGAGGATGAGCTAGAGCGCGAGCTAAGGCGTCTAAACGAGGAGCTTGGCAGCCAGACAAAGATGGCTGAGATGGCAAAGACGCTATCTTTAAATTTACAAAACGAGCTTGGTGCAAAAGAGGATGAGCTAAAAAGATCAAACGAGAGTGAAAATGAGCTAAAACGCGCTATCGTCGCACTAAAAAGTGAGATCGAGGCCAAAGAAAACATCCTAAGATCACAAGAAGAGAATTTAAACAAGGCAAAAAGTGAGCTCAATTTAAAAGAGATTAATTTAAAAAAATCTTATGAACTAGAAAATGAGTTAAGGTGTGAAATAATTTCTCTAAAAAGCAAGGTGGAGACAAAAGAGAAAAGCTTAATATCACAAGAAGAAAATTTAAATAAAGTGCAAAATGAACTTGACTTTAAAGATGATGAATTTAAAAAATCTCACAAACGTGTTAATGAACTAGAGTGTGAGCTTGTCGCACTAAAAAGCGAGATCGAGGCCAAAGAAAACATCCTAAGATCGCAAGAAGAGAATTTAAAAAAGGTAAAAAACGAGCTAAATTTAGAGTTTGCAAACCTTGCAAATAAGATATTTGAAGAAAAAAGTGCAAATTTCTCAAAAAACAGCAAAGAGTCGCTTGAGCTCTTGCTAACGCCACTTGGAGAGAAGATAACAAGCTTTGAAAAGAGAGTAAATGACGCCCACAGCGACTCGCAAAAGAGCGCAGGCGAGCTTAGTGCGCAGCTAAAAGAGGTGGTCGAGCTTGGCAAAAATATGTCAAAAGAGGCAAACTCACTAAGCACGGCGCTAAAAGGCAGCAACAAGGTCCTTGGCAACTGGGGCGAGATGCAGCTTGAGCGCACGCTGGAAGCTGCAGGGCTAGAAAAGGGCACGCACTACACGACGCAAGAGAGTTTTGACGTGAGCGGCAAAAAGCTCATACCTGACTTTGTCATAAATTTCCCAGACGATAAACAGATGATAATAGACAGCAAAGTCTCACTCCATGCCTACGAAAAAGCAGTTGCGGCGGCTGATCTAGCCCAGAGCAAGCTAGCTCTTGGCGAGCATATCGCCTCAATAAAAAAACACATTGACGAGCTAGCTAAAAAAGACTACTCATCGCTTGTGAAAAGCCCTGATTTTGTGCTGATGTTTGTGCCAGTTGAGCCGGCATTTTTGGAGGCTTTGAAATTTGATCCAAATTTGTTTAACTACGGCTATGAGAAAAAAGTGGTGCTAGTCTCGCACACGACGCTCATGCCGCTACTTCGTGTGGTGGCAAATTTATGGCGCATGGAAAATGGCAACAAAGAGGCGAAGGAAATTTTAAAAAGCGCAAATGAAATTTATGAGAAATTTTGCACCGTCGCTGAGAAGCTAAATAGGCTTGGAAACTCGGTGAGATCGGTAAATGATAACTTTAACGAGGTCGTTAAAAGCGTGAGCGGACAAGGTGGGCTTGATAGCAGGTTGGAGAAATTTAAAAAGATCGCTATAAATCCCAAAGATACGCAGATAAAAGAGCTTGAAGCAAGACCTAGAGAGATCTTGCTAGCTAGCTCTAAAGAGTAAATTTGGAGCTTTTAAATTTAGTGATGCATGTGCATATTAGTTGAGTTATCATCACTCATATTTTGCATCATCATATTCATATGCATCTCACCCATATTTTGCATCATCTTGTGGTGATCGTGCATTGGCATATCTGCTGGCATGTTCATCGGCATATTCATATGCATACCCATCTCACCGTTTTCAGCCTTGTAGCCAGTTATGGTAGGATCAACCATGCCAAATATCATTGCGACGTGTGCGACGATCAAGGCAAATATGAGTAGGCAAAAGTGAAGCTTTAGCTTTGCCTTTTCGCTTGCGTTTTTGTAGATCAAATTTAGCTCTAAAAGCGCGATGCCAAGAAGTGGTATGACGCTGATGAGATATGAGTAGACAGCGATGACATCGGCATATCCACGCCATTTTATACTTGGATAAATTTTTGCCATAAAATAGATCACAAGAGCTGTAAAATAGACCCCAAGCACTATGCCAGCAAATTTGCCAACAGCCTTAAAGCCAGCATTTTTGCCGCTATCCATGTGATACATAGTGAGAAACTCCATCGCCACTAAAAGCTCCGTAAGCCCCACAGGTATCACCATGAAGAGGATTAGATTGTAAGGTTGATTGAGCGATAAAAGCTCCATGTAGTGTGTCATTACCATTGTAAGTCCTTTGTAAAAAATTTAAAGAAGTTTAACGCCAAATTGCTAATAATCATAAAATATCAAGATAACAAATTTAAGCGGATGTTAAATTTACTCCTAGCTAGGCTAAGAGTAAATTTGAGCTAGTCTTTAAACTCGTGTGAGATGACTGGAGAGAATTCCTCCCAGTGAAGCTTAGTTTTAAAGGTCGGCATCTTGCTTTGATAAGGCTCTTTTTTAAGCGCTGCCATAGCGACGCTATCGCCTTGTGGCTTGACTGGTGCCTCTAGGCTTAAAACAGCTCTTTCAAGCTCGATGAAGTCTTTTAAAATGATCGCATATGAGCGGAAGAAATTTGCATTTTTATGAGCTAAAAGTAGCGAGCCAAACTCATCTATAAATAAATTTAAAGTCTCGCCAAAGAGCTTGTCGCTGATATTTTTTGCGCCATTAAATTCATCACTTAAAAATGTTGCCATCGCTAAAAATATAAAGCCAACATAGTCCTCACTATCCTTGCAAAGCTCCTTATCACGCCTATATGGGCTAAGCTTTAGGCAGTGTATCACCCTAAGTCTAGCCGCGCCGTTATCTCTACCCTCTTCATAAAATGAGGCGCTTAAAGGGATATTTGTAAAGCCAAAAAGAACGTCATTTTGCTCATTTACAAGCTCATCAAAGCTAAATTTATCTAAATTTGCAAACGCCTCTGCACTTTGCTCGCTCAAAGGATTTTGCGCTAGGTAGCTAAGCTGCTCTTTCCATCTCGCAAACCCCTCATCACTGGTGTGAAAAAAGAGTGGATATGCTAAAAATTCGTAAAAATATGACCTTGCTTTTATGATGTTTTTATCCATTTAATAAATCCTCTTTCATCGCGTTTAGCTGGGCTTGCACCATGATCTTTGCCTTGCAGTCAGCGCAGCAGTAAAGCGACTTGATCTTGGCTCTGTCGTTGCCAAAACGTGGTTGCATGATCGATGCGATCTTCTCGACCGCTTTTTTGGTCGCAAACTCTTTTCCACACTCCACGCAGGCAAATAGCTCGTCATGCGCAAGCTCGCTATAAACGAAAAACTCAGGCTTAAGAGCGATCTTGCCGACCTCAAGTGAGATGGTGTTTTTCTCAGCGCAGCTTAGCTCGCAGTAGCCGCAGGCGGTGCAAACGCTTGGGTTAAATAAAATAGAATTTGTCTTCTTGTCAGCCACCAAAGCACTTACGTTACAAGCTCCAACACAGCTAAGGCAGAGCGTACAGGTATCAGCATTTATCGTGACTTCGCCATATCTTATCATCTCGCCGCTTTTTACGACGCCAAGATCGCTCTCTCCTACGATAAACTCAAGCCTTTTGGCAAAAATTTCTCTCTTTGGCAGCGCGTATTCTGTCATTGAATGCTGTGAGCCATCAATTAGTTTAGCCTTTTTTAGCGCATTTTCAAGGCTAGCCTTGTCTTTTGCGTGGTGTATAGCGGTCTCTTTAAATTTAAGCTCATAAATTTGATTTAAGATGCTAATGGCGTCTTTTTCGCCCTTGCCAAGGCTCTTGCTATATAAAATCACACTCGAGCCACTCTCTTGAAGAAGTGTCAAAAAGTGCGTTTGGCTTAAGAAGTGGGCGGCTGAGATGGCAAAAGGTAGGACATTTTCTGGTAGGCTCACATTTAGCTCATCTAGACTCATCTCCTCAGGCACGATAAGAGGGGTCTTGCCTTTGTAAAGCTTTGCCACAGCGGCAAATGAGCTTTGTGGCATTAGTGTGTAGTCGAGCGCGCCGCTAGGGCAGACGCTGATGCAGTTTCCGCAGTTTGTGCAGTCGATCGCTGAAAAGATAAGGTGCTTTGTCTCGTCCTCTTTTAAGATAGCAACCGTTGGGCAAACCTCGGCGCAACGACCGCAAATTTCAGTCCTGCGCTCGTGATACTGACAGATTGATGAGTCGTATTGAGTAAAGCTTTTGTATCTAAATTTTGGGCTTTTTGCATTTAAAATTTCAAGCACTTTTTCATCTTTTAGCCCTGAAATTTCGTAGCAGCCGCTTTGTTTTAGCATATAGTCCCTTGCGTTTTCAACTAAGAAAAAGTCGCAATCAACCTCAAATTCGTCATTTGCTCTAAGCACCAAAACGCTTAGCTCACCAGCTGCGCCATATATAAATTTGACTTCAAAGTGCGTAAGCTCTATCACTTTGTAGCCATTTTCTTTTAGTAAATTTGCTAGCTCTGCTCGGCCTGAGTTACTTACAATGACGACATTTTTGCCGACCTCTTTTTCGTAATCCACATCCTTTGCCATGTCAAAGGCGCTCGCCCTTGCCTCGTAGAGTAAAAGGGTATTTTTGGCTTTTTCTAAGACGCTTGCGGTGGTATTTTTAAGGTAGAAATTTATCTCAGGTGCGATGATGTTTGCTTTTAGCTTTGGAGAGTTTGAGACTAGATAGTCGCCATTTTCGTTGTTGATCTCTATCTGCTCGTTTAGCATCAAAGCGTCGTCAAAATCGTTATAAAAGCCAAATTCTTTCATTGTTTCTCCTATTATCAAAAACGGACTTATTCTAATATTAATGGGATTAATAGACTCTGAAATTTATATCCTCTTTTTTTGCTCTAAGTTTTAATTTATAATATTTTTATGTTAAAATCACGCCTTGGTAAAACTAACTTACTAGGAGCGCAAATTGAACGATTTAAGAAATATCCCACAAGTTGATAAGATCATAAAAAACGAAGCATTTTCGGGACTTGACACGAGTTTAGTCACTATGCTTGCAAGGCAAATTTTAGATGAGGTTAGAGCCAAAATTTTAAATGAAAATGCTAGCTTTAGCAGCGAAGAGATAATAAATTTGATCCTAGATGAGTATGATAAATTTAACGAAGCAAACCTTCAAAGGGTGCTAAATTTAACCGGCGTTGCCATACATACAAACCTCGCTAGAAGCGTCATTGATAAAGAAATTTTAAGCCGTGCGACACCTGTTATCACAGGATACTCAAACCTTGAATACAACCTAAAAACAGGCAGCCGAGGCAACAGATATGACTACGTTGGCTCGCTAATAGCAAGGGCCTTTGGTTTTGAAGACGCCATCGTTGTAAATAACAACGCAAGCGCTGTTTTTTTGGTGCTAAACACCTTTGCAAAGGGCAGGGAGGTAGTCGTTAGTAGGGGCGAGCTAGTCGAGATCGGCGGTAGTTTTAGAGTGCCAGAGGTGATGGCAAACGCAGGCTGCATCCTAAAAGAGGTCGGCACTACAAACAAAACTAGGCTAAAAGACTACGAAGAGGCGATCAGCGAAGATACGGCGATGCTTGTAAAGGTTCATAGATCAAATTTTGACATTGTTGGCTTTAGCGAAGAGAGCTCAGCAAATGAACTAAGCGAGCTAGCAAGCAGGCAAAATTTGATAGATTATTTTGATCTTGGCAGTGGATTTTATGGAAATTTGCCCTTTAACTTAGACAAAAACGAGCCAGATCTAAAAAATTTAAAAGATGTTTCGCTAGTTAGTTTTAGCGGCGACAAGCTGCTTGGTGCGGTGCAGTGTGGCATAATTGTCGGCAAAAAAGAGCTCATCGCAAAGCTCAGGAAAAACCAGCTTTTAAGGATGCTTCGCGTCGATAAAGTGATCATCTCGCTTTTGGCTGAGAGCATGAAAGCTTATCTAAACAAAGAATTTGAGCTAATCACAACGCAAAAACTGCTTCATAAAAGCGTAAAAGAGCTTGAAGGCTTAGCAAATTTTATAAATAAAAATTTAAAAAATCCACTTGAGATAGTGCGAACTTCGACCTTTGTAGGGGGTGGTGCTATGCCAAATAAAAAGATCCCAAGCGTGGCGCTTGCATTTAGTGGAGATGCAGTTTTAAATGAGCAGAAATTTAGGCAAAAAAAGGTGATCGGACGCATAGAAAATGACAAATTTATGCTAGATCTTAGATCGCTTCTTGATGATGACGTAGAGACGCTAATAAAAATAATAAATGAAACGGAAGAAAAATGAGTTTAATAATAGGAACAGCAGGGCATATCGACCACGGCAAAACCGCGCTTATAAAGGAGCTAAACGGCTTTGAGGGGGATAATCTTGAAGAGGAGAAAAAGCGTGGTATAACGATCGATCTAAGCTTTTCAAATTTAAGCAAAAATGATGAGAATATCGCATTTATCGACGTGCCAGGGCATGAAAATCTCATAAAAACGATGATAAGTGGCGCATACGGCTTTGACGCGTGCTTGTTTGTGGTGGCGGCAAATGACGGGCTTATGCCCCAAAGCTTGGAGCACCTTGAAATTTTAAATCTTCTTGGCGTGAAATCTGTGATCGTAGCGCTTACAAAGTGCGATTTGGTCGATGAGGCCACCATAAATTTAAGAAAAAAAGAGATAAGAGATGAAATTTCTAAATTTAAAAACTTGCAAATTTTAGAAATTTTCGCCGTTAGTATAAAGGATAAGGCAAGCACTGATGAACTTAGAAACTATCTCTTTACGCTAAGAGCCAAAAAGCGCGATGAGGAGGGCGTTTTTAGATACTACATCGATAGGGTTTTTAGCCTAAAAGGTATCGGAAATGTCGTAACTGGCACCGTTATAGAGGGAAGCGTTAGCAAAAATGAGAAGCTTTTTAACTACGACGCTGGCAAAGAGGTGCTAGTAAGAAGCGTGCAAAGCCACGATGAATTCGTAGAGCGCGCAGGTGTTAGCAGCCGTGTGGCGCTTAATCTAACAGGTATCGAGCTTAGCGAGCTAAAAAAGGGGCAGCTACTTAGCAAAAAGGGCTTTTTTAGGGGATTTAGAGAGGTTGATGCGGTCGTAACTGCTAAGAATTTGATACATTCACAAAGCGTGACCTTTTGCGTGGGTGCTAAAAACGTGCCCGCAAAGGTGCTAATCCTTAGCCAAAAAGATGATAGCTACTTCGTGAGCTTTAAATTTCAAAGCGATATGTTTTTGAAATTTGACGAGGCCTTTGTTCTTATCTCAGATGTGCGTGTGATAGGCGGTGGTAGGGTGCTAAATCCTGTGCTTGAGCCACTAAAAAAGGCTGGCAAAATTCTCTTTTTAGCCTCGCTTTTAAAGCATGATTTTGTAGAAGCCTTTTCTATACTTAAAGAAGCCCACAAAAATGGCTTTGGCATCATCTCTTCTTATCAAAGATTTGGTCTAAGTCACGAAGAGGCCTTGGCAGTTGCTAAAAAAGTTTCAAACGTCTTTGTCGATGAAAAGGCTTTAAATATCTACGACCTAAGCGCGGTTGAGCGGATAAAATCAGCTATTAAATTTATGATAGAAAAGAATGAATTTGCTGTCTTTTCAGCTCAAAGTATCAGCCTAAAACTTGCTTGGGCTAGTCAAAATTTGGCCCAAAAAGCGCTTGATGAGCTTGAAAGTATAAATTTAATCGCAAAAGATAGTGGCGTCTATACCAAAAAAGGCGTTGATCTTAGCAAACTAAAAGTTAGACTAGAAGAGAAAATTTATGAAATTTTAGAAAGTGGCAAGCTAGCCCCAACTGCGCCATATAATATATATGATGATCTTGAGATCGATAGAGTTAGCGGCGATAATGCCCTTAAAAAACTAACCGCAATGGGCAGGGTCATAAGGCTAGAGCATAACCTTTTTATCACTAGAAATTCGCTAAAACTAGCCCTTGATAAGCTGCGAGCCATCATAAAAGAACAGGGCTTTGTAAATGTCACAAACGCCAAGGATGTGCTAAATTTAAGTAGAAAATATATAATCGCCTACCTTGAGCAGCTCGATCTTGAGAGTGACATAATGAAGCAGGGAAATGATAGGGTTTTTCGCGGTTAGTATTCATTTACAAAAAGCAAATATAATCCGCCAAATTTTTAAAAAGGATAAAAATGAAAAAAGTGATCTTAGCCTCAATCATCGCGGCAACTAGCCTAATGGCAGCAAGCGATAAGCAAATAGAGGAGTTCTACTCTCAAATGGTTGATAGCAGCGTAAAAGTAAAGGTAGCTGATCGTCACAAAGTTGCAGGCGACATCGAAGCTGTCGTTGTGAAGTTAAGCAAAGATGGCAACTCACAAGATGAGATAGTATTTACAAAAGGCGACTTCATCTTCCCAGACGTGATCGATCTAAAAGAGCAAAAATCATACCTAGCTGAAGTGAAAAAAGAGGTCATCGCAAAGGGAATTTCTAAAATTTATAAAGATGAAGACAAGGCAAACATCATCGTTCTTGGTAGCGATCCTAAAAAGCCAACTATCATAATGTTTTCAGACCCTGAGTGCCCATACTGCAGAGCTGAGCTAGCAAAGATCGAGACAACACTAAAAGATAGCAACGTTGAAATCGTCCTAACTCCAGTGCATGACGTCTCATCACTTCAAAAAAGCTCGCTAATCTACAAAGATGTAAAAGCTGCTAAGAGTGACAGCGATAAGGTTAAAATTTTAAGAAAATACTACGCTGAAGACTACAATGTAGATGATAAGAGCGTTAGCAAAGATGATGTCGCAAAGATCGATAATCTCCGCAAAAAATACTTTGCAGCTGGCGTTAGATCAGTGCCATTTATCGTAAATAAAAGCGATCTAAAATAACATTTTCTAGGGAGCTCTCCCTAGAATTTCTACTACAAATAAAATTTGTAAATTTAAAGTATATTTAACTATATTTTTAATAAATACTTAACATTCTTAATTAAACTTTTATATTTACTTTGCTTAACTTAGAAATATGCTAAATTTACATAGTTTAACTTTGGGCTATTAAAATGACCTAAAATAGGCTATTTGTGATATTTTAGAAATTCTAAATATGCAAATTTTACATATTAATGAACCAAATTTCTCAAAAATTTTTGAGGTATAAGGAGGAAAAATGCAAGGATCAAGAAGAGATTTTCTTAAAAAATCTCTAAAAGTCGGTGCTGCCAGCGGAGTACTCGCAGTCTCAGCTGTAGCAAAAGTGACTAGCGATGACTTGGCTCCTGATGACAATGGCGTTGTCGTAGGCAAGTCTAACAAAAAAGAGGTGCTTTATAAAAAAAGCAAAAACTGGGAAACCTACTATAAAATCGCATACTAAGGGAGATAACCATGAGTGATGCACGTATAGGAAGACGTTCATTTTTAAAGCTAGCCGCACTAGGTGCAGGCACCACAATGGCTTTTGGACAAAATGATACGATAAGACATGCTAGCGCAGAGGAGATAAAAGATCCTTTCCCTGGCTCAAAAAAGGTTAGAACTATTTGTTCTATATGCTCAGCAGGCTGTGGTATCGAGGCTGAGGTACAAGATGGTGTTTGGGTTCGTCAAGATATGGCGATGTTTCACCCGATATCTCAAGGCTCACACTGCTCAAAAGGTATCGATCAGATCGACCTTACACACAGCAAACAGCGCATCAAATATCCTATGAAAAAAGTTGATGGCAAATGGCAAAGAATTTCATGGGATCAAGCTGTAAATGAGATCGGCGATAAGATGCTTCAGATCCGCAAAGAAGATGGTCCTGATAGCGTTATATTCTTAGGATCAGCGAAATTTAACAACGAGCAAGCATATTACTTTAGAAAATTTGCTGCGTTTTGGGGCACAAACAGCAACGACCACGTAGCAAGAATTTGACATAGCGCAACAGTCGCCGGTGTGGCGAATACTTGGGGTTATGGCGCGATGACAAACCACTTTGGGGATATGGCTGCAAATTCAAAATGTATATTTATAATAGGTGCAAATCCAGCTGTGGCAAACCCAGTTGGCGGCATGAAGCACACTTTACAAGCAAAAGATAGAAACAACGCAAAGGTGATCGTAGCTGATCCAAACTTTACAAAATCAGCCGCTCACGCTGATCTATACCTAAGACAAAGATCAGGCACCGACATAGCGCTTGTTTATGGACTTATCCACATCATCTTAAAAAATGGCTGGGAAGATAAAGAATTTATAAAAAATAGAACTTACGGCATCGATGAGATAGCAAAAGAGGCTGAGCACTGGACACCAGAGGTCACATCTGACGTTACAGGCGTGCCAGTTGATAAGCTGATAGAGGCTGCAAATATCCTAGCTCACACAAAACCAGGCACAGTGATCTGGGCACTTGGTATCACACAGCACTCAGTTGGTAGCTCAAATACGAGAATTTTACCTATCCTTCAACTAATCCTAGGCAACATGGGCAAACCAGGTGGCGGCTGTAACATCATCCGTGGTCACGACAACGTTCAAGGCTCAACCGACATGTGTAACCTCTCAGATAGCTTGCCGATGTATTACGGACTAACTGACGCGGCTTGGAAGTATTACTGTCAAGGCTGGGGCGTTGATTATGACGAGTTTGTAAAACGCTTTGCAGTCTCAACCAAAGAGCCAAAACAAGGCGGCACACCAGTTAAAAACACTGTTTTTGAAGAGTATTATTACCACGATCCTAAAAATCCAGAGGATAGAAACTGGAGAAATGAAAAAGGCTGGTCACTTTCAAAATGGTGGCAAGGCGTCTTGAAAGAGGAAAATACCTTTAGCAGTGGCGCGTTAAGAGTTCTTTGGGTTCAAGGAACTGGTTTAACATCTATGGCGCACCTAGCTAAAATTCAAGAAGCGGCTTCAAAACTAGATATGATCGTAGTTGCTGAGCCATTTGTAAATGAAATTTCTATCCTTTCAGATAGAAAAGATGGCGTTTATATCTTACCAGTGGCAACTGCCTTTGAAAACGAAGGTCACCTAAACGCTACAAACCGCTCAGGTCAGTGGAGAACGAAAGTCGTTGATCCACTTTATGAGAGCAAGGGTGATCACGAAGTAATGTTTGCATTTGCTAAGAAATTTGGCTTTTACGATGAATATGTAAAAGGCATGAAGATGGCTGTTGTAGATAGAGAGCTAAAACAAGTAAAAGATGACTTTGTATGGCCAGATGATGCGACAAATGAGATAGCAAGGGTTGGAAATTCTATCGGTTATGGCGGCAGAACTGCTGAGATGTTTAGACGTCACCAAGCAAACTGGGATAAATTTGACCCAGATACGCTAATAGGTCTTGGTGGCGAAGTAAAAGGTGAGTACTACGGCAAGCCATGGCCAGCATGGGATGAAAAACACCCTGGCACGCCGATACTTTACGATATGAGCAAGTCTTATGCAGAGGGCGGCTCTGGCTTTAGAAACCGTTTTGGCTTAGAGCATAACGGCGTTAGCCAGCTAGCTAGCGAAGAGGCAACTTTAGTTGGCTCAGCCATAAAAGGTGGCTACCCGCAAATCACAAAAGATAATATAGAAAAAGTCCTGGGCATCACTCTAACTGAAGAAGAGAAAGCTAAAATAGGACCTAGCTGGAGCATGGACTACAGCGGTATCATCTTAGAAAAATGCCGTGAAAAAGGGGTCGTGCCATATGGTAACGCAAGAGCTAGAGCTATCGTTTGGGAGTTTCTTGATCCTATCCCAAAACATAGAGAGCCTATCCACTCACCACGCTGGGATCTTGTCCAAAAGTATCCGACATTTGATGATCAAGCTAGAAATTTCCGTGTTTCTACTAAATTTAAGTCAGAGCAACAAGCAAAAGACTGGTCAAAAGAGTTCCCTATCGTATTTAGCACGCAACGCGTCGTAAATTTAAGTGGTGCGGGAATGATCGAAAGAACAAGTAAATATCTCTCAGCCATCACACCTGAGATGTTTGCTAATGTCCATCCTGAGCTTGCTTTAAAATACGGCATAAAAGATCGCGATATGATGTGGATCCACAGCCCACAAGGCACAAAGATCAAAGTAAGATGCTATCACAGCTATATGGTAACTCCAGATAGAATTTGTATGCCTTACAACTTCGCTGGCGTTATGCAAGGTGTCGATCTCTCAGCTCGCTACCCAGAGGGCACTAAGCCTTATGTTATCGGCGAGAGCTTTAACACAGTTACTAACTACGGATTTGACCCTGTTACTCAAATTTCAGAATTTAACGCAGGTCTTTGCCGCATAGAAAAAGCTGAAGAGAACACCTTTAAAACGTCGTTTTATCACGAGTATGGCGAGAGAGACGCCCTAGGTAAAGAGTAAGGAGAGAAAAATGGCAAGAATGAAATTTTTTGTAGATACTAATAGATGTATCAGCTGCTTTGGATGTCAAGTCGCCTGCTCTTCTGCTCATGAGCTTCCAGTAGGAATTTACAGAAGAAAGGTTATCACGCTTCACGATGGCATAGAGGGTAAAGAGGTCTCAACTACTATCGCATGCCAGCACTGCACCGACGCGCCTTGTGAGCAAGTTTGTCCGGTTGATTGCTTCTACATTAGAGCTGATGGCATCGTACTTCACGATAAAAACAAGTGCATAGGCTGTGGATACTGCCTGTATGCTTGTCCATTTGGTGCGCCGCAGTTCCCTAGAGACGGGGCATTTGGCGTAAAAGGCGTAATGGATAAATGCACTATGTGCGCAGGCGGTCCAGAGCCAACTAACTCACACGAGGAGAGAGAACTTTACGGCCAAAACAGAATGGCTGAGGGCAAAGTTCCTATGTGTGCGGCTATCTGTTCTACAAACGCGCTTTTAGTTGGCGACGCTGCTGAGGTTTCAAATGTATATCGCAAACGCGTCATGCTAAGAAATACAGGACTAAATGTATAACACTAAGGAGGGCGCTTGCTCTCCTTTTAAATTTATAAAATTTAAATTATTTTTATGATTTTTATAATCTAAAATTTCATCAATAATTTTTCTTATCTATTGAAATTAGCAAAAATATATAACTTTTTTATCTCGATATGAAATTTTGATCTAACCCTCTAAAGCCCTAAATTTACGTAAAGTTGATTATTAGATTGTAAAAAATATTATTTATGCTTTCAAATTACATTCTTTTATGATAATCGTTTTTATTTTAATCAAAGTAAAGCATTGGTAATATTTCACATTAAAATAATCTCACAGGTGGTTTAATTAATGAATAAAATTTTTAAATTTATGCTTATCATGCTACTTCCTATCTGGCTTGTGGCAAAAAATGACGACTACACACAAGTCGCAGCTCAGATAAAAGAGTCATTACAAAAGGTAATAACAGAGTATAGAGCTGGCAATGTCGAGCAAGCAGTTAGCGATACTCAAAATGCTTATTTTGGTCTGTTTGAAGATGTCGAAGCTGGCATCAGAATAAATTTAGGTCAGAAAAAAGCTTACTCTATGGAGAAGCAGTTTGGCGAGATCAGAAAGGCGATAAAAGCTGGCGAAGCACCAGATGATGTGCAAAAAAGAATAGATCAGATAAATAGCGAAATCGCTGAAGTTTTGCCAGTTATTTTAAATGGACATAAGCTTGTTGGTGAGTATTCAGACACTCCAGCACAAGCTGCTACAAGTGGCTATGACACTTCTAAATTTATCCCTGAGTGGAAGGTAGCATTTGAAAATTTATCAGCTACTTTGGATAAAGCCATAGCAAGCTACGAGAGCGATAAACAAGATGATGCTAAAAATTCTATCCAAGATGCTAAATTTAATGATTATAGAAACACTCAACTTGAAATCGCCGTTCGCCAATATATAGAAAATGGCAAAAGCATAGATGCTGACATCCAAAGAAAGATGGGTGAAGCGATCAGTGGCATCACAAATGGCATAAGCAAAGATGACTTTAAAGTAAAGCTAGAAGAGATCAAAAAGCTAGCTTATGATGCTGTTGCAAAACTTCCAGCTGAAACAGTAAAACTAGCAAAAGTTGATATGAGTAGTGCAGCATCTAGCGATAGCAGCGAAGATAGTGGCACAGACTACACTCAAACTGTTAAAAACATAAATGACAAAATTCAAGCAGCCATCGCGCTTTACAAAGGTGGCAATAGCGCTAAAGCTATGGGCGATATCCAAGACATCTACTTTGATGAGTTTGAAGGTAGCGGCATGGAAAACAAAGTAGGTGCGATAGATGTAAATTTAAAAACAGCTATCGAAGCTACATTTGGTAACCTTGTAGCCCTTATGAAATCAGGTGCAGATGAAAAAACACTTGAAGAAAGTGCAAGCAAGATGTCATCTCAGCTAGCAGCTGCACTTGAGAAAACTAGCGGTTCAAGCTCACCTTGGACGCTATTTATCTGGGCTCTAACTATCATCTTAAGAGAGGGTTTTGAAGCTCTTATCATCGTTGCAGCCGTCGTTGCATATCTTGTAAAAACTGGCAATGCAAAATCTATGGGCAAGGTCGTATATAGCTCAGTTGGCGTAGCTGTCATCTTAAGCTTTGTCATGGCTTGGATAATGAATGTCATCTTTGGCGAGGCAGCAGGTCAAAAAAGAGAGCTTATGGAAGGCATCACGATGCTTGTTGCAGTGGGACTTCTATTTTATGTTGGCTTCTGGCTTCTTTCAAATGCTGGTGCTAAAAAATGGAACGACTACATCAAATCTCACTTATCTGAGTCTATCTCAAGTGGCTCAAGCACGATGCTTTGGTGGACTGTATTTTTAGCGGTATTTAGAGAGGGCGCTGAGACAGTGCTATTTTATCAAGCGCTTATCTTTGATGCAAAAGACTCAGCTGGCTACTCAATGATCGCAGCTGGCTTTGTTGTAGGTCTTATCGTTCTTTTAATAGTCTATTTCTTATTTAAAATTTTCGCTATTAAAATTCCTATTAAACCATTTTTTATATTTACATCAGCGATCATCTTTTACATGTCGATCGTCTTTGTTGGCAAGGGCGTTGGCGAGCTAGTTGAAGGCAAAATTTTCATCCCAACTATCATAAAAGGACTAAATTTTCCTGACTGGATGAGAGACTGGCTAGGACTTATGCCATATTACGAGAGTTTAGTACCTCAGATCATTATGGTGCTTGCCCTAATTATAGGCATCGTTATCATGAAATCAAAACAAAATAAAAACTAATCTTATTAAAAGGAGAGGAAATGAATAAAATTCTTAGTTCAGCTCTAGCACTTAGCCTAGCAGCTGGTTTTGCACTTGCTGGAGAGCACCCAATCGGCGAGCCTGTAGAGGCTAATGGCATGGAGATAGCTGCTGTTTATCTTGAGCCAATTGACATGGAGCCAAAAGGCGTTGATCTAGCTCCAAGCTTGGCTGACCTTCACTTAGAGGCTGACATCCACGCTATAAAAGGCAACAAAAACGGCTTTGGCGAAGGCGAGTGGATCCCATACCTAAAGATCAACTATGAGCTAAAAAACCTTGATAATGGTAAAACTAAAAAAGGTACATTTATGCCAATGGTTGCAAGCGATGGCCCACACTACGGTGCTAACGTAAAAATGGATACAGGTGTTGGTAACTATGAGCTTAAATTCCACATCGACAATCCAGAAAAACAAGGCTTTGGTCGCCACGCTGACAAAGAGACTGGTGTTGGTAAATGGTTTGAGCCTTTCACAACAACTTATAAATTTCAATGGACAGGTGGTCCTGTTAAATAATCACTTTGGGGCGTTCTCGCCCCTTTTTAAAAATTCTCATAGGGTTTAGTTATGTCAATTTACTTCTATCAGGTCTTTTTAGCCCTCCTTGGATTTACGCTTTTTGCTGCCTTAAATAACAATGGCAAAAGTTTAAAAACGATCTTTTTACCGTCATTTCTTGGCGTTGTTGCTGGTGTGCTTATCTTTAAAGCTGCTCGTCATGCGCTTGTTGATGATCAGTTTAAAATTTTCATAGATTCTGTGACACTGGTTTTTTTACTAATTAGCATTTTATGGATATTTTTCGAGCTTAAGATAGCAAAAATCGTAACATTTTTTATTTTAGGCATCGGCTTTGGCTTTGGCTATAGCTCAAGTAGTGCATTGTTCCCGTTATTTGGTGGCGAGCTGCTTGACACGCTTTCAGTCATAAGCTTCTTTTTGATGATCTTTGCGATGATCTTGATACTATTTTTATTTTTCTTCATTTCAAATTTAAAAGCAAGCATCCCATCATCAGTAGCTAAAATTTTAGCTCTTATCACATTGGTCTTTTTGCTAGTTGATAGAAGCTCACAAACTGCACTCGAACTTTTACGTGCAGGCGCTTTAAAGATAAGTAGCGAGCTAAATTCTCAAATTTTATCTATCAGCGCAAAAGGCATCTACGTCACAGAATTTAGTGCCTATTTTTACATAGCAGTGATCCTTCTTTTATGCATCATCGCGCTTTGCTTTGTGCCAAAGAGTATCGATAAGAGCACGTTTGGCTCTATCAAATACCGTTTTACAAAAGCCATTAGAGAAAATGTCTTTGACAATGCAAAATTTGCATTTTGCAGCGTTTTAATAGCGCTTGGATTTTCACTTTATTTTGATCTTTACGCATCTCGCCCACCTCAAATTTCAGAGCCAGTCTTGGTTGAGCCAGTGGGAGATAAATTTATATTTGATGTTGATATGCTAAAAGATAATGAACTTCACAGATTTGCCTACATCACAGATGAGGGCAAGCAGATAAGATTTTTCTTGCTAAACCGTTTTAGCGACCGCCCATCTCCAGTCATCGTCTTTGACTCGTGCATGATTTGCGGCGATATGGGCTACATAAAAAAAGGCAATGATCTTATTTGTATCTCTTGTAATGTTAGAATTTTCTTGCCGTCAGTTGGCAAAGAGGGCGGTTGTAACCCGATCCCTATGGCATTTACCTTCGATGGTAAAAATATCATAGTTGATTATAAAACGATCGTTGCAGGGGCAAACTACTTTAGCAAGGTCGTCGAAAAGATGGTGCTTGATCCTGTAAGCCACAAAAAGGTGAGCAATCTTGATTCAAGATCATATTTATACTACGGACGCACATATTTCTTTGAGAGCAACGAAACTCAGGCGAAATTTGAAGCAAATCCAGAAAAATATGTAGAAACAAATGGAACGTTAAAATGAAAAATATGCAACTAAGAATGATAAAAAGCTCGATCACTGGCTCAAAGGTGCAAAAGACGATGGCGTTTATCACCATCTTGCTAGCTGCTCTTTTGATAGCTTGCATGCTAAATATCACGCTAAAAATCGGCGATCAAGTGGCAAGTGAGCTTAGAGGATATGGCTCAAATATCGTCGTTTTACCACGCGGTGAGAGCCTAAGCATCGAGATCGAGGGTAAAAATTTCACCCCACTAAAATCACAAAATTTACTCCCAGAAGCTGATATCTACAAGATAAAAGAGATCTTTTGGAGAAATAACATCGTCGCTTTTGCTCCGTTTTTAGAGACAAAGGTAAAAGACGCTAAGGGCGATGAGTTTAGCTTTGAGGGGACATATTTTGATAAAAATATCGGACTAAAAGATGAGCCAGAATTTAGCACAGGCGTTAAGAGTTTATATGGATTTTGGGGTGTTGAGGGCGCTTGGCCAAAAGATGAGAGCATGGATGAAATTTTAGTAGGAGATGAGCTTGCAAAGGCTAAAAATTTAAAAGTTGGCGACAAGCTTAGCCTTGAGGGCAAAAACGGCACAAAAGAGGTTAGCGTGGTTGGCATCTTAAAAGGAGCAAGCGATGAGGCACATAAGCTAATAGGCTCGCTCAAACTTGCTGGCGATCTCTCAGGACACGCTGGCTCATACACAAAAGCTGAGGTCTCAGCCATGACGATCCCAGAAAACGACCTATCGCTAAAAGCTAGACGAAATTTAGACAACCTTGATAGCGCAGAGTACGACAAATGGTACTGCTCGGCCTATGCAGGATCTATCGCATTTCAGATAGAAGAAAATTTACCAAACGTTAGCGCAAAAGCTAGCCTTCAAGTAAGTGATGCTGAGAGTAATATCGTAAAGAAAATTCAAAGCCTAATGGGTATCGTTAGTATCATCGCTCTTGTGGTCTCAGCCATCGGTATAACGTCGCTAATGACAAGTGAAATTTACCGCCGCAAAAAAGAGATCGGCCTTTTAAAAGCCATAGGTGCAAGTAACTTTGAAATTTACGCCCTTTTTGCTAGTGAGAGCCTTGTGGTTGCCTTTTTTGCAGGCATCACGGGAGCATTTTTAGGATACGCGCTAAGCTACGTGATGTCTTACATCATATTCTCTCACGGCATAGGCATAGCATGGATCGTGCTACCAATTAGCGTGGCATTTGCCTTACTCATCTCAGTCGTTGGCTCGCTAATGCCAATGAGAAACGTCATAAATTTACTACCTGCGGAGGTGCTATATGACCGCAAATAGCAAATTCTTTTACAACCTTATCTACAAAAGCCTAAAAAATGGCTCATCAAGGGTTATGGTCATCGTGATCTCGATCTTGCTTGGAGCGTGCGTGTGTGCGGCATTTGTCAATGTCTATCTGGACATCGACTCAAAGGTCTCACGCGAGCTAAAAACTTATGGTGCAAATATGATCTTTGCTCCAAAAGATATGGCGACAAGTGATGATATGAGTGAAAAAACATATAATGAAATGATCGCTAAAGTGCCAAAAGATAAGCTTCTTGGCGAGAGCGGATATCTCTTTGCTCAGGCAAATATCGGCCCAACTAATGCCATCGTCATGGGGACAAAATTTAGCAATCTAAAAAAGGTTAAGCCGTTTTTAGATGTTAGAGATGGAACTATGATAAATGTCGATTTTGACGATAAAAACGTGCTAATAGGCGTCGATCTTGCTCGTCAAGCTGGCTTTAAAGCAGGCGATGATATAGAAATTCGTGCCATTGGCTCAAATGAGAGCATAAATGTAAAGATAAAAGGTGTAGTGGCAAGTGGCGACAAAGAGGACGCTCTTTTGATCACGTCACTATCTTTGGCTCAAAAAATTTCAAACAAAGCTGGCAAGATAAACTACGCTGAAGCTGTTGTGCTTGGAAATTTTGACGAGATAACATCGCTTGCAAAGACTATAAGCAACGACGAAATAGTCGCAAAACCAGTGGCAAAGGTCTCAAAGTCTGAGGGCTATATCTTAGAGAAGATCAAACTCCTAATGGCACTTGTGAGCCTCGTTATCTTACTCATTACTTCAATGTGCGTAAATACAACGCTTAGTGCTATCTTGCTCTCTCGATCACGTGAGATCGCACTTCTTAGAGCTATAGGTGCAAGCAAAAAAGATGTATTGAGGCTATTTGGCTTTGAGACATTTGTGACAGCGCTTATTTCAGCGTTAGTTGGAGCGTTTTTAGGTTATCTACTAGCTCAAATTTTAGGTTATGCGATATTTGATTCTAGTATTGATTTTAGAATTCTAAGCATCCCAGTAGCTGTGGTCATATCACTTCTTTTTGCAGCGATCGCAGCGTTTTACCCGATTAAGCGGGCACTTAATAACAAAATGGCAGATACACTAAGAGGAGAATGATATGCAAAATGCACTAGAACTTAAAAATATTTGTAAAATTTTTGGCGATGTAAAAGCACTTGATGATATAAGTTTTGAGGTTAAAAAAGGCGAGTGGGTCAGCGTCATGGGACCAAGCGGTAGCGGTAAGAGCACACTTGTAAATATCCTTTCTCTAATGGATACTCCAAGTAGCGGCGTCTATATGCTTGGCGGCGATGATGCGAGCAACCTAAATGCCGATGATACACTTAAATTTAGACGTGAAAAGATCGGCCTTATCTTCCAGCAGTTTCACCTCGTGCCATATCTTAGTGCCCTTGAAAACGTGATGATAGCGCAGTATTATCACAGCTCAGTGGACGAAGAGGACGCTAAAAGAGCGCTTGATGCAGTAGGACTTTCTCACAGGCTCACGCACAGACCAAGCCAGCTAAGTGGCGGCGAGCAGCAACGCCTTTGTATCGCCCGCTCGCTCATAAACGACCCTGAAATTTTAATAGCAGATGAGCCAACTGGTAACCTTGACGAGGCAAATGAGAGGATCATACTTGATCTATTTTGCAAGCTAAGAAAAGACGGCAAGACGATACTTCTAGTCACACACAACCCAGATCTAGGCGAGTACGGCGACAAGATCGTATATCTAAGACACGGCAAGCTAGAGAAAATTCGCACTATCGAAAATCCAAAGGTGCCAAATGAAATTTAAATTTCTATTTTTGTGCTTGGTCGCAGCTCTAGTTATGGGCTGCGTCAAGCAGTATGAGAAGCACCACATCACACTAAATGACTCAAGTGGCATCGACACGCAGTTTTTTCCTACTGAGAAGCGCCTAAAGATAGGCGACAAGCCATATATGCTCTTTTTCTTTGGCACGGACTGCGGAGTGTGTAAAGCTGCGATCCCTGATCTAAATTTACTCCAAAAACAATACGGCAAAGATGTTGAATTTATAGGTATTTTAGGACCTAGCAAGGGCTTTGATAAAGATATAGAGCTTTTAAAGGAGCACAACATCACCTTTAAAACTACAAGCGATAAGGTCTCGGTGGATTATTTCAGCAAGGCAGTTGGTGGCGTTATGGGCGTGCCAGTTATCTATTTTTTTGATAAAGATGGTAAGATGCGATCAAAATTTATCGGTCTTACACCAAAAAGTGTGCTTGAAGGTGCTATAAGATCGCTCTTATAGGAGTGAAGATGAGAAATTTATTTTTATTTGTCCTGGCGTTATTTTTTGTCGGATGTGCTAGTAGCACGCCAAATATCTCGGTAAAAACGAGCGATCCGATCTTTTTTACACTTGGTGAAGCAAACAAAAGCGTCTATGTAAATTTTAAAAATAGCGCGACTGGACAAGATGTAAATGCTGAAATTTTAAGCGAATTTGCAAAGGCTGGCTTTAGAAATGAGCCAAACATCAAAAATGCCGACTTCATCATCCTTGGCGACGTACAAAGCTTTTCTAGGACAACCAAAAGAGATCCTAGATTTTCAATGGGTATGGGATATGGCTTTGGCAGACCAAGTTTTGGCTTTGGCTACTCGATGTTTTTCCCATTTGGTTATGATGATTATGATGACGACTTTAGCACAAACAGCTACGCTTACTACATGCAAGTAAGTGTGCTAGTACGCCCAAAAGATGGCGGTGAGAAAGCGACAAACATCTCGCTTATGCAAGCTGGTAATGTCTATTCGCCAAGCTACATCTGGCCATTTTTCAAAGAGCGCCTAGCAAAACAGATCGTTAGCTTTTTTTATAACGTCTCACAAAGGTAGAGAAATTTAGCAAAATTTAAAAGGAGTTAAGATGCTAGTTGATGGAAGCTATGAAATTTTATCTTGTGATGATGTGGAGCTTAGCATAAAAAGAGACTCTTCTCTATCTTTTTATGCCTGTTATGACGATGTTAAAGAGGCAAAAGCTCTTTTAGTCATCATTTCTGGTTTTGGAGAGGACTCTGACTCTGGCTATAGAAGTCACTTGATGCAAGCTATGGCAGAGTCTTATGATGTAGCTTGCATTAGTGTGGATTATCACTGCATAGGCAACCGTCCACAGATCGGAGCAAAAATCGGACTTGATGATCTAGACCGTGCAATACTAATAAAGGAACTGGCAAAGATCGGTATAACTCTACCTATTGATTTAAAAATAGTTGATAACTACGACAAAACCTCTGTTTTACTTAAAAGTCTTAGTGAGGAGATCACTATTCGAAAAGAGAGCGGGGTCTTGCCAGACGATTTTAGTTTAGATATTAGTATGACTATGCTACCGACAAAAAACGAATATCAAAATTTTGGCGTTATGCAGGCAATGGATGTGCTAAATGCCGTTCTTTATACAAAAAAATATATAAATAGTGCCAAATTTGAACATCTGCCAGTGATAATGGTAGGTAGTTCGCATGGTGGATATCTGGCACATATGTGCGCTAAGATAGCTCCGTGGCTAGTTGATGGGGTGATAGATAATAGCTCATATGCTATATTTTTATGGAAACTTATTGGTTTTGGCAAGGAGATTGATTTTACTAGGTTTTTTGGCTGTGGCACTGGAAATTTATATGAAAATTTAAATCTTTACTTCTGTGATAAAACTTATTGGACTCTTGATGATAAATCACCATATTATTTTAGTGATGCAAGAGAAGAGATAAGAAACATCCTAAATTTAGATCATTTAAATGTTCAAAGCAACTATAAAAAGCCAGTTTATGTTAGCTATCACTGCATTTATGACAAAGATGTAGCTCCAGCAAAGGATAAAACCGAGCTTTACGAGGCTCTTAAAAAGCTTAAATTTGACGCAACACTTCATATGATAAAAGATGAGAGCGAGGTCGATGGCAAATTTATAAAGTCTCTAAATCACGGCATGGGGATGTCTTATAAACTGCTTTTGCAAAGAGAGCTTCCTGACGTTATGAAGAAAATCTTGTCTAAAAAAGATAAAAAAGATGAGATCAATGAAAGATGCATAGAGTATAAATGCGGCGATTTGCTTTATAAATTTAGTGAAGTCTCAGATAAGATAAGGCTTGAGGTTACTAATATTTAAATTTAGAGCCGTTTTTATCTAAAGTTAGAGGCTAAATTCAAGCTCCTAGCTTTAAATTTCTTTAGTTATCTATCATAAAATCATAAAATTCGTTGTTATATCCTACGTTTCCTACTTTGCTGTATTGTATAAGTGCTGCTTTTATGTTATCGATTTGCTGATACATAAAGCCAAGGGCGGCTCTGTTTTCAACAGCGCTTGGATCATTTAGCTTTGTAAGCTCCAAAAGTGCGATCGCATTTGTTATTTTGTTAGCTCCAGTGGCTGCCACAGAGGCCAAAAATAGCGTCCCAGCGTCATTTATCTTAAACTCGTCTATGACCTCATTATAAAGCTTATAGCTCTCGTCGAAGTCATTTGTAAAGATATCCACATAGGCTAGAGTTTGGATCAAATTTATATTCTTTGGCGCACTCTTTAGCTGGGCTCTTAGCCTATCGCGCTCCCTTGTTAGCAAGCCTGAGATCTGAAGTAGCTTGATGTATTGCTTTTTGATGATGTCGGCGCCGTGATAAAAGGCATTTGAGTCGAGATTTTTATCATTAAAGTAAATTTGTATCGCTTTTGCGTACTCTTTGATGTTTTGATCTTTGTTTTTAGAGATGAAATTTAAGATATTTGCGATGATGTCGTTTGGCAAGATTTTCATGAGCTCATCAGCTTTTTTTGACATTATCTCATCGTTGTTTGAAATTTTAGCGGTGATGATATCAAAGGCTAAATTTAGCGTCGTAGGTTCTTTTGGCTCTTCAAGCCACCTTATCATCGCGCTTTGGTTGCCACTAACTAGGCTTAAAAGCGAGGCATATAAATTTACAGGCTTTAGGCTTTTGTCGTTTTCTAAATTTTCGCCGATTTCCTCAACTAGTTTTGGATTTAAATTTCTATTTATATCCATACAGATCGCGCCAAAGATGCCTGAAAGATGGTTATTTACATCTTGATGATAGCTTGCTATAAAGTGCTTTGCTGCAAGGCTAAAATTCCCAAGCTGAGCGTAGCTTAGAGCCAGGTTATACTGCAAGATCGAGTGGTTTGGATAGGCTTTGGCAAGCTCTTCAAAGTCCTTGTTTGCCTCTTTTAATCGGTAGTTAAGTGCCTTTGCGATGGCTTCACTAAGTTTTGCATTGACCTTTGAGGCGGCGGCACTTTGGCTAAGGTAGTCATTTGCCGCTGAGGTATCGTCTAAAAAGACGCTAACTCCGCCCTTTCTTATCTGCTCGATGCTCTGTTTTGCGTCAAAAACCTTGTAAGGCGCAAAGTAAAATAGCGTCTCGTAGCGCCTTGTTCTGTCAAAAAATATATCGTCGCTAAAGTGCGCCTGAGCTAGGCTGACGTCAAAGAGATCTGGCTTTAGTATGGTCTTTATCTTGTAAATTTTGCTTGGCATCGAGGCGTTGTAGTCATAAACATCTTTGATAAATGCCGCCGCGTCGCCATAATCAGCAGTCTTTAGATCGATTAGCGCCTCAGTCATCTTGATAAGATCGATATTTGGCGTATTTTTAGAAGCCCTTGTTAAATAGTCCCTTGCCTTGTCGTATTTGCCAAGCCTTGCGTAGAGCTGTGCTAGCGTAAAGTCAGCCTTAAAGGCCTTTTGCCCTTCTAGCTTTGCTATGGCTCTCTCGTCATCTCCAAAAAGCGATAAAATTTTAGCACTCAAGTAGGCATACTCGCCCTTGTAGTCATCTGTGCTAGGGTGAGAGAGTGCTTGCAACGCCTCGTAGTAATTACCTTTGTAATAATTAACCAGCGCATAGTAGTAGCTGTAAAGTGGCGAGCTGTTTTCATACTGCAAAAAGGAGTCTGCAAGCCCTATGTAGTAGTTGAAATTTTTAGTGTTATTTAGCTCAAGTGAGCAAACAGCGGCGTTTATGGCGCTCACTGCGGTATTTTCTCGGTCAGTTATCGCTTTGTTAAAGGAGATGATCGCCTCGTCACATTTTTCTTGTTTCATCTGCGAAACGCCGAGGTTGTAGTTTGAGAGAGATTGGTTATAAACAGCTATGTTTTCATAAATTTTTAACGCTTCAAATTTATTGCCGCGCTCATAAAGCTGGTTTGCCTTGTTTATCATCTCATCGATCTTTGAAGCGCCAAAATTTTGCGTTTGGTAGTTGTTTTCTATATTTTTTACGATAGCTGTAGTGTCTATCTCCTCTTTTTTATCTTTTTTTAGCAAAACAATTAACAAAACAGATATCAAGATGACAAGCACCAAAGCGGCCGCACCGATGATGATAAAGAGCTTTTTCTTGCTCTTTTTTACTGGTATTGGCTCTGGGATGCTCTCATCTTGCAGCACGCCATCACTTGCGATGCTCTCAAGCGAGACGATCTCTTCAGCGGCCTCGGCTTTTGCCTCCTCAGGCGCTTGCTCTGCTTGCTCGCCAGGTGGTTTTAGAACTACAACCTCGTCATCAGCCACTACATATACCTTTTAAGAACTTCTGGAATTTCGATAGTGCCATCAGCCTTTTGGTAGTTTTCCATTATTGCTATTAGCGTCCTGCCAACTGCCAAGCTTGAGCCATTTAGGGTATTTACAAGCATATTTTTCTTGCCATCTTTAAAGCGAATTTTCGCTCTTCTTGCTTGAAAATCACGAGTATTAGAGATAGAGCTGATCTCGCGGTATTTTCCTTGACCTGGTAGCCAAACCTCAAGGTCTATCGTCTTTGCGGCGCTAAAGCCTAGATCGCCGCTGCAAAGTAGCATGTGGCGATGAGGCAGCCCAAGGCTAGTTAGTAGGTCGCTCGCGCACGCTACCATTTCAGCAAGCACGCCCTCGCTTTGATCGGGCGTTGTGATGCTTACAAGCTCGACCTTTTCAAACTGGTGCTGACGGATCATGCCTCTCGTGTCACGTCCTGCTGAACCTGCCTCTTGGCGAAAGCATGCCGAGTAGCAAGTCATCTTTATAGGTAACTGCTCGGCTTCAATAATGGTGTCATTGTATAAATTTGTCACAGGCACTTCGCTAGTTGGGATAAGGTAGAGGTCCTCGTCGCGCACTTTGTAAAGATCCTCTTCAAATTTAGGCAGCTGACCGGTGCCAAAAAGCGTGTTTGAGCTTACTAGATAAGGGACATTTACAAGCTCAAAGCCACGCGCGCTGTTAAAGTCGATCATGTAATTAACAAGCGCTCTACTAAGCCTTGCTCCCATGCCGCGAAGCACGGTAAAGCGAGATCCTGAGAGTTTTGCGCCTCTTTCAAAGTCAAGCCAGCCAAGGCTCTCGCCTAGCTCCCAGTGCTCCTTTGGCGTAAAGTCAAATTTAGTTGGCTCTAGCACCGTTTTTATGCAGACGTTATCGTCCTCATCTTTGCCAAATGGCACATCATCGTCAGTGATATTTGGCACGCTAAATGAAATTTGCTCAAGCTTTTCTTCGCATTTTTTAACGATCTCGTCAGCGTCAGCAAGGGCAGCTTTGTTTAAATTTAGCTCATTTTTAAGCTCGCTCACATCCTCGCCGGCTCTTGCTTTTACGCCAAGCTCTTTGCTCTTTGCGTTTTGGATCGCTTGGAAATTTTCAAGCGCTTTGCGTTTTTGCTTTAGCTCGTTAAAAGTGTGCAAAAGCTCGTCTAGTAAGCTAGCTTTAACGTTTTTGCCCTCTAGTTTTTTTACGAATTCATCGTAGTTTGTCTCAAGTAGTTTTAAATTTATCATTATCCTCTCCTTAAACCATAAACATAACTTTTGCAAGCAGAACGATTAGCACCGCAAGCGTAAGTGCGATAGGGTGGATGTCGCCAAGTGGGCTAGGGCGCTTAAATATAAATTTGCAGCTTAAATTTACTATAACCGCAGCCACGATCACCATCGCTAAGAAAAATTTGATCATAAAAGCGATCTGTAAATTTGTCTCAAAGTAGCCTCCAGCCTTGCTGCCAACCCAGTTACTCATCATTATGCCACCAGTTAAAACTAAAAGTAGCAGACAAATAGGCATGATCCTAACAGCTACCGAGCCGATGGCTTGCTTTGCCTTTTGCGCAAGCTCTGGTGGCAGCTTTTTGCTCGCCGCTCTTAATATGATCACATCAAAAAATAGGTAGCCAACAAATATGATCGCACAAAAAAGATGGACTATCTGCGCGTAGGGATATAAATTTTGCATTTTTTTCCTTATCTGTAAATTCCAACTGCTTCACGCACTTTTTCTATCGTTTCGTGAGCTATATTTTGAGCTTTTTTAGCGCCTAGATCTAAAATTTTAGCCACCTCGTCAGGATTATTTTGATAGTGCTCAAATTTCTCTCTTGCATCTTTAAAATAGTCCCAAACAAGCTCGTTTAGATAGGCTTTAAAGTGTCCGTGACCCTCACCGCCTCGCTCATATCTAGCCTGCAAGTCGCGCTGTCCGTTCTCGTCTAAGAAAAGCTTTGCGATATTATAGACGTTGCAGTTTTGCCACTGCTTTGGCTCTTCAAGCGGTGTGCCATCAGTTACGATGCTAGAAATTTGCTTTTTAAGCGTCTTGGCGTCTGCGAAGATATCAATCGTATTGCCGTAGCTTTTGCTCATCTTTTCGCCGTTTGTGCCAGGCACGGTAGCGACGTTTTCATCGATCTTTGCTTCAGGTAGAGTGAAAATCTCGCCATGTTCGTTGTTAAATTTGATAGCAATATCACGTGCGATCTCTACGTGCTGGATCTGGTCCTTGCCCACAGGCACGACCTGCGCGTTATAAAGCAAGATATCAGCCGCCATCAAAACCGGATAGCTAAAGAGTCCGTGGTGCGAGCTAAGGCCCTTTGCGACCTTGTCTTTGTAGCTGTGCGCGCGCTCAAGTAGGCCCATAGGCGTATGCTGGCTTAGTACCCAGTAAAGCTCAAGCACGTCTTTAACGTCGCTTTGTACCCAAAAAATGCTCTTATTTGGGTCGATCCCAAGTGCTAAAAATGCGCACGCAGCGTCAAAAGTGTTCTGCTTTAGCGCCTTTGCCTCGCTAAGACTGGTCATCGCGTGGTAGTTTGCTATAAACATAAACATCTCGTTTTTTTCTTGCATATCAACCATCTGCTTTATCGAGGCAAAATAGTTGCCTAAATGCAGCTTTCCGCTTGGTTGGAGGCCGGTTAATACTCTCATCTTATCCTTTCAAATTTTGGCTTCGTTTTTTGAGCGCCTTTAAATGAGTTTGTAAATTTTAATCATCGACAGGCTAAATGCCTAGTCTTGATTAAAATTTAGCTGCACAACATTTAAATTCATCTCAAAATTCTTCGCCAAAATGCTTTTTCTAAATTTTAACGTTACATTAGATTTTTGTATCTAATCTAATCTTAAAATTTAACTCGGCAAAAAAACAAAATTTCGCCTTGACTAAACAAAAAATCTTTGCCAAAACGTTTAAATTTTAACATCACGTTAGACTTTGTGCGTCTAGCTTGATCTTAAAATTTAGCATGGCAGGCTAAATTCCTAGCCTTGATTAAAATTTGACTGCATAATATTTGTTGCTTTAGCGCTCTAAACAAAGAGAAGCAAAAATTTATCTCAAAACTTCGCCAAAATTTCTCACTACAAAACGCTAAATCTGGCTCAAACATCACAAATTCCAACACCACACTAGATATCCATCTAGCCTGATCTTGAAATTTATCGTTGCAAGCAGCATTCACGCCACTTTGCAACTAAATTTTTAAAAGCATCCTTATCTCTTTTACGATCTGTTTTGGAGTTTTGCCCTCCACTTCAACGATATAATCAGCCTTTTTTTCATAGAGCTTCTCTCGCTCCAGATGAAGTGCCTCGGCCTTTTTTAGGTCGCTTAAAAGTGGGCGTTTGGCGAGCTTTTTCTCGATATTTTTGCTATTTTTTAACCTTTGCATGATCGCATCAAAGCTTGCTTTTAGATAGATCACGGTGCCTATTTTGTTTAAATTTTTAACCTTTGCAAAGCCGCCACCTGTTGAGATTATGCTATTTTTGACATTTGTGGCTAGAAATTTGGCAAGATCTTTTTCAAGCTGCCTAAAATGCTCTTCGCCAAATTCATCAAAGATAGCCTTTATCTTCATGTTTTGTGAGCTCTCTAGCAAGTCGTCGCAGTCAAGGTTCATCGTCTTTAGCGCCTTACTTAGCGCCCTTGCGGTCGTGCCCTTGCCAACACCCATAAACCCTATCAAAACGATATTATTGTTCTTTGTCTTCATCACTCTCTCCACGTTTTTTAGGAATCAGCACGATAGGCACGCCAGCTAGACTAAAGCTCTCTCTAAGCTTGTTTGTCAGGTAGCGTTTGTAGCTAAAGTGCAGGCATTTTGGGCGGTTCATTATGAGCGCTATCATGATAGGTGCGGTTTTAAACTGCACTGCGTAGTAAATTTTCACCACTCTACCTTTATCTCGTGGCAGTGGGTGCGCCTTGGTCGCTTCGCCGATCACTTCATTTAGCTTTGAAGTTTGAATTTTTTGGGTGTAGTTTTTGTAAATTTCAACTATGAGTGGGTAAATTTTATGCACTCTCTTGCCACCAAGTGCCGAAACGCTGATGATCGGCGCGTATGAGAGAAATTTAAACCTATCTTTTATCTCTTTGCAAAGCTCGTCAAATTCTTCGCTGCTTTTGTCCCATTTGTTTAGCACGATGATGACGCCAAGCTCAAATTTCGAGGCGATGCCAGCGATACGCTCATCAAGCTCAGTTAGCGGCTCAGAGCTATCAAGCACAAGTAGTGCCACGTCTGTCTCTTCTAAAATTTTCTCAGTTCTATTTAGCGCGTATCTCTCGATGCCCTCGATCTTGCCGCGCTTTCTGATACCAGCAGTATCGACAAACTCAAAAACTCTGCCATCATGCTCGTAAATTTCATTAACTGGATCGATCGTAGTGCCTGCCACGTCGCTAACAACGGCGCGGCTCTCTTTTACAAGGGCATTTAGAAGTGAGCTTTTGCCGACATTTACACGGCCTATGATGCCAACTCTTATGTTTTTGCTCTCATAGTCTATCTCGTCGCTTAGCTCGCCCTCGTCGTTATAGTTCTCTAAAAAATCATCAAAATCATCGATCAAATCGGCCTTTATCTGCACTTTCGCTTCTAAGTGTTTTGCCAGCCAGATGCTAAGCTCATCGACGCCGGTGTTGTGGCTTACTGAAATGCCAAATGAGTTTTTTGCGCCAAAACTTACAAATTCCCACTCTCTTTGCTCGTCTTTTTTGCTATCGACTTTGTTGATTACTAGAGCGATTGGTAAATTTAGCTTGCTAAGCTCGTAAAAAATGGCTCTGTCCTCATCATCTGGCATCATTTTGCCATCGACCATGTATAAGATGACGTCTGAGTTTTTAGCCTCTGCCAAGGTCTTTGCTTTTACGTTTTTAAAAAGCTCGCTGCTATCATCAAGCCCGCCGCTGTCGATTAATATACACTCTTTGCCCTCAACTTCGATCTTAGCTTTATTTGTATCTCTTGTAGTGCCGCTAACGTCGCTTGTTATGGCGATGCGTCTTCTTGCTAAGCGGTTAAAAAGTGAGCTTTTGCCGACATTTGGCTTGCCTACTAATATTACTTTTTGCAAATTTTGTCCTTTTTATGATGGCTGATTATACAAATTTTTCTCTTATATAAAGTATAAAATTACGCTTAAAAGCGCCGAAATAAAAGAAAAAATCAACCAAAATTTAAGCCATTTTTTATTAAAATGAGTGCTTTAAATTTAGAGGTTTTGCGATGTTAAAAAGGTTTTATATTTCACATCTTGGCATTTTTTATATGCTCTTTGCTTGCTTTATGTTTGCCGTGACTGGCGCATTTGCAAAGTATCTGAGCAAAGATATGCCTTCTATCGAGGTTGTTTTTTTTAGAAATTTGATCGGACTTTTCATCGTCATCTACGCCATCTATAAATTTCCATTTAAACAAACTGGTGGGCACTTTTTCTTGCTGATGTTTCGTGGTTTTGTGGGCACGGTGGCGCTTTTTGCATTTTTTTATAACGTAGCGCACGTAAATTTAGCCACAGCCTTTACCTTTCAAAAGACAAATCCGATATTTACAGCCATTCTCGCAGCTATTATTTTTAAGGAGCGTCTAAGCTCGCTTGGCTGGTTTGCTGTCTTTTTAGGATTTGGTGGAATTTTGCTTGTTATTCAGCCAAATTTAGGCATCAATAAAACCGATATCATCGGTATTTGGAGCGGTCTTGGAGCGGCTATTGCCTACACGAGTGTCAAGGAGCTAAACAAGAGCTACGGCACAAACGTGATCGTGCTAAGCTTCATGCTTTGGGGCTCGTTTTTGCCGCTTATTTGTATGGGGATGGCTGAGTTTTTTACATATGAGCCGCTTGATTTTTTATTTTCTAAATTTGCTATGCCAAGCTGGCACAACGTCGTTTTTATCTTGCTAATGGGGCTTAGCGGATACTATTTTCAGGCGTTTATGACAAAGGCATTTGCAGTCGGTAAAAAGGCTGGCGTCATCGCTGCGGTTAGCTATGCAGACGTCATTTTTACGCTTATTATTGGCTATTTTATGGGCGATGCGTTACCAAATCACTTGGCACTCGCAGGTATCGTGCTTGTCGTGGTGAGTGGAATTTTAGTTGTTAAAGAAAAATAAAGGAGAAAAAATGATCTTAATCGCTGGACCTTGCGTGATAGAGAGCAAGGAGCTTGTTTTTGAAGTGGCAAAAAGGTTAGTTAAATTTAATGAAAATCCAAAGCTTGATTTTTACTTTAAGTCGAGCTTTGACAAGGCAAATCGCACGAGCATTAGCTCATTTCGTGGGCCTGGGCTTGAAAAAGGCTGCGAAATTTTGGCTGATGTGAAAAAAGAATTTGGCTTTAAAATTTTAACCGATATCCACGAGAGCTATCAGGCAGCACCTGTTGGCGAGGTGGCTGATGTGCTGCAGATCCCTGCATTTTTATGCCGCCAAACAGACCTACTAGTAGCGGCTGCAAAGACAAAAGCGGTCGTAAATATCAAAAAAGGGCAGTTTTTGGCAGCGTCTGCTATGAAGCACTCTGTTAAAAAGGTGCTTGAGACAAGGTGTGTGAGTGGCGACGGATACGATGTCGCAAAGGTAAATGGCGTCTGGCTAACGGAGCGTGGAAGTACCTTTGGATATGGAAATTTAGTCGTTGATATGAGAAATTTGGTGATGATGAGAGAATTTGCGCCAGTCATCTTTGACGCGACTCACAGCGTGCAGATGCCAAGTGCACTTGGCGAAAAGAGCGGCGGCGATGCTAGGTTTGTGCCTTATCTTGCAAGAGCGGCAGCTAGCGTTGGGGTGGATGGATTTTTCTACGAGACGCACATAAATCCTTGCGAAGCGCTATGCGACGGGCCAAATATGCTAAATTTAGACGAGCTTGAAAAAGTCGTAAATGACACGCTAAAAATAGAGGAAATTTTAAATTTTTAAGCTAAGGAGAGAGATGAAAAGGATATTTGCACTACTTTTAGGGGTGCTGTTTTTTGTAGGTTGTAGCTCATCTCAGCCAAAATTGCCACCGCTTGCTGGCAAGTATAAATTTGAGGGCATTGAGTACATTCACGTGCAGCATCACGAGCCGACAAAATTTCTCTACCAAAGCCCAAAAATGGTCGAGAAAAAGTACAATGAGCAAATTTTGGGGGCGCTTACAAAAGAAAATTTGCTTGATCAAAACTCAAGCGACGAACTAAAGATAAAGATAACTCACCGCAGGGAATTTATAGGCGAAGCAACCTTTGCTAAGAGCGATAGGATGGGCAATATCTACCTTACTTACGAGGTAGAAGTCATTAGAAATGGCGAAGTTTTAAGGCATTATGGCTCTAGCGAGCTAAGGTTTGACCCTGGAGTCTTTGGAAATTTAAAGGGTCTAGTTGGACAAAATAACGATGATAGCCTTGAAAATAAGGCGATTAACGCAAATGTAAAAGAGATCGTTGATACCATAAAAGGCATGAAGTAAATTTATGTCAAATAGAGGTTTTTTGTGGATATTGCTTGGCGCGGTAGCTGAGTGTGGCTGGGCGTATGGGCTAAAGCACGCAGCAAATTTAGGCGAGTTTTTGCTCACGACATTGCTAGTAAGCATAAGTTTTGTCTCGTTTATGAAGGCTTTAAAGTATCTGCCTGTAAGCATCTCTTATGCCGTATTTGTGGGCTTTGGGACGGCTTTTATCGTCATAGCTGAGATCGTTAGCGACTACGCAGCAAGTGGGATCATGCCAAATTTCATTAGGCTATTTTTTATAGCGACGCTCATTTTAGGCGTGCTTGGGCTAAAAGGCATAAAAGAATGATCCACTTTTTAGCGCTTTTACTAGCTGGATGTTGCGAGGTTTCTGGCGTCTTTTTTATCACGAAATTTTCAAAGAGCACAGGCGTAGAAAAGTGGGCAAATTTCATCCTTTTGCTTGGAAATTTCGCCCTTTCTCTAACGCTGCTTAGCTACGCGATGCAAACTGTCGCTATGTCGGTGGCGTATGCGATCTGGACTGGTATCGGAGCGATCGGAGCAGTCGTGGTTGGCGTAGTTTTTGAAGATGAAAAGATAAATTTTAAAAAGACCTTGTTTTTAGTGCTCATCATCTTTAGCGTCATCATGCTAAAGATAGTTTGATGATTAAACAAGCTTTTGCTAAACTTGCACAAAAAAAGGAGAAAAGATGAAAATAATCGAAGGAAATTTAGCTTTAAAAGGCGATGAGAAGATCGCGATCATCAACGCAAGGTTTAACCACATCATCACAGACCGCTTGGTAGAAGGCGCAAAAGACGCATTTTTACGTCACGGCGGCGATGAGAAAAATTTAACTTTAGTGCTAGTCCCTGGGGCATTTGAGATACCTATGGCGCTTGAAAAGGTGCTTGCAAGCGGTAAATTTGACGCGGTTTGCTGCGTGGGAGCGGTGATAAGAGGCGCAACGCCGCACTTTGACTACGTAAGCGCAGAGACCACCAAAGGCATCGCAAACGTGACGCTAAAACACGCAAAGCCAGTCACATTTGGCGTGCTAACGGTAGATAGCATCGAGCAAGCGATCGAGCGAGCTGGCAGCAAGGCTGGAAACAAAGGCTTTGAAGCGATGACTGGCGTCATAGAAATGCTAAATTTATACAAAAAGCTAGGAGAGTAAAATGGCCACACGTCATCAAGTGAGACAAGCGATCGTTTCACTGCTTTACTCAAACGAGATAAACCCTGTAACTGCGGAGTTTGAAGAGGAATTTTTAGAAGAGAAAAAGATAAGAAATGAGCGCAAAAACGAGGCGCAGCAGACCTTTAAAGAGGTGCTAGCAAACAAAGAAAAACTAGATGAAATTTTAAAGCCACACCTAAAAGATGGCGACTTTAGCAAGGTTGGCGCAACAGAGTTAGCCATCCTTAGACTTGGGCTTTACGAGATGAAATTTAGCCAAACTGATAAAGCCGTCATCATAAACGAGGCGATCGAGCTTGCAAAAGAGCTTGGAAGCGACCAGGCGCCAAAATTTATAAACGGCGTGCTAGATAAGATAAAGGGCGATCTATGAGGCTCTGCGTCGCTCTTGATATGGCGAGCAAGGATGAAAATTTAGCCCTTGTAAGAGAGCTAAAAGGGCTTGATCTTTGGCTAAAAGTGGGGCTTAGAAGCTATCTTAGAGACGGAGCTAAATTTATAGAGGAGCTAAAAGGGGCAGGGGAGTTTAAAATCTTTCTTGATCTAAAACTCTATGACATCCCAAACACGATGGCAGACGCTGCTGAGGTCGTCTCAAAGATAGGCGTAGATATGATAAACTTGCACGCAAGTGCTGGCGTACGTGCAATGAAAACTGTAATGGAGCGTCTTAATGCGCTACAAAATCGCCCTTTAGTGCTTGCAGTATCGGCACTTACTAGCTTTAATGAGAGCGAATTTGAAGCGGTTTATAACGATACGCTATCTCGCTCGGTTAGGAAATTTAGCCAGATGAGCTTTGAAGCGGGACTTGACGGCATGGTCTGCTCGGTCTTTGAAAGCAAGCTCATAAAAGACGTGATAAATCAAAATTTCATCACGCTTTGCCCTGGAGTTAGGCCTTTTGGTGAGAGCGCGGGCGATCAAAAGAGGGTTGCAAATTTAGTTAGCGCAAAGCAAGAGGGCAGCGACTTTATCGTCGTTGGCAGACCGATCTACGAAAACGCAAACCCAAGAGAAATTTGCGAACGAATTTTGGAGCAAATTTAGGGCTTGAGTTTTGCACGAAATTTGACGGGAAATCATTTTAATGGTGGTTTTGCGCGTAAGAAATTTTTAAATTAAATCACCTCGCCAGAAGCTTGGATGACGACTTAGTGCAGTAGCAAGATAAAATTTAACAAGCTTTGTAGTGCACGAATAAAATTTAAAATTTCATTTAAAGCGGCGAGTTTGGCGAGCTTAAAAGAAATTTGAGGTAAATTTGAGCGTTTTTAAGAAAATTCCCTACGTCGGCGAGGCAACCGAGGCAGATCTGCTAGCACTTGGCTACGAGGATATCGCTTCGCTAAAAGGCGCAGATGCTGACGAGATGTTTGAATGCACAAAGGCGTTTGGACGAGGCAGTGATAGGTGTATCCTCTATGTTTACCGCATGGTCTGTTACTACGCAAATACTCCGCACCCAGACAAAGCCAAGCTAAAATGGTGGCTTTGGAAGGATTAAATTTATAAAATTTGACCTGTATTAGCTTTTTAAGTCTGACCTATTTTGATGATAAAACGACCTATTAAATTGAAATAGTGTTAGAGCGCAAGCTAGCAAAGACATGGGCAAGTCTTTGCGTATCAAGCAAGAAGCAGACAAGCGTTTGACGTTACAGCAAGTTTTTATCGTGTGAGTTAGACGTCTAAACGAAATAAAGCTAAAAAGCAAATTTATAAATTTAATCAGCTTTTTTCATAAATTTCTATCCATAACTGATGCTTTTGCAAAAAGAAAAATCCTAGTTTCTAAAAAGCTTTTAAATAATATAACTAAAAAAATGCCCCATCTAATGTTTCGTTTCTAACTGCGCGTTTCTTTACTATCTCCACCTCATTTATATCTTCAAATTTGATCTTAGTTTTTACGACCATGAGGATTTTATCTTTGAAATTTACATCCGAGACTAGGCCACTAGTTTTTACGTAAGTAAAGCCGTCGTGGTAGCTCACACGCACCTCATCAGCTATCTTTATCTCGCTTACCGTTTTTAAAATTTCATCGACCTTGCTCTCATCAAGCTCTAGTTTTTCGCATTTTTCTCGCTCTTTTTGTCGCAAGGCTCGCTCTAATGTTGAGAGAGGATTAAACGAGCTAAAAATTTTTGCCCTATCTTTACTCACCGCTCTTGTGCCCTCCGATCTTTTTGTTTCTATCTTGCCCAGTCGCTTCTGGCAGCAGGTCGATCGCGCGTAGGATCGAGTTTTTGCCAAATTTCTCTTTTATCAAATTTAGTGATTTTAGCACCGCTTTTTCTTTGGCGTTATCTTCAAATAAGCTAAATTCTGCCAAATTTTCTTTTACCACATCGTTTGCCGATATGCCTATTTGCCTAATTAGCCCAGCATTTTTTATCTTATTTAAAAGCAGCTCCTCAGCCGCACTCATCAGCACGCTTGAGATATTTGTAGGCGTTTTAAACCGCACACTTGCACGTTGCTGTGGCTCAAGCTTATCGGCAAATCTCACATTTATCGTTAGCCCACTCGCCCTCACATCTTTGTTTATGAGCCTAAGAGCGAGCCTGTCAGCCATCTCTTTTAGCACGATCACCGCCTCGCAGCGCTCGTAGTCTCTGGGCAAAATTTCCGAGCTAAAGTAGGACTTCGTGCTTGGTTTATAGGCCTTTATCTCGGCTATCGTCGTTGGTTCTATGCCGTTTGCGTGATCGATCGTGATGTAGGCATCAACGCCAAAAATTTTTTCAAGCAGGCTTTTTGGTGCATTTGCGATATCTTTCATACAAAAGATGCCGCATTTTTCGAGCTTTAGTCTAGTTTGCTTACCTATGCGCCAAAAGTCACTTAGTGGCTGGTGCGTCCAGAGCTGCTTTTTATAAAGCTCTTCGTCAAGATACGCGATGCCGTCATCTTGGTGCTTTGCTAGTATATCAAGGGCGATCTTTGCGAGGTATAAATTTGTCCCAATGCCGCAAGTCGCCGTAACGCCAGTCGTTTTTAAGATCTCATCCATCATCATCTTTGCCATCTCTTTTGCGCCAAGAGCGTAAAATTTCAAGTAAGAATTGAGGTCGATAAAGCACTCATCGATCGAATATACGTAGATGTCCTCTTTGGAGACATATTTTAGATAAATTTCATAAATCCTAGCGGCATAGTCGATGTAAAACTGCATCCTAGGCGGTGCAGCGATAAATTTGATATCCCTTGGTATCTCAAAGAGTCTGCAGCGGTTTTTCACCCCTTTGGCACGAAGTGCAGGGCTAACAGCCAAGCAGATGCCGCCACTGCCACGACTAGCGTCAGCCACGACAAGATCGGCTTTAAATGGATCAAGCCCGCGCTCTACGCACTCAACCGAGGCGTAAAAGGACTTTAGGTCGATAACGGCGTAAATTTTCTCTTGCAAATTTTCGTTTTTCATAAGGGGATTATAGATGAAATTTGGTAAAAGTTAGTTTGCAAATTTTGTTTGAAATGGCTTAAAATTTTAATAAAAATCTTTTAGAAAAAGGCTAAATTTGAGTGCAAAGACCCAGCACCAAAGATACCGCCTCCACTCACAGCCAAATAACTCCGTGATCAGAAACTACGCCAAAATGCGTGCTAGAGAGCCGATGCTTATAAATGTAAATTAAGGCATAGCAACTGGCGACGTGGTGAGAGTATTTAACGACATGGGTGAAATTTTAGTTGGCGCGCTAGTCGCTCATCATCCCAAAGCACGTCATCGCCATCTGCGAAGGTGCATGTTACGATCCTGAAGTACTAGAGGAGAATTCTAACTCGCGACAAAGGCACATCTGGCATCGCTCAAGCAAGTGCGGACGCAGGGTATTAGCAAATTTAGAAATATATAAAGGCCAGATCAAGCTGGTCGCTGTAAATTTCTAAATTTAGCTCTCACTTTGGGGGGCTAAATTTGATTTGTTTTTAACTCGAAGCTTAGCTGAAATTTAGTAAATAAATTTAGCCGTAAATTTTCTTTAAATTTTCAAGCTTTGTGCTTGCATTTAGTAAGAGCATATCAGCAAGAACTAGCCTTATCATCGCGGTTGCTACGACGCTGCCACGTATGCCTATGCAAGGATCATGCCTGCCTCTTAGCTCAAAATCCACCGCCTCGCCCTTTAAATTTAGAGTTTTTTGCTCTTTAAATATCGAAGGCGTTGGTTTAAAATGGCTCTTTAGCACGATCTGGGCCCCACTGCTTATGCCTCCAAGTATGCCACCAGCGTTGTTGCTCAAAAAGCCAAGCTCGTCCATCTCGTCGTTGTTTGCTGAGCCAAGCATGGAGCTTACATTTACGCCAGCACCGATCTCTACGGCCTTTACGCCGTTTATACCCATTAAGGCCGCCGCTAAAGCGCTATCTAGCCTATCATAAAGTGGCTCACCAAGACCAGCTGGCACGCCTTTAGCCACGCTTAAAACCACAGCTCCTACGCTATCGTGCTCGCTTCTAGCCTTGCTAACCGCCTCTTTCATTGCCTCTTCGTTGCCAAGGGCGTAAATTTGCGAATTTTGAGCAAAAGCAAAATCAACTTTTTCGCTGATGACCTTGCCGATGCCAAGCACGCCGCTTAAAACTTCTATCTTAAATTCATTTAAAAGTAGCTGCGCAAATGCCCCGCCAGCGACCCTTACCGCAGTCTCTCTGGCACTCGCGCGCCCACCACCTCTATGATCTCTAATGCCATATTTTTTAAAATAGGTAAGATCAGCATGCCCAGGGCGAAAAATTTCACGTAAATTTTCATAGTCATTTGACTTTTGGTTGTTGTTAAAAATGGCAAAACCTATCGGCGCTCCAGTGCTCATGCCATCAAAAACGCCGCTAAAAATTTCTATCTTATCGGCCTCATCTCTTGCCGTTGTGAAGCTGCTTTGTCCAGGGCGACGCTTGTCAAGCTCACTTTGGATGAAGTCTGCATCGATCTTTAGCCCAGCAGGTAGGCCGTCTATCACGCCGCCTATCGCCACCCCATGGCTCTCGCCAAAGCTAGTTAAGGTTAGTTTTTTGCCAAATGTATTCAAAATTTATCCTATTTTTTGATTTTTTCTAGCGCTATCTTTGCTGCGAGCTGTTGGGCTTGCTTTTTCGAGCTTCCAACGGCACGTGAAATTTCCTTGCCATTTAGTAGTAGAGCTATCTCAAATTCTTTCTTGTGATCAGGGCCAAAAGAGCCTATGAGCTCGTAGCTTGGTATGACACCAAGGTTTGCTTGAGTGACCTCTTGAAGGGCGGTTTTGTAGTCTTTTTCAAGGTGCGCAAAGTCGATCTGCGGATAGCAAAGCTCAAGCAAGGCGATCGAAATTTCTCGCACTTTATCAAGCCCAGCCTCTAGGTAGATAGCCCCCATCACCGCCTCAAATGCGTCGCTTAAAATGCTATCTTTTTCGCGGCCGCCGTTATTTTCCTCGGCTTGGCTAAGTCTTAAAAACTCGCCCATTTTTAGTCGCCTAGACATATTTGCAAAGCTTTTTTCGTTTACAAGTGCGGCGCGAAGTTTGCTCATATCGCCCTCTGCGATCTTGCTAAATTTCTTAAAAAGATACTCAGCCACGAGCAGATCCATCACCGCATCGCCCAAAAACTCGAGCCTCTCGTTATTTAACGCCTGCTTAGTGCTCTTGTGCGTTAGAGCCTCTTCTAAAAGCTCAGATTTTTTAAATTTATAACCAAGACTACGTTCAAATTCTTCTAAATTTTTCATATTTTATTCTCATCTTTTATTTTTAATGCCTCGTCCCTTGCCATCTGGTCGCACTCCTCATTTTCAGGGTGTCCAGCATGCCCCTTAACCCAGCTAGCTACGACTTTATGCGGCTTTGAAATCTCTAAATACTCCTGCCAAAGCTCGACATTTTTTACATTTTTGAAATTTCTCTTTTGCCAATTTGCAAGCCACTCGTTTATGCTATTTACCACGTATGAGCTATCGGTAAAGAGCCTTACCTCGCAGGGCTCTTTTAGTGCTTTTAGCCCCATTATCGCAGCTTTTAGCTCCATTTGGTTATTTGTCGTATATGCCTCGCCGCCACTCTCTTTTTTTTGCGCTTCGTTATATCTCAAAATGTAAGCCCAGCCGCCAGCTCCAGGGTTTCCAAGGCATGAGCCGTCGCTAAAAAGTGTTACTATCTTCACTTGATTTTTCTGTGATGTGAGATAAAATTTTGACACTTCCTAGCTCGTGGCAGACCGGACAGCGGTAAAAGTGCATAGGAAATGAGTTTTTGCAGTTTTTGCAAACGTAGTTAAAGCTTAGCCCAGCCGCGTCAAATTTAGCATCGTTTAGCCTTTTTATGGCGTTTAGCTCAAAGCCGTAAATTTCACATGGCTCATCTATATCGCCCTTTGCGTAAAAGAGTGATTTGTATTTTGGATCGCTTAAATTTATAGGCGTTTTTAGGTTGTAAAGCAGGTCTAGCACATCTTCAAATTTGGCAAAATCTTTTAAATTTTCTAAATTTTCATTGTGTCTTATGAAAAGTGCTAAGATCATGCGCTTTAAAAGCTCAAAATTTTGGCTAAGATGCGAGAGAATTTCCACCTTTTCGCTAAAGCTTAAATTTCTATCATCAAGCGTGCTAATCGCCTTTATATAGGCCTTTTGATCTTTTACATTTGTCCCAAGCTCTTCAAGAGAATTTAGTGCATAAAGCGCTTCTTTATAGTTTTTAAGCTTCTCATCTATCATCGTTAAAAAGCGCAGTGCGAGGACATTTCTAGGGCTTAGCTCGAGCGCTTTTTCAAATATTTCGCTAGCTTTTTTTAAAAATCCAGCCTTAAAATAGACCTCTCCAAGCTCGTTTAGGATAAATTCTTTCTCGTTTTTATCTTTTACCTTTTCAAGTGCGATTAGATAGACGCCGATCGATTTTTCAAAGTCGCCATTTTTAGCAAAGGTCTGACCTAGCATGCTAAGGCTTGGTATATCTACTTCTGGGCTTTTTAGCATCTGCTTGTGCTCGTCGCTTATGCCATCTTTGCTGTCAAATTTCTTTATAAATTTCTCGATACGTTTTTTCTCATCTTTGCTAGAAAATATGCCCCAAGCATAGCTTAAAGCTGCGATCATCAAGATGATACTAAATAGAATAATAAGGCTAAATATCGGATCTCTGTGTCCAATGAAAAAAATATCCACGCTAACACTTTGTAATAAAATTTTACTTTAATTATAACAAAGCAGTTGTATAATTTTGCTTATGATAGATCCAAAATCCATTGAAAAATTAAAAAACCAAATAGACATTGTTAATATCATCGAGCAGTATATCCCTGTTAAAAAGATGGGCTCAAGCTACAAGTGCGTATGTCCGTTTCACGACGACAAAAACCCAAGCATGAGCATAAATCAAAGCAAGCAGATGTATCACTGTTTTGCCTGCAAGGCTGGCGGAGATGCGGTTAAATTTGTGATGGATTATGAAAAACTAACCTACCCAGAGGCGATAGAAAAGATCGCTCAAATTTCAAATTTTAGCCTTGAATACACAAATGACAAGGTGCCAACGCAAAAAGAAAATAAGCACATTTTAGAAAAGGTAAATGCCTTTTATAGAAGCGAGTTTTACAAAAATGAAGCAGCCATTAGATATATCAAGTCGCGCGGTATAAATGATGCGATGATCGAGAAATTTGAGCTTGGCTGGGCTGGGGATAGTAAAAGCACCATTAGGCTTTTGCAAAATGAAAATATCGAGCCTAAAGAGGCGCTTGAAGTTGGCATATTAAAGCAAAATGAGAAGGGAATTTATGCTAGTTTTATCGAGCGCATAACATTTCCCATCTACTCGCACACGACAAGGCTTGTTGGCTTTGGCGGCAGAACGATCTCAGATCACCCTGCAAAATATGTAAATTCGCCCCAAAGTGCGGTATTTGATAAGTCAAAGCTACTTTACGGCTACCACCTAGCTAGGCAAAGTATATTTGAGAAAAATCAGATCATCATAACAGAGGGCTACCTTGACGTCATCATGCTTCACTATGCTGGCTTTACAAACGCTGTTGCAGTGCTTGGAACAGCACTTACTACTAGCCACTTACCACTTTTAAAAAGGGGCGAGATAAGCGTAGTGCTTTGCTTTGACGGCGATGGCGCTGGCATAAATGCAGCCATAAAATCCGCTCACCTGCTAAGCATAAATAAGATAGATACAAAAGTAGTCATCATAAGTAACGGCGCAGATCCTGCTGATATGGTCTTTGCAGGTAAGATAAAGGAGCTAAAAGAGCTCTTTGGCTCTGGCGAGGATGCGGTGAAATTTTACATAGAAAAGATCATGCAAAAGTATGACATCACTCGCTCAATGCAAAGAGATAACTGCCTAAGCGAGATAAAAGCCTATATGGACGAGCTTGGAGAGGAGATAGCAAGCTCGTATGTAACAGAGGTAGCGGCAAGATTTAACCTAACTCCACAAAGCGTGGCAGATAGGTTTGGGCTAAAGCAGAAGCCAAAAAATGAATATAAATTTAAAAAAGAGTTTAAAAAAAAAGATAAAGATGAATTTAGCAACTCTGTCATGGTAGATGAGGTACCAGCTGTGATGAACAAAGACCCACTCGAGTTTGCTCTTTTTAAAACCATGCTAAATAACCCAAACTACAGAGATGAGATACTCTCAAAGCTTGGGGCTAGATACTTTATAAAGCATCCTGAGTATCTAAATGCTATCCTTTATAGATACGACGTGAGCGATGAGGAGATGGTTAGAGAAATTTTAATGGACGAAAAGATCCATGAGATCACCGACCCAACCACTTTGCAAAAGGCTATTTTAAATATGCAAATCGCCTTTTATGAGAATGAACAGCAAATTTTAAAAGGCTCTGACAACCCAAATAAGATAGAAATTTTAGAAAAACTGCTATTTATCATCAAAGATCTCAAGACTCAGCTTTATAAAATTTAAAAACTCACACTTTTTCAGCTTCAAATCATAAAACAAAATGTAAAATGCTTAAAGTAATAAATCTTTTTAAGATTGGCTTTATATTTTAAGGATTTATGATGATAGACGCTAAGAGATTTGAGACAAATTTTAACACTATAAGCGAGTTTGGAGCGCTAAAAGGTGGCGGGCTAACAAGGCTAGCCTTTAGCAAAGAGGACCTTGAAGCAAGAGAATTTCTTATAAATTTGATAGAAAAAAATGGCTTTAAACTTAAAATTGACAATGTCGGCAACATCTATGCCATCTATGATGAGGGCTGCGAAGCGGACGCGAAGCCAGTTTGCGTGGGCTCTCACATAGATAGCGTGCCAAATGGCGGCTTTTATGACGGCACACTTGGCGTTATGGCTGGTCTTGAGGCACTAACTGCGATAAAAGAGACTGGCATCAAGCTAAAACGCCCACTTTGGCTTATAAATTTTAGCTGTGAGGAGTCAAGCCGCTTTAAGACAGCGACTATCGGCAGCAAGATAATAAGCGGCAAACTAAGCCAGCAAAGGCTTCATGAGCTAAAAGATGAAGATGGAATTTCACTTTTTGAGGCGATGAGTGCAGCGGGGTTTAAGCCACAAAATTTAGATGAAGCCATCTTAAAAGAAAACTCCCTACACGCCTATCTTGAGCTTCACATCGAGCAAGGTCCAGTGCTTGAGCGAAGCGCTATAAGCGTTGGCGTGGTAAGTGGTATCGCAGCGCCTATTAGATTTGAGATCACAATACAGGGCAAAGCTGATCACAGCGGCGCAACTCCGATGAATATGCGCAGTGATGCCCTGCTTGCTGCTTCACACATCATAATCGCTGCAAATAAATTTGCTAAAAACAAAAAAACAGCCGTCGCGACCGTTGGCTACGTTCATGCAAAACCAGGCGTTTTAAACGTCGTGCCAGGCGAGGCTAGGCTAGGCGTTGATCTAAGAGATATCGATAAAAAAAGCCTTGATGAGCTAAATTTAGAGCTTAGAAATTTTATAAAAGAGCTAAGCTGCGAGCTAAAATTTAGCTACGAGATAAGAGAGCTAAGTAGCGACGAGCCAGTAAAACTAAGCGAGCACGCCATAAATTTACTTGAAGATGAAGCCAAAAAGCTTGGCATAAAAACTCTTACTTTGCCAAGTGGGGCAGGCCATGATGCGATGAATTTAACAAAGCTTGCAAACAGCGTTGGCATGCTATTTATCCCTTGCGTGGATGGCATCAGCCACAACACCAAAGAGGCGATAAATTTTAAAGACGCCGTAACAGCAACAAAAATTTTAACAAACGCACTAATTAGACTTTCAAACGAGGAGTAGTCATGGATAAAATAGCAAAATTAGCACTATCTTTAAAAGAGGATATGATCAAAGATCGCAGATACTTTCACTCGCACCCAGAAACTGGCTGGTTTACCTTCTTTACGACAGCAGTTTTAGCAAAAAGACTTAGCGAGCTAGGCTATGAGGTGAAGCTTGGCGAAGAGGTCGTAAAAAGCGATGCAAGGCTTGGCGTTGGCAGCAAAGAGCAGTGCCAAAAGGCTATCGAGCGAGCAAAAAGTCTTTTAAATCCTGACGAGGCAAAATACCTTGAATGCATGAAAGATGGCCTAACTGGACTAACAGCCTTCATCGACACAAAAAGACCTGGTAAATTTAGCGCTTTTAGATTTGACATCGATAGCGTTGATGTGACAGAGAGCGCAGAGGCTGCTCATAGACCTTGCAAAGAGGGCTTTGGCTCAGATATCGCTGGTATCACGCACGCTTGTGGGCACGATGGACACATGGCGATTGGTCTAGCGCTTGCAAAGCTGATCGCTAAAAATTTAGACGAGTTTAACGGCAAATTTAAATTTATATTTCAAACCGCAGAAGAGGGCACAAGAGGCGCCGTGTCTATGGAGGCTGCTGGCGTGCTTGAGGGGATCGAGTACCTGCTTGGCGGACACATCGGCTTTCAAGCAGAAACAAATGGGGGCATAGTTTGTGGCACAAACAAGCTGCTTGCAACATCTAAATTTGACGTGCATATCACTGGTCGTTCAGCTCACGCAGCAGGAGCGCCAGAGGAGGGAGCAAATGCCCTTTTAGCCGCTGCTCAAATGGCTCTAAATATGCATGGCATCACAAGGCACGCAAAGGGTGTGACTAGGATAAATGTAGGCGTTTTAAGAGCAGGTGAGGGCAGAAACGTCATCGCACCAAATGGCTATCTAGCCTGCGAAACAAGGGGCGAGGATACAAATTTAAATGAGTTTATGTATAAAAAATGCATGGATATCGTAAAAGGTGTGAGTGAAATTTATGACGTTGAGAGCAAGGTCGTGATGACTGGGGGCACAAGCGGGGCAAATAGCGACAAAGAGGTGACTGAAATTTTCTATGAGGCGGCAAAACAAAGCCCATTTATAGATGACGATAAGATCGTTAAAGAGCTTGACTTTGGCGCTTGCGAGGACTTCGCTCACTTTATGAGAGCTTTGCAAGATAGGGGCGCAAAGAGTGGATATATGATGATAGGAACAAACCTAAAAGCAGGACATCACAACAGCAAATTTGACTTTGACGAGGAGTGCTTGGTCGCTGGGGTTGATATCTATCTAAGGGCTGCTTACAAACTAAACGGAGTGAAAAAATGAAAAATGCTTTACTAATCAGCGCTTCAAGCTACCAAGATACTGGCTACTTGAGACACTGTAAAAACTGGGTTAAGGACTTCTTGGGTGAGAGTGGTAAGGAGGAAATTTTATTTATCCCTTACGCTGGGGTTAGGCGAACAAATGACGAATACGAGCAAAAGGTGATCGACCGCCTAAAAAATAAAAATATAAAGTCGATCCACCACTACGAGGATAAAATTTCAGCTATCAAAAACGCTAGCAGTATCGCAGTTGGCGGTGGCAACACCTTTATGCTGCTTTACACGCTTTATAAGCTAAATTTAATTGAGCCTATAAAAGAAGCTGTGGCAAATGGCGCAAAGTACTTTGGCTGGTCAGCTGGCGCAAATATCGCTGGCAAGACGATGATGACGACAAATGATATGCCTATCATCATGCCAAAGTCCTTTGATAGCCTAAATATCTTCCCATATCAGATCAACCCGCACTTTATAAGTGGCAAGCTAGCAGGACATAATGGCGAGAGCAGGGAGGAGAGGTTGGAGGAATTTTTAATAGCAAATCCAAAAGATACTATCTATGCTTTGCCAGAGGGCACGGCTCTACTTATAAAGGGCGACGAGGCTGAGGTCATAGGACATAGTGAAATTTTAAAATTTGAGTATCAAAAAGAGATAGAAAAAATAGAAGTTGGAACTAAATTTAAAATCTAAACAAGGAGAGAGGTATGGATTCATTCAAGCTAATTGCTGCCATTCTTGGCATCGTTGCAGTTGTAGCACTTCTAGTCTTAAAAAAAGAGACGAGAACGGTGCTAATAGGTGTTGGTTTGGTGCTTTGTATAATCGCACTAAAACCGATGGGCGCACTAAGTGCTTTTACTGACTATATGACAAAAGCAGGGCTTATAAAGGCTATATGTGCCAGTATGGGTTTTGCTTTTGTTATGAAATACACAATGTGCGATAAGCACCTTGTTGCGCTTCTTACAAAGCCACTTAAAAACGTGGGATTTATCTTGATCCCTGTAACAACCGTGCTAACTTACTTTATAAATATCGCTATCCCTTCAGCTGCTGGCTGCTCGGCTGCTGTTGGTGCGACGCTCATACCACTTCTAATGGCATCAGGCGTTCGCCCTGCGATGGCTGGTGCGGCTGTTTTTGCAGGTACATTTGGCTCAGTTCTAAGCCCAGGCTCTGCGCACAACATATATGTGGCTGACCTTGTTAAAAAGACGGTTGAGGGCTACACAGTTCAAGACATCATAAAAGTGCAAATTCCTAGTGCATTTACAGCTCTTGCTATCGTAGTTATCATGCTAACTATCGTTGCCTTGCTCTTTAAAGACTATCAAAAAGGTACAAATTTCACTCTTGAAAATGGCGCAACTAGCGAAGAGAAGTCAGCGTTTAAGGTAAATTTGATCTACGCTCTTATGCCACTTGTCCCGCTTGTCATCTTAGTTATTGGCGGAACAAGCCTAGCAAAAGACTATAGCTTTTTGGCATGGACAAAGATGGGCGTTGCTGAGGCGATGATACTTGGTGCTATCATAGCTATCTTTGCTACGCTTACAAACCCACAAAAGATCACAAAAGAGTTCTTTAACGGCATGGGTCACGCTTACGCTGATGTTATCGGTATCATCATCGCAGCTGGCGTCTTTGTCGCAGGTCTAAAGGCGTGTGGAGCCGTTGATGTGGTCATAGCGTGGCTAAAAACAGATCAAAGCTATGTTAAATTTGGCGGAACATTTGTGCCATTTATCATGGGTATAGTTACAGGCTCAGGCGACGCTGCTACATTTGCGTTTAACGAAGCCGTCACAACAAACGCTGCTGCTCTTGGCTTTGAGCAAGATAAGCTTGGTATGGCTGCAGCAATAGCTGGCTCACTTGGACGTTCAGCTTCTCCGATCGCTGGTGCTGCTATCGTTTGTGCTGGTATCGCTATGGTTAGCCCAGTCGAGCTTGCAAAAAGAACATTTTTAGGAATGTTTCTCTCTGTTGTGGCGATCGCATTTTTCGTCATCTAAAGGATGAAAGATGGATATCGTAGAGAGATTTATAAACTATACGAAATTTAACACCACGACAAATAAAGAGAATGGATTAAAAGGTATCATGCCTTCTAATCCAACCGAGTATGAGCTGGCTCTTTTTATAAAAGATGAGCTTAGCTCGCTTGGCATAAAAGATATCATTTTGCAAGATAATGCTATCTTGATAGCAAAAATTCCTGCAAACTGCGAAAATGCCCCAAGTATCGCCTTTTTTGCACACTTAGATACAAGTAGCGAGCAAAAAAACGATACAAAAGCTAAGATAGTAAAATACACAGGCGGCGACATCTGTCTAAACGAAGAGCAGGGAATTTATCTTAAATTTAGCGACAATCCAGAGCTTAAAAAATACGTTGGTGACGACATAGTCGTTACTGACGGCACTAGCTTGCTTGGCGCTGACGATAAGGCGGCGATCGCTAGTATCGTAAATATGGCTATCTTTTTCATGCAAAATCCTGATGTAAAGCATGGCAAGATCGTGATCTGCTTCGTGCCTGATGAGGAGCAGGGCTTGCTTGGTGCAAAGGCGCTTGATGTAAATTTGCTTGGAGCCGACTTTGGCTACTGCTTAGACTGTTGCGAGAGAGGCGAGCTAATATACGAAAACTGGAACGCGGCTGACTGCACGATGGTCTTTAAAGGCGTTTCGGCTCATCCGATGAACGCAAAGGGCAAGCTTGTAAATTCGCTACTTTTAGCGCATAAATTTATCTCGCTATTACCAGGCGGCGAAGTGCCAGAGTGCACCGAGGGCAAAGAGGGCTATTTCTGGGTGAAAGAGCTTAGCGGAAACAGCGCAAAGACGACGCTCAAGATCGACATAAGAGAATTTGATGAGGTGAAATTTCAAAAAAGGCTTGAGTTTTTAAGTGATATGGCAAATTCTTTTAACAAAATTTATGGGCAGCGTTGTGATATCACGCTAACAACACGCTATGAAAATGTCTTTAAGTTCTTAAAAGACGAAAACTCACTGCCTATAAAACTGGCAAAAGATGCCTTTAGCGAGCTAAATATCACGCCAAACATAAAGCCGATGCGAGGCGGATATGACGGCGCTGCGATCTCTGCAAAGGGCGTGCCAACGCTAAATTTATTCACAGGCGGAAACAACTTTCACTCTATCTTCGAGTACTTGCCAGTTAGCAGCCTAAAAGACGCAAGCGAAGTGATTAAAAAAATCGTAATTAACGCTACTAAATAAACTTCATAAAAGCCTAGATTTAGTAAATTTAGGCTTTAAATTTTACTTTTTGGGACAAAAATGAAGGCTTTAGCTTTGTTTAGCGGAGGGCTTGATAGTATGCTCTCTATGAAAATAATAAGCGATCAAAATATCGAAGTGGTCGCACTTTATATGGATACTGGATTTGGCGTGGATGAGGAGAAGCACGAAGTTTTAAGGCGCCGTGCAGCCTTGGCTGGGGCTAGCCTAAAGGTGGTTGATATGAGAAACGAGTATCTTCGTGACGTGCTTTTTAACCCAAAATACGGCTACGGCAAGCAGTTTAACCCTTGCATCGACTGCCACGGATATATGTTTAAAACCGCTCTTAATATGCTAAAAAGCGAAAATGCAAATTTTATAATCACAGGCGAAGTCGTAGGACAAAGGCCGATGAGCCAGCGAAGAGACGCACTCTTTCAGGTTAAGCGCCTAGCTGATGACGAGGATGATCTAGTGCTTCGTCCGATGTGTGCTAAGCTCTTGCCACCAACTAAGCCAGAGCGCGAGGGCTGGGTCGATAGAGAGAAGCTACTTGACATAAGTGGGCGCGATAGAAAGCCGCAGCTTGCTTTGGCGAAGAAATTTGGCTTTGAGGACTTTGCAACGCCTGGAGGCGGGTGTTTGCTAACGATCGAGAGCTTTGCAGTAAAGATAAAAGACTACTTGAAATTTGATAAAGAGATGCGAGATATCGATGTTACGTGGCTAAAGCTTGGTAGGCATCTGCGCTTGGTAGAGGGTGCTAAAATGATAATAGGACGTGATGAGAGCGATAATAACGCACTTTTGGCCCATCCAAATGATAAATTTGAGCAAGTGAAATTTAAAGAGAGCGATGACATCGTGGGAGCTGTTAGCTTCATAAGCAAAAACGCTAGTAAAGCTGACAAAGAGCTTGCTGCAAGGCTCGCACTAGCTTATACAAAAGCTAGCAAAGATGATGAATTTGAAGTTAGCATCGCTAATGAGAAATTTATTATTAGGCCTGAAGATAAAAAGCTAGCACAAGAGTTTTTTGTGAAGTAAATTTGTATAATTAAAACACCATTTTCCTTTTAAAATTGGTATTAGACTAAGCAAAACTGAAAAATCACTGTATCAGATAGACCAAAAGTGTTTCACATGGCTGATGACAAGAATTTATTCAATATTAAAGCTTAGACAAAGAAATTTTATAAAGAATTCTTACACTGCGACATAAGCGATAAAGAGGTTGGTTATATTCTAAACGGGCTAAATCCAGAAGGTAAATAGAATTTATAAAATTTTGGGCTATTTTTATAATTTTTAGTATTATTTTAGGTATTAAATCAAGGATAAAAATGCAAACCATACAAGCAAATTTCACAGCTAGCATAAGCGAGCTAAAAAAGTCTCCAGCTCAAATTTTTAAAACAAGCTGGAGATAATGTCGTAGCTATACTAAACCACAATGTCCCTAGCGCATATCTAGTGCCTAGTGCTGTCTATGAAAAGATGACAGAGATAATAGAAGAGTATCATCTAAGCAAGGCAGTAGATACTGCTCTAGTAAGTGGTGAAAAACCAGTAAAAGTAAGCTTAGATGAGATATGAGTTAGAATTTTGCTAAGCGTAAAAAAGAGGACTTTATAATAAATTTTAAAATATTTGCTGTCCAATCTTTTAATAATAGAAAATTTGACAAAAAGTAAAGGGTAAATTTGTCGAAAACATTTTGCAAAAATTTAAAAAACTGTACCATACTTTTAGGAAATTTTAAAGAAATGGAAACTGCAAAAAGGGCAGTTAGAGTATCGATAAGTAGGGCATCTATGGTGTCAAGGTGGAGAATTGAACTCCCGACCTCCGGCTTATGAGATAAATTTTTAAATATCGCTTAAGGCCTTGCTACATCGCCATTACAAACAGCTTTTCCCAATAAGCACTAGTCAAGTGTCCCACTTTTGTTCCACTACAAATCCATGGTACACCTAAAAAACCGCAATGGAATTTATTACTACCGAAGCGTCATCGCACCAAATGCAAGAAAAGTCTTAAAGTGCTCAAGAGAGCTATCTTTCTCCTTGGGGACTTATTCCTTATTAAAAGCCAGAAAATCTGCTAGAATTTATGATAGATATATTTATCTCATAACAAAGGCAGTGGATATGAAGCTAAATCAGGGAATTATAGATTCGTTAGTCGATAGCTTTATGCAGGCAAAGATCGATAAGAGCATAAAAGAGCATTCGCTTTATGATAAAAAGATAGATATTGACTTTGCAGATGCGCTAAATAGGCATTTTAAAGAGGCTTTAAAAAATGATAGCTTTCCTGATTTACTTAATAAAAGTAATGAGACTTTAAATAGCATGGCTAAAATTTTATCTAATAGTCTATATAAAGCCATAGATCAAGATGATAAAGCCAGCATAGCTCAAACCCTGCTTGAAAAACATATATTGTCCCTAAACTACCTAATATCAAAGCTTGACAAGAGCGCAAACCTTGTGTCTAAAAGACTTAAATTCTTAAGTAAACAAGATGAAAGTTATAAATTTGAGCCAACTGGTATAGATAGCTTCCAAGATAATATCAGTGCTCTAGATGAAGCAAATGGGCTACCTCTTAAAAAAGAAGATATCAAAAGTCTAGCTAAAAATTTCTCACATGCCATAATGGCAACTGCCGAGCAACAATACGGACTTAACACTCCTTTTAAGCTAGTAAAAACAAAAGGTGATGAGAGAAGTGCAGAGCAGATACTATCTGCTAATAGTCATCTAATAGGCAAGCGCATAAAAGTAGGAGATAGTAGCTTTGGCATGGGTAGTTTAAACGATGAGGCAGTCCAAGAATACGAGATAGTGCCATGTTCTCCTAGTAAAAGAAAGGTAGAGAGTAGGGAGATCATCACACTAAAAACAGCATTTGAAAATTTTACAGCTAATACTAGCGTTAGCCAAAAGTGGTCAAGTAGCACTATGGATCTGGTAAATATTGTAGGCAATATATTATTTAAATTTTTTCATCCGAACAAAGATATCACAACCATATCACGAGATGATCTACTTAAATTTAGAAATACTTTAGCTCTCATACCAACCAAGCTAAACCAAAAAGCCAAATATAAAGACAAAAGCTTAGAGCAGATAATACGCATAGGCAAAAATGATGCCAAGCTATCACAAGTAACCATACAAAAATATATGATAAGAGTAGTGCAGTTCTTTAAGTATTGCTATAACAGCGACTACATAAGTAAGAGCATCATAAATGACCTAAACGTAAAAGTAGAGATAAATCCAATGGAGCGTAAGGTGCTACCTTATAGTAAAGAAGAGGCTAATACTATCTTTAAAATAGTCTAAAATTTTAAAGAGACCAACAAGTCACCAAGCAATCGCATAAGCGCAAATGATCTATACTATATAACCATGATAGCAGCATATAGTGGCATGAGGATAAACGAAATAGTTCAGCTAAGAGCACGTGACATTGTGCAGCACAATAATGTGCTTTGCTTTAGCATAAATAGAGATGATGGCAAGAGCACCAAAAACATAAACTCCATAAGGCTTGTGCCAGTTCATAGCAAGCTAATAGAGCTTGGACTAATGGAGTTTATAAAACAAAGAGCTAGTGCAAATAAAAGCATCTTCAAAGTAAGTAACAAAGACTTTTCAGAAATTTTTAGATCACAAATACAACGAAAGCTAATAAGCAGCGACAAACAAAAGACTTTTTACTCGTTTAGGCACTATTTTATAGATACGCTTGTCCAACAAGAAGTAGAGCCAAACATCATAGCTCAAATAGTAGGACATGAGAAACAATATAAAATTTTACTTGGAACATATGCCACAAACATAAACGCTAGTGTTTTAAAAGCAAAAGTTGAAATGGTATGCTATTAGACATATGGTTTATATGAATGTATGCTTCCTTCTATAAACCATAATCTACTTGCTTGATGTTAAATCGCTAATCCTTTATATTATGCTCTTTAGCGTAAGATAATATCTTTTGCCTAAGATCTTCAGGGAAGCTATCTCTATACATCACTGGTGTTAGAGGATTTAGCTTTTTATCTAATTTACCAGCCTCATATAGTCTTGTTAGCTCTTCTGGTGTATTGTAGTATGGAGCATTAGGATATCCCTCTGGTGGGGTTAGGGACATTATTTTTGCTTCTAGGAGGGTTGAGTCAATAAAAAGAGAAATATCTCTCTCTTCCATTTCTTGCGGAAATCCAGGAATTTCATATTTATCTTGAAAATTTGTTAATTCTTTTTTTACATAAGAAAAAAATTCCTCCCTCGTAGTCTCGTTTGCATCTATATCTCTAGGGTCTAGTAGCTTTCCTTCATCCTCTACAAGCTCTCTTAGGTCTTTATATAAAGAGTTATCTGGCATTGCCGCTACCCCACCTCTATTAAAATCCATCACGAAGTAGCTTCCTACTATCTCATCAAGATAAGGCATCATTCCATATTCATCTAGTGGAGGATTTTTAGCTAGTTTTCTAAACTCTTCAGCTATTTGTAAATTTTTATTTAAGCCTACTAGATAGGTAGAGTATTCAAATAAATCAGCTAATGCCTCTAGGGCTCCGTCTTGACCAAGCTGAGCTGATAAAAACATTGATTGATATGCCCTTGCTTTAAATCCTGCATAACCTAATCCAACACCTCCTACAAATCCTCCTATATCTCCTAATACTCCTGCACATATATTCCACTCTGCTGCAAATAATTCTGATTTTAATGTACCTTTGTGAGCATTTACTTCATCATAAATTTCAGCATACTCTGGCTTTGTTAGTTTGCCATTACTATCCACTCTACCTATGGCATCATCTGGGATATCTATCATAGTGCATTTTAGATTGCTTCTTTTTACTAGATAGATATATCTATCTCTTTTATCTTTTAGGCTTTCATAGTAGGCTTTTTCTGATTTAGTCCAAGGAGATAGTTTATTTGAGCTTGATTTATAGCTAATGTCTAGCCATGGTTTAAATGCTAAATAGTCTGTTTGACCTAGAGAATTTGGTTTAGGGTTATAGTATAAGGGTTTATAGTTCTTATATGGGGATGAGTCTAGGATGGAGCGGGAATCTAGAACTAGCTTAGATAATAAGTCATTATGTGTTTGGCCTTTTATCTCATTTTCTGAAACAATCAAATTTGTCTTTTTATCAAATTTTACCTCTCTGCCATTGTGGGCTATAACCGTATATGTATTACTATTATCCATTAAATTTCCTTTATCTTGTAATTTTCCTTTGCTTATTACCACTACTACTGCGACTGCTAAAAGAGCTATGATGATAAATATTATCTTCTTCATTGATTATCCTATATATAGACCATCTTCCATAACTATGGTAGTGGCTAGACGACCTACTAGGCGAGGAGACATATCTTTTTTGCCTCTAGATTTGTTTTTAGGAAATCTACACCCCACATATATACCCTTTATGTTATTGCTGCCAATAGTATCAAGAGCTTCTACTAGATCTCTTGAGAGGTTACGATGAGTATTGTCATAGTTTGTGTTAAAAATTCCTAGTCTAAGCTTATATATAATATTTGCAGCCTCTTGATAGGCATCTATGGCATAAGACAAACCACCCCTATCTTGACTATTACCTTTTCTATAAGCGTCATACACCTCTTTCTCCTCTTTAACATCTAAATTTAGCTCCCTTATCTCTACATCAGATTCAGTGTATCTACTTCTAGCATATTTAAAGTAGTTTGCATCTATCTCATTACCAGCTCCTCTTAGCTCATCTAAGCATAGATAGGCACTAAGGTTATTTAGTGCTAGTTTAGAGGCTAGGTTAAAAGATAGTTTGTTTTTCTTATGGTCTATATCGTAGTATATAAAAGAGTTATAGTCTAGTCCTCCACTACTTATATTGGCTCCTAGAAATAGTCTATTTAAATTTAGGCTTATATAGTTTTGATAGATCATTACTGGATAGTAACAATAGCTATTTGTACTATTTTTATCATAAGCTTCTTTTATAGACATAGGTTTATATGAGATATTATTTAGTGCGTAAGCTTCATTAAATTTATATGTGTATCTTGTGTGCATTATCTCGTTGTAGTTCTCTTCTAGTTTTTCATAGGATGTTTTCCAAAGTTCTAATGCGCCACTAACCATAGAAGCACCTATGCTCTTACCTAGTGATCCCGCATAATCTTTTATTAGTCTCTTTATCTCTTGAAAATCTGTATAGCTAAACCTATGAGTATATCTCATAAAGGTATATGTTGTGATCTCTGTATAAGTTATACTTAGTTTATAATACTCCATCGCCATATGAAGCCTAAAAGCATTTGAAGCTTGAATGATTAGATTAAGCTTTGAATGTTGTAAAACTACGCTTGTAGTTTTTAGACTTGTTATTAGCAAGATATATCTATCTATCTCTTTAGTCTTTCTTGCACCAAGTAGACTTTTTACTAAATTTAATACCCCAAGCTCATCAAGAAATGTTTCTCTTAGTGCCTTTGCGTCTTTATTAAATATATAAGAGCCAAGTGATTCATATATCTTAGATATGCCATCTTCACCAACAAATTTTGCTAGTGGAAATACCTCTTCTATAGTAGTTTTTACTAGTAATGAGGTTACCTCTTTATTTATATCTCTATCATTGCTATATGCTATATCTTTTAAATTTATAGCCTCTTTTAGAGTGTTTTTATTCTTAGCGGCGATAGCCTCTTTTATAGTAGCTTCATCTTTTTTATAGTTCTCATCTATCTTATCAGATTGCTCTATAAGAAGTTTCATCAGATCTTTTTGCAAAGGATCTTTGATATCTGCGTTTTTACCAACTTCATTTTCTGCTAAAAGCTCTTCAACGCTAACTACATCCTTGTTATTTACTCCATCCATATATTTAGAAATTTCTTCTATACATAGATACTCGCCACTTTTTAGACCACTACTTTTTACTGAGTCTTTATAAAAAAATAGCTTTACATCTCTATCAAAAATTCTTATTATAGAGTTTGAGTGTAGGGCTTTTATTTCATCATCTTCTATTACTATATGTTCATCACCATCTTTAATGCTTTTCTTTATCATTTTTTTTGAATAGCTTTTAGTTATTATAAAGTAAGCTACGCCAAGAGATAGTGCCTCTATGAAAGAGTAGCGTTTTGGGAGGGTTTGTATTATACGTTGCATTTGTGGGTAGTACTCATCTGCGGTTGATGAGCCATTTTTTATATCATCTATGATTTGGCTTGAGATACTACTATTGTTATATGCTTCAGTCTCTCTTCTGTTTAAAGTGTTTTCATTTACCTTATCAAATACTGCTTTAAAAGAGAGAGTTACCTTTTTCATATACTCTTCTTCACTTTTTTTGATCTTCTCCATATCATTTGGCTGCTTAGCATAAGCATTTACATGAGAGAAATTTGTCTTAAATAACTCTTCGTATTTGGTGTAATTATCAAGATAGTTAGTGTCATCTTGATAGGCGATCTCTTTAAATTCTTCTCTCTTTTGCTCTATGTTGTCTATATATTTTTTATCTATCCTTGCAAATGGGGATAAATTTAAAACAAGAGTTGATTTATTGTTTTCCTTATTGATGTTTATGCTGTACTGGCTGTAGTCCTTAATAGGACTTAGGGTCTTTATATCGGTGAATTTTTGTTTTACTAGGTTGGATTTGTTGGGTCTATTTAGCTCGTCTTCTATCACTTGATCTAGGCATTTACTTATTACTTCTTCTCTTAGCCCTGCACTTGATCTAAAAGGTGAGTTTGATAGCACAACATAGTTTTTATTTAAATTTGAAAAATCTTTGCTGTTCATCTCATCGTTTGCAGATGTGCCATTTTTATCGGACTTGTTCGCTATTAGATTGGCTAGTTTTATAGAGTTGAAATTTGAAGCACAGATAAAATTTAAATTTGCATTTAGTCCTTTTATTTGATCCTTTAGTCTTTTAAAGAGCGTATCATCACTAGAGCCAAAGCCTAAGTTTTTATTTACTATATCATAAGAGCAAATATCCTTAGTATGATCAAACACCGATAGATCATCTAAATGACCAAATACACTATATCCCTCATCTGCATTGCAATTAACCTCATTTAGGTTATTATCGTCTCTAAAGTAGATATAGTCTAAATTTAGGTGGGTAAAGTCTATAAAAAAGCCAGAGTTAGAAGATTTATCTTGCTTAAATACTAATACATTGCAACTTGAGTTTATATTTAGGGTATTTATAATAGAAGCAAATCTAGATGTGAAAAAGCTAAGGATAGGCAAGGTTACGCCATAAAGAGATCTATTACTTTGATGCTCAACCATCTTGTAGGTTAATTTACTAAGCTCATAGAATAAAAAGCATCCGTTTGCCTTTTTAAGCGCAGCCTTTGGGTCACTTAGATCAACTATGCTTAGTATAAAAAGAAATATTTGTTTGAGTAAAAACTCTCCGCTTTCTTTATTTAGCTCGCTTAAATTCTTATCTAACTCTCTAAAACACTCTTCAATGCTTTTTTCAAATTTAGCTCCATCTAGTCCCTCGCTAGATATCAAAGAGCTAGCATCGCTTAGTAGATCATTTTTTAAGGTATTTAGGCACTCTTTTACGATATCTTTGGTGTCATCATAGTTGGATACTATGACCTCAAACATATCATAAAAACTTATAGCTTCTGTCTTTGTTTCACCCATGTTTTTTAGCAAATTTCTCTCGTGCTCATCCTGAGCAGCTTCAAGTTCAGCTTCATATCTTGCTTTGCTTTTTATGGGGCTTATCTTCTCTTTTAAATTTGCAAAAAACTTGTCAACTGCACTCTTTTTATGGACAATCTTTACTGGTATATCTCTATATTCAAATTCTCTTATTCTATTTAGCTTGCTATCAGTAAAGCTCTCTTTATCTATATAAAAGTCAGATACGATCGATACATCTTTTTTATCTCTCTTCTTAGAAAATATTAGATTAGATATGATCTCATTAGCTATGCCGTTAGAGTACGATGTGAGTGAATTCAAACTAGACGTATAAAGAGTTACACATTTTGCATCAGCCATATACTCTTTTATCTTTTTTAATGTCTCTTCGCAAGAGTAGGTTATTTTTATTTCGTTGTTTTGCATATTAAGCCACCACTACTGTTTTTGATATTTTATTGTGATTGTATTTATAATATTATTAATTTATTATGGGATAAAGGAAGGTAGGAAATGTTTGATACTTGGGCTTATATTTTTTAGTTTGCCAAGTTAGTTAGATAAAGCAATCTAAATTACTAACACAATTATGCTATAATCATGTCATATTATTAAAAGGAAATAGCATATGCCTCAAATAGTACCTATAAAAGAGCTTAGAAACACAAATGAAATTTCACAGCTATGTAATAGCAAGGATGAACCAATATTTGTAACTAAAAATGGCTATGGAGACTTGGTTGTGATGAGCATAAAGACATACGATAAGCTAGTAGCCACAGCCGATATCGATAGCGCCATCGCATCATCTGAAGCCAAGATAACAGCAGATACAAAGATGCTAGAAGCAAAAGATGTTTTTGCTAGTTTAAAAGATAAGTATCTTGAGTAAGTATAAAATCCTTGTCTCACCACAAGCTTATGAAGAGCTTGAAGCAATATATAAATATATCGCACTATCTTTGCTCTCGTCAGGTGCTGCAAACTCTACGCTAGAGGCTATCAAAAACGCTATTCTTAGCCTAGATGAGATGCCAAATCGTGGTGCTATTAGAAAAGTTGGCAGATATGCCAATATGGGCTATAGACAGCTATTTGTTAAAAACTATACAGTGATTTATAGGGTCAATGAAAAAGATAAGGCCGTTATAATCATTACTGTTAGATATACGCCAAGCGCTTTTTAGACATATAACTTTAATAATATCTTTCTAGAGAAATATCCACCCATCCTAATACTCTCTCATCTGCGAAAATATACATAACATCACATGCTATACATGACGTCACCTACTGCATGTTACATCATGTACTATACATTTATACATTACATCATGTGCTGCATGTTACATCACATACTTGACGTGACATCATGTACTGCACATTACATCACATGCAGTATGTTACATTATGAATTTATCTGTTATAATTCAAGAAAATTTAATGTCAGTTTCTAGCATATTTATCAACATTTTTAGTATGTTGATAAATAAACTTACTTAGCAAGCTCAACCTGAGCTTGCTGTAAGGTCTTAGTCGGACGGGCAAAATTTTTATTTACAAAGATACAACCTAAACAAAACTTTATCCTTAAAGATGACCTTTGTCGATAAAATGTCTAAGTTTTATTTAAGATAAATACTACTTTAAGATATGCAAAAACCTCTCTCAAAATTTCACTCATAAAATTTCTTACTTTTAAAACAACAATCCCTATCCATAAAATGCTAAAAACAAACAAAATATAAATGGCTAAATTTACAAATGCTAGAGAGCGACCTTTGAGAGTCGGCGGATCTTTTGCGCTCAGTCTCAAACCTCATATCTCATCAATACTGCATGCCGGTGCTTGGTCTTATCTTTTTGCGATACGCTCTGGGGAGAGTTACCTGAGTGCTATGATAATATGAGTATCTCGGCGTGCAGAGAGAAAATTTACGAGTATGTCTATATGAGATATAGGAGTGTTGCGTAGGATATACCGCAAGTTTGTAAGCTAGCCGTGTAAATTTATTAAGTAAAATTTACACGGCTAGCTTACTTTGGTGGCTTAAATTTATAGATTACGCATTGTAAAATTTAAAGGATGCTAGCTACCACATCTCCATCAAAGCATCATCTTTCGTAAATTTACTCCTTAGCTCTGGCATATCATTTACTATCATCTCTTTTAGCTCAGGATTGGTGCTTGTTATTTCTAGCAAAAGACCTAAGCTTTTGTCATTAAAGTCTCTTAGCCTGATATTTTCTTTTTGCAAACTTTCGGTTTTACGTGTTAGAGATTGATTTTCTTTATCCTTGCTCTTTATCAATGCACTTTGTTCATCTATCTTTATTTGCTGATTGGTATGTGCTTTTACTCTATTTTTAAGATGTGTTATCTCTTTTTCTTGCTCAGCTTGGGTTTCTTTTAAATCATTTAGCTCTTTTTCTAGCTGTTCTTTTTCTTTTAAGACTTCTAAGCTTTTCTCTCTATCTTCCTCTATGATCTTGTTTTGTTCTGTTACTTGCTCAGCAAGAAGCTCTACCTTTTCTTTTAGCTGCTCATCAGATGTGATGGTTATATTCTCTTGCAGCTGTTCAAAAACAGAATTTGTAAATTCTGCTAAAAATGCTTTTTCGCTACTAGCTTCCATTTTAAAATAGTTGATCTCTTCTCTTAAAAACTTGTATTTTGGCTTTATATATTTTTTGCCATACTAATTACCTGCTCTCTAATCTTGCCCTTTAACTCTTTCTCGCTATTATATTCAATTGCTGTTTGGTGCATTTGGGTTAAATTCTTATGTCTATTTTTACTTGACTTACCACGAAGCACCTGACCTTCAAATGCCTCGGCTCCCATATCTTGTAGATCTTTACCAAATTTTGCTGTTTTTGACCTGCCGCTAAATCTCAAATTTGCATGCTTTTCAAAGTTGTAGTTTGTAAAGATGATGTGATAGTGTTTGGTCTTTTCGTCATTATGTTCAGCCACAAGCAGACACTTTGAGCCATACTTCGCGCAGTATGCGTTTACAAATCTCATTACTCTATCCATATGTATGTTTTCATTTATAAATTTTGACTCTTCGTCGTTTAGCCCTTCTTTTGGCTCCTTCTCTCTGTCTGTACCAAATGTGATGATGACTTCACAAAAACTAGCCATATCTTTGCGCCAAGCTCTACGTATAACTATATCTTTACCTTGTCGTTTTTGTGTGTAGGATTGCTTGCCATAGTCTTCTTTAAAGCTATCCTGAAAGCCTTTAAGTAAATTCTTTACAAAAGCCATATTATGCAGCTCATCATCTTTGCCGTTAGCATCTCTCATATTGCCATTGCCATTAAACTCGCTTAGGAGCTTGTAGCGATTAATAGTGGCTGGGGTTTTGTTGAGATACTTTATATGCTCAGTCTGATTTTTCTCACGGCACGCATGTGCAAATCTACCTATGGCTCTACCATATGTTAAAAAACCTGACCTCACATTTATGACTAGGCTGTGATCATTTACTATATATGCATTAGCCATGGTAAATCACCTCACCATTTGAACTTTCTCTCGTGCTAGCAGTGCTAGTTACTATTAATGAAAATTTTTTCATTTTCTTCCTTTTTAAAATGTCTTTATAGTAATTACACCAATTTTGGAAAAAATCTGCGCTAGAAATGCAAATTTTCGTAAAAAAGTTTATTTTTTAGAAAGAAAAGTTAAAAATATTAAAATGATAGAGGTTAAAATTGCGTATTTAAAGGAGTTTTAGATAAAAAGATTATCCGCCCCAGATGAGGCGGATGAGAGATTATTTTTTAGTAGGAGGATACATCTTCCAGCTGCTATCTACCTTCCAGTCTATTGGGTGGCAAGACATACAAGTATTTAGCTTTTGCGGATGATGCACGGCATGGCATGACTGACACTGAAGCATCTCATTGTCTTTATTGTGAGTGCCTTCATGTGGGTTAGATAGGCCGTAGTGTGCGGTCTTTTTCCTGATATCAGCTATCTTGTGACAGCTGGTGCACTGCTCGTTAGTAAAGCCTCTTTGTTTTGTTGGTGTCTCAAAGTCGCCAGTTGCATACATCCTGACCTCATTTAGCTGCTCACCTATAGTTGGAGTGTGGCAGTCGTGGCATGTTACATTTGCATCTTTATGCTTTTTAGCTAGCAAATTTCCTTTTGTATAAGAGTCGTATTCTGGTTGCATGTTGTGACACAAGATACAAAATTCAGCCTTGTGGCTAGCTGCTTCTATCTGATGAAAAGCTATAAAGCCCACGATAGCGGCTACTATTAGTCCTATTATCGTATATTTTTTTCTATTGCTCATGCTTGTACTCCTTTTGCGTTTGCCACAGCCTGATAGCCCGCTAAGCGTCCGTAGCATAGGCATGTTCCGTAGCTAGTGCCGGCTAAAACTACTGGATAATCACCCAAAAAGCGTCCGCCCATAACATTACCGCAGGCATAAAGTCCAGAAATTTTGTTATAGTCAGTATCTAACACATTTGCAGTGCTTGGCTCTACGGTGAAGCCGCCCATGACGACTAGGCTAGCACCCACACCCATCTTACCAGCGTAAAGTATATATTTATCGGTATTTCAACCGCATCTTTTAGAGTTTTTGTTTTTTTGAATTGTTTATCAAACAAGGAAATGTTTTTGGCAAAAGCGGTGCGGTTTTCAAGAATTATTTTGCTTTATAAAAAGATTCTATGAAATTACTTTGGATTCATATCTAAAAATCTAGTTTATCTTGGTTTGGATTGGAAAAAAGTGTTAATGCAATTTTGATATTTGATTTAACTAGTCTTAATGTTTTGCTTAAATATAAATTCAAAATAAGTATCTCAGTAATATTATGTGGTATGGTTTAGGCTAAATTTAACAAATTTTGGTCGCCACTGTGCACTTTTATCTTTAAAATTCTATAATTGCAAAATGAAATTCAAGAGAAATTATTTTTATATTTTATTGGTTGCCGTTGCTGTGGGATATTTTTATCTAGTTTTTACAAACTATGATGAGAACAAACAACAAACATACAACTCTGCCGTTTCAAGCCAGATAAAAACAGTGCAAAAATACAAAGCAATCATAAATGAGCGCATCGAACAACAAAAGCGACTGCTTGAGGAGACTGCTAAATTTATAGAGACAAAAGACTACATAAAAGACTACGCTACGATAAAAGGCGTGCTTAGCATTGTTGCTAGAACGGGTAGCTTTTTAGCAGTCTATGCCGGCTATCCGGATAGCTACAGATTTGTCGCAAGCAACGATATAGAGCCGCAATATAATTTCTCAGACCGCCCTTGGTTTGTGGCTGCAAAAGAGAGTATGACAACAAGCTTTACCGAGCCTTATATCGACCGCCAGCTTGGCATCTACGTCATCTCTGTCTCAACGCCACTTTTAAAAAATGGTAAATTTATAGGTGTTTTGACGGCTGACCTTGACTTTGAAATTTTTCAAAAAGAGCTTGCCGCGCTCTTTCCACTTGCAAATGGCTCAGCGTTTTTAATGGTAGATGGCAAAAATATTCTTGACCAAACAGAGCAAATTTTAGACTTTTCAGACGCTCAAACCAAAGAGATATTGCAAAAAATTTCAGTTAAAAAACAAGGAAATGAGAAAATTCTTATCAAAAATAAGCCTTATATTTTTGTATATGATACGCTCGCAAATAGCAAATGGATGCTAGTTAGCGTGCTTGATGAGGGTATGATTTACAGGCAAATCGACAAAAAAGCGCTAAAAGATCTTGGTATTTTTTTGGCATTGGCATTTTTTGGCATTTGCTCCTTTGCTACTCTTTATGTGGCGCAGCGAAAATTTTATAAAAACAAGCATCTTTTAAATCTTTTTGCCAAAAACCCAATAGGTGGGCTTGTCATCACAGATAAAGCTGGCAATATCGCCTTTATCAACAAAGAGTTCGAGAAAATTTTTGGCCTAAAATTTAAGGCAAATATCGGTAAAAATTTAAAAGAACTCTCTAGTATTTTTTGCTCATATAAAACCACACAGAGTATATTTACGCAAATCAGCAGCAACCCAACCAAGAGCTTTAGCCTGACTTCAAAAAAGGGCGAGCTGTTTTATAAAACAGAGTTTTTGCCGCTGCTTGACAAGCAAGGCGTATTTGAGGGTGTTTTTATCATGTCGCACGATATCACGCATGAAGTGGGTTTGGAGCAAAATAGGCAAAAACAAGAGCAAATTTTACTGCAAAACTCCAAAATGGCAGCACTTGGTGAGATGATAGGCGTGATCTCACATCAATACAAGCAGCCTCTAAATACGCTTTTGCTTCTTGCAAGCGATACTCATGAGCTGTTAAGCGGCAAGAATGGCGATAAAATGGCACTAAAAAACATTGAAAATATACGTATGAACGTTGAGCTTATGAATGAGACTATCGATGTTTTTAGGGATTTTTACAAAGAGGACTTTTGCGAGAAAGAATTTGACCTAATCAACGTGCTAGATGATGTTTTATACATTTGCCGACCGCAGCTTCAAGTAAAAAATATCGAGTTACGTTTTACATACGAGGAAGGCTCTTATAAGATCAAAAGCTATGCAAACTACATAAAACACGTGCTTATGAACCTTATCACAAATGCAAAAGATGAGCTGGTAAAAAAGGCAAAAAATAGAGAAAATTTCTCTCCTTATGTGGCTATAAATTTAAGCCAAGATGAGAGCAAATTTATTATTACTATCGAAGATAATGCAAATGGTGTAGATAGTGAGCTTTTAGATAAAATTTTCGAGCCGTTTTTTACCACAAAAGGCGACGACGGCACCGGTATGGGGCTTTATCTTTGCAAGCTTATTTTTGAGAAAAAACTACGTGGTGACATAAGGCTTGCAAATGCTAAAAATCCGACAAAATTTGAAATAGAGCTATTAAAATGAATGAAATTTTTAAAGAGTTAGCACACTTAAATGTGCTTTTGGTTGAGGACGACACGCAGTTGCAAGGAGTTTTAGCTGGACTTCTTGCGCCATATGTAAGCCAAATTTATAAGGCGCAAAACGGGCAAGAAGGCTTAGAGTGCTTTAGCAAAAACGACATTGATATTATCATCACTGATATAAATATGACCCATATGAGCGGAACGTCGATGGCAAAACGAGTTAGAGAGCTTGATGCGCGTGTACCTATCATTTTTATTACAGCCTATGATACCGATGAAAATTTACAAAACTCACTAAACATACAAAATTCAAATCTGCTTAAAAAGCTATTTGATAAACAGCAACTTTTAATCATGATATTAATGGCTACAAAAAATGGTTCAAATGCTAATAAGCGATTAAATTTAGGTCGTGGCTTTAGTTATGATACGCAAGATAGGTTGCTTTATAATGAGAATAAAAATATCGTTTTAACTAGAACTGAGCAGCGACTTTTGCATATCCTAGCGATAAATAAAGAGCGAGTCGTATCGTTTGAGATGATAGAAAATTTCACGTGGAGTGGCAAAGTAGCGTCATTTGAAACTATGCGAAACTACATAAATAAACTGCGTAATAAGACCTATGCGCAGCTTATCAAAAACGTTCAAGGACTTGGTTACAAGCTCTCGATCGATGATGAGGCTTGATAGTAAATTTAATTCTAAAAGCAATTCCGTGATTTGATTTAAAAATTGCTGAAAATTTCGACCTAAGCCTGGAGATATAGTCCATCAAAGGCCGAAATTTTCTAGTTTATAGAAATAAAGCACAAATAAAGTTATTCTATTGGGGCTTTACTTTGTAAAAATCTAGTCAAAGTTTGCGTTTCTGTCTCATTAAGTCCAGCGTTGCCGATCATAGTTTTTATAACACTTGGCCAAACATTTACGTTAAACTCATCATATCCGTGTAGTGCATGGCACGCCCCACATCGCTCTTTAAACAACTCTTCGCCAGGCTTATAAACCTCGTCTAAATTTGGCTTTAAGGCCTTTTTTTCGACCGCTCCCTTAACACTAACTTTGATCCATTCATTGTCATAGTCGTCTTTTTGGACGCCATTTTTCTTGAAATTTTTATCGTTTTTAACACTTATGTCGCTCTCTAGGACACCTAGTCTAGCATAAGCTGTATTACCCTCGCCAGGTACAAAGCCGTTATATTCGACTTCGGCGAAATTGCCGCTATCTTTTAATACCTTGACTTTTGCGCCCACGAAAAGCTGACCGATCTCTTTGCCGCCAACCTTATCTAAAATTTTAGCTGGCGTACCGACATAGGCATCGTTAGCAAAAAGCGCAGCACTAAGCCCTAAAAACATAACTATTTTTTTCACTTCTTATCCTTTTTTTGCAAATTTTGGCTGAGAAAAGACCTCTAGGTTTGGCAATTCACCCTCAAATTTCTCGATTTGCACGAGTGCAGTTGCTTGATTTCCCATAGCAAGGCTTGAGGTTGGCTCGTTTGGTATTAGGACGTTTACGTTTCCGTGTCTGCAAAGTCCGTTTTTGTCTGGATCTCACCAGCTACCCTCTTGCATTCTAACAACGCCTTGTTTTACGTTTTTAGTTACGATAACTCCTGCTAAAGTTTGGCCGCGATCGTTAAAAATTCTTACCACATCACCGTTTTCAAGACCTCTAGCTTTTGCATCGTCTGGATGCATCCATACAGGCTCTCTGCCTTGAACTTCTTCAAGGTTTCTAAGCCATGTGTTGTTTAGTTGGCTGTGAAGGCGATATTTTGGGTGCGGGGTTACTAAATTTAATGGATATTTTTTTGTTTTTTCCACGTCTCCTAGCCACTCCATCGGCTCCATCCAAGTTGGGTGCGCCTTGCAGTCATCATAAGCCGCTTTTGCGATCTTTTTAGACAAAATTTCAAACTTGCCAGATGGCGTTCCTAGGCGGTTGATGATAGGATTTTTTCTATACTCAGCCATAGTTACGTATTCGTGAGCGTGAGGCGGGACTTTAAACTCAACATAACCTTTCGCCCAAAACTCATCAAAACTTGGCATACCTAGTTTTGCATCATCGCCCTTTTTCTTTGAGGCATTATAAAACTGCTTGATCCAGTCCATTTCACTCTTGCCCTCACTAAATGCCATATACTCTTTATCGCCAAATTCTTTTAAAATGCCGCAGTAAATTTGGTAGTCGTTTTTAGCTTGCTCGTATGGCTCAGCGATCTTATGCATAGCTATAATAAATTTGTTTGTATGAGATTTTGTGATGTCATCTCTTTCTTGCTCAGTGGTAGCTGGCAAAACGATGTCAGCCATGCGAGCCGAAGCCGTCCAGAAGCAATCTTGCACGATAAACGTATCAAGCTTTTCAAATGTTTTTGCCATTAAATTTGTATCTGGTGCATGGTGAAATGGATTGCCGCCAGCCCAGTATGCCATCTTTATAGTTGGGTAGGTGATCTTTTTGCAGTTAAAATCAACCTCTTTACCAGGGTTATTTATACAATCAAGAATCCTTGAAACAGGAATAGCGATATTGCTGCGGTTTTTCCACTCGCCCTCAGTTGATGGTACGATGCCGATAGCTCCTAGTCCAGGGAAAGCTGTAGATGTCGTAGCAGAGCCGCTTGCAAGTGCAAGTGCGCTGCCGTTTGGCGCAGCTGGACTTGGGCAACCGCCGTCAGAGTAGTGGTAACCAAAGCCATATCCGCCACCAGGCAAGCCGATCTGTCCAATAAACGCAGCAAGAGTTATCATCATCCAGTGAAACTGTTCGCCGTGATGTGCGCGCTGTGGTCCCCAGCCACCCATTAGCATAGTGCGTTTTGAGCCAAAAATTTTAGCTAAATTTACAATCTCTGCTTCGCTCACGCCACAAATTTTTGCCGCCCAAGCAGCATTTTTTACAACTTTATCCTCGCTCTCGCCTTTTAGATAAGCGATAAATTGCTCTGAGCCGCTTGTATATTTTTTTAGAAATTTCTCATCAGCCACGCCAGCGCTCATCATCTCGTAGCATATCGCCATCATCATGGCAACGTCGGTTGTTGGATTGACGAAAATGTGCTCTGAATTTAGATAGTTTGCAGTGTTGTTATAAACTGGATCGATTGTAATGACTTTGATGCCACGCTTTTTCATCTGCTCTTTTAACTTACGAAAATAAATGTAGCTCTCGTGATCTGGCACTCCCCATGCGATCTGGTTTGTATTGATAGGGTCAGCTCCCCATATGACGACAACTTCGGTGTTTTTAAGTATCACAGGCCACGCAGTAACAAGAGAGTTGCCCTCGTCAGAGCCTGCAACGTGTGGCGTGATCGCACTGATAGCATGCTGCGAATAGTTTAGCGTACGAGTAGTGTAGCCACCAATGATATTTAGCATACGGCCAAGAAGCGTTTGCGGATTGTTAATGCTACCAACGCTATACCAACCATAGCTGCCGCCATAGATCGCGCTGCCGCCATATTCTTTATTGATGCGTTTTAGTTCGTCGGCTACTAGTTTAAAAGCCTGCTCCCAGCTTATCTCGACCCACTCGTCCTTACCGCGCATTGATTTGTCGCTTTGATAGCCTTTTTCTAGGTATCCTTTACGCACGCTTGGACGCGCGATACGAGTTTGATCGTAGGTTCTAGCAACCACGCCTTGAGTTAAGCTAACTGGGTAAAAGTCGATCTCGCTAGCATCTAATGCACCTTCGAATTTACCGTTTTTAACTAGCCCTTTGATAGCACCAAAATGGCTTGCGCTCATCTTTGCAGGCGTGTCGCTCATTAGGTTGTCGCTTATGAGACTTGTTGCGTTTAAGCTACTTGCTCCAGCGGCTGTAGCTGCTGCGGCTTTTAAAAAATCTCGTCTTTGCATCTTTTCTCCTTGTATGAAATTTTATGATTAGTTTAAAATATAAATGTAATTTTAAATAAAAAGCATAATAAAAGTATAATTTAAAAAAAATTTGTAAAAAAGTGTCCGAAAGACTCAGATACTATATGTTTTATGTGTTAGGTTTTGAAAATACCTTTACTTTTGGGAATTGCCTGTAAATTTCTCTATATTTACAAGAGCTGTGTGAGATATATTGCCTTGTGCAAGCTTTGATGTGCCCTTATCGATAGTTAGAACATTGAACATACATAGATCCTATCTCGCCAGGATTTTGTGGATCATACCACGCACCATCTGCTACGCAAACTACATCTTTTCTGACATCATCTGTTACGACAGCGCCACATAAAATTTTGCCACGTTTTGATGAAGCAACGACTAAATCACCATTTTTTATGCCTTTTTGTTTAGCATTTTCTGGATTTATCAGAACTGGCTCACGCTACTTCGCCGAGTGATACAAGCTGGCAACGACTCTAAAACTTTTTGCGTCGATAAACAATGAGTGGGAGCTTAAAACGAACAAGCACCGAGTCATAGACATCGTCGATCACTCTGTGGATATGCTTTTACTAAAAGATACAAGCCGCATAGAGGTGCTAGCAGATGACGAGATAAGCGCTGTTGAGGTTGATTTTGAGCTTTATGCGACTGGAGTTAAAAACTTGATCGATAACGCCTTAAAATACTCAAGCGACAAAGTAGTCGTAAGCATAGACGAAAGTGCGCTCTGTATAAGTAGCGTGGGAGACGAGCTTGAGCCAGAAAGACTTGAGTTTGATAGGGCATTTAACAGAAGAGTAGAAACTTCAAATTCTGGACTTGGACTTGGACTTTATATAGCAAATCAAATTTTCAAAAAGCATGGCCATACCCTAAAATACAAACACGAAAATGGCAAAAATATTTTTATGATATGTTTTGTATAAAAAAGATAGTTATTATGAAGCTTTTGAGCTTTCAGGTTGCCCCAAAAGCTCATATAAATGTTATTTTACTAGCTCGTAGCTGTGTTCTTTTGTGCCGTCGAGTAGATTTAAGACTTTGTAGCCTTTGTCACTTAGAATTTGAGCTAGTTTAGCGCTACGGTTGCCGCTGTAGCAGTGTGTGACGATAGTTTTGTCTTTGTTTGCTTCAAGCACGTCTTTGTAGTTATCCACTGGCTCGCCATCAGGTATGCTAATAGCGCCTTTCATATGTCCAGCGTCATAGTCTTTTTTCTCTCTAACATCGATGATTAGAACGTTTGGATCGTTTGCGATCTTCTTAAATTCCTCTGCGTTTATGCTGCCAAATTTAACTAGATCGTAGCTAAATTCTTTCACGCCCTCAGCGTTGCTAAGCTTGTTAAAGCCCTTTGCTTTTAGTATATCTAGTGCCTTGCCGCTGCGGTTGCCGCTATTGCAGTAAAGCACGACGTTTTTGTCTTTGTGGGCGCTTATCTCATCTAGTCTAGCCTCGATCTCTTCAAGAGGGATGCTTATAGCGTGTTTTAGGTGGCCAGCGTTATACTCGTCTACCTTTCTAACGTCGATAACAAGGTAGTCCTCTTTTTTCTTGTTATCAGCTTGTATCGCAGCTAGGTCAGCGCCCTTAAATTTAGCGTCCGCTGGCGCTTTTGTATCGCTGCAAGCTGTGAGAAAACCAAGTGCAAAAAGCACGACTATACCTTTAACTATTTTACTTTTTACGAACATTTCGTCTCCTTTTGTTTTGATAAAATTTCACTATTTATTTTGCCTAAATTTTGCAAAGGTCTATCGACGACCGCCGACTTTTAGGCAGGACTGTATATGCAAATTTATTAATTTCATATTAATAAATTTGCCAAAATCCGCCAAGCATCGCCTCTTTTATCTCGCCCTCGCTACCATTTGCTATGCGGTCTCTATACGAGATCACAGCTGGGCTTTGAGCCTGCCAAATTTGATCAAACCAGCCTAAAAACTTCACCGCATCGTATCGCACAGGAAGTGCCTCGATATAAATTTCGCCGTGTTTAGCGCGGTATATCGCCTCTTTGCTAGGCTTAAGCGCGATGCGAGTTATGAGCCCATAAAGCTTACCGGCGAAATTTGGCATGCCAGCCGCGCCGTTATTTATCACTACGCCATTTTCTAGCGCTATGGCGGCAGGGGCGCATGTGTGCGTGCAGGCTAGCACGTCAAATTTACGCTCTTTAAACCACAAATTTAGCTCATCTTGTCTATCTTTTTGAGCCAAATTTTCACGAGAGCAGCCCCAGCCAGCTAGAAATTTCTCATCTCCGTGCGTGATAGCGATATTTGCGCCGCCGACGCTTACTAGCTCGCATTTGGCACGCTTTTTAAAAATTTCTATAAACTGCTCGCACCCCTCTTTTATAAGGCGGCTTAGGCGTGCATGGATCAAATTTGAGCGATTTATGGTGCCAGCGTCGGTGCATGAGGGATAGAAGCAGCCGCATCCGTTTTGTCCGCTTGCTAGCTCGAACTCTACATTGCCGTTTATCGCCGTTAGAGCGCGTTTTTCTATCTCACGCTCTATCTGGCAAAAGCTCTTTGTCTCCGCGTCAAACCAGTGGATGTCGCCGTTAAAAACGACATCCGCACCCTCGGCGTCCGCCATAGCTAAAATTTCATTGAGCGCAAAGACGTTGCCGTAAAGTCCGCCTACGACATATAGGCAGCGGCTTTGAAATTTTGGCCCCGACGGGAAATTGAGCGCGTAGCTAAGCGGGCAAGAGCTCATCTTTTATCTTTGCAGCCGCAAAGTAGCCCAGGCAGCGCATAGGCAAGCGTGCAAGCGATGAGTCCATATAAATTTATGCCCAAGAGCATTGCGTATTTGCCGCTGCCGATCGCTAAAAACTCAGGGAAAATTTTCGCGTCAAATGCAAATGCGACACCCAAAAATATCCCCAGCCAAAAGCTAAGATGAAAGCCGAGCTTTGTTGGGCTCACAAATCCATGCAACAAAAATACCGGCGCTAGGCCGATCACCATCGTGCCGCTAATCGTCGTAGCCTTTAAGATATCGGTGCCCACGATCATCGGTAAATTTCCAAAAATGGCAAAAAGTATCATCGAGATGATGCCGATTTTTATGGAAATTTTAGCGACGTCTTTGTTTAGCATCGCTGGGATATCGTAGCCAACTAGCTTTGAAAGGCTTGCAAAGGTCGAGTCCAGCGTCGATCCAGCAGCCGCTATCATGACGGCTGTCATCAGGATAGTTGAGCCAATCCCCATGGTTTTAGCAAGCTCGGCCGGGATGTTGCCCTTTGCAGCGATGCCCTCAAGCGAGCCGTAAATGCCGATAAAGCTAAAGATGACGATGGCTATAAAGCCTAAAATCCCCGAGACCACAAAGCTTTTTAGCATTGTTTTTTCTTCGCAGATGAAGCCTCGATCGGTTAAAACAGGGTCGTGAAAAGGGTAGCTAACTAGCTGCAAAACAGCGACTAAAAGCAGATCCACGCCGCCGCCTAAGCTCCAGCTGCCGGTGCTAACTAGCTCGCCCACGCCGTGCTTTGGCAAGATAGTCACGATAACCCAAAGCGTGGCGATGATGAAAACTAAAGCCTGAATGACATCTGTCACGATAGAGCCCCTAAGTCCGCCGCGAACCGAATAAACTAGCGTAAAGAGCGTAAAAAGCGAGGCTGCGATGATAAAAGGCATGCTGCCGCTATCTCCGTAGTAGCCGCCTACGACTGCTGTGTTGCTCCAAACTTCGTTAAAAAGCCTAACCAAGATCGCCACGCAAAATGCGATGCTAGCCGCCGCGCCGTAGTTGCTAGTTAAAAACTGCACGAGTCCGGTCGCTTTAAATTTGCGCCTTAGGCGGTAGATGACGATGCCAGCTATTGGTATACAAAGCCAGTATGTTGCGTACGCTACGCCTCCGACGATACCGTAGCTAGCGCCTAAATTTGCGGCGTTTGTGACTGATTTTGCAAATATCCAGCTGATAAAAATGCTAGTCGTTAGCAAAAATGGCGACACCTTTACGCCGCCTTCGCCTTCACCTTTAAAAAACGATCCGATACTGCGCGCCTTTGGTGAAAAAGCGTACATTATCACGCCGTAAACGATCAAAAAGCCCCAAAAAAAGAGCGACTGATACTCTTGCATTAACTCTCCCTAAACTCTAAAATTTGATCCAAAGCCCTCATGCTATCGCTTATAGCGCAGGGGCAAATTTTCGCAAAGAGTCCTTTTTGCATTATCGCTTCAAGCCCATCAGGCTTGCTTAGATCATGCCCCAAGACCTCTTTGCAGATGCTAGATTTTTGCGTTTTAAAATATATCTCTTTAAAGCGCGCCAAATTTGCATTATATTTTTCTTTATCATCGCCGTAAGCAAGCCCCAAAACTAGCACTGCCGCTAGATATGCGCCGCATACCGAGCCCTCCTGCATGCCACCTAAGAGCCCAAAGCCAAGCTTCATAAGCTGTGCTTCGTTTGCGCCTAGGTGCTGTGCGTAGCGTGCTAATATCATCTGCGCGCAGTTTTGCTCGGCAAATTTTTGTGCTATCTCTTCATTACTCATCATTTTTTATCCTTTAAATTTACGCAAGCGCGCCGCAGCAGCTCGACCCAGCCCCTGCCGTGCAGGCGTAGCAGTAGTCGCGAAAGGCGATCTGCCTACCAAGCTCGCCGCTTTTAGCTAGCTCAAATATATCCTTTGCACCGTGCGCTTTAAGCCCCTGCATCTGGTTAAAATCGCAGTCATAAAGGGCTCCGTCATATCCCACTGAAATTTGCGCTCTACACATGATATTTTGCGCAGCATTTGGGTTAAAATTTGCTTCTAAAAGCTGTATATAAGGCTCTAATTTACCGCTTTTTTCAAGCGATCTTCTAAAACGTCCGATCGGCACATTTGTGATCGTAAAAAGATGATCAAATTCCACGCCAAAAGCGCTTTTTAGCTCTCTTTTGTAGTCTGCTTCAAGCCCAGCTTGATCGCCTGGCAAAAACGCACCGCCCGGGTTATAGACTAAATTTAGCGCCAAATTTCCGCCCTTGCCGTATCCTAGTGCATTTAGCCTCTTTAGAGCCTCTATTGAGCCATCAAATACGCCTCGCCCGCGCATCTTATCGACGTTTTCTTCGGTGTAGCAAGGCAGACTAGCGACTAGCTCCACGCCGTGATCTGCGTAAAATTTAGGCAGATCCTCGTAGTCATTTTCAAGTAGTATTGTTAAATTTGTTCGCACGATGATGTGAGGCGTGATCTTAGCGGCCTCATCGATAAACCAGCGAAAGTGCGCGTTCATCTCAGGTGCGCCGCCGGTGATGTCAAGTGTGCTAAATTTATGCGCGCTAATCGCCTCCAAAACAGCCTGCAAAGTCTCCTTGCTCATCGTCTCCGTGCGCTTTGGCCCAGCCTCGACGTGGCAGTGCGAACAGGCGAGATTGCATATCTTGCCTAGATTTACTTGGATCGTTGAAATTTTATCAGTATGCCTGATCTTTGGTGCTATACGCTCTGTGAAGTTCATTTTCTACTCCTTTTATAAAATTTTAAACTAAGTACGTTTTTTAGATAAGCGGTGTTTGGCGCTTCGTTTACGCCGCTCATCACCGTGGCGAAGTGTTTTATATTTTGCACGCCATTTTTGGCGAAATTTCCGCAGCAAGTGGCGCAGTAGGTGTAGAGATTTGGTAAATTTTTATCCTTGATGGCCTGTGGATATCCTGCGGCGATTTGCGGCTCGCTACTTTTTGCTAGTCCGCCAAGCCCACAGCAGTTTACATCCTTAAAGCTATCTTTGAAATTTGGCACATACTTTTTAAAGGTCTCAAAGATAGGCTTATGTATGCGCTCAGGGCAGGGGTAAAAGATGTGCGCCTCCTCTGTGATCTCGTGGTTTAGGCCAAGCTCCTCAAATTTCTCGTATATGGTCTTTATCTTGACATCCACCTTGTCTTTTAAAAAGTGGTAGCAGTTTGGACAGGCCAAAATGAGCGTCTCTACGCCCTTTGCGGCAAAGAGCTCGTTTAGATGTGCCTTTGTCTTGTCAAAATTTGCATTTGCTTCAAAAAGTGGCTTGCCGCAGCAGTCTATGCTAAAATCAACCCCTAATGGCTCTAAAATTTCGATGATTTTTCTCGTGGTTTTAGGCAAAAAGCCCGGGAAATTGCAGCCGAAAAAGACTAGTTCGCGGCTCTTTTTGGGCGAGTTGTTGGCGTAAAGATATGGCGATTTTAAGAAATTTAGGTAGCGAAAGGGCCTTTTGATCTGTTCTCTATGCTTTAATGCAATCTCGTTGCCGCTGATGTCTTTTGGGCAGACCTTGTAGCACTCGTCGCACAAAAAGCAGCTAAATGCGAGATCTTTTCGCTTTGAAAAATCAAGCAAATTTATATCGTATTTGGTCAAAAACTCGCAGTGTTTCGTACACGCTCCGCACTCTATGCAAAGCTCTGGCGGGTTTTTAATAACTTTTAGTTGTGATTTCATATTTTAAATTTTAATTTTTTATTATTACTAGCGTATATAATCTTAGCCATTTTTTGAAAAATTATATAAAATTTCTGCATCTGTTTTTTCATCATTGAAGTTGATGGAGTAGCAAAAACTAATACTCAAATCATTGATAAATTTCTCAAACAATAAAGGTCTTAATAGCCTTGTTTTATCAGAGTTAAAATCAGATCTATGCTGCCCATCTGGATTTCTTCTTATGCCTTTACAATATATTTTGTCTGGGTTCTCTGAGTCACTAATATTCAGTGATCTTACGAGCGCTTGTCGCTCTATATTTGTTAAATTTTCAGGCATGCACAAAGGAATATCTCGCGATAGTTTCTCGGTAAATTGCCTAATTATGTCACCTAAATTTTGACTATATTCTATTTTAAAATATAATCTAAATTCTTTTACATCGTTTATTAATAACGATGCCGAATTAGCTTCTATTTCATAATCTCGTGAAAGATCTTTAGCATCCATAAAGTGTAGCTTAACTAAAGCGTAATCGCTTATTCTTTTTTCTAGGCCAACAAATCGCTTTACGAGGACTATATAGTCTATGTTTTTATATTTAAACAAAAAACTACAAATCGTCCATTGCTTCAAAGCCATATCTTCTTTTAGCTGTTTTATATTTTTAAGCATTACTATTCTCATTTATATATTTTAATAACTTTTTGCGATCTCATCAGCGCTCGCTCCATTTCTAAATTTATACTGCAAAATTTGCATTTTTACTAGCGTTTTCATGACGCCATCGCGCCTAAATTTACGTGCGCTTGTGATTATATTTTGAGCTAGCTGGCAAAATTTCACGCCAGATCTTTTTAGCTTCATGCTTAGTTTATAATCCTCCATAATAGCCAAATTTTCAAATCCGCCAACTGCATTAAAAAGGCTTTTTCGTATAAAAATCCCCTGATCGCCGAACGCGATATTTCTAAGCTTTACGCGTAAATTTGAGCAAAGCGCGATCAAATTTAAAAGCACTCCACTCTCATCAAATTTAAGCCTAAAGCAGCCAGCCTTGCAGCGATCAAGCGCCCTCTCAGCGGCCAGAATCGCCCTCTCATCGCAAAACGCGCTATCAGCGTGCAAAAAGAGAAGCTTCTCAAATTTAGCTACGCTCGTCCCAGCGTCTAGCTGAGCGCCCCTGCCTTTTTTGCAAGGTAAAATTTTAAATCTCTCAGGCGTGAAAATTTTGCTCAAATTTAGTGCTAAATCAAAATTTTTGCTCTCATAGAAATTTGGCTCGCTAGCATCAGCAAATATCACTTCAAATTCCCCTTTTTGAGCCGCCAAAATAGAGCAAAAACGCTCCAAATTTTCGCACGGCTCGTTATAGATCGGCGTTATTACCGAGATCGCCACGTTTTGCTCTTATCTTTTTTGCGCCCCAGCTAGAAAGTACCACAAGCGCCGCCATCAAAACGCAGGCGATGATAAAGCCGTTTGAGCGCATATTAAGGGCTTTTTCACCCAAATTTACCATTATAAAAGTTGCCGGCACGATGCCTACAAAGGTCGCCACCACGTAGTCGCGCAGGCTCACGTTCATCACGCCGCATGCGTAGTTTAGGGCGTTATACGGCACAAGCGGCATTAGGCGAAGGATCAAAATCAGGCTAAATTTACCGCCAGGCTCGCCAAGTGTTTTTAAAATTTTGCTTTTTGAGTTTTGCGTGAAGTCGCTAACGGCGCGAAATCCCAAAAATCTTGCGATATAAAACATCAAAACGGAATTTATCATCGCGCCTATTATGGTGTATAAACTGCCGGCAAATAGCCCAAATGCCGCACCTGCAACGACAGCCAAAATCGGCACTGGAAATAAAAATATCGGCAAGATAGCAAAGCATAGGACATAGATCATCGGAGCAAATAGTACATGCTCGCCGATGAGCTCACGAAGCTCGCTAACGCCGATCTTTTGCATCAAAAATGCAGCCACGAGTATGATCGCGGCGATGATAGCAAATTTAAGCAGCCTTGTTTGCTTCAAGCTGCGCCTTTTTATCATCTAAAATTTTCTTTGCGACGTAGGCCACGATTGAGAAGGCAAATAGCATGGTAAGACCGATAAATAAAATTTTGCCACCGCCCATCAAACTGCCGCCAAAATACGAATATACAATGGTCGCAGGAAGCTGACCGATACCAGTCGCCCAGAAAAATCCCCAAAATCTCATCGATGTAAGCCCTGCTGCGTAGCTTACTAGGTCAAAGCTCACAAACGGTAGCAAGCGGCAGACGATGATCGTGTGCTTGCCAAATCTCGTGAAAAACTCGTCCGTAGCTGCAAGCGCCTTTTTGCCAGTTAGCTTTTCAACGACGTCTCGACCTAAAATACGCGCTATGTAAAAGCAAAGCGCAGCGCCCACCATAGCCGAGCTCCACGATAGCACAGCGCCCCAGACCCAGCCAAATATCATCGCATTTGAAAGCGTGATGAGAAACGCTGGCACTGGCGCCATGATGCTTTGAAGCACCATCAAAAAAAAGCTCACGCAAGCTGCCGTAGTCTTGTCAAAGCTTTGCAAATATGCATAGACTTCATTTAGGTCAAATTTGCTAAGCATCACGACTGAGTCAGTGATCTGTTTGTTTACCGCAGGGATAAAAAAGTATGCCAGCGCGACTATAGCGACGGCGACTAGGAGAAAAATTTGGGATTTTTTCATCTAAATTCCTTAAAATATTGTTGTAAATTCGACAAAAACTTGTCGCTAAGACAGGCTTTTATCTTGTTAAAAGTGTATTCGTTTTTAATGGCTCTAGCACCGTTATACTCGACAAATGCCATCGCGCACCAGCTTGTTCCTCGCAAGCAAGTCATCGTAAAATACTCTCTAAATTTTCGCCTATCTACCATTTTTTTCGAGTAGTTTTCATATAAATTTATAAATTTTTCTATCTCATCAGCACTAAATATCACGTCCGTCTTCCAAAACGTGGTCGTTGGCACACTAAAATGTGCCAGATCTTGCTCACGCTCGCCAATTATCGGCTTTTCCCAGTCGATGATAAAAGAACTCTCCGCGTCCTTGCCGATAATGAAATTTGCGGAATTTAGCTCGGTATTTATGACGCAAGGCTCCTCTATCTCGCGCTCAAGGTCAAATTTCTCTGCCGTTTTTAAGAAAAATTCGATCATCTCAGCGGTTTTTGGCTGGGCTAAATTTGAGTTTAGATAGACGTTAGCCATATTTTCGCACTCTTCAAACATCGCTTTTAATGGCTTTTGCGCAGTGATTAGGCTGTGATTTGACGGGATCTTGACTGTGTGCACGCTAGCTAGCAAACTTGCCGCCGTCTCAAGATCGCTCTCGTATCTTAGCGCGCGCCCTTTTAAAAACTCCATACTCATCGCCCCTCGCGGTAAAAGCGGGCTTGGCTCGTAGTACTCTAACGGCGCTGGCGTGACCTTTGAGCTTTGTAAAATTTTAAGCGCATCAAATTCATATTTTATTTGATTTTCAAGCGCCATTTGCGACTTTGTATTTATTCGAAATACATTTTGACCACCTTTGTGAAATTTGTAGTTTATGTTGTATTCGCCGTTAGCAAGGGGCTTTATAGCACTTGGTCGCACACCCAAAATATAAGCGAAAATATCCTCTTTTGTGTCGATATCACGAAGCGGTTTAAATTTAACGTAGTTTAAATTTAGCTCTTCAAATTTAGCGCAAACCCCTTCGCATACACTATCGAGCAAAGAGTAGTCGCTTGAGAAAATTTCATCTCTTAAGCTGGCGCTTCTTAGAGCGATAGCGCAGTATCCGCCATCAAGCGTTGGGGCGATAGCGGCATCGTTTTTACCAAGTGCTTTAAAATAGCTATTAAAGCCTTGAGCGGTGAAATTTGCAATGTCGCTACCAATTAGTAAAATTTGCTCAAATCCAAGTGTTTTTACGTGTTTAAATGCTTTAAGCATTCGCTCGCTTAGTGAGCCTCCACTTTGAGGGATAAACTCATACTTTTCGCCCAAAATTTGCTCTAAAATTTTAGCCTTATCGCTTGGCGTAAAAAAGATGAAAATTTTGACGTTTTTTAGCTTTTGAAGCTTGGAGTTTATATCTTTTAGTAAAAATTTATGCAAATTTGCCGCTTGTTGTGGCGTCAAAAAGTCAAGCAGCCTGGTTTTAGTCTTGCCAGCGATCGGAGCTCTGGTAAAAAGTATCAGCGCTTTTTTCAAATTTTACCCTTTGTGGCGGTAAATTTAAATAGAAAAAAGATATTTAGAAAGGTTAAAATTCCCAAAAATAGGTATTTCACTTGAGATAGAGTTAAAATTTCTAAATAGCTCTCTTTGATGAGATAAAAGAGTAGCTCTTGCTTACCAAGCCAAAGTGTGACTAAAAAGAGCAAACTTTGGCTAAAAACTAGTGCAAAAACAGCCGTGCGTTTTTGAGAGAGCCCGTAAAGTAGCCCAGCCACGAAAAATCCAGCCACGATATAGCGGTTGTGCACGCGCATCTCGAGCCAAACTGATAGCGAGACTAAAAGCGCCGCACTAAGCCCTAAAAGCAAAGCGCAAAACGCGTAGTATAGGGCTCTAAGGGCGTGCATCAGTTTGCAACCCTAAAGCTGATCGCTACAAATGTTCCATCAGGCGGTAAAACGTCTTTGTTGCCGTGAAATACGACTTCGCCGCGTTTTTCAACTGCGCCGTGAGTGTAGGTGTGGTTTGAGATGATGCCGACTGAGCAGCTATCTAGGCACGCGATGCAGCCGGTATTAAAGCTCTTTGCGGTCGCTTCATTGCCGCCAAAACGCATGTCGATTTGTTTGCCGTTACTATCTGTGATGACTTCGTTGATGTCGTAGCTTTTTGGTGCGCCGTTCCATGTTACTTCGATCTTGATCTTGTCGCCTTCGACGTGTGTTTCAGGGCCATTTTTTAGAGTCATATTGTTGCCTGGTTTGGCGCCTATTTTTTTCATAGCTTGGTAGAAATCGTTTTGATTTGCAAGTGCGATAAACACAGGCTTATCGCCAAATCTTCCATCTTTGAAAACGACTGCGTGGCGAGTGTTTTCAGTAAAATACTTGCCATTTACCTTGGCTAAAACAGTGATAGTTTTGGCGCTTTCATCTACTACCATCGGATTTTGAGCGCTTACTACGCCAACTTGATCGTCGCTAGCTTGAACGCTTGCGGTAAAAAACAGACTAAAAATAGCCATAAAAATAGCTTTTTTAAACATATTAGTGCCTTCCTGTGAAGAAAATTTGAAATTTGATTTACGAAAACTTTAGAGAATTTGTAAATGTTGCAGGCGAACCTCGCCTAAAAAATATTTTTGAATTATATTTTGTTTAAAATAAAAAATTGTTTAAATGACATTTTGTTCATAATGCGCAAAAATTAGTATTTTTCATTGTTTTAGAAGTGTAAATGAGATATAATTTTGGGATTTTTAAGAGGCTGTCCCACTTTAGTAACTAAGTGTTCCACTCTTAAAGGAAATTTTAAAGAAAGGGAAAGAACAAAAGCATCACTGCTAGTGCCTAAAATAGGGTGTTTTGGTGTCACGGGGGAGACTTGAACTCCCGACCTCCGGCTTATGAGGATTTTTTATATGAGCTCACAAAAGCCTGAAATACGCACTTTAGACGATTTTTTACTTAGTCGTTACATAAAACTGTTCCATTTTTGACCGGTTGGCTATTAAATATGGGACAACACTTAAGGGAGCGAAACGGTATATATTACTACCGAGTCACACTTGCTCCAAGCATCAGAAAATTTTTTAACGAAAAGCGAGAAATTTGCTTCTCCACATCCACTAATCTCTTGGAAAAAGCCAGAAAAAGGGCTAAAATTCTAGATAATAATCTTTACCTGATAAAAAGGGCAGTTCACATGAATCTTAGTGATAACATAATCCAATCTTTTGTAAATTCGTTTATGAAAGTAAAGCTTAGTAAGAGCATCAAAGAGCACTCTCTTCTTAATAAGAAGATGGATGTAGAATTTCTAAATGCGCTCAATGACTACTTTAAACAAAGTTTGATAGATGGCGATCTACCTCAAATTTTAATTAAGGATATAAGTAATATCACTAACACTGCTGGTGCTCTTGGCAGCAAGGATAAAGAGAACATAGGGCAAACTCTTTTAGAGAAAAACATACTAACACTTAACTATCTTGTATCAAAGCTTGAGAAGAGCAGTGTGCTCTTTGATGACAAGCGTGAGCACTGTTTCCTTGAAGATGGCTCTAATGATACTAAAGCCACGCCTAGTTCGTTTGATGCTAAGGATATAGATTCTTTTCAAGAAAATATAAAAGAGCTTGAAAATAGTGGTTGTTTGCCCATTACTGATGGGCAGCTTAAGGCTATGGCTCAGAGGATTAGCGAGACGGTTTATGCCATACTAGATCAAAAGTATGGCTCAACTTCAAATTTAAAGCTAGTAAGAACAAAGAATGACCATAGAAGCATGGAAGATATTATAATGGACCCAAATCCACCAAAAAATATCAAGATAAAATTAGATGACGATAGTAGCTTTAGTATTTTTAATCCTAGCGCCAAAATAACCAAAGAGTATGAGATCAGGCAAGTACTGCAAGCGACATCTGGCTCTAGCAATCAATTCTCAGCTTTAAATTTAGAAGATCAAAAGAGCTTAAAGGATGCATTCGAGATATTTGAGACAAACACTAAAAGAGCTGACAAGTGGTCGCCAGATACGCAAAGACTAGTTACTGGCGTAAAAAAGCTCTTATTTTTATACTTTAACGAAGATACGCCAGTTTATAGGATCACAAGAGATAACTTGCTTGAATTTAGAGATCTTCTTTATAAAATTCCAACTAAGCTAGCTCAAAAGAGCAGGTATAAAGATAAAAGTTTATCTCAGATACTTAAGCTAGGAGAAAATGACGATAAACTCTCTGAGCCTACTATCCAAAAATATATGATAAGGGTTATTCAGTTTTTTAACTACTGCTTTGATAGCGGCTATATAAGTAAAAGCATAACTGCAAAAATGAATGTCAAGATAGACATAGACCCTAGCGAAAGGGCAGTGCTTCCATACGAAGCATCAGAAGCTAGAAAGATCTTTGAGATAGTAACTAGTATCAAACAAAGTGGTAAATCACCAAGTTCAAGGATAGAGGCTAGTGAGCTCTACTACGTCACAATGATAGCTGCTTATAGTGGCATGAGGATAAAAGAGATCACACAGCTTCATAAGGAAGATATAGCTTTAAAAGATGGGATTTACTGCTTTAACATAAACACAAATGATGGTAAAACCACCAAGACCAAAAACAGCATTAGGTTTGTGCCTATTCATAGTAAGCTCATAGATCTAGGTCTGCTAGAATATGTTAATAGCAAGAAAAGCGGAAATATATTTAAGGTAAGCAATAAGGACTTCTCTGAAATTTTTAGAAGCCAGATCCAAAGAAAGTTTATAGACAAAGACTCTAAAAAGACCTTCTACTCTTTTAGGCACTACTTTATAGACTATCTAGTGCAACGCGAGGTAGAAGCTAACCTTATAGCCCAGATAGTAGGACATGAAAAGCAGTATAAAATTTTACTAAACACTTATGCCAAGCCTATTAATGCAAACACACTAAAGGCTAAAGTAGAGATGGTATCGTATGATAATGAGTAGGGATAAATTTCAAAGCATAAACTTTTAAGACTATCTTTATATCTTATTTAGTATTATTTTAGGTATTAAATAAAGGATAAAAATGCAAACTATACAAGCAAATTTTACAGCTAGCATAAGTGAGCTAAAAAAGTCTCCAGCTCAAATTTTAAAACAAGCTGGAGATAATGTCGTAGCTATACTAAACCACAATGTCCCTAGCGCATATCTAGTACCAAGTGCTGTCTATGAAAAAATGGCAGAGATAATAGAAGAGTATCATCTAAGTAAAGCAGTAGATGCTGCTCTAGCAAGTGGTGAAAAACCAGTAAAAGTAAGCTTAGATGAGCTATGAGTTAGAGTTCTTACCAGGCGCTTTAAAAGAGTGGCAAAAGCTAGACAATAGCATAAAAGTGCAGTTTAAAAAGAAGCTAAGTGAGCGTCTAGAAAACCCAAAGGTTGCCAAGGACAAGCTACGAGGCTACGAAGATGTCTATAAGATCAAGTTAAGAGATGTCGGCTACCGCTTGGCATATCAGGTAAAAGATAGTGAGATAGTAGTGTTAGTGCTAGTTGTCGGCAAAAGAGAGAACAACGAAGTATACGAGATGCTAAAGGATAAATTTAACTAAGCATAAAGCTAGACTTTAGTTATCTGTGATTTGCTAGTAACTAATTTTATGTTATTAGCTTGTCCTATCTAAAGTGCTCTTTTATGATGAGCATAACCCCTATATTTTTATTATTTTATTTTCTTAATTTCATACTAGACTAAATTTTTAAGAGAAAATCCAGAAGCTACAAAAATTATATTATATATTTCATAGTATTTTTAAAAAACACGCATTTTAGCGGCCTGAAGCCTACCGAATTCCTTGTTTTAGGCTGTGAAATTTTATAAAATAACCTTAAAAGATATTTAAAGAGCAAGTCTGACAAAAATTTTTATGGCATAGGATTTTTTGAGTGGCTTCTTCTTAGATTGGGAGTAAATTTACGTGAGTTCTGAAAAGATAAAAAAACGCAAGGTAACCAAAGTCATAACTAAAAGACTTAGGCTAAGTAATGCAGAATGGTTGGTGATTAATAATAAATTACAAGAAAGTGGCCTAACTTTCTCAAAATTTGCCCTAAGAGCTATGTTGTCTAAGCAGATTTATGCACCAATTATAAGGGAACTTCTAATTGAGCTATCTAGACAAGGACAAAACATAAACCAAATAGCCACCAAATTAAATAGTGGGCAAAGCCTAGATAGAGTTGGTATTGAGATCATAGCCGACGATAATAAGATCTTACATAAAATTTATGAAATATTGGGTAAAAAATATGTTTCTTGATTCGCCTTGTATCAATACAAATAAAGGCACTAGTGATGCTAGTTAAATTTCTTCGTACTTATACTGGTGGTGGCCTTGGGAGCATAAATTATCTTTTAAATGAGAGAAAAGCTGCTGGAACAGCAAGAGTTATAAAAGGTGATGAAAATTTAACTAGAGCTATTATAAAAGGCATCACCTATAAACAAAAGACCTGTTTTGGTGTTTTATCATTTGAAGAGAGGCATGACTTTTTAACTGAAGAGCAAAAACTAAAAATTATTAAGGATTTTGAATATGCTCTTTTGGGTGAATATATGCTTGAACGTACAAATGTATTATGGGTAGAACACTCAGACAAGGATGGACGGCTTGAGTTAAATTTCCTTATCCCTAAGATAGATCTTGAAACAGACAGGTCATTTAATCCTTATTTTGCCAAATATGATCAAACGAGAATAGATCTAATCAAAAAGATCATTAACGATGAGTATGGACTATCAAGTCCAGATGATCCAGCAAAAGAGCAAACTATATTGTCTAGCAAGAAAAACATCAATCATTATAAAAATTTAGAAGAGCTAGACCAAAAGTTGCACGATCTGGTTAAGCAAGGCTATATTAAAAATAGAGACCACATGATTGAACTTCTTAAACAAAATGGTATCGAAATAACCAGGATCAACAAAAAAGGCATAACGATCATACTGCCTACTAAAAAAACAAAAAATCGTCTAAAAGGAGGAATATACGATGCAGACTTCACCAGTGCTCAAAGACTTGGAGAACTCAGCCAAAGCTCAAGCAGAAGAATTAGAGAATTCCATGATAGAAATACACAAGCAGAGTGCAGAGAAAATAGGCGAAAACTTGAGGAGCTTATTGCTAAAAGAGATAGATTTAATCAAGAAAGATATGTCGAAAGAACTTCAAAAAACAATATCCTTGCATCACAAGGACAGATCGGTGATAATCTCGCTATCAGCGGCTACCGCACTAATTTTGGGAATAGCAATTGGCTGGGTAGTGCACGCAATGATATTAAAGGAAGAAGTAGCTTGGACGATACCAAAACAATGGAGATACAGCCAACCTACTGCGGACAAGACCCAGAGGGAGTATTACATATCGATTCCAAAAGACAAAGAGATAATAGAGAACGAGAGCAGGAAATTTATATTAATGAAAATGGAGTAGAGGATGACAGCATTAGAGAAAGCATTGCTAGAAGAGAACGAGCGCTTGACGAAGACGATCGAAGACGAAAGGAGCAAGCACGAATTAGAAACAATGAATTTGCAACAAGACTGCGAGAAGAAGCTCGCGATATTACAGACAAATGTGACAGAGCTAACAAAGAAAGTCAAGAGCTTGAACAAAGATTGCAACGACGCCTTAACGGAATCTTTGCAGCAACAAAGAGATATGTACGAGAGTTCAATATCTTGCTTGGAAGAAAAATTAGAAAATTTAGAAGAAAAATTCCAAAATTTGAGAGAAGAATACGAGAGCTTACAGATAGAGCACAAGATGCTACAAGAATATGTAGAGAATTTATAGAGGAGCGTGAATACTCCCAAAAAGCCAGCATATATCACCATGTGGGTGATGTATGCAAGGAAAAAACTCAAAGTCTAGATATGTTTTAAACGTAGAGACTCTACTAAGTTTATTACATAATCATCTCATTTATTACTTCCAAACATTATTTGTTACGTTGCCATTTTAAAAATATACTAAAATATATTTTGTAGATCATAAAAAATAATTTAGTCTAATTATTTTTGTTCTTATGGCTGCCTTTAATCAACTTAAGCTTTTATTAAAAAAAGCCTATCTTGCATGGCCACTTTAATAAAGAAAATATTTTTTAAGCGTGGGTCAAGGGAGCGGCAAGCTATCCTTGCGAGCCTCTATGGAGATGCAAATGGTAACATTTTGTAGCTACATAGAGTATGCTCGCCCTAATATCTGAATTGAATTTTGGCGCATACTGGAATTAAATCAGTCCCACCAAAGAATGACTTAGTAAAAGTAAATTTTTGTAATTTTTGTGATTGGCATATTTGTCACTTGTTTATTTTGACTGATAAATTTGGATAGTCAATTATTTTATGGTTACTTTAATTAAAACTTAAAAAGCAAGAAGCTAGGAGGCAAACCACGAATGATATTAGCATCTTAAGCACCAATATAAATTCATACACTAAGCAACAGCACAAACAAGGCAGGTCTGCAAATTTTAGTGATATTTTTAACCAAAAGACCAAAGAAAAGATTAGCGAGCCAAACCTGTAACAACTTGTCAAGGACTTTCTAATCATTTTTATCATTTTTTTGATGTTTTTCACTCTCAATTTCTCTAAGCATTATGCGTTTCAATTTGTCTTGCATTGTTTCAGTAGTATTTTTATTAAAATGTACAACAACTTCATAGGTAGTTTTTCCAATCTTCTTTATTGTTTTTGTTTCTGTATTATTTTTTTGCATATCATCATTCCTTTTCTTGCAATTAAAAAGCGATTAGAATTTTTTACTTTTCCAATCGCTCTCATTCATCTATTAAGTTTTGTGCTTTCTTCAGCTTTTCTTTGCTCTGTATTTTTCTTCTATCAAGTCCCGTTATCCTAAGAGGTAAACACATCTCGATTATCCTTGAATAAATCCTGCCAAGCATTATATCTTCCTGTTCTTTTTCTATATCTTTGAAATTAAGGTTAGTAGTTATAATGGTTGGTCTTGCCTTTAGGTATCTTGCATTGATTACATTGTAAATTTGCTCTAAGGCATATTCTGTATTTCTCTCTATTCCAAAATCATCAAGAATTAGTAGGGTAGGGCTTGTTATCTATTCGATATATTCGTTTCTATCAAGATTAAAGCCGCCTTTTTGTAAGTCGTTTAATATCTGTGCAAAGTTCCTCATTTTTACTGTATGGCTATATTCTGTAATTATAGCGTTGGCAATAGCACAAGCTACATAGGTCTTGCCACTTCCTACATTTCCGTAAAGTAACAGTCCAACATTATCTTTTCTCATTTCTTCAAAATGTTTTACATAGTTCTTTGCTTTTTTGATGATTTCCTTATCTGTATCTTCATCGGCATTTTTAAAGGTGTAGGCTATTTGATTTTTGGATATAAAGCAGCTTTGTCTCAACCTATCTTGTTTTAACAGTTTTTTCTTGTTCAGCTCTATCTCTATCACATTTACAAGCCGTTCTGATAATCATAGGCTTATCCAACATCGGAATTACCTTACCGTCTATTCTTTCATTACAAATCTTGCAATAGATATGTCCGTCTTCTTCATAGTGAGTATCTTTGTTGTAGATAAAATCTGTCCCTTGAATTTTTGTAGTAATCATATTTTCTTTATCATTCATAATTTTAGTCTCCTTTTCTACATCAGGCTCTATAATGCGTTTTTAAGGCTTATTTTTATCTTAACCATAGTCTGACACCTCTTTTATGATTAAACCCTTAAAAACACCTTTTATAGGCTGTCGCTGTCTTCATAGTTGGTTGAATAGGTTCTATGGCTTTTATTTTGATTATTTTTCTGTGATAGCTTTTCTTTATCCTGTTCATACCAATTCATACCAATTAAGGATTGTTACATAGTGGTCTTTGTAGTCTGTGCCTTTACTTTTGATATATCTTAATAGCTTTTCAGTCATTGTATCTGTATGACCTTTCAGCCTATCTTTTAGATTTTGGTATTTTTCATCGGTTAAATGAATATTTTGATACTCTCCATAAAGGGACACTGGGGCAACCTGTTCTATTCTCCTCTTATCTAATCTACCCTTAACTATACTATGCGGACAAACGGTTGACACTTGGTTGTCATTTGGTATACCAAGATTTTCAACCTTGATATATGCTCCATTTTCCGTTTGCGTTATACTTTGCTTTTCTTCAAGATACATCGTTTCTTTTCGTCTGTCATTTCTGATGTAGTTATTTATCTTCCAATAGGTAATGACTATAACCCCTCTTTAAAAGACAATTACAAAACCTTTTGTAATTAGAATTTTTAAGTCATCATCATCTGCCCTCATAGATAGATGAAAATACAGGCATTGGCTACTTAATGGCATATCCAAAAATAAGTCGCTATCCACTATCTTTATTGAAAACATCCTTTTATCTGCCATTTTTCTCTCCTATCTTTTGTTATGAAAATGTAGCAACAAATCGTTACTCCTTTTATCTTTTAAGGAAGTCGTGTTTCACTACCCCCTTTGATTAGTACTGTCTTTGATTTAGGTACACTCCCATTTTGGGAATGTGGCATTTGTCATCTTCTTATTTTTCTTTTGTTGTTTTAGATGTCGGTCTTAAAAATACTTTTGCTTTTCTATAAACTGAATGAGCGTTTTGAAACGGTACAATAGAAAAAGCCGACTTTTGTTGTTTCAGTATGTCGGCTTAATGTAAGCTATCTGTTTCAAATTTTTATTGTCAAGGGTGAGCGATAGTGAATGTGCTTTACCCTTGATGATAAAAAAGCGAATGAATTATATTCAGTTGTCTTTTGCCTTTAATACGGAAAAATGCTTCGGCTTTTTTCTTTGCTCCCCGCAAGGGTAAAAGCACCGCAGGTCGCAAGGACACCTAAAGGGTGTATAATTGCGCCCTTAGAAAATCTAAGGGAATTACAATTATACTATGTCCTTGCGTTTCTTAGTCTTTTTGAAATGCTCTTTGCAAAATAGCCTTTATTTCTTCATTACTTTTCTCGCTTGCTCCCTCAATTAAACTTTCTAAGATTGCTCCTCGCTCTATCAATCTATGGTTTCGCTTTTTTCTTTCTTCAAGGCTCGTTTGCTTTCTGATTTTCTTTTCCTGATTTTTAAGCTGAGATAGTTTCTTTTCATATTTTTTTTCTTCTTACTTGCTTTCAATCTTTTCTTTTACTTTTTCTAATTCTGTTTTTATTGTCCATAAATTTCATCTCCTTTCAAGTTTTTTTCATAAGAAAAGACGATAGATGTTTTACTTTCTATCGTCTTGAATCTGTATTATTCAGCTCGACAAACTGAAATTTGACTTACTTCTTGTATTTCTCAACGATTATGCCTGCTACAATACCTACAATAAATCCCGCCGTAGTAACAGCCGAAAACTTAAACTTACCCCAAAGAGAAGGAAGCGCAGAAATCGCAAGTGCATACCAAAACAGATTACTACTGAGCAACCAACCATATAAATAACTATGCTCACCAGTTGAAATATTAGTAAATAGCCAACCAATCAAGTTGCTCTCACCAATATATCACCAGATATACAGCTATGTATCCCAATGTTATATAAACATTTTTCTTTCTCAAGTATAATCACAATCCTTTGTCAAACGGGAATTTTATTTTCCTGTCACTCGTTTATAGGATCATAGTCGGAAGGGACAGGTGCTACTATACTTACAAAGATGATATCCTCATCTCCAGTATTTTTTGCTCCGTGGCAGGAGTCTTTCTTCGATACTATGACATGGCCTTTCTTGAATGGAACCTCTTCATTAGGCTGGGGGTAGAATATTCCCTCTCCCTGAAGGACGATCCATATATCGTCGGAATTGTGGTGATAGTGCTTTTGCAATGTCTGACCGGGTTTGATAACCCAGACCGATCCGCCTGTAGATTCTGTCTGATAAAACGGTGTTCTGACAGCCTTTTCCGGATCCTCTTTTTTTACAAGGTCCATGCAATAGATTCTCTGTTCGCTCATGATTATTTGCTCCTTTGTATTCCATAGTTTAATCGAAAAAATGCGATTTAATGATATACCGACAAATTCTAATTTGTCTACTTCTTTATGTTTTTTAATCTCTCATCATAATATTCTTCTACAAATTTATGATTTTGGTGTTTTTCAATTTGCTTAGTGATAAGCTCTATCATTTGCTCATTTTGTTCTACTGTGTAGTTGAAATTTTTCCAATGAGAAACATTGTCTAAACATATTTCAACCAACTTTTCAAAGGTTAATACCCTTTCATTATCGGAATAATATGTTTCTTTTATATTTTTTGTTGTTGTAACTTGTATATTAGCCTCATATAGAGTGTTCAATACATCAGAGCTAATAGAAGTATCAAGAGTTGCTAAAAACATTTCTCTTGCACCTGTTCTTCCCATTTCTTCAGGTACTTCTTGCCATCTTTCTCTTAATGTGGTTTTTGCACTAATTAAGACAGTATTTCTCTTATTTACAATGTATTCTAAAACACCCGGAGAAACTAAATCTACCAATTTACCAAGACCTTTATTGACAAACTCTTGTTTACCTATATTACCTTGACTGTCAAGTGGAATCCCTGCACCAATCAAAATGAGTTCTATAATACTTTCAAATTCTTTACCTGCTCTACTCCTCCTACTTTGAGTATTTGACAAAGTCAAAGCATATATATGTTCCGGAAATTCTTCCACAAACCAAGTAATTGCCTCTATTGGTGTAAGAGTTTTGATATACTCATCATCAACTAACTCTTTTAGCATTTTTGAAGTAAAGTCTTTTTCTAATGGCTGAAATTCACTCCAACAGCTATTTCTAAGTTTTTCAACAACTTCACTTGCATTACTTAAAAAGAATTCTTTAGGGACTTTGTCGTATCCTAATGTAATAAAATTATCATAAACTAAGTCATAAGGCTGTTTAAAGCCTTCTTTCCTTTTTTCTTTAACTAAGTTTTTATATTCATCAAGAGAAATATTTGCCATAACTCTTTTCCTTTCTTGAAAAATTTTCTTCTATATGGTACAATAGTGTCAAATAGAGGACAGTTAGTCCTTGAAATAACATATATAAAAAGGAGAATATATATGAATATTATACCACAAATCATAGATAATTCCCCTGCTATTTTAATAAAAAATAAGCGTATCAGATTACAAATGACTCAAAAAGAATTAGCTGATGCTGTTGGTATGTCCAAATTCGGAGATAGGACAATTCGCAGATGGGAAAATGGAGAAAGTCAGCCATCGTCCATTGAGCTGAAACATATTTTATCATTTCCTGAAAAAGTACCTTTCCCCAATAATGAAAATGCCCCCTATAAAATCATTGATTTATTTGCCGGAATTGGTGGTACAAGGCTTGGATTTTACCAAACAGGTAAAACAAATGTCGTATTCAGTAGTGAAATTGATAAATTTGCAGTAAAAACATATAAGGCAAATTTTGGTGAAACTCCTTTTGGAGATATTACAAAAATATCTGAAAAAGATATTCCTAATCATGATATTATTGTCGGTGGTTTTCCTTGTCAAGCATTTAGTCAAGCCGGTAAAAAGCTTGGTTTTGAAGATACTCGTGGAACATTATTTTTTGAAATTGCAAGAATTATTAAAGAGAAACGACCTAAGGCATTTCTTCTTGAAAATGTCAAAAACCTAAAATCTCACGATAAAGGTCGTACCTATAAAACAATAGAAAAAACATTAAAGGATTTAAACTACGATGTTCATTCTATTATACTTAAAGCAAAAGACTTCGGTGTTCCACAAAATAGAGAGCGTATTTACATTGTTGGATTTGATAAGGATAAAATAGATAACTATAAAGATTTTTCTTTTCCAATTCCTCCCTGCCCAGATGTTTCTGTGGGAAATATTTTAGAGCAAAATGTTGATACTAAATACACCATTTCAAATGCACTTTGGCAAGGTCATCAACGACGAAAGAAAGAACATAAAATAAAGGGAAATGGATTTGGTTACACATTGTTCAATGAAAACAGTCCTTATACAAATACATTATCTGCAAGATATTATAAAGACGGGAGTGAAATACTTATTGAGCAAAAAGGAAAAAATCCACGAAAACTAACACCTCGTGAAGCTGCAAGACTTCAAGGCTTCCCCGAAAACTATATCATTCCTGTAAGTGATACTCAAAGTTACAAACAGTTTGGTAATTCTGTTGCCGTTACTGTTATCCATGCAATTGCAAATAACATAATTGATATACTTGATACCTGTACTAAAAAAGAGATTAACTAACTTCAATCTCTTTTTTCTAACTTATTAACTTGTATACCTGCCCTTTTCAGAACCTTTAATTTTTCTTGTTTTCTCTGTTCTCTCCTTGCCTTATACCTTTCCTCATATTCCTGTTGTTTTCCATTTACTTTACGCTTTAAGTAGTTTTGATGAAGTCTATCTTTTCTTTCCTTGATTTTTCTCTCTTCTTCCTCAATTTTTAATCTTTCTTCTTCTTCAGTCAATTCTTCTTTTGGTGGCTCATAGTTACCGATAAAATTAAAATATATCTCTATTTTTTTGCTTTGATGTTTGACTACTTTTTCTATTCCTTTCATGAACAATAATCTTTTCTACAAACTCATTTATCATTGTAGTTGTAAGTTCATCAAAATTTTCATATCGGCTTATTAGAGATATAAACTTTTTCGCCTTATCTGTTTCTTTTTCATATCTTAATATTGCAAACTCTAAGTCTTTAATTTCTTTGCTTAAAGCTATTTGCTCTGTTTCATATTGACTGTTAAGTATCTCATATCGATTACTTGGTATTTTTTCAAGTATCATATCTTCGTAAATACGGCACATCAATCGTTCAAGTTCCTGAAGCCTGTTTTTACTTTCCATTAATCTTATTTTTGTCTTTTCTATCTCTACTTTTTCCTTTTCTTCCATTTCATTTTAAATGGAACGGATAAAGGCTTCGTGATCTTCATCAAGATATTTTTTAATGTCTTTTAAGGTTTCCTGTATAAGGTTTAAGACTGCTTCCGCTTTTATCCTGTGAGTAGATGGACAAAGCGTTCCACAGGGTACTTTCGTGTAAGCACTGCAAGTGTAGTAGGGAATATTTTTGTAATTACTTGTTCTATGAACATACATTTTACTGCCACAATCTGCATAATACATAAGGCCCAGTTAAAGGGTGATATTCTCCCCAACCATCGGGATACCTTTTTACATTTCCTCTTATCCTTTGCACATTATCAAAGGTTTCTTGGTCTATAATTGCCTCGTGGGTATTTTCAAATATCAGCCAGTTTTCTTCAGATACATATTTGCTTTTCTTATCCTTGAAATGCTTTCTTGTTTTGAAGTTTACAGTATGACCTAAATATTCCTGTTTCTTTAAGATACTTACAATTGTAGAACTGCACCAACGATAAGGATGTTCAAACACTTTGCTTTGATGTAGTCCATATCCTAATTTTTGCTGATGGTAAGCAGGTATATCTACTTTTTCACTTTCCAATATCTTTGCTATTCGATACGGACCATTGCCTTGCATGGTCAGATTGAATATTCTCCTTACTATCTCCGCTGCTTTTTCATCTACAATCCACTTATCTTTGTCTTTTTCATCTTTGATATATCCATAAGGTGGAGAGCTTGCCGTATGCTTTCCGCTTTCCCCCTTTGACCTGAATGTAGATTGTATTTTTCTTGAAGTATCTCTTGTATACCATTCATTCATAATATTTCTAAAAGGGGTAAAATCATCTTCTCTATAAAAGCTATCTACATTATCATTGATAGCAATGAGCCTAACTCCCTTTTGTCTTAAGATTTCCATACATTGACCGACTTTAAGATAGTCTCTGCCAAGTTTACTCATATCTTTTACGATTATACAACCTATTATATTACCTTGATTAACTCCGTTAATCATTGCCATAAAGCCCGGTCTATCAAACTGTGTTCCGCTTATTCCATCATTTGTAAAATGTATGATGTTGCTTAAATTATTTTTACCTGCATATTCTTCAAGGATTTTCTTTTGATTTACAATAGAATTGCTTTCTCCTTGAAGTTCATCATCACGACTTAATCTCTCATAGAGTGCTGTTATCTTTTCATAATTCCTCATTTTTACCCCCTTTCTCTTAGTTTCTTAAATAAAAAAGAATTAAGAAGTACATATTTCACTAATATAGTGATTAAGTGTTCTCCTTAATTCTATTACTCCAAGAGCCAGCTAAATTTACTTATACTATTCCCTCTCAAAACAGCCTCATCTCTTTAAATTTCAGTGATCTTCAAGCTTACGGCTACACAGTAGATAAAGCTGGCTTTATGGGAGCTGACTTTAACAAAGCTGCAGGCTTGCCACAGGGCTTTAAAATCCATAAAAGCACACTTGATGAGCTTAGCCGATTTGCCGAGCGCAACCATGTGCTAAACCGCATCAAGAGCAAAGACGAGCAGATAAAGATCTTTGATAACATCGATATGGCCGACACTATAAAGCACTACTACAGACTATTTGATCAAATGACGTCTAGCGCTTTAGGTGATGATAAAAAGAGCTACACTCTTGCAGATATAGGCAAACTACCAAAAGGCTACAGCATAAAAGGCACTCACTACGATGCCAAAGGACATTTGCTAAAAGATCTATCAAACTCTACTATCTCAAACATCTACTCTAGCACTGATGATCTAAATAGCGCTAAGTCTCTATCAAGTGCAGGCGTTAGGCTCATAGTAAAAGAGGTTGATTTTACGATGAGCGAAGCAGGTGATGAGTTTAGCTTTAACCCTGATGTCTCTTTTTATAAGTCAGATGAAGGTTATAGCAAAGAGGCTCTTTTTATGGGATTTTTACGCAGCTCTAGACCGCTACCAAGTGATAGTGCAAAGACTAAGCTAAGTAGTGCTGCGCTAAATGATATATCAAGCACTGGGGAGCATAAAGAGTACTTTGTGGATTTTGAAAAGGTGGGTAAGGATAGTGAGAGCATAAAAGCACTCATAAAAGAAAGACTTAAAGAGCTAACGCTTTTAATGTATGCAAGATCAAAGAACATTAACACAGAAAGTGTTGCCTCAAACGAATATGAGAAATTTAAGCCAACTAGAGAGGATATAAATTCTCTAGCAAATTCTTGGAGCGAGAGGATAAGTTCTATTAGTAAGAGTTTTGTGTAAAGAGAAATCATATATAAACTAAATCGTTGAAAGGTCGATTTACAAACTAGGAAATACAAAAGGCTTTTAAATATGATAAGCAGTGTAAATGGATTTACATATCAAAATATGAGGTATGAGCCAGCTGGAGCGGAAGAGAAAAATATACAAGCAAAAGCAGAGCAACAACCTGATAAAAATAAAATAAACGATGATAGCAATAACGCTGTAGCAAATAGTGCTCTTCGGCGCATTTTTGGTAACTACATGAGCGGTATTGCAGCTGATGGTAGGATAACCATTTGGGGTAAAGCAACAGGACTTGATAGCTCGATAAGCAAGGACGAAGCAAATTCTTTGTTGCGTTTTATACAAGAGAGCAAGACAGGCGATTTTATGCCAATGATATCTGATGATATTAGCGACGAGTTGTTAAACTCAGCTGATCTTAGTATCAGTGAATTTAAAGAACGCTGGCTACAAGATAGAGCAAGGATGGCAGAGAAGCTAGAAAAGAGCAATGAAGACTTTTTCGCACAAGTAGATGCTATGAATGAAGAAGCTCAAAGAATTTTAAATAATAAAAACAATGAGCCAGATTCAAACGACATAAAAGAAGAATCTTTTAAACCTATTCAGGGACATAGCAAAAATTTAGAAACTTATGACATTACTAAGGATGAGAAATTTTCATATTTACTCAAGCTTCAAAAACTTGAGAGAGAACGAGGAATCGATGTGCTTCGTATCATGCAAAAACTTGAAGAAAATGGTAAAAAAGTTTTTGATAAAAAGGTTTAACTTTATCTTTATATCTAGCATAAGCCACTGCTATGTTATCCTATAACAAGCTCGTTTTGCTTTACCTATCAAGCCATCTTATTTAAAATTTGCTTCTTATCTATCTTTTGCATAAGCTCTAAGACGTCTATGCCTCTTTTTTCTTTGAAATTTAAAAGCTCTCTTACATAGAGAAATTTTTGATCCTTGTTTATATCATAGGTCTCATACTTCTTCTTAACCTGCATAGGTTTAAATTTCTTCTCGCTTTGCTCTTTGGCAAAATTTGCATTGTATTCTTGTTCTTCTTTATGTAGTTTGGCTAGAAATTCTTTATGCTCTTTTGTAGTTTTTTCTACGTCTTCTCTATAAAGCTTCTTAAACTCTTCTATGCTTAGATCTGCTCGGCCAAGTAGAGCAGAACCTTTTTTACTTGACATCGCATCATCAGGTAGTGATCGCATAAAATTCTCTAACTCTGTTTCTTCTTCTTTTGTGCCAAGACCAACCATCTTTCCAGATATCGTCGGTTTGCCATCCACTGAGTAGGTAAGTAGCCAGTCCATGTGTCCTTGTAATACACTAATCTCAAGCTCTTCCATGTTTTCTGGATATTTTGCTATCAGCGCACGTCTTTGCTCGATAGTAAAATCATATTTCTTAGAAAGCATAGTATCTATCTTGTTTATAGCATCCGTTATCCAGTTATCTTTGCTTTCATCTATATCAATAAATTTTGGCAATACTTCTGCAAGGGGTTTGTGCATTAATTTATCAATTAGAGCCTTTTCTTGCTCCTTTGACATTTTTGCATTTTCTTTTTGGATAGTGGTTTCTTGTATTGTTGTATTGCTAAGTCCGTTTATGCTAGTTATCATATCAGCTCCCCCTATGCCTTTATATCAACATCTCTTTTTATACCAAGCATATCTACTAGGTATTTTCCAGCTGGGTTTTCATTTAGCTCTTTTACTAAATTTAAAGGTGGCATACTAAATTTCAAAAAGCTATCCATAAAGTCTTTGCTCTTTTTGCCGTCTTTGTCTATCTCGCCAAAGAGTAGCTTTAGCATTTTTAGATTATGCTCCATCATCTTTTTAAATGATAGTTCGTCTTCTTCATATCCCCTACGTCTATCTTCAGGAGTGCTGACAAAGCCACTTTCTAAGTCGATATAGACAAAGTCTCTTTTAGACCTAATGTGATCTTGCATATATTTAGGCATGCCAGCTATGTCATTATCAGTAGCATTTATAAAGCCAGGTCCAAATTTCATCTCACCCATAAGCTCGAACAGCTCAAATGCCCTATTAAATTCTTTACTATCTATGCTCTTGTCATAGCCTTCTCTTTTGCCTTGTGCTGTTGTCTCGCCCTCTCTTACATCAAGGTTGTTGTTTATAACGGCTGCTATAAGTCCGCCTTTGGTTATTGAGCCATCTTTATTAGTGTATTTCTCTCCATGCGGATCCATAAATACACCAATGACCGTATTTTCTTTGCCACCATTGTTGTTGTTAAAGATATCTGTTGTTGGCTTTAATGGCTGCCTGCCATCTCCACCGCTAAAGCTTGGGTTGAAAAAAAGCGTGCTTATCATCTGCTTATTTGACTCTTTGCCGTTAAAATCAGCCGCAGCCGAGCCAAATTCATGAATGGAGTTATTGATCTTGGTTACTTGCATACTTTGGCGGTTATACTCAAAGCCTTGAGGGAAATTTCTTATCTCATCTAAGCTAAAGCTATCTTTTGAATTTAGCGTGTCTTCGCCAACTACTTGGGAGAGAACTTTGTAGGCATTATTTACAGTTTTTAGTATATCGATGCTGTCAAAAACCCTTTGCATATAGTCAGGCTGCGTCGCTATCCTGACTAAAGACTCCAGTGTGCTTGAGTGAATTTTATATTCGCTTGGTATGCCAGCTTGTTTATTAAACTCATCTGTAAAGTAGCCATCTTTATCTATCTTGTAGCCTAAAACTAGAGAGCTAGTTTGGTTTGTAGAAGCTTTGGTTGATACCTTTATGTTCTGCTCTAAATTCAAGGGGTAGCTACCAAGTGCGTTTATCATCTTAGATCCTTTTAGCTTTAACTCACACCAAAGATATCGTCTTTTTTGTGAAAAGATTTATTTTACAAAGGTTTTTAGTTTGCATAAATTTACTCCTAAACTCTCGTATCTACCTTTTTATAAAGCCTATCTTTGCTAGATAGCTCTTTAAATTTTAGGTCATTTTCAAGGTAGGTGATGTTGTAAATTTCTTTGGTGGTGATACTTTTGCCGTTTTCAAGTCCGATCAGAAATTTACTTGTAAATTTATCAGAGAGGTTTTTAATGAGCTTTGCTCCAAGCTCTTTTAGGCTAGATATCTTCTCATCTTGCTTTATGCCTATATCCTTAAAGTCAAGTCTATTTAGCTCTACATCATTCATGGTTTTGGCATCTAAATTTATACTTGCTCTTTTGCTATCTTTGTCATCTTTGCTTATTAGCTTGCCCGTGTCACTATAAATTTCTTTTACCTCTAGCTCTCTTCCGCTGTCAAATTTAAGTGTGATCGTGCCATTTTTATTTAGCTTCATAGCTATTACGCTGTCTGTGTCTTTTAGTGCAGCTGCTGCCTTGCTCGTATCACTCTCAAAAGCATGCTTTACTCTTTCTAAATTTTCTAGGCTAAACTCAAGCCCAGTTGCCTTTTCAAACTCACTCTGCATAGCGATCATATAAGATGACTTTGTGGCTTTTAGCTTTGAGATGAGATCATCTGCGTCTTCTACATCATTTTCTTTTAAATTTTTGCTTATCCACTCTACGTCTTTGCTGTGAGCGCTAGACTCTTTTTGGTAGTCATTATAAAATTTCATAAAGCTATCTTTTTGATAGCCTGCGTATGAAAAGCTCTCATCTTGTTTAGATCCAGATGGTTTTATGATAGGGTTAAACTCACTAAGCCTTTTCTTGCCGTCAAAGCCAACTTTCTCATAGGCAAAGTTACTTAAGCCGCTCTCTTCGTTAAATATCTTATTATCCCTAAGATCTACCCAGCCGTCTTGGTCTGCATGGTCTTTGAAAAATTTATTAGTCTCTTCTTTGTCTATCTTTTGGTAGCGATACTCGGCTGAAAATAGAGTATAAGGGTTTGAGTTGTTTAAACTAACTCTATAATCAACCGTATTTTTGCTAGCAAAGTCCATAGCCTCATGGCTTAAATTTCTAATATCCTTTTTAATAAAGTCGTTAAGGTTTATCTCGCTCGTAACTTCGCTTAGTTTGAAAATTTTCTCATTACCGTCTTTATCGTAGCCTCTAACCTTTAGCTTATCAAAGTATTTATCACCAGAATTTATCACTCCGTCCTTGTTGCTATCAAAGTTAAATAAAAATCCATTTGCGTCTAGCTTGCCTATGCCTAGTTTGTCATTATCGTCATAAAGATCCAAAAAGACCTCTACATCACCCAGTGAAGTTTTTATCGTTTTTTCATAGGCGTAGTCATTTAAATTTGTAAATTTAGTATCTGCTGCCGCAATGGGCTTAATGGGAGTTTTTGAATTTATAGATGAGAAATAGGTGCTAGTTTGATCCACTTTCCTTAGCGCTGAGGCATCTTCGCCAAAGAGATATTTGTTCTCAAAGTCTTTTTTGTCCCAGTTTCTTCTTTGTATATCCACATAAGAAAAAGCATCGTTTGTCCCACTATCTGCTTTAGCATACTCTGACTTCACGCCACTGGTGCTGGCGCTTTGGATGATAGAGTAAGTGCTATTTGAGATAAGCTTAGTAGCGATGTCTTTAAGCTCAGACTTTAAATTTGTATTGTCTAAAGTTTGCACTCTATCTACGCCAAGAAGGACCCTTGAATAGATCATATCTTTGGGTAAATTTATATTTATGGGCTCTAAATTTGGTGATATATTCATTCTAAATCCTTTTAAAATATATATCTTATATCGGCAAATATAAAAAATGTTTAGTAGTTTATAGTCTAAAAGGGCTTAGAGCGAATGCCTACTATGTTATATTTTTTAAAGCTCTCTTGTCTTCGTCCTCTCATCAAATTCTTTTAAAACATCCATTATTTTACTTGCTAGCCCCTCGAGTGTTTGATCTTTTTTAAGCTCTAAATTTCTAAGCTTTAAAATCCTAGCTAGTATATCCTTTAGATCTTTCTTACCAGATAGTATCTCATCATAATAAGCCTTTGGTATGCCTATCTCGCTTCTATCTTGCTTTGTAATTATTTGATAGTTTTTATATACACTAAGAGCCTCGTCGGTTATCCTTGTTGTGCCACCTTGCAGCACAAGACCTTGCTCGTTTTTTAAAAATGCTACAAAGATTTGCTCCTTAGTATAGCCTTGTTCATTGTCATATACAGACATATCAGGCTTAAAGTCATATCCAGCACTGCTAACCCACATATAAGGGATAGTATGCTCAGTTGTCATCACTTCTGGAGAAAAGTCAAGGAAATTTCCATTGACTTCTACATTTATATCGCTTAGATCATTTACTAGCTTGCGTGCATTTTCTACGTCTTGAGTTGTTCTAAAGATATGAGTTATCTTTTCATTGCTTCTGTCGGTTAGTCCATCTAGCCCGTCGCTAGTCATCCTACCCATTAGGTATTCAACATGCTCTATTTTTTTATCTTTTGAAAAGTAGCCCTTTGGCATCTTTGCTAGGTCCTCGGCTGAGTAAAATTCTTTACCCTTACTAATAACTCCAGCTGAAATTTGATCAAAAATTTTATAGTATTGCTTTATAGTGTCTGCTAGATCGATATTTGCAAAGCTATCCTCTCCAAATAGCGCATTATCCTTTCTTGTATCCATTAAAATATTTGTAAAGTTTGGGTGCTTTTGATTGTGTAGCACTATCGCATCAAGCGTGCTTTTGTGGATTTTAAAGTCCTGTGGCAAACCTGCTGCTTTGTTAAAATCAGCTCCCATAAATCCTTTAGCATCTACACTATATCCATAGCCCTCTTGTGAAGTAAATTTGGCCTGATAAAGAGAGTCGATAGCGCTAGATGAAACAAAGTCATTTTTAGGAGTAGTGACTTGGCTGATCGAATTTATATTTGGAGTATTGGGTAGGAAATTTGCAAAGCCTTCGCTTTTTGTATGTTTTTGGTAGTGCTGTTTTGTTAAGATGGAGTTATAAGAGACTTTCATGGCTTACTCCTTGAAATTTACTTCAAAGAGTAAGCAAAAGTTGTGCCGAAAAATTTAAGCGAGATAAATTTATGTTTGCTCGCTTTGAAATAAAATTTTACCTATGGGCAAAAATAAAAGCAAATTTATAGAAAGCATCTTGTAAAATAAATCAATCCTGAAAAAATGTACCGCTTTTTATAAAAACTGTACCATACTTTTAGGAAATTTTAAAGAAAGGGAAACTGCAAAAAGGGCAGTTAAAGTATCGATAAGTAGGACATCTATGGTGTCACGGGGGAGACTTGAACTCCCGACCTCCGGCTTATGAGACCAGCTTAATCTAATCAATATCCCCTAAAACACGATGTTTCTCTTTTTTACCTTATCTAGTGATACACAAAGTGATACACAATGGAGCTTGTCACTATGGTCACTATCAATAGATGTGGTATCTACAAAGTTAGGTTTAGAATTCATCAGGAGCTACGCAACTACTTCAATAAAAATGAAGTCAATAAATCTTTAAACACAAAAGATATAGCAGAAGCTAAATCAAAAGCAGCTATAATACTAGGCAAATACGAGCAAATCCTAAAGGTCTGTAAAGTGTTAGATAAGAGCCAAATACAAGAGCTTGTCGATAAATATATCAAGGAAACATTGGAGCAGGATTTAATAGACAGAGCTGTTAAAGGGCAAGGTACTGTTTTTTGCAATGTAGGCTTTGATGTTTATAATAATACCCTAGCTCTAGCTAGTGCGGATATGGCTGAGACTTTAAAAGGCGACTACGCTCAAGATTTAAGCAATAATAATTATAGGCTCATAGAAGAAACCCTAGACGAACTCTTAGATAAAAACTCTATAGAGGTTGATAAAACTTCTAACGATTATAAGCTTCTTAGTTATTATATGATGTTGGCGCAAATACAAATACTAGATGAGGCTTCAAAAAGAGGCAGGGGAGAAATACACACACCGCCTGAAGTTATTAGCAATAGACTATTTTATTCACAAAAACATATCAATAAACCTCAACCAAAAGAAGCTAATGAGAGAAAGATCACAACCAACAAAGAGGCTTTAGATAGTTATATTAAGTTTTATAAGGCTAGATGTGATGAAAACAATACAACCAAAGATCAATATAGAGATGTAGTTTCATTTCTTACAGAAGTCTTTTTGGAGTTAGTCTCTCCTAATGAGGATGTTGCAAAAACAACGCTAGAGGATATTATTGATATTAGAGATATTATCAAAACTCTCCCTAAGCGAAATATACAAAAATACAGAGTTATGAGTGTTGATGAGTTGATAGATGCCGAGATTGATGAAGCTGATATTATATCCTCTAGAACATTAGTAAAGTATATGAAGTGGATAAAGGGCTGTTATGCATACTATCATAGCACAGGCTTAATACAAACCAATCCTTTGCAGCTTATAGCTACTACAAGTGGCACAAATGCCTTAGATGAAAGATTGCCATTAGAACATAAAGAAATAGAGCAACTGCTTACTTTAACCAAAGATGATAAAGTAACCAACAATCTAATCAAAGTATTTTATACAAGCGGTATGAGGCTATCAGAACTATATAAGTGCTCTTTAAAAGAGATTGATGGTGTCAAGGTATATGATTTAACTGATAGGAGTATAAGTTTAAAAACTAAGAGCAGTTATAGGCTTATACCAATACATAGAAGCATTGACGTGTCACTTTTAAAAGAGTTACCTACACAGGACGGATTTAGTAAAAGGGTTAATGAGCTTATTAGAAGCCATATTTCTGATGACAAAAGAAAAGTACTATACTCTTTAAGGCATAGTTTTGCTACAGACCTTAAGAACAATAGAATAGACCCTAACGTTATCTCTGAGCTTATGGGTCATTCACATCAAACTATGACACTTCAAAGGTATGCTAGCTCCTATGACGTGCATATATTAAAAGAGGCTATTGAGACTTTGAGTATTTAAATATATTTTTGGAAGTTGATTATAAAAGAGAGGGTAGGCAAATGCTTATAACCTACAAAGGACAAGAGCTAACCAAAGAAGAAAAAGACTTCATAGGTTGGTACATAGTTTTTTTACCACAGGTTTGGGTAGTGATTACTATGGGAACTTTTATAGTGGCTTGGTGGCTAGCAAACACTTACCACTACAAGTGGGAAAACATAGGCATATTCTATTTCTTTTACTGCTTATGCTCTCTTAGTGGCTATGGGGCTGCTCACGACAACCTAGACAATTACAGAGCAGGTCTTATAAGACAGCATAGAATAAAGACAGAGCCTAAGCCATCTAGGCACTATACAAGACGTCTTAAAGGGGAAAGCGATGAGGAGTATCTTATAAGGATACTAGAGAAGCAGGCTCAATATGGCGGAGCTGATGCTATCTATAAACGCCTTAAATACTACTATGATATGTATGAGCTAGATAGAAAAAAGAGAACCTCTAAAGGCTTAAGGTGCAGAAAGGAGCGTAAGGATGTATAAAAATAAAAATGGCACTTGGTGCAGTGATTTTATAATGGATGGTGTTAGATTTCAAAGGAGATATCCTAATAGCACTGAAACAGAAGCTCTAAAACTAGAGAAAGAGTGGAAAGAAGCTATACGCAAAGGTGTATGGGAGACCAATGTAAGCTCAGCTAGAGGCGGTATGAAACTATCAGAGGCTTTAAGCTTCTTACACGATAGATACTGGAAATACCTAGATGATACAACACATTATAGAGTATGCCTTAACAGAGTTATAAAAGCCATAGGAGACAAGGAAGTATCTACGCTTACAACAGCTGACCTATATGAGCTAAAAGATAAGATGCTAAACAAAGGAGTTAATGGCAAGATATATTCGCCACACTCTTTTAACTCATCTCTAGTAGCTCTTGGAACAGCCTTTAGAATACTTGAGGGTCTTGAAGTAGTTAAGTTTAAATCTAAACCAAACTTCAAAGGACTTCAAGTTAGGCAAGTGGTAGGTAAAAGACCTGCTCTAAGAGACGATGAGCTTCTAAGAGCTAAAGAGTTTTTATATAACAGAACTAAAAAATCTAAAGCACTATCTAGCGTAGAGCTATACGAACTCTTTATAGTCCTATCTAATCTTGGGCTAAGACCTGCTGAATACTTTGCTATTGAGCTAGGAGATATTAGTTTTGAGTATGATACTATCACTATCTCTAAGGCAGTTAAGACACACAAAGGCACTGGTACTATCATAGGAGCTCCTAAGAACGGACAAAGCAGAACCCTACCTTGTGGAGAGAATGTTATGGAGGTTTTTAGAAATATAAGACACAGATTGGAGATAGCTAGAAGCGTAAGTAAAGTAGAAGCCCTAAAACTCCTCAGAGAAATAAAGGGTAACGATGTGCTTCGTATGACATACTACTGGGTATCTCAAGGGGCTTATGATAACTGCAAAGACTTACCCCTAGATAAGTGTCCTATAACCCACCTAAATCACGATACAGCAAATCGTATGTGGTGGGCTGTGAGAAACCATCTTGGATATTTAGGGACTAGCAACACTCACGGACTTTACGTATTACGCCATACGGTGGCTTCTAGGTTAGTAAAATTAAAAGGATTTAACGCTTATAAATTAATGGCTTTTATGGGTTACTCAGATATTAAAAGTAGCTTACATTACATACATCTAAATGTAGATGATATACGTGATGGTGTGGGGATTAGCGTTTAGGCTCCATTGATAACAAGTTAATAAGGGGAAGCTAAATGCTTCTCCATTTTTTCACTTTATAAAGTTAAGACATTTTTCTTGATTTTCTAAAATGAAGCATAGGCATAATACCAAAAACATTCATAAAGGGGTCTAGGAAGCTCTACAATCAACGAACGCCTTTGGACGATAGATTATACCTCTAGCAACCCTTTCGTTTAACCTAGAGCCTCCTAGACCCCTTAGAATTGATTTTCTATTTGTTATTCATATAATCAAATCTAGGTTCAGTAAAAGGAAGTATATAATCCATATCAGCCACAGAGAAACGAGAAGCTGGCTTAGGGGGCTTAAACTCTCTCTTTATTAGTGTCCTATCCACTCTTAGTCCTGCTGCTGTATAAACCTTAGCCTTTGTGCTAAGAGAGCCAAAGTTTCTTAGGGCTTCTTTAACATTCTTACCTAGAAGCTTGATACTCATCAAGACTATTTCGTCTCCCCTTACTAGGTCTTGCATTAGATAGTGTAGGTTATATAAAGTAATAGGCACATTATACGTGTATTTCATGGTATAGAAAATATACCCCAATGCTACTTAATATTTACTAAAAATACACCAATAATGTAGTTCTATCTAAACTTTTTCCTTAAACGCTGAATAGCCCTAAAATACGCTGTTTGCAGAACCCTGCCCCTTAGGGGAGAGAGGGGGTAGGGGGAGAGAGGCTTAAACTTAAAGATAACTCTTAGATAATCTATAAGATATCCTAAGGATAATCTAAAGGATACTCTAGGATAACACAGAGATATATCCTGTGATACTCTAGGGATAGTTTAGGGATTGTTTAGGAGTTCTTAATCTAAATCCTATAAATATATCTATAAAAGGATGTCCTTAAGATAAGCATAATAGTTTTAAAGAGAAGCATAGAATAAATCTATCTTGTTGTTACTTGAAATAGATCAATAGTTCCTCGATGTTTTATACTGTTTATAGGTTGCCTAAAGTAGAAAGAATTGAGCCTATTCTTATTACTATTGTTAGCTTAGGTTAATCTTAATCGTGAAGATTTTAATCTTTTTACTCCCTAACACACGCCACTTATAGGAGGAGCAGAGGGGGTAAAGATAACTCTAGGATAATCTAAAGGATACTCTAGGATAACACAGAGATATATTCTGTGATAGTCATAGGGATAGTTTAGGGATTGTTTAGGAGTTCTTAATCTAAATCCTATAAAGAATATTTATAAAGGATGTCCTTAAGATAAGCATAATAGCTTTAAAGATAGCTATAAGATACCTTTAACTTACTTAAAAATATAGCCTTTTGGGATTATTAAAGATTGTTATAGGTATCTTTAAAACAAAGCCTAAAGATGTCCAATAAATATACTCTCCAATAACTCTAATAATTCCTTGCCATACTCTACGCTTTTAAAATGAGGTAGATCAAAATGTATCTACACAAGGACAATATCATCCTGAAATTTACTCTAGCTCTGATTTAATAAAATGATAAAAATATTTGGATACTCAGACAATACCAAGACAAACCATATACCCCCCCTAGCCCCCTCAAGTTACTTCTAAATACAAGCTTCTGCATTTTAATACTTCACAAGTACTCGCTTAATAACTACATCAAAAACCTTTACCACATAACATAAAGCAGGTTTTACCTCCAAGCTTACCATCTCCTATTGTGTATTATATCCATCCGCAAGTACTCTCAAAGCTACTATAAATAGCGTAAGAGTAAATGACATATACTATAGAAATAGAAGACAGAGGTATTGTGATACACAAAGTGATACACAAATCGCCTAGAAAAAATGTAAAAAATATGGTATAACTTCAGATCATATTAAAAACAATATCGCTTTAAATCGCTAGATAGTATCGTATTTTAGGGGTTTAATTGATGTAGGTTTATGGTGTCACGGGGGAGACTTGAACTCCCGACCTCCGGCTTATGAGACCAGCGCTCTAACCAGCTGAGCTACCGTGACAACTTAAAATAAGTTTTGGATTATACAACCTAAGAACTTATTTTTAGCTAAAATTTATCTCACAAATTTTATATATAAAAAGCAAATTTGACTGCAAAAGCAGCCAAATTTATTTAAGCTTTTTTAGTGAAAAATCCAACATAAATAGCGTATATAAAACCGATCACTACGGCATACGGGGCAAAAGGTGTGATGCCAGCTCCTGAGCTTGCAAGCACGAAGTTGTGACTTATAGCAGCACCTGCGCCCATGCCTAAAACAAATACGGCTGAGCTTAAATTTCCAGCTCCCATCTGCACTAGATGTTTGCCAGGGCAGCCGTAGCTTAGACTAAAGCAAAGACCAGCGAGCGTCATGCCTAAGAAGTTCCAAAACATATCATTGTGAGCGATAGGTTGTCCTTCAAAGCCAAATTTGTATTGATTTAGCACTAAATTTGTGATGCTTGCAAAAAGAACGATAGAGACTATGCCATAAAACATCGAAAAGTCACGTTCAAAAATTTTGCTGATAGCTCCCACTGAGCAAAATTTACTTCTTTGCATAAATGCGCCGATGATGATGGCACAAATAAGCGAGATAAATAAATTTGCATGCTGTGAGCCTGGACCTTTTTCTGAGCTAAATAACGCGCCATTTTCGCCAAGTTTTAGCCCAAAGATAAGTGCCATCAAAAGTAAAATCGCGATGATAGTTGGCAAAAATCCTATCGCCTTTGCAGTGGTTTCGCTCTCTGGCAAAACGTAGCCGTTTTTCTTAAAAGTTCGTCCCACAAAGACGCCAGCAAATAGGCCAACAACGCCAGCAATAGCGGTCATATCTCCGCCTCCAAGGCGCAAAAACGCCCTCCAAGGGCAGCCTAAAAATATGAGGCAGCCTATCATCGCAAACACGCCTAAGAAAAACCTAGAAAATGCCGCGCTACCAGATACTGGAGTGAAATTTCTACTCCAAAGCATGCTAGCTAGAAAGCCTCCGATGATAAGCCCTAAAATTTCAGGTCTTAGATACTGCACGACTTTTGCCTGGTGAAAGCCAAGTGCACCCATGCTATCTCGTAAAAAGCAAGCCGCGCAAACGCCCATGTTTGCTGGGTTGCCAAAATGAACGAGCACTGGAGCAAGTATGCCAAGGCTCGCACCTGCGATGATGTAAAGCAATGTTTTGCTCATGTAAATTCCTGTGTAAAAGTAAAACCAGACCGGTTTCTTAAACGACATTTTAATAATCATTAAATAAAACAAAGATTAATTTTTTTAAGAGCAAAGTGGCTAAAATATGCAACAATTTCATAAAAAGGATAAATGATGAAAGACTTTATGAGCTATGCAGATAGCCTGAAAATTCTAAAAGACACGATAAATGCGTGGGAAAAGGTTGAAAAAGTAGCCATCACAGATGCGCTTGATAGAAATATCGCCTATGATGTCACAGCTACTGAAAACTACCCAGCAAAGCCAGTTTCGGCGATGGATGGTTACGCTTTTGCCTTTAAAGAGGGCCTAAGCGAGCTTGAGCTCATCACAGATCTGCCAGCAGGTAGCGACAAAGGGCTACATGTAGAGGGTGGCAAATGCGTCAAAACCTTCACTGGCTCGCTAATGAGCGAAGGTACTGACACTCTTGTGCCGGTTGAAAATGTCGAGGTTAGCGGCTCAAAAATAATCATCAAAAAGAGCGTGCCAAAGGGCTTTGCCGTGCGAGCAGTGGGCGAGAGCTACAAAAAAGGCGAAATTTTAATAAAAAAAGGCACACGTCTAACATACTCTGAGATTGCGCTTCTTGCCGAGCTTGGCGTCTTTCACGTAAGCGTCTTTGTCCGCCCAAGAGTGGCGATACTAGCAACTGGCAGCGAGATAAAAGACCTTGGCGAACCGCTTGATAGTCCAGCGCAAATTCACAGCTCAAACCACGTAGGTATCGCTATGCAGATACGTAAAATGGGCGCGGAGCCGATCCTTTGTGAGATCGTAAGAGATAAGGCCGAGCTTGTCGAAAAAGCGATCATAAACGCGCTAAAATCAGCCGATATCTTGGTGACTACTGGTGGCATCAGCATGGGAGACTATGACTTTGTAAAGGGCGCTTTAAATGAAAATTTTAGTCTCATCATCGAGGGCGCTGCGATAAAACCAGGCCGCCATATCAGAGTGGCAAAATCAGGCGACAAATACATCTTTGCGCTGCCGGGATTTCCGTACTCGGCGATGGTTATGTGCGTGCTTTATGTAAGAGTGCTTATAAACACTTGGTTTAGCCAAGAAGAGCCAAAGATCACGGCGATAATGGACGAAGACTACAAAAAACGCTCGCCATTTTTGGAATTTACAGCGGTAAATTTAGAAAACAGAGATGGCAAAATTTTCGTAAATTTAAACGGTAAAAAGCTAGGCAGCTCAGCGATCGTAAATAACCTAACAAACGAAGCTGCACTGCTTATCATCCCAAAAGAGACAGAATTTATCGCAAAAGGTGAAGTGGTAGAAGTTTTAAAGATGCCTTGCTAAAGTGGGTGAAATTTAAATTTGCTAGAGTTGCTTTGGCAAATTTATAGCCCTTGAAGCACTACGACGTCGGTTATCTCGGCGTCTTTTTCTATCTTAGCGTCTAGCCCTTTGGCTATTTTTATAGTGATATCTTTTGTTTGATTTGGCGTTAGAAAGATCAAATTTCTAACGTCGTTTTCGTATTCGCTCAGTCTTTCGTAGTAGCCGTTTACGCCGTGCTTGCTCTTATACTCTGGCTTGATGAAATTTAGCCTAAAAACATCGGCGCCGTATTTGAAAGAGTACTCTTTAAATTCATATTTTCTTTGGCTGGTTGTTTTGAAATTTTCATTTAGTAGCTTTAAAAGTGCCTTGTCGCTAACATCTTTTGCGTCGCTCTCTTTTAGCACGATCTCGTCAGCTCCGTTTGGCTCTTTGTACTCGGTGCCATTTATGGAGTATATGGCGACGTGCATGTTATCTCTTTGCGATGCAGCACTCTTCATGAAAAACCTTAGCCTTGGATTTTGCGTGATCTGCACCTCTTTTGGAGCTACCTCGTTGCTGCTGCCATCAAGGTATTTTATCCCTTCAAAATTTAGCAAATTTGACTTTTTGGCTATGGATAGCGTGCAGTTTCTATCGCTTAAGCAGTGATGGACTAGGTCTTGCATGAGAGCGTAGTCTTCATTTACTCTTTTGGCACTTAGGGCGCTCTTTGGCACGTGTGCTACGCAGGTGCATGGCGAATTTGCCGAGCAGCCAACTATCGGCGAGCCAAGGAAGTCTCGACCTAGTATAAGCGCTATATCCTGAGATTTGATACTCTTGCCAGCTTTGCTTTTTAGCACCACTCTGCCACCATGCGGGCAAGTGATGATATCATCTTCTATGACTGGGTGAGCGGTGAAATTTGTAGCTACTGCACCCAAAGGCAAGCTTTGATGATCTAGCACCTCTTTGTTTTGCATTTGGCTCTCTTTTTTCTCATCATTGTTAGCTCTTTTTAGCTTTACATCCAAGCTACCCATATCTATATCATAGCCAAGCACTCTTATGCTTGTGTTTTTGTTTGTGATATCAAGAGAGCCTTTAGAGCTTTCATCATCTCTTGGGCTAAAGTAGTAAAATGGCTTTTGCTCATCTTTGTTTTCATATAGATCATGCTCTTTTTCATCTTTGAAATTTGTAAAGCCAAATTTATAGTCTTTAGCTTCATTTGCACCTTTTAGAAGTGTGGCGTTTAAGAAAAGATCGACCTTGTAGTTTTCTAGACTATCTATATCAAATTTATCTCTTATCTTGTCATATATCCTCTCAATATCCACTATGTCCTTATCTTTTGTAAATATGGCTAAACTCTCTTTATCTTTATCCACATATACGCTAGAGCTAGCTGATAAAAAGCCAAATTTTATCTCGCCTCTATCTTTTACATCATATAAATTTATAGAGCCACTCTGCGTGCCTTTGTCAAATAAAAGAGAGTAGGTCTGCTCTGATTTTTTCATAAAATATGCTTTGTTGTCTTGTGATGAAAGCGATCTTGTGAAATTTGACGCATAGGTGTAGAGCTTGCTAGCATCAGCCTTAGTGGTAGTGATATCACTAGAGCTCTCATCTACTACCTTATATGTCCTGCACTTATGCATAGCCCTTTGATCTTCTATAGTTTCACAACCACCTTCTTTAAATTTCTCAACTTCATCTTTGCTTATTATCTTTGTATATCGCTTCTCTTCACTAAGCTCAAATATATCTTCTATTATTAAAGCTTCTTGCTCGTCTTCTAAATTGTGATTTAATATCTTGAAGTCGTGTTTTATGTTATTTATTAGTATAAGCAACATCCAATTTTTGTTTTTGTTATATAAAAGAGGTGGAAGTGTAGCTTTGTTATCTATATAGGATGTTTTGTTTTTATATTCTATTAATAAATTTGTATCAAGATCAAATATAAGCTTATAGTTTTGCTCCATAAATTCATTTAGATATAAAAACGTACCCTTTAGGCTTACATTTTTTGTCTTTTCGTCATTATCTTTTTCATTTAAAAGATATGAGAAAAAGTATAGTGTAGTAGCCGTATAGGTAAGAAAGTGCGAGCTCATACTTACATTTGTTTTTAGTATCGCATCTACGTTGCCTATATTTATTAGCACTTCATTGCCATTTATATCAACCCCAAGGTCTTGTATAGCGTTCTCATAGAGTTTATTATTAAAAGCTAGGCTATCATTGTCTGTTTTCATGTGGTATATGTTGTTAAAATTTAAAAGTGCTGGTAGGTAGGTGTGGTCTTCGTTTGCAGAATACATATTCAAGTAAAGCGTTTTTTTATAATTTATATTAGTTCTGATTCTAGCATCAAGAGAGGGATCTCTTAATGCTTGGCTTATTATAAATATTTGGCTAGAAAGACCTTCTTCGATATTGAGCTTGCTTAATAATCCAGGTGAATTAAATGTATAAATTTCATCTATATATTCAGCAAAGGTAAAGGCACATACCTGAGTTAGATATCCACCAAGAGAGTGACCACAAATGTTTATCTTTTCACCTTCTTTTAAGATAGGTATCACATTATCCATAAAAAAATATATTAAAGAGGTTGCCTGGTTTGTTATGCGGTTAGTTGTTAACTGAACATCTGCATATAAGTCCTCTGGAGTGATCTCAGTGCCTCTAAAAGCTAGTATTTTTTTGTTGTTATCATTTGTATCTTCAAAAAGCGTGGCACTAAAACCTTCATTATCATTTTTTTGATGTTTTAGAAGTTTAAATCTTGATGTGAAATTTTTGGTACGTTTGGAGAGATTGTCTATTGTGTAGAACAGCATTTGTTCTTTTGTTGTTTCATCAACATCTATAAATGAGTGGATACTGTTGTCTATTTTTTGTGGTTTAGGGTTTGGTTTTTTAAGTTCGCTCGGTTTAAATATTTTTAAATCCTGCATAAATCTAGCTTCGACGCAAAGAGCGTAGGCAGTAGGTTGCCCTATTTCTCTTTTGTTATTTTTCGATAGAATGGTTTCATTATCTTTTGTAATTTCACTTTTCCAGTTTATCCCATCGGCATAATCCCATCTAGGGTTAGGTTTTTTTAAAATTCTCTCATTATGAAATTTATCCGAAAAACTCCAAATTTCATTCTCGTCTATGTATTCAAAAAACGCATAAGCAACATCGGCTATATCAGCATAGTCTTTTATCTTATTTACCATATCTTTATTTGTTAAATTTTTAAGAGTGTTCATTTATTTATCTTTTGAAATTTGTTGTCTATGAAGTAAAATTTATTATCTCCAATTAGTCTTTGAGTGTTTTCTTTAGTAAATTTTATTCCACTTGCTTCATCTCCATATAGTCCAAATATAACTTCTGTATAAAGTGTAGAAATTCCTATACTTATAGGCACAATAGTGTCATTGTCTATATAGAAATATCCTAAATTTATACTTAGATAGTTTTCATATTGATCGTAATCTTTGCCCATAAATTCTTTTAGTTTTTCTTCATAGTTATTTAAAATTTTATAGTTATCTATTTTTATATTGTCTTTTCTGGAGTAATATCTTTTGCCATTAGATAAAACCCTTTCTAGTTTAGGATTATCATAAAATCTCTCTTGTAGTAGTAACCTTAGTTGTTTGTTTTGTTCTTCTTTGTCTTGTATATTTGAGACTTCTTTTAGTATTTCTTTATTAACTTTATTCCTCTCACCTTCTCTCTTATCTATCTCCCTCTCCAGCTTCTCATCAAATACATAAACACCACCATATTTCTTAGCAATGCTCTCTTGCTCGCTAGTTAGATCAGAAATTCTTATAAAGCCATTAAAATAAGCAAGTGGCAGTAGTATAAATAAGCAGATAAAAACTATAAATTTGACTTTTTTCATCATAAATCCTTTTAAATTTAAAACTATACAAGATAGAAAATTTCTTTTAATTTTATTGTGATTATATTTATAATATTATTAATTTATTATGCTTAGTTGAGGTTTGTTGATTATAAAATTTATCAGACACACTCCAAATTTCATTCTCATCTATATACTCAAAAAAAGCATAACTAACATCAGCTATATCAGCATAGTCTTTTATCTTATTTACCATCTCTTTATTTGTTAAATTTTTAAGAGTATTCATATACTTATTCCTATTTATTTATCTTTTGAAATTTGTTATCTATTAGGTAAAAGTAATCATCTCCACCTACATCATTTATTATTGTTTTAGAAAATTTTATCCCACTTGCTTCATCTCCATATAGTCCAAATACTATCGTTGGCACATTGTAATATACAGATACAACAATAGGCACTATATCGCCATTGTCATTATCTGCATAAAAATAAGATAAAAGCTTACTTGGTTTAATCTTTTCTAAATTTTCTTTTCCAATAAATTCGTTTATTTTTTCAGAGTATTCTCTAGGCATCCAAGCTTGTTTTTTAAAATCATTTCCATAATCTCTTGTGGTTACATAATACTTTTTACCATTAGATAATGTCTGAATAGGCGTTGATTGTTGATTTGCAGTATCTTTTATAAATTTATCTTGTGCTTCACTATCGCTCTCAGTATTATATCTTTGCCTAAATTTTTCTTTATTATTGTTCCAAACTTTGTTTAAAAAATATCCATCAGTGGTAACCTGTTTTTTGACAATAAGCTCACACTCGTTTATTGTTTTGGTGGTATAACAATCTCTTAACTCTTTTATCTCTTCCTCTCTCTTATCTATCTCCTTCTCTAACTTCTCATCAAATACATAAACACCACCATACTTCTTAGCAATGCTCTCTTGTTCGCTAGTTAGATCAGAAATTCTTATAAAGCCATTAAAATAAGCAAGTGGTAGCAGTATAAACAAGCAGATAAAAACTATAAATTTGACTTTTTTCATCTCTTTTTCCCTATGAAATTTTCACTATTGTCTTATCTTTTGCTTTAAAGTCTTATTGTGATTAGTTTTTGTGGTGGTTTTAAATTTTAAAAAGCAGGGAGAGCTCCCTGCTGTGGTTATTTCTCTTCGTTTGTTTTAATGTAAGCGTAGTCAGAAATTTTAGTCCACTCTCTTGCTTTTTTAAGGAAAGCTCTTTGAGACTCGACGATCTCTTTAAATAGTGGATCTTTCGCGCTCTCTTCATCAAGTAGCTCATTTGTAGCCTTTTTAAGAGCTGCGATGACCTCTGGTGGGAAAGATTTTACTTGGATGTCTGGATACTCAGCCTTCATCTTGTCCCAGTACTCTACGTTTGCGTAAAATACCTTAGTATTCACATCTCTTGCCACCTCAGCAGCAGCCGCTTCAAAGATAGCTTTTAGATCATCTGGAAGTTTTTCATACGCATTTTTGTTGAAGAAAAACTGAGTTTCGCCATCTGGCTCTTGCCAGCCTGTGTAGTAGTATTTTGCCACTTTGTGAAAGCCAAGCGCCATATCGTAAGCTGGGCTAACCCACTCGACTGCATCGATCGTGCCCATCTCAAGTGCCATGTATAGCTCGCCAGTTGGGATAGTGTTGATATTTGCACCAAGTTTAGCGTAAATTTCACCGCCAAAGCCTGGAATTCTTATCTTTAAGCCTTTGATATCATCAACTGACTTGATCTCTTTTTTAAACCAGCCGCCCATTTGCATGCCAGTGTTGCCAGCTCTAAAAATTTTGATGTTATATGGGTCAAAAACTTTCGCCTCTAGCTCTTTGCCGCCGCCAAATTCATACCAAGCTGTTTGCTCGTCGGTATTCATCATAAATGGTGTCGCTGTAAAGAACATAGTCTTAGGATCTTTGCCCTTGTAGTAGTAGCTAGCTGTGTAGCCGATGTCGTACTGACCGCTCTTTGCAAAGTCAAGCATCGCAAAAGGTGACTTGTGCTTTGACGGGTAGTCGATCCTGATCTCGATGCGGCCGTTACTCATCTTTTCGACCTTCTCTTTTAACTCTTTTGGCACGTCACCAAGCACTGGCATAGTGCTCTCCCATGAGGTTGCAAGCTTGAGCTTATAGACTTTGTCATCTCCCATGGCAGCGCAAGCAAGAGCTGCTAGGCCAAGAGACGCTAATAAAAATTTATTCATACTCTCTCCTTTAAAAATTTTGCATATTATACAAAAAATTTACATTATTAAAATGTGTTATAATCGCAAAAATCAAATTACAGGGCATAAAAATGATAAAAAAGACGAAAATTGTAGCGACTTTAGGGCCAGCAAGTGATAACGAAGAGACGATGGAAGCGATGGTTAAAGCAGGTGTTAATGTTTTTCGTTTAAATTTTAGCCACGGAACACACGAATACCACAAATCAAACATCGACAAGATCAGAAACATCGAAAAAAGACTAAACAAACGCATAGGCATCTTGCAAGATATCTGCGGTCCAAAGATCAGAGTTGGCAAGCTTAGCGAGCCATTTTACTTAAAAGCTGGCGACGAGCTTAGCATATACGCAGAGGATATCGTGGGCGAAAAGATCGAAAAGGGTGTTTATAGAGTGAGCCTAAATCAGCCTCAAATTTTACCTATGCTAAAGGCTGGCGAGTACGTCTATCTCTACGATGGCTCGATCAGAGCAAGAGTTATAGGCGAGGGCAAAGATGTGGTAAAAACCATCATCGAAAATGACGGAATTTTAAACTCAAACAAAGGGGTAAATTTCCCAAACACCGCTCTTGGTATCGAGATCATCACGCCAAAAGATAAAGAAGATATGGAATTTGGCGCAAAACATGGCGTAAATTTCGTCGCCATTAGCTTCGTACAAGACGCAAATGACGTGATAAAAGCGAGAAATATCTTAAAAGAATTTGGCTCCAAAGCGGCTATCTTATCTAAGATCGAGAAATTTGACGCGGTTGAAAACATAGATGATATCATCGCAAAGAGCGATGGCATCATGGTAGCTCGTGGTGATCTTGGCATAGAAGTGCCATTTTACAAGGTCCCAACCATACAAAAGCTCATCATCAAAAAGGCAAATGCAGCCAGCAAGCCAGTCATCACAGCAACTCAGATGATGCTAAGCATGGCTGAGCATGAAACTGCTACAAGAGCGGAGATCAGTGACGTTGCAAACGCCGTGCTAGACGGCACTGACGCAGTTATGCTAAGCGAGGAGAGTGCGATCGGCAAAAACCCAGTCGCAGTCGTAGAGGCGATGAGTAAGACGATCATCCAGACGCAAAGTATCTATCCTTATAATAAATTTGACGAATTTGACTTTTTTGACGAGACAGACATGGTTGCAAATAGCGCAGCTTCGCTAGCCGTGCGTATCAAGGCAAATGCGATACTCTCTATCACAGGCTCTGGCAAATCGGCCATAAAACTAGCTAGAAACCGCACAAGTATCGACATCATCGCTATCGCACACGACGAGCAGACAGCTCACATGCTTACCCTTGCTTGGGGTGTGACGCCAGCGCTCGTGCTTGAAAAGACAAAGCTAAATATCCTACTTGCAAATGTCATCAAAAAGGCTTACGACGCTGGATACGTCGAGCATGACAAGACCTATCTCGTTACAGCTGGCCACCCAACAGGCGTAGAGGGCAGCACAAACCTCATACGTATCATCAGACGCGACCAGCTTGATTATTACCTTGATCTTGCAACTGAGTAAATTTATGGATTTAGTGCCTGATATTTTGGGCACTAAAATTTCTTTTAAATTTATGCGCTTTTATACACTCGCCTTGAAAATCTACCGAATTTAAATTCTTTATTTTGCCACTAAATTTAGAAGCGTGATATGCTCGCCCGTAAATTTTAAAATTCGCTTGAACTTTTTTGTAAAAATTAAATTTTTTAGTTCGTAGCGACAAATTTTAAATTTTCACTCACTCGCAAGAATTGACTACTAAAATTTGGCTTCGCTCATCGCTTAGCTCAAATTTTAGAGCCGAAATTGCTCGTTCATGAAATTTTAAAATTTACTGGAATTTCAATAAAATGCATGCATCGCAAAGCACTAAAGCATGCACTTCTAACGTGCGAGGGGGTTTGGGGGATTTTACTCGGGCTTCGCCTTGTAACTGCAAGCAGACCGTAATTCAAGTCCCCCTTGTCTTCCTTTAGAAGAAAAGCTTTTAAATTTAAAGTCCATTTTTCAAAAAAGAGAAACACACTATTTTGCAAATTTTAAAACTTTCATTCACTCGCAAGAATTGACTACTAAAATTTGGCTTCGCTTATTGCTTAGCTCAAATTTTAGAGCCGAAATTACTCGTTCATGAAATTTTAAAATTTGTCAGAATTTTCTAAAAATAAACCGCATGCAGTGCGAAGCACTAAAGCATGCCCTTCTAACGTTGTCAGAGTTAGGGGATCGTTAAGGGGGAAGAGAGCTTCTTTGCGTCGCTAGCTCGCAACTGCAAGCAGACCGTAATTCAAGCCTCTTCCCCCTTAACAAAGAAACAAACATTTAAATTTGATTAGATTGCTTTGCAAATTTTAAAACTTTACTCACTCGCCTTAGCAACTTACTAAATTTAGGGCTCATAACTATTCGCCACTAAATTTAGAAGTGTGATATACTCACTCATGAAATTTTAAAATTTGTATGAAATTTACTTGTAAAAATTAGGATATAAAATTTATTTTGAAAGAATTTGTGACGCCAAATTTAGTGCCACAAATTTAGATTTATTTTTTCTTTTTACCTTTTGGCTCGTCGCCTTTAAACCAGCTTTTTATCTTGTCAAAGACGCTCTCATCGGTGCTTGACTTGCCTGATTCTATGCCAAAGCTAGCTTGAAGCTTGTTTAAAAGCTCTTTTTGTTCGTCGCTTAGTTTGTCAGGCGTTTGGATAGAAATTTGAGCTACAAGTCTGCCTTTTTTGCGTGAATTTACGCCCTTGATACCCTCATTTTCAAAGATAAATTGCTGTTTATCTTTCGCGCCAACTGGTAGTTTTAGCTCGGCTTCACCGCGAAGTGTTGGGATTTTTATACTCTCACCAAGAACAGCTTGGGTAAAAAATACTGGAATTTCTATATAAACGTCGTCATTGTGGCGGATAAAGTGCTTATCGTCTTTTACATTTATGCTCACATAAAGATCGCCTTGAACGCCGTTTGCACCGATGTTGCCTTTACCAGCGACCCTCATCCTCATGCCACTATCGACGCCCTCTGGGATCGTGATCTTGACGCTTTGTTGCTGGATTTTATAAGCTTTTGCGTTGCAATCAGGGCATGGCTCGCTTATCACTTCGCCAGATCCGTGGCAGTATGGGCACTCTTGAACGATATTCATAAAGCCATTTCCGCGCGTGATCCTGCCGCTTCCGCCGCAGTGCTGGCAAGTTTTGTTTTTGCCGTCTTTGCTACCTGTGGCATTGCATGTTGGGCAAGGCACTTTTTGATCAAATTTGATCTCTTTTTCGCAGCCAAAAACAGCTTCGTTAAACTCTAAATTTATAGGAATTTCAAGATCAGCCGAGTACTTTTCAGTTCGTCTTTTTCTCTGTCTAGAACCACCGCCAAAACCGCCTCCAAAAAATGAGTCAAAAATGTCTGAAAGGTCAAAATCAGCGCTAAAGCCACCGCCACTGCCAAATCTGCCCTCAAGCCCTTCTTTGCCGTATCTGTCGTAGATAGAGCGCTTTTGCTCGTCGCTTAAGACCTGATAGGCTTCGTTTATCTGTTTAAATTTCTGCTCAGCCTCTTTGTCGCCAGCGTTTCTGTCTGGATGGTATTTTAAAGCGAGCTTCCTAAAGGCTTTTTTTATCTCGTCGCCAGTTGCATTTCTTGAAATTTCAAGGATCTCGTAATAATCAAACTCCACATTTTTCCTTGTTTATTAAGCTTATTTTAAATGTGAGATTTTATCCAAAAAAGTTTAAATTTAAAAAAAAATTTACATTTTTGCCGTATAATCTCTACTATTTTTCAATGAAAAGGATGATTTATGATTAACGTTTTAATGATCGAAGACGATCCAGAATTTGCTCAAATTTTATCTGAATATCTTGATAGCTTTAATATAAAAGTGACTAACTTTGAAGACCCATATCTAGGACTAAGCGCAGGGATAAAAAACTATGACCTGCTCATACTTGACCTTACTTTGCCTGGCATAGACGGTCTTGAAGTTTGTAAAGAAATTCGCCAAAAATACGACATCCCTATCATCATAAGCTCAGCTCGCAGTGACATCAGCGACAAGGTTGTTGGGCTTCAGCTTGGCGCGGATGATTATTTGCCAAAACCATACGATCCAAAAGAGATGTATGCTCGCATCACAAGTCTTATCAGAAGATATAAAAAGACAAATGAAGTTCAAGAAGAGGTCGTTGATAGCGCATTTAGGATAGACGACAAGCGCCATGAAATTTACTTTAATAATGAAGCCCTTGCTCTAACACCTGCTGAGTATGAAATTTTAACCTATCTCATCAAACAGCACAGCTTTTCAGTATCTCGCGAGCAGCTAGTTTATAACTGCAAGAGCCTAAAAGATAAGGACTCAAAGAGCCTAGATGTCATCATTGGACGCCTTAGAACAAAGATCGGCGACAGCTCAAAAGCGCCAAAACATATATTTTCAGTTAGAGGCATAGGATATAAGCTTATCGGATGAAATACTCCATAACAACCAAGATAACTATCATCTTTGCCATCGCTTTCTCGCTGATGTGCTTGCTCTTTGTGACATTTGCAAACATTCAGCAAGAAAGTGCACTTGAGAAGCTAAAAGACAAACAAATAAGCGCTATGAACTATCTTGTGGCGCTTTACGAGCGTGGCAATCCCCCAAGAGATTTGGAGCACTACTTTAAAAATTTCAATCTAGAATATGTCGGCAACAAAAATTTAGCCACCTCAGTTACTACAAGCGGAAACGCCATTTTTACGCAGCATACGCCTCTTGGCATGATGCAGTCGGTTAATTACAAAGGCGATTTGTATCTACTTATCAAAAATCCATCTTTTCAGCTGCTACTTGAGAGCAACGATGCAAGACACGTAAATGACCCGCTTTGGGTGGCATTTTTGATCATCTCGGCTCTACTTATCTCGCTTTACGTCTCGGTGCTTAGAAGCCTCTTGCCGCTTAGAAGACTTAGCAAAGATATCAGAAAATTTGCCAGCGGAAACATGGAGATGGCGATGACTGCAAGGCTAAATGAAAACGAGCAAGACGAGATCGGGCAGGTGGCGGTCGAGTTTGACAACGCCGTTTGCAAGATCAGAGAGCTCATCCGCTCAAGGCAGTTATTTTTACGTGCGATCATGCATGAGCTAAAGACGCCTATTGGCAAGGGTAGGATCGTCTCTGAGATGGTCGCAAACGACACCCAAAAGATGAGGCTCATAAACGTTTTTGAGCGCCTTGAGATGCTTATAAATGAATTTAGCAAGGTAGAGCAGCTCCTTTCAAAAAGCTATGCACTAAACTATCAAGAGTGCCATTTCTCGCTCATTTTAGAGCAAGTGCAAGATATGCTCATGCTTGATAAATTTGAAGAGCGAGTGAGCTGTGACATCAGAGATGACGTTATATTAAGAGTTGATTTTCAGCTTTTTAGTTTGGCGATTAAAAATTTGATAGATAACGCCCTAAAATACGCAGAAGATAAAAAGGCTATCTTAATCTGCGATAGCGAATTTATAGCGGTTAAAAATTTAGGCAAAAAGCTAAATCACCCGATTGATTACTACAAACAAGCCTTTGTTAGAGGCGACAAGGTGAGTGCTGGAAGCGGCATGGGGCTTGGACTTTACATCATCGAGCAAATTTGCCAGATGCAAAAATTTGAGCTTGCTTACGACTATGAAGATGGCTATCACGTCTTTAAAATTTTACTTCGTGCAAAGGCAAAACGCGCATGAAAAGGGGCTTAGAGAAATTTAACGAGCTAACTGAGTCTTTTGCCAGGCTTCCAGGTGTGGGAAAAAAATCAGCCGCAAGATTTGCCTACTTTGTCTGCATGCAAGATAGCTTTGCAGGGCTAAGGCTCGCGCAAAATATCGAAGATGCGGTGAGATTTATCAAGCGCTGTGAGCGTTGCGGTGGGCTAAGCGAAAATGAAATTTGTGACATTTGCAGCGACGAGAGCAGGGACAGCGAAGTCATCTTACTGGTTGAAAGCCCAAAAGATATCTTGGTTTTTGAGCAAAATGGCATCTACAATGGCCTTTACTTCGTACTTGACGAGATCGACGAGGACGCCATAGAGAGGCTGCGAAGTGCTATCACGCAAAATGGCTCAAAAGAGGTCGTCTTTGCCTTTACGCCGGGGCTAAATTCAGACGCGCTCATGCTTTACGTAGAGGATAAGCTTGGAATGAGTGAAATTTCATTTAGCAAGATCGCTCAAGGCGTGCCAACTGGCGTAAATTTAGAAAACGTCGATATGCTCTCGCTCTTAAAAGCCTACGAGAGCCGCACAAAAGCCTAATTAAAATTTCTTTTAGTTATAATCTCACCTAAATTTATAATATTTAGTCCGCGTAGCCGCTGCTAAATTTAAAAGGATAGAGATTGATTTTACTTATAGATAACTACGATAGTTTTGTCTTCAACGTCGAGCAGTACGTAAAAGAGCTCACCAGCGAAGAGGTTAGATGCGTTAGAAACGATAAGATAACGCTTGAAGAGATCAAAAAACTAAGTCCAAGTAAGATCATCCTAAGCCCAGGTCCAAAGCACCCAAAAGATAGCGGAGTTTGCTTAGAAATTTTGCAGGCAGACCTTGGCGTGCCAGTGCTTGGCATTTGCCTTGGACACCAAGCCATCGGTCTAAGCTACGGCGCAAAGATAAAAAGACTAGATGACCCGCTTCACGGCAAGACCTCGTTTATCGACGTGAAAAACAAAGAGCCACTCTTTGCAGGGCTGCCTGAACGCTTTGAGGTTATGCGCTACCACTCGCTCTATGTCGATGAGCTCCCAGCTAGCTTAAGCGCTGATGCGGTGAGCGATGATGGCGTAGTTATGGCGCTTAGCGTTAAAGATAAGCCGATCTTTGGCATCCAGTTTCACCCTGAAAGCTACTTCACACAATACGGCAAAAAGATCGTTGAAAATTTTGTAAATTTCAAAGCAAAAGATGAGGTAAAAGAGCCTAAAATCCGCTCACTTAAGCCTTATCTTATCAAGCTTCAAGAAAACATCCCACTTGATGATAGCGACTTTGAGCAAATTTGCGAGATAATAGCCAGTAAAGAGTATGAGATCGTGCAGCTTTCGGCACTTTTGGTGCTCATTAGCGAAAAGAGCCTCTATCCAAAAAGCCTCGCTGCACTTGCAAAAAATATCCTAAAATACTCACAAACCTACCGCGATGATACGCCTATGATCGATCTTTGCGGCACTGGAGGCGATGGCTTTAAGACGATAAATATTTCAACTACTGTGGCTTTCATCCTTGCAAGCCTTGGTGTAAAGGTCGCAAAACACGGCAACAAGGCAGTTTCAAGTAAGTCAGGTAGCTCTGATGTGCTTGAAATTTTAGGCGTAAAAAGTGAAAAATCACTGGCAAAACAGCGTGAAAATTTAGCAAATAAAAATTTAGCCTTTTTCCATGCGCCATTTTTCCATCCGCTAGTTGGCGAGGTGAGAGAAGTGCGCCAAAGACTTGGCATAAGGACCGTATTTAACGTTCTTGGACCTCTTTTAAATCCAAATTTAAACCTTACAAACCAGCTAGTTGGCGTCTATCATAAGCCCGTTCTAAAACTCTACGCCCAGACGCTTAAGATCCTTGGCAGAAAGCACGCTTTGGTCGTTCGTGGCGATGACGGGCTAGACGAGATCACGCTTTGTAGCGAAACGAGCGTTGTGGAGCTAAAAAATGGTGAATTTTTTGAGTATAGCATCACGCCAGAGCAGTTTGGCTTTAAAAGAGCGCTTCACAGCGATATCGAGGGCGGCACACCAGAAGAAAACGCCAAAACTTTGATACGCACGCTAAAAGGCGAAGAGCAGGGGGCGAAATTTGACATCGTGGTCTTTAATGCGATGTTTGCGCTATACGCGGCTGATGGGGCAAAGAGCCCAGACGAGGCCAAAAAAATGGTGCTTGAGGCGATAAATTCTGGCAAGGCGTATAAATTTTATGAAGAGTTTATAAAGGCACAGGCGTAATGGCGCTAGTTAAAATTTGTGGCATCAAGACGCTAGATGAGGCGAGTGCGGTTTGCGCTTTGGATGTTGATTTTATCGGGCTGATATTTGCCAAAAGCAAAAGAAGGGTCGAGCTAAATTTAGCTAGGCAGATAGCTAAATTTGCTCACAGCAAGGGCAAAAAAGCAGTTGGCGTCTTTGCTTTGCAAAGCGAGTGCGAGATAATGGAAATTTGCCAGTTTGCAGGGCTTGACGTGGCTCAGGTGCACGGAGCGATCAGTGAAAATTTGCATGCAAATTTAAAAGATATGGGGCTTGAGATTTGGCAGGTTTTTAGCGTGAAAGATAGCTTGCCAGAGATTGATTTTAAGCATTTTGACATGGCGCTTTTTGACTGCAAGGGCGAAAATGCCGGCGGAAATGGCACTAGCTTTGAGTGGGAAATTTTAAAAGAGCTTAAGTTTAAATTTGGCATGGCTGGGGGTATAGGCGAGCACAATATAAAAGAGGCGCTGAAATTTAGGCCATACCTAGTCGATATCAACTCAAAAGTCGAGGACGAAAACGGCATAAAAGATGCGCAAAAGATAGAGAGAATTTTAAAGATCATAGGTGAGGTAGAAGATGAATAGTAAAGCATATTTTGGAAAATTTGGCGGGCAGTTCGTGCCTGAGACGGTGATGTTTGCACTTGATGAGCTGGAGAGTGCTTATGCTAGCATCGCAAAGACAAAAGAGTTTAAAGACGAGCTTGATGATCTTTTGAAAAACTACGTTGGCAGGCCTAGTCCGCTCTTTTTTGCAAAGCGTCTGAGCGAGCACTACGGACATGAAATTTACCTAAAAAGAGAGGATTTAAACCACACGGGCGCACATAAGATAAATAACGCTCTTGCTCAAGCATTGCTTGCTAAAAAAATGGGTAAAAAGAAAATTTTAGCTGAGACTGGAGCTGGTCAGCACGGCGTAGCAACAGCGACTGCAGCGGCACTTTTGGGGCTAGAGTGTGACGTCTATATGGGTGCAACTGACGTTGCTAGACAGCAGCTAAATGCCTTTCGCATGCAGCTTCTTGGCGCAAAGGTGGTGAGCGTAGAAGATGGCTTAAAAACGCTAAAAGAGGCTACTACGGCGGCCATACAAGCGTGGGTAAATGAGATAGAGAGCGCATTTTACGTCATCGGCTCAGCCGTTGGCCCACACCCATATCCAAAGATCGTGCGTGACTTTCAAAGCATCATCGGCACAGAGGCAAAAGCTCAGCTAGCAGAGTATGGCAAAAAGGCCGACTACGTCATCGCCTGCGTTGGCGGCGGCAGTAATGCTATTGGCATTTTTAGCGCGTTTTTGGACGATGAGAGTGTAAATTTAGTAGGTATAGAAGCTGGCGGCCTTGGCATAGATACGCCTTATCACGCAGCTACGCTTAGCAAAGGCAAAACCGGCATCATCCACGGCATGAAAACGACGGTCTTACAAGATGAATACGGCATGATCTCGCCAGTGCATAGCATCTCAGCAGGCCTTGACTACCCAGGCATCGGCCCAGAGCACGCCCATCTAAATGACATCAAAAGGGTAAGATACGAAGCGGTGACCGATGATGAGTGCATAAACGCCTTGTATTTTCTAAGTAAGATGGAGGGCATCATCCCAGCTATCGAGAGCGCGCATGCGGTGGCGTATCTGGAGAAGCTTTGCCCAAAACTTGATAAAAAAAGCGTCATCGTCGTAAATGTCTCAGGCAGGGGCGATAAGGACATAAACACAGTCATCGGCTACGAAAAAGGAAAAATTTATGGATAAGGTTAGAAGCGCATTTAACGGTAAAAAGGCAAATATAGGCTACATCGTGGCTGGATATCCAAGCTTAGAGAAAACTAAGGAATTTTTAGAAAATTTAGATGAGAGCACACTTGATCTACTGGAGATCGGTATCCCATATTCTGACCCGCTGGCTGACGGCAAACTCATCGCGCAAGCTAGCTTTGAGACAGTTCAAAGTGGCGTAAATACCGACGTTGTCTTTGACATGCTTGAGGGATGCAAGGCAAAAGTGACAAAGCCACTTGTCTTTTTAGTTTATTACAACATCATCTTTGCTTATGGCGTGGATAAATTTCTAAAAAGATCATGTGAAGTAGGAGTGAGCGGCTTTATCGTGCCGGATCTGCCTTGTGAGGAGTGCGAGGAGTTTGCTCTAAAGTGCAAGGAGCTAAATTTATGCCTTGTGCCACTTATCAGCGTCACTTCTGGGGGCAGGGCGGATGAGATATTAAAATTTGGCTCAGGATTTATCTACGTGCTAGGTGCTATCGGCGTTAGCGGTTCAAAAAGAGCTGATGAAGATAGGATAAAAAATTTAGTCCTAGAGCTTAAGAAAAAGAGCGATCTGCCAGTGGCTGTGGGTTTTGGCATCAAAAACAAAGATGATGTTAGTGAAGTGAAAAAATATGCTGACGCTGCGATCATAGGCACGCAAATAGTCAAGCTTTGTGCTAAATTTAGCGCAAAAGAGCTAGTGAAAGAGGTCGATAAACTCTTTTAAAATGCTTAATAAATTTATAGCTAATTTAGTAAAGCCAAAGTATAATTAACGCGCATTTCAAGTCTTAAGGAAGAGATATGAGAAAAGTTATAGATGAAGCCACAAGCTATCTTTGCAAGGATACTTTGGGGTTGGATTTAGAGTTTGGCAAGAGCCTTGGTAAAGGATTTTACGGGGCTAGCATACCAGTTTATAAGGGTAAAAACGAGTATCAGTTTTATCTTTTTTTTAAAAAAGATACTTTAAAAATTTTCATGAATGCCTTTTTTGGTCACGAAGATGTTGATGGTGGAGATCTGGACGATCTTTGCAAAGAGATAGCCAATCAGATCATCGGTAAGGCTAAAAATCTACTAAATGAAAAAGAGTCAAATGCTTATAAGCTTGGAACGCCTGAGTTTTTGGGTGAGGTTGAGAATTTTGGCATAAAGCTAAAAGAGAGATTTATATATAAGATAAAAAATAGAACATTTCAAATAGGCTACAAGATACAATGAACGACGAAGGTGCGATAGAGACACTAGAACAGCTAGGGCTTTTTAAGAGTTATGATGAGCTTATGGATATAAGCGTTGATTTTATAGCTGAGCTAGGAACTACCACAGTTAGCATAAATGAGCTTTTGAAATTTGAAGCTGGCTCGGTCATAGACCTAGAAAAGCCAGCTGGTGAGAGCGTGGAGCTATATATAAATAATAGAATTTTTGGAAAAGGCGAAGTAATGGTTTATGAGAAAAATTTAGCCATCAGGATAAATGAAATTTTGGACTCAAAGTCAGTTATTCAGTACTTCAAAAAAGAACTTTTATGAAATTTATACTATTTTTTGTGCTTTTTGCTACGCAGATCTTTGCCTCAAACTTGCTAACATACAATATCTATGAGCGTACCGACAGGGTCGATATCATGCTTAGCTTTGATGCGCCGTATGAGGGCAACATCTTTCAAAAGCGTGAAAAAGATACGACCTCTTTGATACTAAATTCTCTAAGCTACGATCAAAGCGCGAGCAAAGATATAAACTCAAAGATCATTCAAGAGCTAGATATTGAGCCAAAACAAAACTCGCTAGTGCTAAATTTGCGATCAAATGATGCCATCATCGTAAATGCGTCAAAGACAACTGACAGCTTCGGACTTCGCATCCGCGTAACACTAAAAAACACAAAAACGCAGGTGCAAAATATGCCACAAGCTAGCGCAAAGATAGAAACTGCTAGCACGCCAAAGACAGAAAATGAACCTATGGTAAATATTGATTCGAGATACTTCATCGTCCTAAGTGTGCTCATCGCGCTTCTTATATTTTTATATGTTTTTAAACGATATATCACTTCAAAAAGTAGTGATTTTAGCGGGTTTAAAACGCCACAAAATCAGCCACAAAATGACACAAAGTCGATGAACTGGCTGCTTAAAAACCAAAATAGTGGCGTCAATATCATATACGAAAAATATCTTGACCGCACAAACAAGCTAATGCTTCTAAGCTACGAAAATAGGCGCTATCTGGTCATCGTAGGCAGCTCAAACGTCATGCTTGATAGCTTTGGCGAGGATAAGATCCAAAATGAGCAAGACTTTGCTGTTTTCTTTGAAGAAAATAAGAAAAAACTTGGTTCATTTTTACAAGAGCGCCAAAATAGCCTAAATAACTACAAAGATAAAATGAGCGGGGAATTTTAGCCCCGCTTCGTTGTGCTGCTAAAATTTTATAAACTCTTTTTGTAAAATTTAAAAGCAGTTTTGTGCCTGCTATGCTGGTGTTAGCTTACAAAGCAAACCTCGAGACCTTTTTTGTTTCACTTTTGATAAATTTATATTGTGAGCAAAATTTTAAAATTCCACTCACTAGCAAGAATTGACTACTGATTTTAGGCCTCGCAAAGCTTGCCACTAAAATCAGAGCCGAAATTACTCGTTCATGAAATTTTAAAATTTATTTGACGCTATCGATAAAGTGGCGCTTAAGCGTATTAAAAGAGTGGGGGCAAGTAGGATGGACTTTGTGTTTGCTTTATATTTGCGGACATGAAACGCAAATTTTAAAACACTTTACATATTTCATCCAGTCCATAATAAAAATTTAATTTTTGCCAAAATGCTAGCAAATTTTAAAAACGCAGCTACTTTTATCCTACACAAACGAAATTGCGAAAATTTCAGGCTTTGCGATCTTTTTTATCTCTTCTTTTGCCATGGCAAATTCTTTTGCTCCCTCTATTTTTAGCGTATGACCGCTAAACTCGAAGCTTAAATTTAGCTTCTCGCAGGTTATATCAAGTGCCTTGGCTAGCGCAAGGATGAAGCTTAGCCACCTTACACACTCAGCCTTTGGCAATAAATTTTTATACTTTTCAAACTCATAAATATTTTTCTTGCCGTTTGTTCCGATGACCGCGGCTATTAGCGTCTTTTGTTCGTGTGAAAAGCCGTAGTTTAGGGCATTTAGTATGATATAGGCTGAGTTTTTGTGATCACCGTAAAAGCCTATCTCTTGACCGACGTTGTGGAGCTTTGCAGCAATTAGCAGCGTCTCAAGATAGCTCTCATTTAGTCCATGAAGCTTTTTAAGCGCCACAAAAATATCCTTTGCGTATCTTACCACGGCTTTATTACAAGAGAGGATGAAGCGATCTTGCAGGCTTTTGACGCTTGGGTTAAAATTTTCTGGAAATTTAAGACTTGGACGCAAAAAGTCTTTTAAAAAGACGCCCTCTCTTACGCCAACGCCACTTGTGATAACGTTTTTGGCGTTTAGCGCCTTAGCAAGGGCTAAAAATATATGCGCACCCTCTCTGATGGTGTCATATCTATCTTTTTTTATAGGGAATTTATTTAGCTCAAGCACGCTAACGTTTGCGATGCTCTCGATGTAGGCTTGTTCGTCGCTAAGCTTGTAGCAAAAGCCATGTAGCGACGAGAGCGGATATAAATTTTTGCTCATTATGGCCGATGAGATCGCTCTTAAAGAGCCGCCGATCGCTATTAAATTTGGACACTTAAATCGCTCATCTATCTGCGCCGTGATCTGCGACAGAAATTTAGGTAGTTTGTTTAAATTTTTCTTATCAAAAAATAGCTCTTTTAGCCTCACTGTGCCTATATCAAGCGAGAGGACATCGACTATCTTGCCGTTACTTATCCTAGCAAGCTCGGTCGAGCCTCCGCCGATATCGACAGTGACGCACTCGGCTAGATTGTAAAGCAAATTTTTAGCCGCTATCGCTCCAAAAGTAGCCTCTTCTTTGCCGTCAATCACTTTTAAATTTATGCCAAGTTTTTTTCTTAAAAGCGAGATCAAAACGCATGAGTTTGGAGCATCTCTAAGCGCTGAAGTACCGACACATAGGACTTTGGAGCATTTATAGCTTTTTATGATGTTATCAAATTCGCTAAAGGCTTTGATCGCTTTTTGCATTGAAGCTTCTGAAATTTCGTTGTTTGAGCCGTATCCGCCTTCACCCAGTCGCACTTTGGTTTTGTATTCAGCTAGTATAAAAAATGCTAAGCGTGATGTGCGCTCAAATATTGCCATACGCATAGAATTTGAGCCAAGATCGATCACTGCGGTTCTCTTTGCCATTTTTTATCCTTTTAAATTTAAAACGAGGCTTGCAACTGCTCCGTTTGCACCCTCTCTATTTTTGATAGATATCTCAGCGTCAAGTGCCTGTGCTGCACCTTTTGCGAGAAATAGTCCAAGTCCAGCACCACCTTTGTTGCCGTATCTTTTAAATGGAGCAAACAAGTCCTTGCTCTCATCTATGCCCACGCCCTCGTCGGTTACTTCGATGATAAATTTGCTCTTTTCAAGCCTTGAGCTAATGGTAATGGTGCTATTTTTTGGAGAAAATTTGATAGCATTTTGGACGAAATTTTGCACGATGTGAGTTAGTAGGCTAGTTTGGATGTTGAGATTTAAAATTTCAGGTTTTAGATCGAGTACGAGATTTTTTTCTTCACCTTTTGCGAGCACCTCGTAGTTTTTTCCTAGTTTTTTCAAAAATGCGATCACGTCGGTATTTACTGGCTCTTCAAACTGCGCACCCTCTTGACGGCCTATCTCAAGGACTGAGCCTATCATCGCATTCATGCCGTTGATCGCTTCGTTGTTTGATTTTAGCGCTTCTATATATTTTTCGCTATCTCTTGGTTTTAAAAGTGTCACTTCGTTTTTGGTTTTCATAACGGCAAGCGGCGTCTTTAGCTCGTGAGCAACGCCTACAAAGAGCTCTTTTTGGTATAAAACGAAAGTTTGTATGCGAGAGATCAGCCTATTTATGCTATTGCCAAGTGGTAAAAACTCGTCTGGCAAGCTTTTGATATCGATCTCTTTTAGAAATTTCTCATCTAAATTTGTAAGCTTGTGACTTAAAATTTTTATAGGTATTAAAAGCATTCTTGATAAAAATAGTGCATAAAATAGCACCAAAAGTATCGCTGTGACATTTACGATTATAATATCTATAAAAATTTCTTCTACTATCTGGCTTTGAAGCGTCGTCTCTTTCTCTAGGACTAAGTAGTTACTATCATCTAGCCTTGTTGTTAGCGTGGTTGTGCTCTCATCTTTTATCTTTTGCATCACAAGGTAGGGCTTTTCACCTTTAAGCTCGCCTGCTTTTATGGTGGCTAGAGTTTTGTTTGGGGTTTCTATAGTAAAAGTTTTTAGATTGTTTGGATTAAAATTTTGAGGATTGTTTTTGTAAGATATGGCTTGCTGGTTTAGCTCGCTAACTACACTTTGAAAAACGGTGACTCTTATGTAGTGATAGAGCATCACCGAAACAACGGCAATTAGCATCATCGCACCAGACGCTAATTGCAGTATAAATCTATTTCTTAAGCTTTTTTGGGAAAGCAAAATCTATATCCGCGTCTTCTAACAGTTTCTATTGTTGAAATATTTAGCGGTTTGTCCATTTTTTGGCGGATTTGGTTGATAGCAACCTCGATAACGTTTGGAGTTACAAGCTCTGGCTCTTCCCAGATAGCGTCAAGTAGTTGCTCTTTAGATACGATCTGATCTGAGTGTCTTGCAAGGTGAGTTAATACCTCAAATGGCTTACCTTTTAACTCGATGTCGCGACCAAGGTATGTGATCTTCTCTTCATCTGGGTTGATGATAAGCTCGTCTATCTTGATGATATTTGTGCCACCAAAGCGTAGTCTGGCCTCAAGTCTAGCTACTAAAATGTCAAAATCAAACGGCTTTTTGATGTAGTCATCAGCGCCAGCTCTAAGTGCTTTTATCTCGCTCTCTTTGTCGTCTTTTGCAGAAAGAACTACGACTGAAGTGCGTGGAGATTTATGTTTTATGATGTTTATAAGATCAACGCCGTCGCCATCTTGAAGCATCCAGTCAGTCAAAACTAGGTCGTAGTTTCTGATGCCGATGTAGTACTCAGCGTCTTTGAAATTTTCAGAGCTATCTGTCTGATAACCAAACTCTTGCAACCCCTCAGCAATCGTCTTATTTAGCGTTACTTCGTCTTCTACTATTAAAATACGCATTTCTTTTCCTTAAACTAAAATTTATGGTCGATTGTATCATAAATTAAGAAATATTTCAAGATACTTTAATAAATTTTTAAAAAATAGTGCTGATTTTTGCACCGACAATTGCATTTGGTAAAATCTCGGTTTTTAAAATCTCCATATCCAAGCTAGTAAGCGAGCCAAACCTCTCTTTTAGCGCTTTGCAGGTTGCTTCCAGTGACTCTTCTACGCTTTGAAATTTCATCTCATTGTAAAATTCTTTTATAAAATCAGCCACCAAAACATAATCAATCAAGCTAGTCGAGCGAAATTCTAAGCTTACTTTTACCTCTTGCTTTGCAACTCGCTCAAAGTCAAACATCCCGATGACAGTTTGAAATTTGTAATCTTTAATGATCGTTGTTATTTCACTTTTCATACTACTTTTTGCTCCTTGCCTGAAAGCAGGCGAACGATATTTGGTATGTGCTTATAAACTACCAAAAATGCGATGATAAGGATCGGCGCGTGAGTGTAAATTTCATCAAGCTCTGGGTGGATGATGAAGCTTGATGCGATGAGAGCTATCAGCGCGCATAGCGAGGCTAGAGAGCTTATCTTTAAAAACTTACCAACCAAAAACCAAACGACAAGAGCGATTATTATCTCAACTGGTAAGAAAAATGCAAGTACGCCAGCTCCGGTTGCCACGCCTTTGCCGCCTTGAAAGCCTAAAAATATAGAAAAACAATGCCCCACAACGCTTAAAACCGCCATCGTCCAAAGCGTACTTTGGCTTGCACCAAGAGAAGAGGCTACGATGAGTGGCAAAACGCCTTTTAACACGTCACAAACTACGGTTAAAATGGCTAGCTTTTTGGCGAGTTTTGGGTTAGTTTGCTTTAAAACCCTTAAAACATTTGTCGCACCTATGCTTTTGCTACCCTCTTTTTTTATATCAACATGTCCAAAAATTTTTGCTAGTATGAGCCCTGATGGGATGCTGCCAAGCAGGTAGCTAATGGCATAAAGTATTAAATTTTGCATATTTTACCTTTTAAATTTAAAGAGAAATGATAATAAAAAAATACTAATTTTTTTATAAATCATCTCCACAAAAGCACGACTTTTTCGTCGTAGATGTCGCTTTTCTTTGGTGAAATTTGTGTTTCATTTATCGTGATGTTTTTAATATCATTTGCCTCTTTTAGTGCATCGCACTCTTTTGCAAATTTCTCTTCAAGCTCGCTTATGGCCAAATTTATATCATTTACGCTTTGCTCGCTAAGCTTGACGTCGCTTCGCTCTTTTAAGACCTTGTTTGCGCTTCTAGCACTTGATGCGATCTTGCCGGCGTTTTGGCGAGATAAGAGCTTGTTGCCAAATATCGCTCCAAATATGCTTGCGCCTATATTTATAGCTGCGTCAAGGCCGCTTGCTGTCATATCTTTTTGCTCTTTATCAAGCTTTGCAAGGGCTTTGTTTAGCTTGTCTTGCAAGCTTTTTTGCTCTTTTTCAAATTTAGCCGTGAGCTTTGCGGTTTGCTCTTCTAAAATTTCATTGCACTTATCCTGAAGCCTTATGAAAAACTCCTCTTTTGACTCGTTTTCTTTTGAGTAAATTCCCATCGCCTCAAAGGTGTTAAATTTGAAATTTCTATACAAAAACTCTTTAAAATCTTTCTCTAAAGCGTCAAAATTTTTAGCGCTCGTTATGAAATTTGGCACAGCAGCAAAGCTTGCACCGCTTGGTTCATTTTCGCTCGCATCAACGTGCATGCCTTCGCTAGCCTCGCTCCAGTTTGGCTCTTTGTCGTTTTCACTAAGCTCGTAAAGATAGCTCACCTCACAAACGCTATCTATGCCTTTTTTGGCGTCATAAATTCTCACTTTTGCGCTTGCTAGTAAATTTGGTGTGAGGCTTTTTGAGCTAGCATAAAGCTGCGTGATCGCATTTGAGATGATAGGCTTTGCACTAAATTTCATCTCGCTTTTATCTATATTTTGGCTGTTTAAATTCTCTTTTTTATCTTTCATTAAATTTGAAATTTGCTCACGGCTTAGCGGGCCTTTTAGATAGCTAAGTGCCCAGCGCGTGGAGATGACATTTAAGCCGTCCTCGTTTATATTTTTGAGTAAGAAATTTCTTTTGGCTAAATTTGATATGAGATTTTCAAGTGAGGCTTTGTCTAGGTTTGAGCCTGCGATGCCGCTTAGGCCGTCGATCACGCGGGCTTTATCCTGCGCTGTTTGGAGGCGACCGATGAACCAAGTGCCGATGTTGCTAAGGCCTTTGTAGTCAAGATCGACCGGGTTTTGCGTGCTTAAAACGCAGCCAAGACCAAATGCACGGGCTTGTTTTAAAAGCGTGAGCATAGGCGTTTTTGACGGCGGATTTGCGTTTGGCGGGAAAAAGCCAAAAATTTCATCCATATATAGGATCGCTCTAAGTGAGCTAGTGCCCTCTGTGCCACGCATCCACGCGATGATCTCGTTTAGTAAAAGCGTGACAAAAAACATCCTCTCAGCGTCATTTAGGTGTGAGATCGTAAAGATATTGCACTTTGCTTTGCCATTTTCGTCAAAAAGCATCTTTGAAATTTCAAGTCTAACGCCCTGCGTCCAGCCCTTAAAACTTGGGCTTGCGATGAGTGCGTTTATCTTTATGGCAAGCTTTAGACGCTCACTGCTTGGATAGAAGGTATCCACGTCAAAAACGCCTATCTTTTTAAACGGCGGATTTGCTATGAAATTTATGAGCTCTTCGATGCTGACGTCTTTTTGCTCTTTAAATTTGCTCTCAAATATAGTGGATATTAGCAGCTGTTCTTTTGAGCTCATATCCTCAGAACTCATGCCAATAAGCGAGAGCACTGACGCTGCGAGTGAATTTATATAGTTGCTAAAAATTTCTTCGTCACTAATATTTGGGCAAGCAAAGTCGCTAAGTAGTGCCACGCCTATGCCAGATGAGCTTTTTGGTGTGTAGATGTTAAAGCTAGCACTATCTTTTAAAATTTTTACGCGCTCAAGGTCTTGAAAGCTAGACTCTATGCCGTTTCTCCAAAGCTCGGCCTGAGAGGCGGCAAATTCCTCTACGCTTTGACCTTTGTTTGCCGCTTCTGCTTCATCGGCATAAGGTAAAAAATCCTCCGCTCTCATCTGCGGAAAGGTGAGGGCTAAATTTGTGATGTCGCCCTTTGGATCGATGATGATAGAGGGGATGTTGTCTATGCAGGCCTCTTCTAAAAGCGTGATACCAAGGCCTGTTTTGCCGCTACCAGTCATACCAATGATGGCTGCATGGGTGGTTAGGTCCTTGTTTTTATAAAAAAATGGCTCTTTGTCTTTTAGTCCGATGTAAAAAAGTTTTAAATTTTCTTGTATGGTTTTCACTAATTGCCTTATTCGTATAAATTTATGCGTGAGCGAAGCTCGTCAAGCGTCTCTTTGACGCGCTTTTGCGTGAAGTCTTTTATCGTTTTGTCATCATCAACTAGCTGCATGCAGTATCTGATGTAGCCCTTGTATGCTAGCTCTGTGACAAGTTTTAGCTTTAAGGAGACATTTTTTACTTCATCTGGTGAGAGCAAGATGTCAAAATTTGCCTCTAACTCTTCGCCGTCTTTAAAATTTGTAGCTTGTGAGCTCAATATACTTATGCCGCCCTCTGAGATGTCGTAAAGGCTGCCAACAAGCTCGCCTTGCTCTCCTTTTAGAGAAATTTTGGTAAAGCGGTTTGGTAAGACGCGCTGGAATTTTCTCTTGTTTGCATGCATGGTCGCTGTGCGCGAGAAATTTGAAAGAGTGACGCTTTTATCGGCGATATTGTAGTCAATGATGTCGGCGCGAAGTTGCTTTGAGAAGAAGCTATTTGGTAGGATGAAGCCCTTACCATCTTGCTTCATGGCTAAAATTTGCATCATATCTACGCGAAAAACGACGCTATCTTCTTTAACTTCTAAAATTTCGGCTTCGTATTTTATATTTAGTCCGTCGTATAAATTTAAAAATTCAGGGCGGACCTTGGCGTTTTTCATGCGTGTAAATGTGTTGATCGGATCTTCGTAGAAAAATGAGCCAGTATCGATCATCTCTTTTACTGTGGTCTCTTGATGATTTTCGGCGTTATATAAAATTTCTTTCAACCTTGAGACGGCATTTACAAAGTAGCCCACATAGACTGCATCGTCGCAGGCGTGACTAAAATTTAGTGTCAAATTTAAAAGTAGGAAATTTATCAGCTCGTCTTTCGCGTTTAGTTTTGGTATTAGGCTGTTTAAGTCGTCGCGAATTTGTGTGGCATTTGGTTTTTGGATGAGTAGCGCATCAAATATACTCTCAAGGCAAATTTTCATCTGCTCGTGTGGCACCACAAGGGTTAATTGTCTGCAAAATTTGATGCCCTCATCTATAAATTTAGCTCTTAAACCAAGTATGCAATCCTCGCAATTTTCGACAAGTTCTTGCCTGCCCTTAAACTCCATGGGGTCTCCAAAAAAGGTTATTTATTAAAACATTGCTATCATATATAAAGTTATATTAAAAAAATATTTAAATTTGTGTAGAGAGAGAATTTCTAGGCAAAGCTGCCTAGAAATTTGAATAATTATAGTTTGCTTTCGTTGTGTGAAAGGTAGTCAGCAACACCTTCAGTGCTTGGTTTCATACCAGAATCACCTTTGTGCCAGCCAGCTGGGCAAACTTCGCCGTGCTCATTTGTAAATAGCATAGTATCTACCATTCTGATCATCTCGTCGATGTTTCTGCCAAGTGGTAGGTCATTTATAACTGCGTGGCGAACTGTGCCATCTTTGTCAAGTAGGAATGAACCGCGAAGTGCCACGCCAGCGTCTTCTAGAAGTACGTCAAAGCCACGAGCGATTGATTTTGTCATGTCAGCTACGATTGGGAAGCGAACTTTGCCGATACCGCCTTTATTTACTGGAGTCTCTTTCCATGCAAAGTGTGAGAACTGGTTGTCGCAAGAAACTGCGATAACTTCGATACCGCGTGACTTGAACTCGTCGTATCTTTTATCAAACGCGATGATCTCGCTTGGGCAAACAAATGTAAAGTCCATTGGGTAGAAAAATACAACAGCGCCCTTTTCGCCGATGTTTTTGTAGAGGTTGAAATCATTTACAATTTGATTGTTTCCTAAAACTGCTGCAGCTGTAAAGTCAGGTGCTTTTTTTGTTACTAACATTTTTTCTCCTTAATAATAAATTTTATTGATTGCGAAATTATATCCATAAAAATTTAAATTCTAATTAAATAGATCTGAAAATTTAAAACATTGTAATTTTAATATGCATTTGAAAATGAATGGAAATTTTTAAAAATTTATAGAGGGTGTTGTAGAAATTTTATTAAATTTAGAGTTTTGGGTGCAAAAGCGGCTATTTAGAGATCGCTAAAATTTTTTCCGCCAAATTTTAGTATCGCTGAACCCCAAGTAAAGCCACCACCAAATGCGTCAAGAAGTAAAACTGAACCATTTTTAATGCGTCCATCCTCGTAAGCATCATTCATCGCCATCGGGATCGAAGCAGAGCTTGTGTTGCCGTATTTTGCAACCGTCAAAACGCACTGCTCGTCGGTGAAATTTAGCCTGTTTTTTACGGCGTCTATTATCCTGATATTTGCTTGATGAGGTATGAAAAAGTCGATATCTTCGCTTTGCATTTTGTTTGCGTGTAAAATTTCTATCACGCTTTTGCTAAGCGTTTGAACTGCTATCTTAAAGACCTCATTTCCGCTCATGTGAATGAAATTTAGCCTATTTTTTAGCGTCTCTTCGCTAGCTGGAAATGCACTGCCACATCCTGGAGTTATCAAAAGCTCAGCCTGTCTGCCATCGCTTGCAGTGTGGATGTCAATGATCTCGTTTTCTTCGCTCGCACTTATCACAGCAGCACCAGCTCCGTCACCAAAAAGTATGCAAGTGCTTCTATCTGTGTAGTCGATCATCGAGCTTAGTTTTTCAGCTCCTATGATCAAAACATTTTTCTTAGCACCACTTGTAATAAGGGAATTTGCAAGCTCCAAAAGATAGATAAAGCCAGTGCAAGCCGCACTTATGTCAAAAGCTGTGATGCCAAAATTTAAATCCAAATTTGCAGCTATCTTACAAGCGGTTGAAGGCATGCAAAGATGATCTGGAGATATCGTAGCGCATATCACTGCATCGATTTGTGATTTTTCAAGGCCTGATCGCTTTATAGCTAGCTCGGCAGCTTTTGTGCCAAGATCGCTTGTTATCTCAGTCGTTGCGATATGTCTTTGCTCTATACCGGTTCGCTTCACTATCCACTCATCGCTCGTGTCGACCATTTTTTCAAAATCAAAATTTGTTAAAATTTTTTCTGGGACATATGACGCAATGGAGATCAATGAAGCTTTTGGCATATTTTACCTTGCAAAGTGTGAAAGTTCTTCTTCTATAACTTTATTTATATTCGAGTTAGCAAATTTAATTGCTTGAAAGATTGCATTTTTTATAGCTTTTGAGTTACTTTTGCCGTGACTTATGATGACGCAGCCATTTACGCCAAGAAGCGGAGCACCGCCATACTCATCGTAACTGACCTGTTTTTTTAGAGTTTTGAAAACTTTTCTCATAAGTACTGATCCAGCCATAGCAAGGGGTGATTTTTTGACTTGCTTTTTGATGATCTTGCCTATGGCATCAGCGACGCCTTCGCTCGTTTTTAATAGGATATTTCCCATAAAACCGTCGCAGACCATGACATCAATGCTACCATCAAAAATTTGATTGCCCTCTGCATTGCCAACAAAGCTATCAAGTCTAGAAACTAGTTTAAAAGCCTCTTTGCTGACTTCATTGCCTTTACTCTCTTCTTCGCCATTTGACAAAAGACCTACTTTTGGCTCTTTTCTGCCTAAAATTTCTTTTGCATAGGCTTCACCCATTATGGCAAATTGAAACAAGTGTTCGCTTCTGCAATCAACATTTGCGCCAACATCCAAAACCAAAGTAGCTGTCTCTTTTGAATTAGGCATAAGTGTTGCGATCGCTGGACGAGATACATTTTTTAATCTACCAACTCTTAATGTAGCTAAACTCATAGTAGCACCGCTGTGACCAGCAGAAACGACAGCATCGACTTCTTTTTCTTTTAAAAGTTCAACAGCTTTGTAGATCGTGCTATCTTTTCTTTTTAGTGCGTCTGTTGCTCCGTCAGCCATAGAGATGACTTCAGTAGCTTCTATAAATTCTATATTTTTTAAATAGGGTTGTGGGATGAGCGGTTTTATGGCATTGCTATCGCCAACTAATACAGCTTTAAATTCTGTCTCTTTTAGTGCTTCAATAACGCCAGATATTATAGGATCTGCACCAAAATCACCACCCATAGCATCAATAGCAATGCGAATCATATTTTAGTATTCACCTGTTGTTTTGTTTATGCGGTGAGGCATTTTCCAAGAACCATCTTTGTCTTTTACAGGCACTGGAAGTGTAACTTTGTAATGTGTTCTACGTTTTGCTGCACGAGAATGACTCACTCTACGCTTTGGTACTGCCATTTTACTCTCCTTTATAAATTTTTACATTTTTCACAATAAAAATAATCGCTCTTAAAAGCTTCTAGCTCACTTTCAAAAACTTCTTTTAAATCAATATTGCCATCAAAAAATTCAACCGTATCGCTAAGCTCGTTTTCTCTGTCTTTATAGACACCATCGCTTAAATTTAGCTCTACGTCTTGATCGACTGGCAACATAAATTCATCACCGCATCGATCGCAAATATATTTTATCTCACCCTTTATGGTGCCTTGACATTTTACCAAAAAAGAGTCTTTTCTTTTTAAAATTCCACTAAAAATTAGATCATTGTTTCTTACTAGCTCAAAGTTTATCTCTTTGTTTGCTATTTTAGAAAATGGAATAATCAAATTTTAGTCCAAAATTAGCAAATTTCTCTTGAAGCAAAGAAGAAATTTATCTCATTTACAGCGTTTTCTAGGCTGTCGCTTCCGTGAACTGCATTTGCGTCAATGCTATCAGCAAAATCAGCTCTGATAGTGCCAGGAGCTGCTTCTTTTGGGTTGGTTGCGCCCATTAGCTCGCGGTTTTTAGCAACTGCATTTTCGCCCTCTAAAACCATAACTACGACTGGTCCGCTTACCATAAAATCAACTAGATCGTTGAAGAAAGGTCTATCTTTATGAACTGCATAAAATGCTTTTGCATCGCATTTGCTAAGTTTGATTTTCTTTGCAGCTGCGATTCTTAAGCCGTTGCTTTCAAATCTATCTATAATCTTTCCAACAACATTTTTCTTAACAGCGTCAGGCTTAATAATAGAAAGTGTTCTTTGCATAAATTTTCCTTAAAATTTAGGTTATTTAAATGAAGTTGGCAATTATATCAAATAAAGCTTAAAAATAAAATAGGCTCAAATTTGAGCCTAAATTTTGTAAATTTATTGGATAACTGGAGTGCTGCCAGTGCGAGCGTCAGCACCGATTTGATCACGTGAAGGTTGTCCTGCTACTACGGCGTCCCAAACGATGCATCCATCAGTTGGACAGGCAGATGCACAGGCTGGCTCATCGTTGTAGCCTACGCACTCAACGCATTTGTTTGAATAAACATAGTATGTATCTGCTCCAGTTGGGTTGTCGCTATCATCTACAATAGCTGAAACTGGGCACTCATCGATGCATGAGCCACAGCTTATGCATATATCGGTTATTTTTACAGACATTTTTTCTCCTTAAATAAAATTTTGGCGTAGAATATCAAAAAAAACTGAAAATGATATAAATATACTCTTAAATTTTCATAGCACGCTTAATTTCTCTAAACTACTTTATAAAGTTTTTATCACTTTTAGACTAAATTTACAGATTAAAATTTTAAAAAGGTCGTATAAATTTAATGAATGATACTATAAAAATAACTGGTGCAAGAGAGCACAATCTTAAAAATTTAAACCTTGAAATTCCTAAAAATAAATTAGTAGTTTTTACTGGTCTTAGTGGCAGTGGCAAGAGCACACTAGCCTTTGACACGCTCTATGCTGAGGGGCAGCGCAGATATATGGAGAGCCTTAGTAGCTACGCTAGGCAGTTTTTAGACCGCGTGGGCAAGCCTGACGTCGATAAGATTGAGGGTTTAACGCCTGCTATTGCGATCGATCAAAAGACAACCTCTAAAAACCCTCGCTCAACGGTTGGCACGATCACTGAAATTTATGATTATCTAAGGCTTTTATACGCAAGAGTGGGCGTGCAACACTGCCATAAGTGCGGCAAACCTATCTCAAAAATGAGTGCGAGCGACATCATAAATGAAATTTCAAAGCTCCCACTTGGCGCAAAAGTGATCATCTATGCGCCGCTAGTTCGTGAGAAAAAGGGTGCATGGGCGGACTTGATAGAAAATTTACGCCAAAAAGGCTTTGTTAGAGCACAGATAGATGGCGTAGTGGTGAGGCTTGATGAGGAGATCGAGCTTGCAAAAACGAAAAAACATACGATAAAGGTTATCGTTGATAGGATCGCTATCGATGAGCAAAATCACGAACGCCTTGCAAGCGACGTGGAAAAGGCGCTAAATGAGAGCTTTGGCGAGGTCGAGATAGAGATCGCAAATGCCGACGAGCTGGGCTTAAAAGAGAGTTTTATACATTACAGCGAGCACATGGCTTGTTTTGACTGCAAAATTTCATTTACGCCGCTTGAGCCGCTAAGCTTCAGCTTTAACTCGCCAAAGGGTGCTTGCGAGCACTGCGACGGACTTGGTATAAGGTATAGCCTAGATATGAGCAAGATCATCGACGAGGAAAAGTCGATAGAAAACGGTGCTATCAAGCTACTTTACGGTTACAATATGAGCTATTACTATAAATTTTTACTTGCTTTTTGTGAGCAAAATGAGATCGACATTAAAAAGCCTTATTATGAGCTTAGTGAAGATGAAAAAAGGCTCGTTTTATACGGCAACGTCAAGGAGGTTTCGTTTTTTTGGAAGCGGAACAAACTGCTTAGAAAATTTGACGGAGTGGTTAAAATTTCACACGGACTTTTGAAGGATTACAAAGACTTTGATGAGTATATGAGTGAGAAAATTTGTGACGCTTGTAATGGCCACAGGTTAAAGCCTCAAAGTCTAGCGGTCAAGGTCGCTGGCCTTGGGCTTGGTGAAATTTTGGATATGAGTATAGAAAATTGCACTGCTTTTTTCTCAAATGAGAAAAATTTTGCCTATCTTAGCGACTATGACAAGGCGATCGCAAAACCTATCTTAAAAGAGATCAACGAAAGGCTTTTCTTTTTGTACGACGTAGGGCTTGGCTACTTGTCGCTTGGGCGTGATGCTAGGACGATCAGCGGTGGCGAGGCACAGCGCATCAGGATCGCAAGCCAGATAGGAAGCGGGCTAAGTGGCGTCATGTATGTGCTTGATGAGCCAAGTATCGGCCTGCACGAGCGAGATACTCTAAAACTTATAAAAACGCTTAGAAATTTGCAAGCCAAAGGCAACTCCGTAATCGTCGTCGAGCATGATAAAAAGACGATAGAAGAGGCTGACTATATCGTAGATATCGGCCCTGGAGCTGGTAAATTTGGCGGTAGTGTGGTCTTTGCAGGCACGGCAAAAGAGCTTTTAAGCTCAAACACCCAGACTGCACAATACATAAATGGTAAGAAAAAGATCGACTATCAAAAAAATAGAAAAGCTGAGAAGTGGCTTGAAATTTCAAATGTAAATATCAACAATATCTCAAATTTAACCGCTAAATTTCCACTTAGAAATTTAGTTGGCATCACCGGTGTCTCAGGATCTGGTAAGAGCTCGCTAGTGCTTCAGACCTTGCTTCCAGAGGCTCAGGAGCAGCTAAATAGAGCCAAAAAAGTAAAAAAGATAGCTGGGGTAAATTTAAGCGGACTTGAGAATTTAGACAAGGTCATATACCTCGATCAAAGCCCGATAGGCCGCACTCCACGCTCAAATCCAGCGACATACACTGGCGTGATGGATGAGATAAGAAATTTGTTTGCGCAGACCAAAGAGGCTAAACTTAGGGGCTATAAAATAGGGCGCTTTAGCTTCAACGTCAAAGGTGGGCGCTGCGAGAAGTGTCAAGGCGAGGGCGAGATCACGATCGAGATGCACTTTTTGCCTGACATTAACGTGGTTTGTGACGTTTGTAATGGCGCCAGATATAACGCTCAGACCTTGGAAATTTTATACAAAGGCAAAAACATCGCCGAGGTGCTAAATATGAGCATTGATGAGGCGGTTGAGTTCTTTAAGGCTGTGCCAAAGATCGCTTCAAAGCTCACGACACTGCAAGACGTGGGGCTTGGCTACATCACGCTTGGACAGAATGCAGTCACACTTAGCGGCGGCGAGGCGCAGCGCGTAAAGCTAGCAAAGGAGCTTAGTAGAAGTGACACTGGAAATACGCTTTATATCCTTGATGAGCCAACGACGGGACTTCATTTTGCTGACGTAGATAGGCTTGTAAAGGTGCTAAATCACCTAGTTGATCTTGGAAATTCTGTTTTTGTGATCGAGCATAATATGGACGTCATCAAAAACTGCGACTATATCGTAGATATGGGACCAGAAGGCGGCGCAAAAGGCGGTAAAGTAATAGCGTGTGGCAATGTAAAAGAGGTGGCTAAAAACTACAAAAAAACTGGCAGCTACACAGGGGAATTTCTAGCGCAAGAGCTTGCTTTATTAAAAGCGAAATAAAATAAATTTAATAGTTTGGTGTTTGTCTAAAATGCCAAGCTATATATAATAAGTAAGATAAATTAAATTTGTTAAATTTTTAGTAGATTTAAAAAGAAAAAGGGGCGAATGCCCCTGGGATTATGCAGCTGGATAAACAGATACTTTTTTTCTGTTTTTATCAAGTCTTTCAAATTTTACAAAGCCATCGACTAATGCAAAAATAGTGTGATCTTTGCCAAGACCTACGTTATTTCCAGCGTGAGTTGCTGTTCCTCTTTGGCGGATGATTATATTTCCAGCACGAACGAACTCGCCACCAAATTTCTTAACACCTAATCGGCGTCCGATACTATCACGGTTATTTTGGGTTGAACCTTGACCTTTTTTGTGTGCCATATCTTATCTCCTTAAGCTGCGATACTTACGACTTTTACACGTGTAAATTGTCTTCTAAAGCCGCGTTTTAGTTTTGAGTCTTTACGTCTGCGTTTTTTGTAGATAACTACTTTTTTGTCTTTGCCTTCATTAACGACCTCAAGAACAACTTTTGCACCCTTAACAAATGGCGCACCTACCTTTACTTCGCCGTCGTTTACAGCTAAAACTTCTGTAATCTCAACGGTTGATTTAGCTTCAGCGCTAAAGTGATCTAGCTTAAGGAACTCGCCCTCGCTAACACGATATTGCTTACCACCATGCTTAAATATAGCGTATTTTGACATACTCTACCTTTCTAAATTTGGTAAGACCAAAAAGCACTTTTTTGCAAAAGATTTATGGAGCTTTGTTGGTTGTAAGGTGTGAATATTAGCTAAAAGTTTATAAATTCTACTTTAATGCCCCTGATCTTACGATCTCGTCAGCTAAATTTCTTATCATAGATGTATGATCTAAGAAAAATGTTTTGTCATTTGGCAAATGTGGCTGATATATCAGCGTTTTGGCTACTGGTGCGCTTAAGATCACATTTATTAGTTCAAGCTCAGGCGGAAAAACAAAATAAAGTTTTGGCTTGGGAATTTCATTTTGAAAGAGCCTTTGTGCGTAAAATTTACTGAAATTTTCATTTTTTGGTAGCTTTATCTCTTTAAAGAGTTCAAGCGGTAAAAAGTAGCGCGCCAAAGCGTGAAGTCCATGCGCAAAAATGTAGAGGCGTTTTTCAAATTTAGGCGCATCTGTCCTGCCAAAAGTGGAGCAAAATTTCTGCAAATGCTCGCTCATGGCAGCCGTATCTTTTTCATGTAAGGCTAGTACAAATTTAACCGCCTCTCTTTCGTTTGCTGGCTTTTTGGACTCTGCAAAAGCGCGTGCTTTTTCTATGGCAGGGTCAAGTAAATTTTCATCTTGCCAAAGCATCGCCGTGAGCAGATCATGCATAACACATAGAAATTTATAGCCGTTTTTGCTAGGTGGCAGGCCTTTTGGAAAGATACTTGCCATGCTATCTGTGTTGCCACAAGCGATAGCAAAAAATGCCGGTATGAGCTTCTCACACTGGTCATATCCACCGCTGCATCCTGGGAGTAAATTTAGCTTAGCGTATTGAAAAATGAGATCATTTAGTGCCTCGGCGTCGCCATCAGCTAGACACTTTTCAAGGCAAAAGTCGTAGCGTCTGGCTCTTGAAAAAGAGAGTAATCGTATGAGCTCACATAAAAAGTCGTATTCGTCTAAATTTTTTTCTTTTATCTCGGCGTAAATGCTTGCGTACTCGTCTAAAAGTAGCTCTTCATCGCTTTTTGGTGGTTTTTTGGCTCTAAAAATGTTAAACAAGCTTTCTAAAAATGACATTTTACCTCTCCTTATTTTTGCTAATTTTAGCCAAAAACGCCTAAAATGGCTTAGTTTTTTGGCCCACAAAAAGTTAAATTTAGCGGATATTTTAACCGCATTTTGGCTATAATCGCCCCAAATTTAAGCACCCCTAGGACAAAAATGGCAGGCGAAGATCAGGAAAAAACCGAAGAAGCGACCCCCAAAAAGATAGAAGACTCCCGTAAGGACGGCAACGTCCCCAAAAGTCAGGACCTATCAGGCTTCGTGACCCTAGTTATCGCTATTGGTGTGTTGCTTGCTATGCTAAATTTCATGAAAGATCAGGTCATCTCGCTTTACATCTACTACTCTAAATTTATCGGTCAGCCACTGACCTTGCCAACGGTAAAGATGATCGTTGTAAATACCTTTGGCAGGGCGCTTTTGATGATCCTGCCAGTTTGCATCTGCGTCGCGGTTGCCGGCATAATCGCAAATGTAATGCAGTTTGGTTTTATATTTACCACAAAGCCCATAACGCCAAATTTTGGCAAGATAAATCCACTAAAAGGGCTAAAAAATTTATTTTCTATGAAAAAGGCGATCGAGAGCGTCAAGATCGTCGTTAAAGTAAGCATCGTCTTTGGAGTTGGATTTTACTTTTTCTTGCAGTTTATCAAAGAGCTTCCACACACGCTATTTTTTTCTATGTTTGACCAGCTTGCGTGGCTAAAAGAGAAACTCATCATCCTAGTTAGTGTTATGCTTTTTATACTTTTTGTGATCGGTCTTGCTGACTTGCTTATCGTGCGTTTTCAGTATTTTAAGGATCTTCGCATGAGCAAGCAAGAGATCAAGGACGAGTACAAGCAGATGGAGGGTGACCCGCAGGTAAAAGGCAGGATCCGCCAAGCGCAAATGCGTGCAGCCAAACGACGAATGATGCAAAACATCCCACAAGCTGACGTCGTCATCACAAACCCAACTCATTACGCCGTGGCGATCAGATACGATAAGAGCCGTGACGAGGCACCGATAATACTTGCTAAAGGGGTTGATTTTTTAGCGCTTCAGATAAAAAAGGTAGCGGTTGAAAACGGAGTGCAAATTTATGAAAATCCACCTCTTGCAAGGGAACTTTATAGAGTTTGTGAGGTCGATGATACGATACCAGCGCATCTTTTTAGGGCTGTGGCTGAAGTGCTAAGCTTTGTTTATATGAGTAATAAGCAGAAATTTCAAGATAAACTTTGATGAAGAAATTTCTTGCCACCAAAGGGTAGCAAGAAATTTATCTATTATAGATAGCCAAATGCAGTAGCGAAGATATAGCCAAATATACAAGAGACTATAACGCCGATAAGGCCTGGGAATATGAAGCTGTGGTTGATAACAAATTTACCAATGTGTGTCGTGCCACTTCTGTCAAACTGAATAGCCGCAAGGTCGCTTGGGTATGTTGGTAGGATGTAGTATCCATAGCAAGCTGGCGCAAAGGCTAGGATTACAGCAGGGTTAACGTCGATGTTTAGTGCTAATGGCACGAATGCAACCAAGGCTGCAGCTTGAGAGTTAACAAATTTAGAGATGATAAGTAGCATAACCGCATAGGTCCAAGGATGCTCTTTTACGATGCCACCAAGCGCTTCTTTCATCATCGGAGTATGTACTGCAAACATAGTCTCAGCCATCCAAGAGATACCAAATACCGCAACAAGCGCGATCATACCTGATCTAAAGATCTCATTTTTGCCGATCTTGCTAGCATCTGTTGGAGTAAATATCAATATTATAGCGCCAGTTAAAAGCATGAAAATTTGGATAACATGAACCATGCTTAGGCTCTTTGAAGAGGCTAGTTTGTTGCTTATGTTAATATAAGCGCCTTGAAATTCCTCTTTTGCACCTTTTTCATTTATATATGTTACTGCACCATCAGCTGTGCGAGTAAGAGTTTGTGTGCCGTCTTTGCCGACAATTTTCACTGATTGAGCTTTTTGATTTGAGTTTAACTTATCGTTTGAAACTTTTAGCTCAGCAGCTTCTGTTTGGATGCTGGCGTCTTTGATCTTTAAGGTTTTTAAGACTTTTTGCTCAGTTGGAAGGTTTGCTATTACTTGAACGACTGTTGCGTCTTTATAAGTAGTCCAGCTTGGGCGAAGATCTTTAAAGTATCCAAGAAGTGCGACTACAAGGATAGAGCCTAAAAATATCCACATTGCAGCCCATTGGTGCATAGGAAGTTTTTTGCCTAGAAGTGTTGCGCTATCGCCATAAACGTATTTTTTAAACTCAGGATCTTGAAGTTTTGCTTGAAAGACTTCGTCTTTATCAAGGTCTTTGCCTCTAAACCAGCTAAAAATACCTATCGCCAAAACGCCACAAAATGTTGATGGGATAGTGATCTTTAAAAGGTCTAAGTATCCATCAAAACCAGCTAAGTGAGTTTTAGCGTTGATAAGAAAGCTAGTAAGGGTTACAACAGCGACTGAAACTGGGCTAGCGATGATACCCATTTGCGAAGCTATTGAGCTTGCAGCCATAGGACGCTCTGGGCGGATGCCGTTTTTGATAGCGATGTCATAAACGATAGGAAGCACAGTATAAACAACGTGTCCAGTTCCGCATAAAATAGTAAGCGTACATGTTACAAATGGAGCTAGGATACTTACATATTTTGGATTTTTTCTAAGTATGGTTTCTGCTATTTGAAGCATAACGTCAAGACCACCACTAGCTTGAAGTGTAGCACTAGCCACAACAACGGCTAAAATGGTTAGCATAACATCGATAGCAGGCTTACCAGGCTCGATATTAAATCCAAAAACTAAAACTATAAGACCGATACCGCCTAGCATACCAAGCGCTATACCGCCTTTTTTAGCTCCGTAGAACAAACAGATAAGGACGATGAGAAGCTGGATAGCAAACTGCACGCCTTCACTTAAATTCATGAGAAAATCCATGAAACCTCCTAAGTTAAATGTAAATTTAATGTTGATTATATCTCTTATGAATTGAGATTAAACTTATATTTTAAGATTAATTTGACAAAAGCGATAGTTTTGTATTAGTTGAAAGCTTGTTGATAGGTCCTCTTGGTCTATTTTTTTGTATCATTGTCACTCTTTCTAAATTTATAAATTTTACTTTGTATAAACTATAAAATCTAAATTTTTCATGCTTTGTTTTTAAAAATTATTAATATAAAAATTTAAGTTTTCTTTTATATAATTCTAAAATTTGAGAAGCATTTTTTATCTATGTTAAAATCTGCAAGATAAATTTAAAAGGATAAATTTGAGAGAAAATACTAAAGAAGCGATACCTTTATCTATAAACAAAAGCAAATTTAGCCAAAATAAAAGAGTAATCTGGTCGGTGATAGGCATTATTATTTTGGCGATGGAAATTTATATTGCGATTTTTATTAAAGGTGGTTTTATAAGACATTATATTGGCGATGTGCTAGCTACTGCGATGCTTTATGCGTTTGGGCGAGCTATATTTAGGGTGGCTCCTATAAATTTAGCCATTTTTGTCTTTATCATTTCACTTTTTATAGAAGCCGCGCAATACCTCAAAATTCTTGAAATTTTAGATGTGAAAAGCTCTACATTACGGATAATTTTTGGTGGGACATTTGACTTGACAGACATTATTTGCTACTTAGCTGGCTGCATTTTAGCTTATCTGTTTGAAAATTTATCTATGCAAAAAAGCAAAGCATGGTAAATTTAAATACCTATTCATATATGTTTTTTATTTTAAAATCAAATTTGACTAGCTCGCTCAAATTTAAATGAGCTAGCCAAAATTGCTCTATTTTAACTCGCCCCAGTTTTTCGCGATATTTAGCGATGTTTTAAGTGGCACATTTAACGTGTAAATTTCCTCCATCGTCTTTTGTGTCGTTTCTCCGAATTCCTGCGCAAATTCGTCTTTGACCTCGAAAATTAGCTCGTCGTGGATCTGAAGCAGCATTTTTGCGTTTTCATCTAAATTTGCTCTAACTTTTACCATCGCCATCTTGACAAGATCCGCCGCAGAGCCTTGAAAGACCGTATTTACCGCCTCGCGCTCAAACATAGCTATTTGCATAGGCGTGGCACTTTTAAAGTCAAAGTAGCGCCTTCTGCCAAGCAGTGTCTGCACAAAGCCCTCGTTTTTAGCTGAAATTTTTATGCTCTCCAAAAACTCTTTGATCGTCTCAAATGCCTTAAAATAGCGCTCTATATACTCTTTTGCCTCGGCTCTTGTGATATTTACTTGATTTGCGAGCTTGCTTGAGCCCATGCCGTAAATGAGGCCAAAATTTATACTCTTTGCCACGGCTCTATTTTGCCCGTCACTGCTACCAAATATACTAATAGCCGTCCTTGCGTGGATATCCTCGTCATTTTTAAACGCCTCAAGAAGCGCAGGATCACGGCTAAAGTGAGCTAGCAGTCTAAGCTCGATCTGGCTGTAGTCAAGCCCCACAAAGCTATACCCCTCGCGCGCCTCAAAGCACTCTCTGACGTCCTTTGCGAGGCTGCCACGAGCTGGGATATTTTGTAAATTTGGATTTTTACTTGAAAGTCTCCCGGTGCTCGTGCCAGTTTGCAAAAAGCTCGTGTAAATTCTAGAGCCATCATCCTTTTTCGCAAGCGCTAAAAGTGGCTCGCAGTAGGTGCTTTGCAGTTTATATAGCTCTCTGTAAGCCAAAATTTTCTCGATCACTGGATGAGCGTCCTTAAGCTCAGCTAACACGCTCTCATCGGTGCTATATCCTGTTTTTGTCTTCTTTTTGGTTGGAAGTTTTAGATGCTCAAAAAGTATAACGCCAAGCTGTTTTACTGAGTTTATATTAAAATTTTCGCCGCTTAGCTCGTAAATTTCACTTGTTAGCGCCTTTAGTTTGGTGTCGTTTTCAAGGATGAGCTTTTGCATCTTAGCTTCGTTTATCTTGATGCCGTTTTGCTCCATGTCAAAAAGCGTGAGGATAAAAGGAAACTCGTGCGTGTCGGCAAGGTCTAGCAAATTTTTATCAAGCGTGTTTTGAAAGGTTTTATAAAATTTAAGCGTTATCCAAGCGTCCTCAGCGGCGTATTTAGCGGCATTTTCTAGTGGAACATCGCCAAAAGTTTGCTCCTTTTTGACCACATCTTCAAATTTGATCGTGTCATAGTCATAGAGCCTCTTTGCTAGCGCATCCATGCCAACGCTCGAGTTTGGATCGCTAAGCCACGCAAGGATCATTGTATCTTTGAAATTTGCAGGCGGGTTTAGCCCAAGGTTGTTTTTTACTATCTCAAAGTCATATTTTAAATTTTGTCCGATCACGCAGCCTTTGTAAATTTGTCCTACCGCCCAAGTGGCAAATTTTAGGCCTATTTGCTTTGGTGCGCCTAGGTAGTTGTGAGCTACTGGCACGTAGTAGGCGTCCTCGTCGTTAAAGCAAAAGCTAAAGCCAACGATCTTTGCGCTCTTGCTATCAACGCCCGTGGTCTCGGTGTCAAAGGCGACGATGGTCTCAGGCGTAATGTCGGCAAGCAGTTTCTCAACACTCGCTTCATCAAGTAGTAAATTTGCTCTAAAGCCAAGTTTAAATTCAGCATTTTCCTCTTTTTGCAAGCTCTTAAGAAGCCTGTTTAGATCGTACTCTTTTAAAATTTCTGAGATGTTTATCAAAGGATTTTGCTCTGGAAATTTAGAGTGCTCAAGATCAAGCGAAGTGATCGCGTCATCAAAGAGCGTGGCTAGCTTTTTGCTCAAAAACGCCTCGTCCCTTGCAGCTGCTAGCATATTTTTGGTGCGCTCGTTTCTAAGAAGGGCTAAATTTTCATAAATTCCCTCTAGGCTGCCATACTCAGCCAAAAGCTTCTTAGCTCCCACTGCGCCGATACCTTTGACACCTGGGATATTGTCTGAGCTGTCTCCTGCGATGGCTAGAAAGTCCCTCACCTGAGCTGGATAGACGCCATACTTTTCAAAGCAGCTAGCGCTATCGTGGTCGATCTTGCTTTGTGGGCTGTAGATGCTCACTTTGCCGTCTTCTATGAGCTGGTAAAGGTCTTTATCGTGCGTGACTATTCGCACAAATATATCTTTATCTTTGCAAATTTTAACCGCACTTGCGATGATATCATCAGCCTCGTAGCCCTCGCGGCTAAGACTGTAAAGCCCCATTTTTTCTATCATATCTATACAAACTGGCAGCTGCTCTTTTAGCTGAGCTGGCGGCTCGCTCCTGTTTGCCTTGTACTCGCCCAAAATTTCATGGCGCAGGGTCTTGCCTTTGCTATCAAGTGCGAAGATGAGGTAGTCGCTTTGGTACTCATCTTTTAGGCTCGCTATAAAATTTGCAAAGCCACTTATCATGCCACTTGGTTTGCCATCTCTGTTTTTAAGCCCGCTCATAGCGTAGTAAAGCCTAAAAAAGAAGCCAAAAGTATCAATAATCGTAAGTGTTTTCATTCTCTATCCTTTTGCGCCATTTTATGAAATTTAGGCAAAAATTTGGCTGATTTTCTAAATTTATGATGTGGCAAGAAAAAAATAACATTTTGAATACAAAACAAATTTTAATCATTTAAAAGATATAATCTCGCCTAAAATTCAAACTAAATAATAGATAAATTTAAGGTAAAAAATGTTTATAGATAGCGTGAAATTAACCCTAAGCTCAGGCCACGGCGGAGCTGGTGCAGTAAGCTTTCGCCGCGAAAAGCACGTCATTTTAGGCGGCCCAGACGGCGGAGATGGCGGTGACGGCGGAGATGTATATTTTGTCTGCGACAATAACACCCACACACTGGCAAACTACAAGGGCAAAAGGGCGATGAGAGCGAGCGACGGCGAGGCTGGCATGGGCAGACGCATGACTGGCAAAAAAGGCGAGAGCTTAGAGCTCATCGTGCCACCAGGAACGGCAGTCTATGACGCACAGACAAACGAGCTGCTTTGCGACATGGTAGAAGAGGGGCAAAGGACGCTATTTTTAAAAGGTGGCAAGGGCGGACTAGGAAATTTTCACTTTAAAAACTCTATCAACCAAGCTCCAGAATACGCTCAAAAGGGCATGCCAGAAGAGAGCATAGAGGTCAGGCTCGAGCTAAAGCTAATAGCTGACGTGGGCCTTGTTGGCTTTCCAAATGTTGGCAAATCAACCCTAATTTCAGCCGTCTCAAACGCCAAGCCACAGATAGCAAACTACGAATTCACGACACTTACGCCAAAGCTTGGACTTGTCGAGGTAGATGAGTTTAGTGGCTTTGTCATGGCCGACATCCCTGGTATCATAGAGGGAGCGAGCGACGGACGCGGCCTTGGCGTGCAGTTTTTAAAGCACATCGAGAGAAATAAAATTTTGCTTTTTATGATAGATAGTGCGAATTACAGAAGCATGAGCGAGCAGTTTAGCGTGCTAAAAGAAGAGGTGGCTAAATTTTCAAGCGTGCTTGCCAGCAGGGACTATGCTATCGCGATCACCAGAGTCGATGCGGCTGAAAATTTAGATGAGAATATAAGAGAATTTATGAAAAACATAAATTTAGAGCCAAATCAAGATGGTAAATTTGTCTATAAGCAAGACCTATACAGCTTTGACGCCAAAAAACCATACTTTGTTTTGCCGATCTCTTCAGCGACAAATGAGAACATCGACGAGCTTAAATTTGCACTGCTTGAGCTGCTAAAAAAAGAGCTTTGAGTTGCGACTTTTTAGTGCTTTGAGCATAGAAATTTAAGAAGATAAAATGAAGAAAGTTTTTTGCATTATGCTATTTTGCCTTGGTGCATATAGCTGTGATCCAGCGGATCCAATATATATGTTTTTGGATTTTAATGACATAGATCGTGACGGCATGCTAAATTTAGATGAGTGGAGAGCATGTAAGGCGCCATCTGAACTAAAAATAGCGCCAGATCTATGCACTAGTGATGAATTTAAAAGGCTGGATCTTGATTGTAGTGGCAAAGTTAGCGTTAATGAGCTAAGAAATTTAGTATTGCAAAAGATTAGCTGGCAGAAAGATCCATGCGCCTCTTGGCCGCCAAGCAGGCAAAACGCAGATCAAAATAAAAGTCGTTGAAATTTAAAGGAAAGTGATGAATGTAGTTTTTATGGGGACGCCTGATTATGCGGTTAGGATACTTAGACACCTAAAAGAAGCTGGCTTTAACATAAAAGCGGTCTTTACCCAGCCTGATAAGCCAGTTGGCAGAAAGCAAATTTTAACCCCAAGCGAGGTCAAAATTTACGCACAAAATGAGCTAGTAGGCGTGCCAGTCTTTACACCAAATACGCTAAAAGATGAGGCGGTGATTGCCGAGCTAAAGGCATTTGAGCCTGATTTTATCGTAGTGGCAGCTTATGGCAAAATTTTGCCACAAAGTGTGCTTGACGTGGCGACTTGTATAAATTTACATGCCTCGATCTTGCCAAAATATAGAGGTGCTAGCCCGATACAAAGCGCCATACTAGCAGGCGAGAAGCAAACTGGCGTGACTGCAATGCTAATGGATGCTGGCCTTGATACTGGCGATATGCTAGACTTCATCTACATGCGTTGCGAGAGTAAGATGTCAAGCGAGCTTTTTAGTGAGCTAGGCGAGCTTGGTGGCGAGCTAATCGTAAAAGTGCTAAGAAATTTTGAAAATTTAAAGCCACAAAAGCAAGATGAGAGCAAGGCCACGCACTGCAAAAAGATAAGTAAGAGCGACGGACTTTTTAGCTTTGATGAAGAGGCAGTGCAAATTTATAATAAATTTCGTGCGCTCACACCTTGGCCAGGACTTTATCTAGCAAGTGGTCTTAAAATTTTATCTCTTGAGCTAAGTGAAAAAAGTGGCAAAAGTGGAGAAATTTTAAGCGTAGAAAAAGATCACGTTGTGGTAGCTTGTAAGGGTGGTGCAGTTAAAATTTACGAGCTTCAAGAGCCAAGCAAAAAGCCAACAAACGCAAAAGCATATATAAATGGTAAGCACCTTAGCGTTGGTGATGAATTAAAATAAATTTAAAGGAGCGGTTATGAAAAATGCGCTAAGTATAGCAGGTGTTGATCCAAGCGGTGGAGCTGGAGTTTTAGCTGATATAAAGGTCTTTATAGCACACGGCGTATATGCGATGGGAGCGATTACGGCAGTCACTGCTCAAAATACAAAGGGCATATTTGGCATGCAGCTAGTTGAGCCAAAGCTCATTGAGGATCAGATCAAGGCGATATTTGATGATATAAGAGTTGATGTGATAAAAATAGGCGTCGTCCCAAGCGTTGAGATCATCAAAAGCGTCGCAAAAACGCTAAGAGAGATCAAAAATTTACCGCCAGTCGTGCTTGATCCAGTCATGAGCTGTAAAAATGGCGACATCTGGCTAGAAGGTGCTGCAAAAGATGCGATCGTGGAGGAGCTTTTCCCGCTTGCGAGCGTGATCACGCCAAATATCTTTGAAGCGCGTGAAATTTTAAAGCATGAGCTAAAGGGCGAGAGCGAGCTAAAAGAGGCTTGTAAAGATCTTTTAAAATTTGGCACAAAGAGCGTCTATCTAAAATGTGGCGAGATAGAAGGCAAGTCGCTTGATATATTTTATGATGGCAACGAGTATGAAATTTTTAGCGACGAGCGCATAAAAACGACAGCGACACATGGCTCAGGCTGTTCGCTATCAAGCGCGATCGCTTCAAATTTAGCAAATGGCCATAGTTTAAAAGAGAGCGTGAAAAACGCGCATGATTATATCTTTAATGCTATTAAAAACGCAGTCATTATCGGCGGCGGACAAAATCCAGTAAATCACTTCTATAAATTTAAGGTGTGATTTGAAGGTTGAGTTTTTTCAAAGTCTGCCTTCGACGCAGGAATTTTTGATAGACGCCCTAAAAAACGGCGAGATAAAGCCTCCGCACATGGTCGTGGCGTACAATCAAACAAAAGGGGTCGGCAGCCGCGGCAACAGCTGGGAGGGCCTTGGTGGAAATTTATTTATGTCATTTTGCATAAGCGAAGATGAGCTGCCAAGCGACATACCTCCGCCCTCGATCTCGATATATTTTTCTATGCTGATGCGTGAGGTATTGAGCGATCTTGGCTCAAAGTGTTGGCTGAAATGGCCAAATGATTTTTACGTAGATGAGCGCAAAATAGGCGGCACTTTGACAAATAAAGTGGATGAAATTTACATTTGTGGCATGGGGATAAATTTAGCTAGCGCGCCCGAAAATGCGGGCATTTTAGACATAAAAGCTAGTGTAGATGAGCTAGTTTGGGGCTTTGTTAGCATGCTTGATAAAAAGATTTTATGGAAGCCAATTTTTAGCAAATTTAGGATAGACTTTTGCAAGTCAAAAAGTTTTATTACGCATATTGCAAATAGAGCTGTTTCGCTTCAGGATGCTGAAATTTGCGAGGATGGAGCGATATTATTAAACGGGGAAAAGGTATATTCTTTAAGATGAGCGAGATAATAACAATAGCTAACCAAAAAGGCGGCGTTGGCAAGACCACAACGGCCGTAAATTTAGCCGCATCACTGGCGGTTGCTGAGAAAAAAGTATTATTAATAGACATCGATCCGCAGGCAAACGCAACGACAGGACTTGGTTTTAGCAGAAGCGATTATGAGTTTAACATCTATCACGTCTTAACAGATAGAAAAAAGCTCTCACAAATCGTACTAAAAACTGAGATACCAACGCTTTTTTTAGCTCCGTCAAATATCGGACTTGTCGGCATCGAGCAAGAATTTAACGACCAAAGCAAAGACTATAAACTAATCCTTAAAAACAAAATTTCAGAAGTTGTAGACGACTATGATTTTATCATCATCGATAGTCCTCCGGCACTTGGTAGTATCACGATAAATGCTCTTAGTGCAAGCGATAGTGTGATCATCCCGATCCAGTGCGAATTTTACGCACTTGAGGGCTTGGCGCAGATCCTAAACACTGTAAAGATCATCAAAAAAACGATAAATCCAAAGCTAAATATAAAGGGCTTTTTACCGACAATGTTTAGCTCGCAAAACAATCTCTCAAAAGAGACCATTGCAAATTTAAAGCAGCATTTTGAAAATAAGCTCTTTAAGAGCAAGGACGGAAAAGACGAATTTGTAGTCGTTCCAAGAAACGTAAAACTTGCTGAAAGCCCAAGTTTTGGCAAGCCGGTGATACTTTATGATATAAAATCACCAGGCTCGATCGCATATCAAAATTTGGCATATTGTATTTTAAACTAAAAAATAAGGAAAAAAATGGCGAAAAAAGGTGGATTAGGGCGCGGACTTAGCGCGATACTTGAAGATGTAGAGCAGGCCTACAGCAAAGAGATCGCAAATTTAAACGACTCTGAGATAGTCGAAGAGATAAATATAGATGAAATTTTACCAAACCCATACCAACCAAGAACGCATTTTGACGAAGAGGCTTTAAAAGAGCTAAGTGCTAGCATCAAAAGGCACGGACTAATACAACCAATAATCGTCATCAAAAAAGATGACGGTTACATGCTAATAGCTGGTGAACGTAGATACCGTGCTACAAAGATGCTTGGAGCAAGCAAGATAAAGGCGATCATCGCTGATATCAAGTCTCAAAATTTAAGAGAGCTTGCGCTTATCGAAAACATACAACGTGAAAATTTAAATCCAATAGAACTTGCAAAGTCATATAAAGAGCTCATAAACGAGTATAAGATCACGCAAGATGGCCTAGCAAACATCATCCACAAGAGCAGAACTCAGATAACAAATACGATGAGGCTTTTGCTGCTTAGCGACTACACGCAAAGACTTTTGCAAGAAGATAAGCTCACGCAAGGCCACGCTAAAGTCATCGTAGGACTTAGTAGCGAAGAAGAAAGAATGGTTGTTGATACGATCATTGGACAAAAACTAAGTGTTAGAGATACAGAAATTTTAGTAAAAAAGATAAAAAATAAAGAAGAAGTAAAAGAGCCAAAACCTCAAATTTCAGAAGAAATGAGCAAGAAATTATCAAATTTACAAGAAATTTTTAAAAATTTAAAGATAAAGACGAAAGTAAAATCTAAAAATTTAATATTAGAATTTAGCGACATTTCACAGGTAGAAGAATTTATAGCTAAGCTAAAATAGAATTACAAATTTATTTTTATTTTTAGTAATTTATTGTAAAATCAGACTTTGATTTGAATATTAAACAAAACTTAATAACAAAATAAGGAGAGCGGATGTTAGAAATAGATGTGCCTTTGATGCTTTTAACGGCTATCGTTTTCTTTGCCCTGATCGCCATTTTAAATCCCTTGCTATATAAGCCAATGCTCAAATTTATAGATGACAGAAATGCCTCTATAAAACATGACGAAGAGAGTACGAGCAAAAACGCAAGTGATCTAAGCGTTCATGAAAAAGAGATCGAAGAGATCATACAAAACGCAAGAGCAGAGGCCAACAAAATAAGACAAGAGGCCTTAAATCTGGCAAGAGAAGAGTCTTCAAAAGAGGTTAATGCTGTGAAAAGTAGCCTAGAAGCTGACTACAACGAATTCCTAAATGCTCTAAGCTCTCAAAAAGATAGCTTAAAAGCAGATCTAGCAGCTAAACTACCAGAACTTAGGGCTGCTTTAAATGCTAAGCTCTCTAAAATTTAAAGGAAATTTATGAAGATAAAAATTTTATTTTTTCTAGCACTTCCGTTTCTGGCATATGCGAGCGAGCATGGCGGAACAAACTACGATATAGTTGAGAGAACGCTAAACTTCTTACTTTTCTTTGGTATTTTGGTCTATTTTGCTGCTAAGCCACTAAAAGCTCTTTATCAAAGCAGGATCGACAGGATCGCAAATAAGCTCGAGAGCATCCAAGAGAAGCTTCGCGACTCTAAAGCTAAAAAAGATGACGTTCTAAAGCGTGTAGAAGAGGCTAAGCAAAATGCAAATGCCCTAATAGAAACTGCGAAAAAAGAGGCTGTAAATTTAGCTGCTAAAGTTAAAAAAGAGGCTCAAAACGATATCGCAAATATCGAAAAAGGTTACAAAGAGCAAAAAGAATTTGAAGAGCGCAAGATGACAAAAGGCGTTGTAAATGAAATTTTGAGTGACATTTTCTCAAGCGATAGCCTAAAAGTCGATCAAAAAGAGCTTGTAAATATCATACTTAAAAAGGTTAGCTAATGAATGAAGTAGTAGCCAAAAAATATGTTAAAGCGATCCTGAGCGATGCAAAGCCCGGTGAACTAAACGCATTTATTGAAAATTTAGTTGAGCTAGCTGCCGCTTTTGGAAGCGAAAAATTTAAGAGCATTATAAGCTTGCCAACTCTAAAAGCTGCAAAAAAGGTAGAATTTATACTTTCTCTAGTAAAAAATTCAGACGCCAAATTTGCAAATTTTATAAAGCTTCTTGGTGCAAACAAAAGACTAGAGCTTATCCCAGCGATATTAAATGAGATGAAGATAGAGCAATCTTTGCTTGAAAATACATATCGCGGCGAGGTTATTGGAAATTTTGATCTAAGTGCTGAGCAGCTAAAAGCTTTAGAAGAGAATTTCTCTAAGAAATTTGACTCTAAGATCAAGCTTGATGGCTCAAAGAGCGATTACAACGGCGTAAAAGTTGAGTTAGATGATTTAGGTGTCGAGGTAAATTTCTCTATCGACAGACTAAAAAGTCAAATGAGTGAATATATATTAAAAGCAATTTAAAAAGGAGTGAAAGCGTGAGTGCAAAAATTAAAGCTGACGAAATTAGCACGATAATCAAAGAGCGTATTGAAAATTTTGATTTAAGTGTTGATGTAGAAGAGACCGGTAAAGTCATCTCAGTCGCTGATGGCGTTGCTAACGTTTATGGTTTGAAAAACGTTATGGCTGGCGAGATGGTTGAATTTGAAAGCGGCGAAAAAGGTATGGCTCTTAACCTTGAAGAGAGCAGTGTTGGTATAGTTATCCTTGGAAAAACTAGCGGTATCACAGAAGGCAGCTCTGTAAAAAGACTTAAAAAACTTCTACGCGTTCCAGTTGGCGACGCATTGATCGGCCGTGTTGTAAATTCACTCGGTGAGCCAATCGATGCAAAAGGGCCAATCGAAGCTACTGAATCTCGCTTCGTCGAAGAAAAAGCAAAAGGTATCATGGCAAGAAAAAGCGTTCATGAGCCACTTCAAACAGGTATCAAAGCTATCGATGCACTTGTGCCAATTGGTAGAGGTCAAAGAGAGTTAATCATTGGCGACCGCCAAACTGGTAAAACAACAGTTGCTATCGATACTATCATCAACCAAAAAGGTCAAGATGTCATTTGCATCTATGTAGCTATCGGTCAAAAACAATCAACCGTTGCTCAAGTCGTTAAAAAGCTTGAAGAATACGGCGCTATGGACTACACGATAGTTGTAAATGCTGGTGCTAGTGATGCAGCTGCACTTCAATACCTTGCTCCATATGCTGGCGTAACAATGGGTGAATACTTTAGAGATAACTCTCGCCACGCGCTAATCATCTATGATGACTTGTCAAAACACGCGGTTGCTTATCGTGAGATGTCTTTGATCCTAAGAAGACCACCAGGCCGTGAAGCTTATCCAGGCGACGTTTTCTATCTTCACTCAAGACTTCTAGAAAGAGCAAGCAAGCTAAATGACGCACTAGGCGCGGGATCTTTAACAGCTCTACCTATTATCGAGACTCAAGCGGGCGACGTTTCGGCTTATATTCCAACAAACGTTATTTCTATTACAGATGGTCAAATTTTCCTTGAGAGTGACCTATTTAACTCAGGTATCCGCCCAGCGATCAACGTTGGCCTTTCTGTTTCTCGTGTCGGTGGTGCAGCTCAGATCAAAGCTATCAAACAAGTTTCTGGCAACCTAAGACTAGACCTTGCTCAGTATCGCGAACTACAAGCATTTGCTCAGTTTGCAAGTGATCTTGATGAGAGCTCAAGAAAACAACTAGAGCGCGGTCAAAAGATGGTTGAAGTACTAAAACAACCTCCATACTCTCCACTTCCAGTTGAGAATCAAGTAGTTATTATATTTGCTGGTGCTAAGGGCTATTTAGATGACGTTGCAACTACAAATGTAACAAAATTTGAAGCTGAGCTATATCCATATATCGAGGCAAAATACCCTGAAATTTTTGAGCAGATCAGAACTAAAAAGGTTCTTGATAAAGAAGTAGAAGAAATTTTACATAAAGCGTTGAAAGATTTTAAAGCGACTTTTGCCGCTAACTAGGGCTAAGATATGTCAAATTTAAAAGATATAAAACGAAAGATCAAGAGCGTCCAGAACACTCAAAAGACGACGCGTGCGATGAAGCTTGTCTCAACAGCAAAGCTTCGTAAAGCTGAAGAGGCTGCACGCTACTCTAGAGTTTACGCACTTAAGATCAATGAGGTTTTATCAGAGATAGCTTATAAGATCAATCAATACGCTTCAGTTATGGCTGAGAGTAAATTCTTTAATACAACAAAGAGTGTAGAAAAGGTTGATATTATATTTGTGACGGCTGATAAAGGGCTTTGCGGTGGCTTTAACGTCCAGACTATAAAGACAGTTAGACGCATGATCGATGAGCTAAAAGCCAAAAAGATCAAAGTTAGACTAAGAGCTGTTGGTAAAAAAGGTATAGAATTTTTCAATTTCCAAGGTGTTGAACTACTTGAGACTTATGTCGGAGCTAGCTCTTCTCCTACTTATGAAAAAGCTCAAAAGATCATAAAAGATGCCATTGATGATTTTACAAACGGCATAACAGATAAGGTCGTGCTAATACACAATGGCTATAAAAATATGATTTCTCAAGAGATTAGAGTAAATGATATTGTACCTATTGAGCCGTCTAAGATAGTTGCGGTTGAGACAAATTCTTTGATGGAATTTGAACCAGAAGACAACTATACTAAGATTATGGATGAATTGCTCAATAAATATTTTGAGTATAGTATGTATTATGCTTTGGTTGATTCTTTGGCGGCTGAGCACAGCGCTAGAATGCAAGCTATGGATAATGCAACAAACAATGCTAAAGAGCGCGTAAAACAGTTAAATCTTGCTTATAATAAAGCAAGACAAGAGTCTATTACCACTGAGCTTATCGAGATTATCAGTGGTGTTGAATCAATGAAATAAAAGGAGTATGAATGAAGGGTGTTATTAGTCAAGTTATGGGCCCTGTGGTCGATGTTGACTTTAATGACTACTTGCCGAAGATCAATGAAGCTATCGAAGTTTTCTTTGAGGTTGAGGGCAAGAAACATAAACTAATATTAGAAGTTGCTGCTCACCTAGGTGATAATAGAGTTAGAACTATCGCTATGGATATGAGTGAGGGTCTGACTCGTGGCTTAGAGGCTAAGGCGCTTGGTGCACCTATAAGTGTGCCGGTTGGCGAAAAAGTTTTGGGAAGAATTTTTAACGTAGTTGGCGATTTGATCGACGAGGGTGAGGGTATAAATTTCGATAAGCACTGGTCTATCCACCGCGATCCTCCTCCATTTGAAGAGCAAAGTACAAAGAGTGAAATTTTTGAAACTGGTATCAAGGTAGTTGATCTTCTAGCTCCTTATGCGAAGGGTGGTAAAGTAGGTCTATTTGGTGGTGCTGGTGTTGGTAAAACGGTTATTATTATGGAGCTTATCCACAACGTTGCGTTTAAACACAGCGGTTATTCTGTATTTGCAGGCGTTGGTGAGAGAACTCGTGAAGGAAATGACCTTTATCACGAAATGAAAGAAAGTAACGTTTTGGATAAAGTTGCCTTGTGCTACGGCCAAATGAACGAGCCACCAGGAGCAAGAAACCGTATCGCACTAACTGGTCTTACAATGGCTGAGTACTTCCGTGATGAGATGGGACTTGACGTTTTGATGTTTATCGATAACATCTTCCGTTTCTCTCAGTCTGGTGCAGAGATGTCAGCTCTACTTGGACGTATCCCATCAGCTGTTGGTTACCAACCAACTCTTGCAAGTGAAATGGGCAAATTCCAAGAGAGGATTACATCAACTAAAAAAGGTTCAATCACATCTGTTCAAGCTGTTTATGTTCCAGCTGACGACCTTACAGACCCAGCTCCTGCGACTGTTTTTGCTCACCTTGATGCCACGACAGTTCTTAACAGATCGATTGCAGAAAAAGGTATCTATCCAGCTGTTGATCCGCTTGATTCTACGTCAAGAATGCTCGATCCTCAAATTTTAGGAGCGGATCACTATAAGGTAGCTCGCGGCGTTCAAGCTGTGCTTCAAAAATATAAAGACCTTCAAGATATCATCGCTATCCTTGGTATGGACGAGCTTAGTGAAGAAGATAAGCTTACAGTTGATAGAGCAAGAAAGATAGAGAGATTTTTATCTCAACCATTCTTCGTTGCTGAAGTATTTACAGGCAGCCCTGGTAAATATGTAAGTCTTGATGAAAATATCGCTGGCTTTAAGGGAATTTTAGAAGGTAAATATGATCATCTACCTGAAGCAGCATTTTATATGGTCGGAAATATAGATGAGGCTTTAGCTAAAGCTGAGAAACTTAAGGCTTAAATTTAAAAAGGAAGCGTAATGGATAAATTACATTTAGAAATCGTAACTCCTCAAGGTCAGATATTTAATGATGACGTGAGTAGTGTAGTGCTTCCAGGTAGCGAGGGTGAGTTTGGTGTTTTACCAAACCACGCCTCATTAATATCTCTTTTAAAAGCAGGTATTATAGATATAGAAGATAAGCATAAAAAGCACGATGTAGTTGCTATCAACTGGGGCTATGCAAAGATTGACGAGGGCAAAGTAGTTATACTAGCTGACGGCGCGGTCTATGTCTCTGGAAATAGCGAAAGCGAGCTTGCAAATTCATTAGAAGCTGCTAGAAATTTGATAGAGAGTATGAGTAGTGATACAAATGCTTTTGCAGCAACTATATCAAAAATGGAAAATGTAGTGAGAGCAAGATAAGTGGGCGGAATAGATATATTTTTAAATTACATTCAAAGAAGTAGTTTTATTACAATTATAGTTTTAACTTGGTTGTCAATATATTTTATAGTTAGTTTTACAATTCTTTTTTCAAGAATGGCTGGCATAGGAGCTTGGCAAAAACGCGAGCAAAATGCGCTTGAAGCACTACTTATGGGTGCTAAGAATATACCAAATGACTCGTCTTTAAAGAAATGCGCAAGCGGTAGAATTTCAAAAGAAAAGCTAAATGTCTGCATAAGCATTGCAGAAAAGAATGCTACAAGTGGGCTTACATGGCTTAGCGTAATAGCTTCTACTTCTCCTTTTATCGGTCTTTTTGGAACAGTTGTATCTATCTTGGAGACATTTTCACAGCTAGGAAATGGCGCAGGTTCATCTCTTGGAGTTATAGCCCCAGCTATCTCTGAAGCACTTGTTGCGACAGGTTGTGGAATTTTTGTTGCCATCCCAGCATATACATTTAACTTGCTTATAAAAAGAAAAGCTTATGAATTAATGAGCGTTATCGAGCGTCAAGCTGACGTTATGATAGCACTTAAAAAAGATGATGAGACGTTATAGATGGCTCTTAAATTTGATGACGAAACACCAGAGCTAAACATAACGCCTCTTGTTGATATCATGCTTGTTTTGTTGGCTATTTTAATGGTTACAATGCCAACTATAACATATCAAGAAGATATAACATTGCCAGACGGCTCAAAGGCAAAGACATCTACATCCAAACAAAAAGATCTTATAGTCTCTATAAATGCACAAGGACAAGTTAGGATAGATCAAAGTACAATGAGCCTTGCTGAACTCCCAGATAATATTGCGCTGATGAGTGCAAAATATGACAAAACCTCGCCTATATACATAAAGGCTGATAAAAATTTAAAATACGATGATGTTATGTTTGTATTAAAGATCTTAAAAGGTGCTGGTTTTAATAAAGTAGCTTTAGAGACAAACGGTTAAGATGCCTAATAAAGTTAAATTTCCAACGCTTAGTTCATTTTTTGTAGCGTTTTGTATTTACATTATCATTGTGCTTGCTTTGTTTATAAAGCTTACTTTTTTTAGCGAACCTCCTAAAAAATATACTGATGACAAAGATGCTATTATGGATGTAGTTATGGTTGATAGAGAAGTTGATCAAACCATAAAAGCGCCAAAACAAGCAAAAGAGGTCGTAAAAGAGACAAAGCCAGAACCAAAAAAAGAGTCAGAAGAAGATAAACAAGAGACCACAAATAAACCTGTTGTGCCAGATGAGCCATTGCCAACCCCAAGCTTGCCAACTCCTCCAAAAGAAGAGCCAAAGCCTGAGCCTAAAAAACCAGAACCAAAGCCTGAAATCCCAAAACCTAGCGAAGAGCCTAAAGAGGATGTTAAGCCAGAGCCTAAACCTGAGCCTAAACCTACACCAAAGCCAGTTGAAAAGCCAAAACCGAAAGAGCCAAATATAAAAGACCTTTTTAGTGACATAGACTCGACTAAGCTTAAAAAAGATGATGGTATAAAAAAGGCTGAAAATAAAGTGCAAAGCCGCAAAAAAAGCGAGGCTTCTAGCTCAAAAGCTGCAAAAGAGGCTAGCGACATAATTAAGAGTTTAAAGATAGATCAAAACCCAACAGCTCCAAAGTCACAAATGACCGGCACTTATGATCCATTGATGGGAGCCATAACAAAACAAATTCAAAGAAGATGGCAAAGCTATAAAGCTGACTCTGCAAATATAGCTAAGGTAAAAGTCATGATAGATCAAAGTGGAAATTTCAACTATGAAATTTTAGAGCTATCATACAATGAAGAGTTTAATGCAAAGGTTAGAGAGTGCCTGGAAAAGCTTACTGCAGAGAAATTTCCATTTAATCCAGACAAAAGTACTACTTTTAATTTAAATTTAGAAGATAAAATAAACTAAAATTTATAAATTTACGGAGTAGAGATGAAGAAAATTTTTCTTTTTTTGTGCGTTGCTCTAGGGCTTTATGCTGCTGATGCGACGATATCTGTTGTAAACCAAGGTGTTGCTTTGCCAAAGATAGCTTTGCAAGATGCAACTACAGCTGTTAGTGATGCAGGCTTTAAAGATAAATTCTTTAAGATCATGCTAGGCGACTTGAAAGTTAGCTCTGACTTTGAAGTTATCGAAGATCACGTGCCTTCAACCTATGAAGGAACTGCAGCTACAAATACAATGAGCGACAAAGGTGTTGAGCTTATCTTTAGATATGCTCTTGAGGGTTCTATGGGCTCACCTCTTACTTTAAGAGTAAAACTCATCGATGCAAAGACTGCAACTACAAGGTATGAGAGAGTATATAACATGCCTGATGGTGCGAAGTATCCGTTTTTAGCACACAAAAGTATAGTTGAGCTAACAAATGAGCTAAATTTACCACCAGTTGGTTGGATGGAGAAATTTATCATCCTAGCTAAATATACCTCTGCTCGCCAAAGCTCTATTATAGTGGCTGATTACACGCTTACATATCAAAAGACAATCGTAAGCGGTGGTCTAAACATCTTCCCTAAATGGGCAGGCGCTGATCAAAGTAAATTTTACTATACATCTTATGTAAATAACAAACCAACTTTGTTTAGATATGACCTAAATTCAGGCACAAAAACGAAGATAATCGACAGCGTTGGTATGCTTATAGCTTCAGACGTTAGCAAAGATGGAAGCAAAATTTTATTAACTATGGCGCCAAAAGATCAGCCAGATATTTTTATCTACAACACAGGTAGTAAGAATTTAACTCAGATAACAAACTATCCAGGCATTGACGTAAATGGAAATTTTGTAGATAATGACAGCAGAATAGTTTTTGTCTCAGATAGACTTGGATATCCTAACATCTTCGCAACACCTGCAACTTCAGGCGGAAGTGTTGAGCAAATGGTATTTCATGGTAAAAACAACAACTCAGTAAGCACTTTTGAAAACTATGTAGTTTATTCAAGTAGAGAGGCTAGTGGTGGCTTTAATATCTATCTGATCTCAACTCAAACAGATTTTATCCGTCAGCTTACAGCAAATGGTAAAAATAACTATCCAAGATTTTCAAGTGATGGTCAAAGTGTCGTATTTATCAAAGAACTTGGCGGTCAAAGCTCGCTTGGCGTTGTTAGATTAAATGAGAACAGAAGTTTCCAATTTCCACTAAAAGTAGGTAAAATTCAATCTATTGATTGGTAATATTCTGATAATATTTAAAAAAATATGCTATAATTCGACCAAATTTTTCAAAAAGGATAAGGAATGAAAAAAGTAGTTCTAGCAAGTGTTGCAGTTGCAACTTTATTGTTGAGCGGTTGTAGCTCTAAAAACCCTGAAGTTGATATGAATGCAAATTCAAATCAATCTGCAGATAACTCAGGTAGCATGAGTGATGCTGATAGATTAGCAGCTCTTATCGCTAACATCGAGAGCCAAGTTAAAAGTGTATACTTTGACTTTGATAAATTTAACATCAAAGCTGATCAACAAGGTGTTGTTAGCTCAAATGCATCAGTATTCAACCAAGCTGACGCTCAAGCTCTTTCTATAAAAGTAGAAGGTAACTGCGATGAGTGGGGTACAGATGAGTATAACTATGCTCTTGGTCTAAAACGTGCTAAAAGTGCTAAAGATGCTCTTGTAAGAAATGGCGTTAGCGCTGATAGAATCGCTGTAGTAAGCTTTGGCGAAAGCAACCCAGTTTGTACAGACAAAACAAAAGCTTGCGACGCTCAAAACAGACGTGCAGATTTCAAAGTACTTCCTTAATCTGTAAGTAATAATGAATAAAAAAATAATCATTGCGGCTCTTCTTGGAGCCGCTTTCTCTATAGGTTCAGCCCAAGAAGTTTCAGCATTTGACGCAGGCAATATGGACAGCGCAAATCCGTATGGACTAACAGATGATGAAAAAGCAACTCTGAGCAACAAAAGAAGCGTTCAAAATATCGAAGAAAACATGGATAATGTTTCAGAACAACTTCAAGGTTTGCAAAGCTTAATTGAGAGCATGAGTGCCAGGATGAATAAGCTTGAGCAAAGAATGAACGATATTGAAACCAAAGTAAATGGTGGTATAAGCGATTCTGGTGTAAGTTTAACATCGCTAAAAGCTTACGTTGATGAGACTAGAGATATACAAGATAAAAACTATAGAAACATTACTGCTGCCTTAAATAAATTAGGTGCGATAATGGATAAAAATGCTGCTCAACCAAAGCAAAATGCAAATCCAAAACAACAAAATAAGCCAACTTCAAATTTTAGTGGCAAAAGCGACAAGGATATTTTAGCTGACGGCATTAAACTATTAAATTCTGGTAATAGTACAGAAGCAGCTGAATATTTTGAATACTTAAATAAAAAAGGCTATAAAACTGGTGCTTCAAATTATTATCTAGGTGAAGTTGCTTATAGTCAAAAATCATACAGCACAGCCATACAATACTATAAAAAAAGTATACAAAGTGAAGATAAGGCTGACTACACTCCAAAACTTTTGTATCACACAGCTATAAGCTTTGATAAGATCGGCGATACTCAAAGTGCAAATAGATTTTATAAGGCTTTAAAAGTAGGCTATCCAGATAGCAAAGAAGCCAAAGCTGCTCCCAACAGAAACTAAAATTTACTCTTTTTTAGATATAATCTCACATTAATCAAAACTAAATTCCAAGGAGATTATTGTGAGTAAAGATCAAGTTATAACTATGTTTTATGAGCTAAAAGACGCTAATACTGGCGAAATTTTAGAGTCAAATATGCAAGAAGGTGGTCAAATTTCTTTTATTACAGGACATGGTCACATTATAGAAAAGCTTGAAGAAGAAGTTAGCAAACTAAAATCAGGCGACAAAGCTACTATAAATATCAAAGCAGCTGAGGGTTGTGGTGAATACAATAATGACGCCATCCAATCACTTCCAAAAGAGCAATTTGCCGGTATAGACCTACATGAAAGCATGGAGCTTTTTGGTCAAAATGAAGATGGCTCAAGTGTTCGCGTCATCGTTAAAGAAATCAAAGATGACGAAGTGACAGTTGATTTTAACCACCCATACGCTGGCAAAGACTTATTATTTAATGTCGAGATCGTAGAAGTTAGAGAAGCTACTGAAGATGAAAAAGCTACTGGCATGGTAGCTGGCACACACACTTGCGGTTGTGGCGGTCATGACCATGGTCACGAGCATGAGTGCTGCGGCGGTCACGGACACGGCGAAGGCGGCTGCGGTTGTGGCGGACACGGACATCACCACCATTAAGAAACCAAAATGAAGAAATTTGCTTTTATTTTTGCGGGCCAAGGCTCGCAAAATATTGGTATGGGAAAAGAATTTTACGAAAATTTCTCTTCAGCCCAGCTACTTTTAAACGACGCTTCTAACCAAACTGGCATTGATTTTAAAGAGCTTTTATTTACACAAAATGACAAACTAGACAAGACAGAATTTACCCAACCCGCTATCGTTTTAAACTCGCTTATGAGCTACTTGGCATTTTCAAATTTTATCAAGGCCAAGCCAGAATTTAGCCTAGGCCACTCACTTGGTGAGTTTACAGCCCTTGCGGTTAGTGGTGCATTTGGCTTTGTTGATGCCATTAGACTTGTAAATTTACGTGGTAAATTTATGCAAGAGGCTTGTGTTGGTAAAGATGCTGGCATGATGGTAGTGCTAGGTCTTAGCGACGAGGTCGTTGAGGAAATTTGCAAAAACGCACAAAATGAGGGCTTGAAAATTTATGCTGCAAACTATAACTGCGACGGCCAGATAGTAGTAGCTGGCGTGAGGGCTGATCTCGCAAGCTATGAAGCTAAATTTAAAGAAGCAGGTGCCAAAAGAGCGATGCTTTTAAATATGTCAGTAGCTAGCCACTGCCCGATACTTGAGCCAGCTAGCGTTAGGCTGGCAAGCGAGCTTGAGGGAGTTTTGGCTGCAAATTTTGACTCAGTCGTTTCAAACGTAAATGCGAAAATTTATACTGATAAAAACGAAGCATTAGTGCTTTTAAAAGAGCAGCTCATAAAGCCTGTTTGCTACAAGCAAAGCATCAAAAATTACGAAAACGAGGTTGATTGCTTTATCGAGCTAGGTGCTACGACACTAAAAGGAATAAACAAAAAGATCACAGAAAAACCGACATATAGCGTCACTGACATGGCGAGCCTTGAAGAGGTTGTGAAGATATTGGAGGAGAGATGATAGCTATACTTGGAGCGATGCAAGAGGAGATAACGCCGATCCTTGAGATGGTTGGCGAGTATAAAACTACCGAATATGCAAATAATAAATTTTATGAAGCAAACTACAAAGGTAAGAACCTAGTCATCGCCTATTCGAAGATCGGCAAGGTAAATGCGGCGATCACTGCGACCTTGATGATAGAGAAATTTAAGGCTTCAAAGCTGCTTTTTACAGGCGTTGCTGGCTCGCTTGATGAGAATTTGAAAATAGGCGATATGCTATATGCCACCAGCCTTGTGCAGCACGACCTTGACATCACAGCTTTTGGACATCCATACGGCTTTGTGCCAGGGACAAGTATCTTTGTCAAGAGTGATGAGGATCTAAATGAGCTAGCTAAAAATGTCGCTAGTAAAAAGGGCATGAGGCTAAATTCAGGCATCATTGCAACTGGCGATCAGTTCATCTGTGACAACGAGAAAAAAGAGTGGATAAAAAAGATATTTAACGCTAGTGCTACCGAGATGGAGGGTGCGAGCGTTGCGCTAGTTTGCGAGACGCTTGGCGTGCCATTTTTCATCCTTAGAGCCATCAGCGACGGAGCTGGCAACGAGGCTGAGTTTGACTTTGATAAATTCTTGCAAGACTCAGCAAACGTGAGCGCTAAATTTATCCTAGAAATAGTGGAGAGCTTATGATAGAGCTTAGCAAAAGGCTACTAAGGCAGGTTGGTCAGACAAACGCTAGATACAAGATGATAGAGGGCGGAGATAAGATCTTACTCGGCCTTAGTGGCGGTAAAGATAGCCTCGCGCTCGCTCACGTGCTAAAACATGTGCAAAACGTCACGCCTGAGAAATTTGAGTTTAAGGCTGTGACGCTAAGCTACGGCATGGGCGAAGACTACGCGTATCTTACAAAACACTGCAACGAGCACGGCATAGAGCACGAGGTGATAGATAGCTCGATATTTGAGATATCAAAGGAGAAGATCCGCAAAAATTCTAGCTTTTGCAGCTTTTTCTCACGCATGAGAAGAGGCTATCTCTATACATATGCGCTAAAGCACGGCTTTAACAAGCTTGCGATCGCTCACCATTTAGACGACGCAGCCGAGAGCTTTTTTATGAATTTTACCTACAATGGCGCGCTAAGGACGCTTGCTCCAAAATACAGAGCCAAAAATGGCATCGTCGTGATCAGGCCATTTATCTTTGTGCGCGAAAGACAACTTCGCGAAAATGCGATCAAAAATGAGCTAAGAGTTGTTGGCGATGAGGCGTGTCCTGCGATGAGATTTGACGTGAAGATGCCGCACGCTAGATATGAGACCAAGCAGCTTTTGGCAAATTTAGAAAAAGAAAATCCAAAGCTCTTTACATCGCTTAAAGCAGCATTTGAAAATATCCACACAGATACATTTTTTGGTATCAACGAAGGCAGTGAAGAGTAAATTTAACTCTTCGTTTCTGCCCTTAAAGCTAAATTTGCAACCAAATTTATTACAACACATCCAAAAAGTAAAAACTCATTTTGAAGTAGGAACACTCCTTGCTTACTAAATATAAATTTGATAAGCAAGGATCGTAAATGAGCATTTTTAGTGTTAGCACGCAAAAGTATAGCTCAGTAGCTACTGAGGCAAAAGCAAGGAAACTTCAAAAAGAGCAGTCTGAAAGTGTCAAATTTCAAAACGCTCTTGCAAATAATGAAAAAACAAAAGACATTGCACAAAATTTACAAAGACTTGAACTTACAAAAGATACACAGCAAAGCATTTATAGCGTGAAATTTAAAGACAAAAACGAGCTTGGCTATCAAAGCGATAAGGCTGGCTTTATGGACGCTAGCTTTAATAAAGCAGCCGGCTTGCCACAGGACTTTAAGCTTCACAAAAGCACTATAAAAGAATTTCTAAACTTCGCAACAAAGCAAAATAATATAAATAGCGTCCTTTATAGCAACGCAAGCGGCAAGCTTTTTGACAATGATGTCTTTGAAAATATCGACATAGCAGACACGATAGGTCAGTATTACGCTATCTTTTCTCAGGTAATGGGTAAGAGTTTAAACAAAGATGGTTTTACAAAGAGTGACTTAGCAAATCTGCCAAAAGGCTACATCTCGCAAGGGATGAAAGGTATCGATTTTAACGCAGATTTGAGCGATAGATCAAATATTGACTTTTTAAATAGTCGCAAAAACGAGGTTGTTACAAACATCTTTAGTAGCGAAGATGAAATGAAGCTTGCATCAAATTTAAGCGAAGATCTATCAAAACTAGGCATAAAAACAAACCTTAAAAAGCTAAATTTTGCAAATTTAGAGCAGGAAAATAGTGGTGGCTTTAGCCCAGACCTCTCTTACTATAAAACGGAGTCTGGTTACAAAAAAGAGGCTTTGTTTATTAGTTTTCTAAAGTCAGAAAGTCCTGCGATCCTAGAAGGTGGAGAGACTGCGCTAAAGCCTGAAGTCTTGCTAAATAACGCCTTCATCGCTGCCCAGACGAAGGATCATAGAAACAAAAGCTTGAGCGATGTGGCTAGCCTTAAAAAGCTAGCAGAAGATAGAGAAAATTTTAAAAATTTAGTGCTTGAGCTACTAAAAAACAGCGCCGTAAAGCCAAGCGAAGATAATATAAATTTAGCTTTTAATGAGCTAAATCAAATTTATGCTTTAGGCAGACAAAAGTAGTTTAGGCATCTCTTAAGATCGGCATTTGCTCTAGCCAAAGTAGCTAAATTTACTAGGTAAATCTTTTCACAAAAAAGACGATATCTTTGGTATGAAGCTAAAAGGATATTAGATGATAAACGCACTTGGTAGCTATCCCTTGAATTTAGAGCAGAACATAAAAACATCAACCAAAGCTTCTACAAACCAAACTAGCTCTCTAGTTTTAGGCTATAAGGTAGATAAAGATGGCTACTTTACAGATGAGTTTAATAAACAAGCTGGCATACCAAGCGGATATAAAATTCACTCAAGCACGCTGGAGTCGTTAGTAAGGATAGAGACGCAGCCTGACTATATGCAAAGGGCTTTTGACAGCATCGACATACTAAAAACCGTAAATAATGCCTATAAAATTCTCTCCCAAGTAGTTGGCGAAGACACACTAAACTCAAAAGATAGCTTTAGCTTAGATGAGATAAGAAATTTCCCTCAAGGCTTTTCTTATAACCGCCAAAGTATGCAAGTAACCAAGATCCATAACTCCATTCATGAATTTGGCTCGGCTGCGGCTGATTTTAACGGCAAAGAGTCAAATAAGCAGATGATAAGCACGCTTTTTTTCAACCCAAGCTTTAATGGTGGAGACGGCAGACAGCCATTAAAACCAACAACTGATATCTTTAATAACAACAATGGCGGCAAAGAAAACACGGTCATTGGTGTATTTATGGATCCGCACGGAGAGAAATACACAAATAAAGACGGCTCAATAACCAAAGGCGGACTTATAGCAGCCGTTATAAACAACAACCTTGATGTAAGAGAGGGCGAGACAACAGCACAAGGCAAAAGAGAAGGCTATGATAAGAGCGTAGATAGTAAAGAATTTAATAGAGCATTTGAGCTGTTTGATCTAATGGGTGAGATGAAATTTGGACCTGGCTTTATAAATGCTACTGATAACGATATAGCTGGCATGCCTAAATATATGCAAGACTACATCAGATCTAAAAGAGACTTTGTCTATATCGACTTACAAAGTGGCTTTGTCAGCACTCCTGAAGATAGACGTAGGGGATATGAAGAAGACGAACTCTCATTTAAAAAGATGATGGAGCATAATCTAAAAATGCTAAAGCTACTCTTTGGCGAGATAGACAAAGATGGTAAAAAGAGCAAGGACTTTATGGATAGCTTTTTGAGATTTAGTATGCCACCTTTAAATTTAGTAAAAGAGCTAAATGAAAACCCAGCAGGAAAATATCTAGTAGATATGCTTGGTATAAAAAGAGATGTTGATATAAAGGCGTAGGGGGCTGAAATGTTTATTACTACCTATAATGGATCGATGCAATATAAAGAAATTTTAGATGACTACATAGCTCACGGCAATAAAAATTTATCTGCAGAAGATGAGAAAGCTAAAGTTGATGCTTATATGCAAGGACCATTTGGTGTTGGACTAGATAAGATAATCGGTATAGAGGAAGGAACGGAAGACTGGATAACAAAAACCATAGATAAAATAGATAGTATGCTATCAAACAAATACTCTCTAGAAGAGCGAAGAGCTCTATACGGAAAATATCCAGAAACCATAGAAAAAGCGATAGATTGGGAACTTCAAGGCTATATGGACTGGCTGAGGGATAACTCTGTTGATGGCAGGCCAACAATATCTGGAAAGGTGGCTGGTCTTGGCACAAAAGAAGAGGAGGCTGACCTAAGAGCCTTTATAGATAGCATGTCTTCTCTTTATCCGAATAATAACAAGGAGTCGCTTAGTCTTTTAGATAGAACCGACCTAAGCATAGATGAATTTAAAACGTTATTTGCCAAAGCAAGAGAGAAAGCAACAAAAGATGTTGAAGAACAAAGAAAGCAGATAATCAAAGAAGAGCAAGAATACAATGCAAATTTTGCCAAAGAGCAAAGTGAGAAGAAATTTAAACCTATGCAGGTTAAAAAGAAGTATGAGACCTATGATATAAATAAGGATCAAAAATTTCTCTTTGCAAGAGAGCTTTTAAAATTTAAAGAAAAAAGAGGCATAGACGTCTTAGAGCTTATGCAAAAGATAGATAAGAAGCAAATTTTAAATAAGATGGCTTGATAGGTAAAGCAAAACGAGCTTGTTATAGGATAACATAGCAGTGGTTTGTGCTAGATATAAAGATAAATTTAAACCTTTTTATCGACAACCTTTTTACCATTTTCTTCAAGTTTTTGCATGATACGAAGCACATCGATACCTCGTTCTCTCTCAAGTTTTTGAAGCTTGAGCAAATATGAAAATTTCTCATCCTTAGTAATGTCATAAGTTTCAGTGTTTTTGCTTTCAGCTTGGATAGGAGTAAATTTTTTCTCTTTGGTGTCGTCTTTTTCTTCTTCAACGCTCTCTATATCCTGAAGACCTTTTTCATTCATCTCTTTTAGTATATTGACAGCATTTTTGGCATCTTCGCCAGATAAAGTTATATTAAACCGCTCTTTTAATGCATATTTAGCCCACTCCTCTTTAAACTCATCAACGCTCATATCGCTATCAAGCAGATCAACAGTCCTTGAGTTTTGCATAAATAGCAGCTGGCGATCGCCACGATATTCATTTAAAAATTCATTTACAGTGTATGGGATATCTCTTAAAATTTTTGGCTTATCATTGTCTGGTTTTGCTTGCTGACCTTGTATGTATTCTACAAATAAACCCTTGCTTTCATTTATGAAATTTTTAAGATCTGATAGCTGCTCACTTGTAAAGTCAGGATCATAGCCTCTAAGCTTTCCTATGATAGAGACTTTTGCTTCATCGCCTTTTGTAAAGCCAGATAGTGGATATATATGTCTATCATAAGACGCAGCTTGAGCTTTTCTATCTAGCCTTGCGTATTTAGGAAAGCTCATACCATATCCCATATTGTTATCAAGGATCTCGTTTATATCGTTAAATTTAAACCCCATCTCACTAGCTATATGCTCTCTAGACAGATAAGGATATGGCGAGCTAGAAATTTGCATTTTACTATCCTTAGTAAATTTTAAATTACTCAACGATTTTTCAAAATTTTGAGTGAAATTTTCTTAATTGGTAAATCGTCTTTTAAATAATTTAGTTTATATATAACTTATCTCTACACAAAATGCTCCCCTGTTGATAAAATTTTCGGCACAACTTTTGCTTACTCTTTGAAGCTAAATTTCAAGGAGTAAGCTATGAAAGTCTCTTATAACTCCATCTTAACAAAACAGCACTACCAAAAGCAGACAAAAAGCGAAGGCTTTGCAAATTTCTTGCCTAACACTCCAAATATAAATTCGATCAGCCAAACCACTATTCCTAAGAATGACTTTGTTTCATCTAGCAGTATCGACTCTCTTTATCAGGCTAAATTTACTTCACAAGAGGGTTATGGATATAGTGTAGATGCTAAAGGATTTATGGGAGCTGATTTTAACAAAGCAGCAGGCTTGCCACAGGACTTTAAAATTCACAAAAGCACACTTGATGCGATAGTGCTACACAATCAAAAGCACCCAAATAGTATAAATTTTTCAATGGAAACAAAAAAGATAACCAACTCTTTGGAGAGGATAGCTTTGCAAATATCGATCTAGCAAATACTATCAAGCAATACTATAAAATTTTTGATCAAATTTCAGCTGGAGTTATTAGTAAGGGTAAAGAATTTTACTCAGCCGAGGACCTAGCAAAGATGCCAAAGGGCTACTTTTCAAAAGATAAAAAAATGGATCATTTCGAATATCTAATGGGTAGGATGACAAGTGACGAGATAGATGGACTAACTGATAGGAGTAATGAGAAGGTAACTCATATCTTTAGGACAGCACAAGACGCAGAAGATGCACATAGGTTATGGGATGATCTAAGCGATATAAATGTAGAAGTCAATGGAAATTTCCTTGACTTTTCTCCAGAAGTGATGACAACTGAGCATACTATCCCTTATATGTGGGTTAGTAGTGCTGGATATGACTTTAAGCCTGACATGTCTGTATATGATAACGAACAAGGCTATACAAAGGAACAAATCTTTGTTGCATTTTTAAAAAACGAGCAAGGTCTTGTGCTGCAAGGTGGCACAACAAGAATAACTGACGAGGCTCTTAATGTGTATAAAAGTTCATTAATACTTACAAAACAAGATAGAAGTGAGATAGGCATACCAAAGGCTTATTATGATGAGATACTATCTGGCAAGAAAGATCTAAAAGATATACTAGCCAGGATTTTAAAGCTTAGAAATTTAGAGCTTAAAAAAGATCAAACGCTTGAGGGGCTAGCAAGCAAGATAATGGACGTTTTAAAAGAATTTGATGAGAGGACGAAGGTAAGCCTAAAGCCCGTCAAGTAAAATTTTATAAAGGCGGTTTATCTCATCGTCATTTAGCTCGATCGTGCTTTTTGTGTCAAACAAATTTTTGATCTTGCTAGCGTCAAATTCGCTCCTATCAAGACAGTGCTTGTGAGATGGCAAAAAGCCACGAGTGAGGCAAAGCTCGCTTTCTATCTCCTCGTCGCAGATGAAGCACTCAAGCTCGCTGTGAAGCCTGCCTTCATACTCTAAAATTTTAACGTAGCTTTCGATGATAAGGCGTTTTGGGTTTTGTAGCTGCATCTGTTTGGCGCAGCGATCAAGCTCGTTAAAGTAAATTTCATCGAGCTGCTCGACCTCTTTTAGATGATCATAAAGTAGGCGCATAAACTGCTGCCAAATGATGAGTTTGTCACGCTCTAACAGCCACTTAAAGCCAAGGTGAAGTATGCTTCTAAGCTTTGGTAGAAATTTCGCCTCTTGCTCTAGCTCAAAGTCGATCTTGTAGCCAGTCATGATGTTTGAGTGGCGTGCGCCAAAAAATCTATATGACTTTACGAGCAAATTTGGCGTTAGCACAAAGACTAAAAGGTCCTCGTCTCTGACCTTTTGCACGCGCAGGATGTAGCCTTGCATCTAGGCAAAAAACTCCCTTATACGCTCTCTCATCACGTGGGCATCTTTGATGAAATTTACCTCATTTCTAAAGCTCGTAGCGCCATCTATGCCCTTGCTGTATTGGTGCAGATGCTTTCTAAATATACAAAGTCCGTACTCGCCGTAGTGTTCGATCATAGCGTCGAAGTGAGCTAAGATGATCTCTTGTTTTAGCGCCTTATCCACGCTACTTTTGGTCTTTATCTCGTGAAATATCCAAGGGTTGCCGATGCTTGCTCTGCCGATCATTAGGGCGTCACATTTTGTGAGATTTAAAATTTTATCTGCATTTTGCGCGTTTATATCGCCATTTGCAACGACTGGAATTTTCACACTCGCCTTTACTCTAGCGATCGCTTCATAATCAACCTTTGCAGTGTATCCACCAGCTCTGGTGCGACCATGCACTGCGATGTAGTTTGCGCCCGCTTCTTCGCAGGCTTTTGCGATTTTCTCTTCATTTTTGTCGTTAAAACCAAGTCTAAATTTAACGCTTAGGCTCTCTTTGTTTGAGACGCTTTTTACGGCTTCGATTATACTTTGAAGTTTGTCAAGATCGTTTAGCAAAGCCGATCCTGCGCCTTGTCTAACGACCTTTGGCACAGGGCAGCCGCAGTTTAGATCGAGCCCATAAATTCCATCAAATTTATTGACTATCTGCACGGCTTTTTTTAGATTTTCTATATCGCTGCCAGCTATTTGGACGACGTAGGGCTCTTCGTTTGGAGATTTTTTAAGCATCTCAAGAGTTTTGTCACTGCGCTCATAGACCAAGGCATTTGCGCTGATCATCTCGCTAACAGTGACGTCGCAGCCAAATTTCTTGACGACGCTTCGTAACGGCAGGTCAGAAAAGCCAGCAAGTGGCGCTAAGAAAAGTGGCTTTTTACTAAAGTCTATCATTTAAAAAATAGCGAGCTAGGCACCATTTTGCCGTTATCTCGCAAAAATAGTAAAACCTTTATCTCTTTAAACTCATCAGGGTCGCTGCCCTCGATAGCTTCTCTTACTTTATCAAGCATCTGAAGCTCAAATAGCACATATACGTAGGCTTCATCAGCGTCAGCATGGATGCTTTTTAGCTTCTCAAAGATGCCGATAAATGCGTCTGGTTTTAGTTTATTTTTAAGCATTATAGCTGCTTTGTCGTATTGTGCTTTTGTTACTTTTGCATTATTTAAAAGATCGAAAATTTCATCGCTACTTAGGTCAATCTCATCATTTATAAAACGTGTGATAATGGTCATTATATCTTCGCTTGCTAGGTCTAAATTTGCCCTTTTTATATCGCTAAAATTTGCTGTTTTTATTAGTTTGGCAACGGCTGCTTTTTTAAGCGTATCGTTTAGGTCGTGATTTTTAAGCAGGTCAAGGTAGTAAGTTGGCAGCTGCTCGATCTTGTTTAGCTCGTTTAGGATGTTTAGCTTGCTATCTTTTGCTAGTCTAAATTTCTTTAGATCGACGATCTCTTTGTTTTTTATGCTTTTTATGGTTTGTAAGATATTGTTTATCTCGCCGTCATCAACACCAACATCTTTAAGCTCGCCTACTGGTGAGATAGAGCGTGTAAGTTGTGAGGCGATCTTGTAAGTATCGGTTTTAAAGTCTTTGTTGCTCTCAAAGCCAAGAAGCGTCTCTTTTGCAAGGTCTTTGTAGAGTTGGCTATCTTTTTTTATCCATTTTTTATATCTATAAAAGGCGTATCCGTGATATGCGATGTGAAGTAGGGCAAGGAGCGCCAAAATGGCCACTGGAAGTGCCACCCAGACAGCTGCTGGCAAGGTTATGGCTTGACCTAAGAGCTCAAAGGTGAAGTCTGAACTATTAAGAGAATAGGTAAGTCCTGCAACAACTGCTGTGTAGATGATGCAGTAGACGAGAAATTTTCTAGTTTTCATATTTTCTCCTTAGTTTTTTGCTGTTTTTTCTATTATCTCACGACAAGCTATGCAGTATTTTGCATGCGGTTTTACTTTTAGGCGAGGGACGCCGATCTCCTCTTCGCACATGTCACAAATTCCATAAGTCTTGTTTGCTATCTTTTCAAGTGCCTCGTCGATCTCGTGAAGCTCGGCTCTTTGCTGGGTTGATATAGACTGCTCTATAAGCTGGTCGGTATTTACTGAAGCGATGTCAAATTCATCGCTTACGCCACTATCTCTTAGGCCGCTTACTTCAACTGATGAGTCATAAATATTTTTTTTGATTTGTAGCTTTCTATCTTCAAGTAGTTTTTTGAAAAAATTTAGCTCGTTTTGAGTCATTTTATATTCCTTTATTTGTGATATGGGTGGTTTGCATTGATACAAAGCCCTCTAAAAATTTGCTCAAAAAGTACGAGCTTGGCGACTTTGTGCGCCATAGTCATCTTGCTTAAGCTTACGACTTTTTGTGCCTTGTTTTTTAAATTTTGGCTAAGCCCATAAGCTCCACCTATGAAAAAATTGATCTGTGAATTTGAGTTTAAAATTTGAGCAAATTCTTGGCTGTCAAGCTGTGAGCCATTTTCATCAAGCATCACACAAAAGCCTTTTAAATTTGGCTCGTAAATTTCATCATAAGCTCTTAGCGCATCGCTTCTGCCACTGCTTTGAGCCTTTGCTATCTTTTCATTAAATATTATTTTGTCGTTTATCTTGGCAAATTTTGCACTCATTTTTATATATTCTTGTATCTCGTTTTCAAAGTTGTCACGCGATGATTTTTGAATGCTAAAAACCGAAATTTCCAAACTTACCCTTTGGTTTTTAGCTTTAGCTCAAAGCCAGCTTTGTTTCCAGTAGTCACTTCGCTTTTAGAGATCATAGCTTTGCTATTTGTAAGAAATTTAACCATATCGCTTATATATTTTTTGTGTTCGCTTCTTGGCACGATATCATCTATAAGACCATGCTCAAGCAAAAATTCAGCCCTTTGAAAGCCCTCTGGAAGATCAGCACCTATGGTTTGTTTGATGACCCTTTGTCCTGCAAAACCTATTAGCGCGCCAGGTTCAGCGATTATTAGATCTCCAAGCCATGCAAATGATGCACTAACGCCGCCCATCGTCGGATCTGTAAGGATAGAAATATATGGTAGTCTTGCTTCATCAAGAAGTTTTAGGGCTGCTGAAGTCTTTGACATCTGCATTAAAGAAAATGTGCTCTCTTGCATTCTAGCGCCACCAGATGCGCTTACGATGATCAAGGCTTGGCGTTTTTCGATCGCGCGTTTTATCGCTCTTACGATCTTTTCGCCCTCAACTGAAGCTAGTGAGCCGCCCATGAAGCCAAAGTCAAAAACAACTAGCTGGATCTCTTGTCCGTTGCATTTGCCTTCGCCGCATATCACTGAGCTTGTGTGTCCTGTTTTTTCTTTATTTTCTGTAATTCTTTTTTTGTATGATTTTTTATCGACAAAATTTAAAGGATCTACTGGTTTTAAATTTGCGTCAAATTCTACAAAGCTACCTTCATCGCAGATTAAATTTATGCGATCATCAGCTTTTAATCTCATGTGGTAGCCGCATTTTGGGCATACATTAAAACAAGCTTCAACTTCTTTGTAATACATCAGTGAGTGGCAGTTGTCGCATTTTACCCAGTGTGTAGGTGCTTCTTCTGGACGAGGTTGAGCTTTTCTTATCTTTGAAAAAATGTCTGAGAAATTCATCTTTTTACCCACTTATATTAAAAATTGTGGGATTATATCTAATGTTAGCCTTGCTTTTTCTTATATGACTTAAAGTTTGTTTGTTTGCGGGGGATTTAAGGGGCAAGCTAGCCCCTTAAAAGTATTTTATTAGAAGCGTCTTCCGATAGTAAATTCAAATGTATTTGTATCATCGCCCTCTTTAGGTTTAAGAGCTTTTGCGAAGATTAGTTGAAGTGGTCCGATCGGTGTTATCCACTCGATACCTGTGCCAACTGATGATCTTTTTATCTCATTTAGGCTATTTTCGCCGATCATACCATAGTCATAAAATACAACGCCACGCATTTTGACACGTTCTATTATAGGGAAGCTCATCTCAACTGAGTTGTTAAATGATGTTTCTCCGCCGTATTCATAGTAGTCGCCTTTGTATTCTACTTTTGGAGATACGGTTCTGCTCTCGTAGCCACGTAAGCTTCTTATGCCACCAAGGTAAAGTCTTTCGTTAATCGGAGTATAGCCTCTCTCCCAAATTTTGCCAAAACTTGCTTTATATCTTAAGATAAGATCGTAGTCTATGTACTCTCTAAGACCTAGATAGTAGTTGAAATTTGTGCGGTTTTTAACAAAGTCTATATCGCCACCAAGTCCTGCTATCTCAAATGATGTGCTAGCTATGATACCGCGTCTTGGCAAGTAGTAATCATCAGTACTATTATATGTTAAAGCTGGAGTTATAGCGCTTTTTATAGCTTTGCCTTCTCTATAAATTTCTTTTTTGGTTCTTGTGTTGATATCTCTTAGCTTATCATCTTTTAGAGTAACTTTACTTTGTTCGATATTATAAGTAAGTGATGCACTTAAATTTCTAGTTAATTTTCTACCAAGTGTTGTGCTAAAGCCGTAACTTCTCTCCTTATATGTTCTCCAGTCATAGTCGTTTGCATAGAGTGTTCCGCCAAGGCTATACTCTGAGTCAAAAATTCTTGGATTTGTAAGACTTATCTGACCAGAAAGCTCTCTATCGCTCTTATCAACGCTTACTTGTCCTTGAAGGCCAGAGCCAAAGATGTTTGTGTCAGAAAGAGCAGCGTTTAGTAGCAAGCCATCGCTACTTCCGTATCCGATACCGCCGCTTATTGAGCCAGTTGATGCCTCTTTTACTTTTACTTTTAGATCGACTGTGTTCTTATCAACTGGATCTTCTTCTATCTCGACATCGTCAAAGTAGCTTGTTCTTTTTAATGCATCTTTTGAGTCTTGAAGGTCGGTTCTACTATATAAATTTCCCTCAGTTAGATATAGCTCACGTCTTACGACACGATCAACTGTTCTGTCGTTTCCTGAAATTTGAACATTTCTTATATATACTTTTTCGCCAGGATCTACTTCGTAGTCGATATCAACTGTTTTATTTTCATCAAATTTATCAGTCTTTGGATAGACTTTGACAAATGCATAGCCCTTGTCAGCGACCATATCGTCAAGCTTTTTCATATCTTGGCGAAGTCTTGCTGAGTTCATCGTATCGCCAGCTTCAAGTCTAAAATCATCTATGATCTTTTTAGTATCAAGTCCTAGCTCTTCAGGTGCTGTGATGCTTACATTTGAAACCTTATAAGGCTCACCCTCGTGGATGTAGTATGTAAGATCAGCTGTGTAGTTATCAAATGACGCATTTAGGTAAGGTGACGAAACAGTCGCGTCTAGGTAGCCTTTTTGAAAATATTTATCTTGAATCCTTGCTGGGTCGTTTTCAAGCTCAAAAAGTTTAACTTTGCCGTCGTTTCTGCCCCAAAGCCAGCCCATAAATTCTCTACTTTTGTTTGCAACTACTGGCTCGATATCGTCATAGTCAAATTCTTTTGCCCCGACTAAATTTACCTTTTTGATTATCATATTTTCGCCACGGTTTATGTTTAGAGTGATGAAAAGTGAGCTGTCGTTGTCTGCAACTGGCTGTTTTTCTACATCGACAACTGTGTCAAAATAGCCTTTTGACTCGTAGTACTGGCGAATTCTCTCTTTTGTTTTTTCTATAGTTAGCTCATCATACATATTGCCAGGTTTGATGTTGATTAGCGATTCGATCGCAGTTTTGTCATTTGTCACAATACCCTTTAGATCGACTCTAGCCACACTTGGCTTCTCTTTTACTTTTACTAAAAGATTGCCACTACCTGTATCCTCTATGTAGATATCATCAAAATAATTTTGCTTGTATAAATTTGTGATGGCCTTATCGCTAAGCTTTGGAGTTAGCTCTTGACCGACTTTTAGCCCCATTATCTGAGTGGCTACATCAGGTGAAAGGTGGATTAGACCTTTGAAATTTATTGACTGAATCGTTTGCGCATTTAGACCGCTTAAAGCTAGTGCTAGTAAAAATAATTTCTTTTTCATTAAATTTAACCTAGAGTTTTAGTATAAGTGCGTATAATATCATATTTTATTTTTAAAAAATTTAAATTTTATAATTTTAAAGGTTTTTTATGAAAATAGGTATCATCGGACTTGGTCTTATGGGTGGCTCGCTTGGTCTTGCACTAAAAGATGAGAAGCTGATCTCTTGTGTCAGCGGGTATGACAAAGATGAAAACAACAGCAAAAAAGCACTAGAACTTGGACTGGTGCATGAAATTTTAAGCATTGATGAGATGAAAAAGAAGTGTGACATCATCTTTTTGGCTGTTCCAGTTGAGGCTATCGTAAGCATCGTGCAAAATTTAACTGACATTAGTGAAGATACGACGATCATCGACTTTGGCTCGACAAAGCAAAAGATAATAGAAGCCGTGCCAGAAAAAATTCGTAAAAATTTCATCCCAGCTCACCCGATGGCAGGTACTGAGTACTCTGGTCCTGAGGCTGCATTTAAGTCGCTTTACACAGGCGCAACTGTCATAGTTTGTGACTTTGCTGAGAGTGCAGAAAAACATGTAAAAAGGAGTGTTGAGCTATTTTCTTGCCTTGGCATGAAGATCATTTTCATGAGTGCAAAAGAGCATGATCATCACGTGGGTCTCATCTCACATTTGCCTCACGCTATTGCATTTTCGCTTGCTAGTGGGATCTTAAAAGAAGAGGATAAAAGGCATATCGTTGCTCTTGGCGGACCGACATTTAAGGGCATGATACGTGTCGCAAAGAGTTCGCCATTTATGTGGAGCGATATCTTTAAGCAAAATAAAAATAATGTCGTTGCCGCGATAAATATGTTTGAAAAAGAGCTAAATTTATGCAAAGATCTTATAAAAGATGAGCGCTGGGATGAGCTTTTTGACTGGATGAGCGAAGCTAGAGCCGTAAGAGAAATTTTGTAATTAACTAAAAATTTATTGATTATATGTAAAATTTCGCAAATAAAATTTAAGGTAATAATATATGTATAGACGTGGAATAGGTGGTTTTGGCATTGTTGTGGTTTTACTTGTTTTGATATTGGCTGGTGGCTTTGGTTATGCTTTAATGTCGAAAGACTTTGAGCGAAACGAGCCAATTATCGGAGTTGCTGATAAGGTTTATTGGAACCTTCGCTCGCCTATGAATATCAAATTTAAAGATGACAGCGGCATAAAATTTGTGCGCATTAGCATAAATGACGGCAAAAATGACCTAAATTTACTAAATCAAATTATACAAAACCCAAGCACTGAGCTTGATGTAAATTTAACCTTCCCAAAGACTGGATTTTTTGCTCAAAAAGATACTTATGAGATGAGTATAGAAGCGGTCGATACTAGCAAATGGGGTTTTTTTACTGGAAATAAAGCAAGCAAAAAAGTTGAAGTCGTACTTGATACATCAAAGCCTGATCTTTACGTGCTTTCACAGTCTTACTCTATCTCAAAAGGCGGTAGTGCAGTTGTCGTCTTTAGAGCGACTGATAATCAGCTAAAAGAGGTTTATGTCCAGACAAATTTTGGTAAGAAATTTAAGGCCGTGCCATTTTACAAAGAGGGCTTTTATGCAGCACTTGTTGCTTGGCCAGTGCAAGTTGAAAACTTTAGCGCAGAGGTCATTGCCAGGGACTTTGCGGGCAATGAGAGCAAATCTCACGTGAGATATTTTTATGAAAATGTAAAATACAAAACTTCAACCATTGCTTTAAATGATAGATTTTTAGACGGAAAGATCGTTGATCTAACAGATCAATACGCCAAAGATCCAAACGCTCTTTCTAGGCTTGATAAGATGAAATTTGTCAATGAAACACTAAGAAACTCAAATGAAGAGAAGATAGCAGCACTCACTTCAAACGTCGATACTGACATCACAAATGGCTTTAATATAATTCCATTTTATCCACTTAGAAATGGCAAGAAAGTGGCTGATTTTGCTGACCACCGCTTCTATACATATAATAATGAACAAGTAAGTGAGTCATGGCACATGGGTATAGATTTTGCAAGCGTGGCATCAGCTCCGATAATAGCTAGCAATGCGGGCCGCGTCGTGTTAGCATCTGAGAATGGAATTTATGGTTTAAACATTGTGATCGATCATGGATTTGGACTTTACTCACTTTACGGACACTGCTCAAGTGCGAAGGTAAAAGAGGGCGACATGGTTGCTGCTGGCGATCAAATAGGCGCAACTGGAACGAGTGGCCTTGCTCTTGGAGATCACCTTCACTTTGGAATTTTAGTCCAAGGCGAAGAGGTAAGGCCTCAACAATGGATGGATAAAAAGTGGATAAAAGACAATGTGACAAGTGTCTTAGATGCCGCAAAGGCGATGATAGATAAGAATTAAATTTGCAAATTTGATTTTTTAGTGCTATCATAAGCAAACAAAAAAATATAAGGAAAATTTTTGAAACAAACTACTATCGCAAGACGCGTTGAGACCGTTGGTATAGGGCTTCATAAGGGTGAGCCGATAAGACTTATACTAGAACCTCTTGATGCAAATTCAGGTATTATTTTGCACCGCGAAGATCTTGGTATTAGTTTTAAAGCTGAGCCTAAAAACGTTATAAATACGCAAATGGCAACCGTCGTTGGCAACGAAAAGGGTTTTATCAGCACGATAGAGCACTTAATGGCAGCTGTAAATGGATACGGCATTGATAATATTAGAATTTCAGTTGATGCAAACGAAATTCCTGTCATGGACGGCAGTGCGATAAGCTTTTGTATGCTGCTTGATGAAGCTGGTATAAGACATCTTGATGCTGGTAAAAAAGTGATCCTTGTCCGCCGCGAGGTCGAGGTGGTTGAGGGGTCAAAATTTGTGCGAACTTCGCCTTCAAGAAATCCAAAATTTGACTATACGATCAAATTTGACCACCCAGTTATCGGCGAACAAAGATATGTTTTTGAATTTAGCAAGAGTTCATTTGTAAAAAATATAGCTCGAGCTAGAACTTTTGGCTTTTTAAAAGATTTGCAACGCTTGCAAGCTCAAAATTTAGCCCTTGGCGCATCGCTTGATAACGCCGTAGCTATCGATGATACGCATATTTTAAACCCAGAGGGTTTGAGATTTGAAAATGAGTTTGTAAGACATAAAATTTTAGACGCAGTTGGCGATTTGAGCTTGCTTGGAGCACCTTTGTTAGGGGATTACACAGCATTTGCTGGTAGCCACGATCTAAATCACAAACTAACGCTTGCTTTAATGGCAGATGAGAAAAATTATGAGATCGCAACGCTTAGTGGCGAGCTTTTAAAAGAGTATCAAAAGGTATTTGCATAAAAAATATTGAAATTTTAGTAGTCTCTTTATCGACTCCGCTTTTAGTTGGAGTCTATAAAGATGGCGTAAAATTTGATGAGATCACAACTGACGAGCATGTCAGTGAAGCTCTGATAAAAATCCTAGAAAATTTATCCTCTAAATTTAATATCACAAAGATCATCTACGCAAACACACCAGGCAGCTTCATGGGGTTAAAGGTAGCTTACGTCATCTTAGAAACTTTTTCTTTGGCAAAGGGCTGTGAGTTTTACGCAGTTAGTGGCTTTAGTCTAAATGGCGGCCAAGCGATCAGGGCAAATAAAAATTTAAGTTTTGTTCTAAAAAATGGCGAAATTTCACTTGAAAAAGTTGAGCCAGTGAGATTTGTGTTGCCTTTAAATTTAGATGAATTAAAACTAAATTCAGATACACTTCCAGATTATATCATCCAAGCTGTTTAGGAGAAAATTTGAATATCTTAATCCCTGCAACAAGTGCAAATTTAGGACCAGGTTTTGACGCTTTGGGGCTTAGCTTAAAGCTTTTTAATAGCGTAAAGATCGAACCATCTAAATTTAGCTCGGTCTCGATAAATGGCGAGGGAAGCGATAGCGTAAATTTAAAGAGAAACAACATTTTTCTAAGCATTTTTAATGAAATTTTTTTAGAGCTAACTGGAAAAAATGAAAATTTTAGAGTAGTTTTTGAAAACAATATCCCATTTTCAAGAGGGCTTGGTAGTAGCTCTGCAGTGATCGTTGGAGCTATAGCTTCAGCTTACGAGATGGCTGGGTTTAAGGCTAGTAAAAGTGTTGTTTTAAATAAAGCTATCATCTATGAAACTCATCCAGATAATATCTCGCCAGCAGTTCATGGTGGATTTATCAGTGCTATCGTAAAAAACGGCAATGTTTATGCAAATAAAATAAATTTAAGCGATGATATAAAAGCGGTTATTGTTATCCCAAATAAGCCGATGAGTACGGCATCATCAAGACAAATTTTGCCAAAAAACTACACCATGAAAGAGTGCGTAAATAACCTCTCTCACGCTGCATTTTTGACATCTTGTTTTTATGAAAAAAGATATGATCTTTTAAGGGTAGCAAGTGAGGATATGATGCACGAAGAGCGCAGAATGAGCGTTTTAAAAGAGCTTTTTGAGGTGCGAAAGGTAGCTTATGAAAATGGAGCGCTAATGAGCATACTTTCAGGCTCAGGCTCAAGTTTTTTAAACATCGCTTATAAAGATGACGCTAAAAATTTACAAGACGTTTTAAAGAGTAAATTTGGTGATTTTAGAGTGGAAATTTTTTCATTTGATAACGATGGATACGAAATCACGCAAAGCTAGAAACAAGTTTAAAAAGGTATAATGAATAAAAATAATCCAGTAAGGACATGCGTCGCTTGCAAAGTCAAATTTTCTCAAAACTTGCTAAAAAGATACCGCTTGGTAGGCAAGAATTTGGAGTGCGGCAAAGGAAATGGTCGCAGTTTCTATCTGTGTGATGGCTGTTTGCAAAAAGACGACAAAATTTTAAAAAAAATAATTGATAAACAAACTAAAGGTGCTCTCGGACTTGATGCACCGAAGTTAAAGGAGATACTCTTAAATGAGCAATGTTAGGATTTCAGAGATCGCAAATGAGCTTGGCTACCCAAGTAAAGAGATAGTCGAAAAAGCTCAAGAACTAGGCCTAAAGGTCAAAACTCACTCAAACGCTGTTAGCCTTGAAGAGGCTGAAGCAATATATGAGTACGTTCAAAGTGGTGTAATACCAGATAAATTTAAAAAGAAAAAGAGCGAGCCAAAAGCAAAAAAAGAGCCTAAAAAAGAGGCAGAAAAAGAGCCAACTAAAAAAGAAGAAAAGCCTAAAGCTGAGCCTAAAAAGGTGGCTGCTAAGGCTGAGTCAAAGCCTGAAAAGGCAAAGACTGAGCCTAAAAAAGAGGCGCAAATTTCAGAGGATAAACCTAAAGCTGAGCCTAAAAAAGAAGAGCCTGTAAAGGTTGAGCAAAAACTAGCTGAAGCGCCAAAACCAAAAGAGAGCTTGGCTGATGTGACTCAAAAAAGACGTGGCCTTGTGATAGTTAAAAAGAAAAAAGATTTCGAGGCGCCAGCTCCGGTAAAAGAGGAGAAAAAGGCTGAGGCAGCTGTGGCTAACATCAGCGATTTTAAGAGTATGTTCTCTGCTAGCGATGAAAATTTGGCTAGAAAAAAGAAAAAAGAGAAAAAAGTAACAGTTGTAAGCAAAAAAGATAGCGCTGAGAAGATGGACTTGCTCGGTGGAAGCGACTTTGGTGATATCGTGCTTGAAGATGAAGATGTGGTTGTATTGCCTGATTTTAGCTTCAAAACACCAGCGCCAGCTCCTATGCAAAGGACAAAACAGCCAAATGCGATGAAAACAACCGTCAATAATACGATAAATTCATTTGGCGAGGGTGGCATACAAAGAAGGGCTAGAAAAAAACATAAAAAGCCTGAAAACAAGCAAAATAACGAGGCTGTAACTTCTATAAATATCCCAAAAGAAATTCGCGTTTACGAATTTGCTGAAAAGCTAAACAAGCAGCCTAGCGAGGTCATAGGCAAGCTATTTATGCTCGGTATGATGACAACTAAAAACGACTTTTTGGATGAAGATGCGATAGAAATTTTGGCTGATGAGTTTAATGTCGAGGTAAATATTATCGATGATCAAAAAGAATTTGACTACGTTGCAGCCTATGAAGAGGAGATAAAAGATGATGAAAATCTCCAGCCAAGAGCACCAGTCATAACCATTATGGGTCACGTCGACCACGGCAAAACCTCGCTACTTGACTACATAAGAAAGTCTCGCGTAGCAGCTGGCGAAGCTGGTGGTATCACACAGCACGTGGGCGCTTATATGGTAAATAAAAACGGCAAAAACATCACATTTATCGACACTCCAGGCCACGAGGCATTTACGGCTATGCGTGCAAGGGGCGCTGGCGTAACTGATATAGTTATCATCGTTGTTGCAGCAGATGACGGCGTAAAACCACAGACAAAAGAGGCGGTCAGCCACGCAAAAGCCGCTGGTGTGCCAATAATCATCGCGATAAACAAAATGGATAAAGAGTCAGCAAATCCTGATCTAGTAAAAACCGGTCTTGCTGAGCTTGACATCATGCCAACAGAGTGGGGCGGCAAGTATGAATTTGTGCCTATCTCTGCAAAAACAGGCATGGGCATAGATGATCTACTTGAGATCGTGCTTTTGCAGGCTGATCTTTTGGAGCTAAAGGCAAATCCAAAGGCAAACGCAAAGGCTACTGTCATCGAGAGCTCACTTCAAAAAGGCCGTGGTCCAGTAGCTACCATCATTGTTGAAAACGGCACGCTTCATGTCGGAGACACTGTTGTAGCTGGCGTTGCATACGGTAAGATAAGAAGCTTGCTTGATGATCAGGGCAGGCCGCTAAAAGAGATAAAACCAGGCGAATGTGGCGTGATAGTTGGTCTTAGCGAGATAGCGGAGGCTGGCGAGACGCTAATAGGTGTCAAAACCGACAAAGAAGCTCGTGAGTACGCACAGAAAAAGGCTGAATATATCCGTCAAAAAGAGCTTAGTAAGACCACAAAGGTTAGTATCGATGAGCTTAGTGCTAAGATCGCTGAGGGCGAGCTAAAGACACTTCCAGTCATCATCAAAGCTGACGTTGGCGGCTCACTTGAAGCGCTAAAAGCGAGCCTAGAAAAACTAGCAAATGACGAGATCAGAGTAAATGTGATCCACTCAGGCGTTGGCGGTATCACGCAAAGCGATGTTGCGCTTGCAGGTGCAAGCAACGACTGTATCATCCTTGGCTTTAATATAAGACCAACTGGCGAGATAAAAGAGAAAGCAAAAGAGAGTGGCGTCGAGATAAAAACTTACAACGTTATTTATAACCTAATCGACGATGTGAAGGCGATTTTGGGCGGACTAATGTCACCTATCATCAGAGAAGAGCAGCTTGGTCAAGCTCAGGTTCGCCAAGTGATCCATGTGCCAAAAGTTGGCACTATCGCTGGATGTATCGTCACTGAGGGTACGATAAACAGAGGAGCAAAAATTCGTCTTATTAGAGAAGGTGTGGTCGTTTATGAGGGCTTAGTTAGTTCATTAAAACGCTTCAAAGATGACGTAAAAGAGGTTGCTAAAGGCTACGAGTGTGGCGTTGGCATCGAAAATTTCAACGACATCAGAGAAAATGACTACATCGAAAGCTTCAAAGAAGTCAAGGAGAAAGCTACTCTATGAACGCTAACGAAATAAAGCGTATGAGAACAGAGAGCGTGCTAAAAGAGCTCATACCAGAGGCTCTAGCCACTCTTGAAGATAGCATTTTAAAAGGTCTTTGTGTCACTGACGTCGAGTGCAAAAAGGGCAGATACGACGCCTTTGTCTATCTTGATAAGATGATGTTTGACGAGCGCGAGCAAGAGTATATTTTGGGGCATTTAAAGCGAGTTTGCAGGCATTTGCAAAACCACTGCATGGCTGCTGAGGGCTGGTATAGATGTCCAAATTTTCACTTTAAATTTGACGATAGATTAGAGTATCAAAACCATATGGATAAGTTGTTTGATAAAATTTCAAAGGATTTAAACAAAAATGGATAATTTAGACAAATTAGTACGCGAATGCGGTGTAGAGCTTTACGACAGCGAGATCGCAAATGAAAATGGCAGGGCTATTTTTAGAGTTTATATCACAAAAGATGGCGGAGTGAGCCTTGATGACTGCGAAAAAGTGAGCCGTCTGCTCTCGCCTATTTTTGACGTGACACCGCCAGTTAGTGGGGATTATAACCTTGAGGTTAGCTCACCTGGTCTTGAGAGAAAGCTTAGCAAGCCTTCACACTTTAAAGCGAGCGTTGGAGAGCTAGTTAAAGTTCAAACCGAGGCTGAGAAATTTGCAGGAAGGCTCGTAAAAGCGGACGAAGAGAGCATCGCAGTAGAAAACGAAGAGGGAATTTTTGAGATCAACATCAGTGAGATAAAAAAAGCAAAAACATATTTGGAGTGGTAAAATGCTAAGCGACATCGAGATAACTCACCAAACGAAACTTGAACACATCAGTAAAGTTGCCGCAAAATTAGGCTTAAACGAAGACGAGCTTGAGCTTTACGGCAAATTTAAGGCCAAAATTTCTCCTAGACTTGAGCCATCAAACTCAAAGCTCATCTTAGTCACCGCGACTAACCCAACCCCATACGGCGAGGGCAAAACGACTATGTCAATAGGTCTTGCTGACGCACTAAATTCACTTAATAAAAAGGTTTGCCTAGCACTTCGCGAGCCATCTTTGGGACCAGTTTTTGGCATAAAGGGCGGAGCAGCAGGTGGTGGCTACTCGCAGCTTGCGCCGATGGAGGATCTAAATTTACACTTCACTGGCGATTTTCACGCGATAACATCGGCAAATAACCTCATTTCTGCCATGATAGATAATAGCCTCTATCAAGAAAACCCACTAAAAATAGAGAAAATTTTATGGAAGCGCTGTATGGATATGAACGACCGTGCGCTTAGATTTATCACTGTGGGTCAGGGCGGCAGAACGGATGGCGTGCCAAGAGAAGATGGCTTTAACATCACCGCCGCAAGCGAGATCATGGCTGTGCTTTGTCTAGCCACAAGCCTTTCTGATCTAAAAGAGCGCGTGGCAAACATCATGGTTGCTTACGATAGCGATAAAAAGCCTATCTATGTGCGTGATCTAGGCTGCGAAGATGCTGTTTGCATACTTTTAAAAGATGCGATCAAGCCAAATTTATTTCAAACACTAGAGCACACACCTACGCTCGTGCATGGCGGCCCATTTGCAAACATCGCACACGGCTGCAACTCAGTCATCGCAACAAAAACAGCTCTAAATTTAGCTGACTACGTCATAACAGAAGCTGGCTTTGGCTCGGAGCTTGGCGCGGAGAAATTTTTAGATATAAAATGCAGGATCGCTGACATCAAACCAAGCGCTGTGGTGCTTGTAAGCACGATCAGATCGCTAAAATATAACGGCGAAGCAAATAAAGACGAGATCACAAAACCAGATATGAATGCCCTTAAAAAAGGTATCGAAAACCTTGGCGGCCACATCGAAAATTTAAAAGGTAAATTTGGTCAAAACGTGGTTGTGGCGCTTAATAAATTTGGCTTTGACACCGATGAAGAGATAAATTTCGTAAAAGAGTACTGCCGTGAGCTTGGCGTAGAAGTGGCAGTTTGCGAGAATTTCTTAAAAGGTGGCAAAGGTGCACTTGAGCTTGCCCAGCTAGTTTTAAAAGCGTGCGATAAGCCAAGTAAGATAAATTTCACCTACGAGATGAGCGACGATACGAAAACCAAAATAGAAAAGGTTGCTAAGGAAATTTATGGAGCTGGCGAGGTGGTCTTTGAAGAGGCCGCTCTTAAAAAGCTTGAGATGATAAAAGAGCTAAATTTGAGCCATTTGCCAGTTTGTATCGCAAAAACTCAGTATTCATTTAGTGATGATGCGAAGCTTTTGGGCAGGGCAAAGGGCTTTACATTTAGCGTAAAAGACCTTGACATTAGAACGGGAGCTGGCTTTATCGTCGCGGTTTGCGGTAAGATCATGCTAATGCCAGGACTTCCAAAAGTACCAGCTGCGGTCAATATGAGGATAGACGCAGACGGCAAGATCGACGGCTTGTCGTAAATTTATGAAAACACACTGGCAAAGGCTAGTGTGTTTTTTAAAGAGGCATGGATGAACGACGAATTTTACATGGATCTTGCTTTAAGCAAGGCTTGGAAATTTCAGATCCTGACCTATCCAAATCCAGCCGTTGGGTGCCTTGTCCTTGATGAAAATGGGCAAATTTTATCTTGCAATGCTCATGAAAAGGCTGGATATTTACACGCTGAACCGACAGCGATACTTTTTGCGCTTTGCAAAAAAAGTGAAAAATTTAAAGATGATTTTATAAAAGCGTATAACGCTAAATTTAGCTCTAAGATAAAAGAGGGCGAATTTGGCCTTTTAGAGCCAAAATTTACCTATAAATTTATACTAAAAAACCACTCAAATTTACTAAAAAATGCAAAAGCCTATGTCACTCTTGAGCCTTGCTCGCATCACGGTAAAACGCCACCTTGTGCAAATTTGCTAAAAGAGCTTGGCTTTAGCGAGGTCATAATTGGCAGCCACGATGAAAATAAAATAGCAAGTGGTGGCGCTAATTTGCTTCAGAGTGCGGGAGTGAATGTTAAATTTGGCGTTTTAAAAGAGCGCTGCGATAAGCTGCTTGAGCCATTTTTGGCATATCAAAATGGTGGATTTAGCTTTTTAAAAATCGCCATTAGTAAAAACGGCGTGGCAAGTGGGGGCATCATCACAAATGAGCTTAGCCGCACGCATGTGCATAAACTAAGAAGCGTCATAGATACGTTGGTGATCGGTGGTAACACAGTGCGGACAGACCGACCAAGGCTCGATACCAGACTTATAAAAAATGGCAAAAACCCAGATGTCATAATCTACTCAAGAAGCGATAAATTTGATGAAACATTGCCACTTTTTAGCGTGCCAGATCGCAAAGTTAGCATTCAAAAAGAGCTTGATCTAAAAGGACTTTGCATGTTTGAAGGAGCTGGCGAGTTTTTAAAACTTGCAAAAGAGGGCAAGCTAGCAAATGTAAAATGGCTACTTATCTATCAAAGCTCAAATTTCAAAATTGGTGAAAATTTAAGGCTTGATCTAAATTTAAAACCACTTTTTAGTGGGAATTTTGGGGACGATAGTTACACTTGGTATGAAATTTAGGTTAGACATCAAGTCCAAAATAGTGTTTGACTAAAAAGCCGATGCCAAAAGATATGATCGCAACACCAAAAGTTATCACGCACATCTCAATCACTCTTGGTAAAAATTTAAGCTCCTTTGCCACGCTTATATAAAAGTTGTAAGTGATGATAGCAACTAGCGCAAAGAAAAACATCGACAAGACGGCGTAAAGACCGCTTGTAAAGATAAAAAATGGAAGTATCAAAAATGCCGTTGTTATGATGTATGAACCGCCTGTGTAGAGCGAGTAGGTAAGTGGTTTGATCTCTTCGCTTGGATTTTCTTTTGACTCGAGATATGCTGAGCCAGCCATAGAGAGTGCAGCTGCCACGCCCATGATAAGGCCTGTTGCGCCAACTGATTTTGTATTTGAAAATGCAAGCGCGATGCCGCTAAGTGTGCCTGTTAGCTCAACTAAAGCATCATTCATGCCAAGCACGATACCACCAGCATTTACGAGCTTTGTGTCTTTTAACATGGAGATTAGACTATTTTCGTGCTTCATCTCCTCTTCGTAAATATCACGAGCTTCAGGATATTCATCTACGATGTTAAGATAAAATTTCTCTGCATTTTCTTCGCGTGACTCCATAAATTTCAGAGTAAAAGAGGTACCAAAAATTTTAACAAGTATCGTATAGAAGATGACTTTGAATAAATTTGCGCTTCTGCTTTCGCCAGTTATCTTTTGACAAAAAGCATAGTGGCGTCTCTCTTCGGTGATTAATTTGCGAAGTATTTTTTTATTCTCTTCGACTTTTTCGCTAGCTTCAAGAAGAGAGTATATAGCAGCATCATCTGCTTCATTTTGTAATTGTTTTAAAGCACGTTTTTTATCTAACATAAAATTTTCCTTTTTTATAGCTTAGAAATTTTAAGATTTTGATTTAGAAAGAGAGATAAGATGGTGCGATCAGCGAGACTCGAACTCGCACACCTAGCGGCACTACCACCTCAAGATAGCGTGTCTACCAATTCCACCATGATCGCAAAAAAGAACAAAAGCCCCAAAAGAGGGGCTAAATTTTAAGCTTTACGCTTAGCCAAGCATTGGGTTTGCGTAAAGAACGATAAGTGTAATAACAAGTGCGTAGATAACTTGTGCTTCGATCATCGCAAGAGCAATAAACATTGTAGTCATAAGTTTGCTACCTACACCTGGGTTTCTAGCTGTTCCGCTGATAGTTGCAGCAGCTGTGTTACCCATACCTATAGCACCGCCAAGAGCTGCAAGGCCAAGGCCGATACCGCCAGCGATAACTGAATATGATCTGATCATCTCGCCGTCAGCGCCAAATGCGAATGCAGCAAGACCAAGAATTAAAAACACGATCTTTTTCATCGTTGCTCCTTTAAAATTTTAAAGCTCTTTCGGATCTGTCCCCTACTTAAACTTTATGAGCCGTAATATTACAAAAACAAAACTTTGTTTCAAATAAAAACACTAAAAATTTAAATTGCCTATAAAAAATTCTTGGCTTAGAAAAATGAAAGTTTTTTTATGCTATCTTTGAAAGAATTTAATTTATTCTTAATCTTAGGTTTTCAATGAACGAAAAATTTTCAAAGATAGGCTTTGTTCTTGCGATGGCTGGTTCTGCTGTGGGTCTTGGCAATGCCTGGAAATTTCCTACAATGGTGGGAAATAACGGCGGTTCGGCATTTATAATTTTATACTTGCTTCTTACTTTTGCTATCGCGTTTGTGGCATTTTTAGCGGAGCTTAGCATTGGCAAACTTGGCGAAAGCGACATCGTAAGCTCTCTTTACAAACTCGCTCCAAAAAATAAAAAAGCGTGGTCTCTCTCTGGCTTTTTCATGATCGGAGCGATACTTATAGCTTCATTTTATATGGTTGTTATTGGCTGGATATTAAAGTATATATATCTTAGTTTTTCGCCGCTTTTAGCAGACTCAAAAGCAGCAGGTGAGCAGTTTAACACACTTTTATCAAATGATTTAAGCAGCGCTGTGCTTTGCTTTAGTTTGGTTTTTTTAATGGTATTTTTTGCCGTTTCAAAAGGCGTAAAAAGTGGCATCGAAAAGCTAAATATATGGATGATGCCAAGCCTTTTTGTCTTGCTAGTTTGCATGCTTTTTTACGCACTTAGCATGGGTGATGGCTTTGTTAAGGCGGCTAAATTTTTATTTGTACCAAATTTTAGTGCGATCACGCCAGATGTTATCTTGCAGGCTCTAGGCCTTGCGTTTTTCTCGCTATCTATGGGTGTTGGCGTCATACCGACATACGCTGCAAATTTACCAGAGCGCACAAATTTAATAAAATCAACGCTCTCGATCATCTTTATAAACATCTTAATAGGCATTATGATGGGGCTTGTCGTATTTACATTTATATTTGCTTATGGGGCTGATAGCACGGCAAGTGGTCCAGGTCTTATCTTTATCTCGCTTGTCACGCTTTTTGCAAAGCTTGGCATCGTTGGCAACGTCATGGCAGTCGCATTTTTTGTATCGCTATTGTTTGCTGGCATCACAAGCGCGGTTTCGATGATCGAGCCTTTTGCTTATTATTTGGTTAGAAAATTTGAAATTTCAAGAAAGATGGCGCTTCTTTACATCGGCGCCTTTGTCTATATCCTAGGCATCTTTTGCATACTTTCATATTATTCAGACACATCAAGTGCTTTTAGCGTTTGTGGCAAGCCATTTTTTGACGCGCTTGACTTTCTCACATCAAATATCATGATGCCAATAGGCGCTATCGTATTTAGCTTTTTTGTTGGCTATAAGCTTAAAAAAGAGAGTTTGTATCTGCTTTTTGGCGATTTTATGGGAAGAGCTTTTTTTGAAATTTGGTACTTTTTCTTAAGATATGTCGTGCCAGTTGCCATTTGTGCGATAATGATCTATCAGATGGCAGGTAAATAATGGCAGAGAGATTTAGTAAAATTGGCTTTATCCTTTCTATAATTGGAGCGGCTATTGGCCTTGGTAATGCTTGGAAATTTCCATACATGGTTGGCAGTAACGGCGGTTCGGCATTTATCCTTATATATCTATTTTTTGCCTTTGCTGTTGGTCTTAGCATATTTTTTGCTGAGATGGCGATGGGTAAAATTTCACGCCTTGATACGGTTGGAGCGTTTAAATCTCTAGCTACAAAAGGGGCAAGCTCTTGGAAATTTGCCGGTATTATCATGGTGACTGGGCTATTTATCGCATCTTTTTACACACTCATCATTGGCTGGGTTTTAAAATACGTCATTTTAAGTCTTAGCGAGCTACCTAAAGATATCGCAAGTTCAGAGACGCTTTTTGTAAATTTCACCTCAAATGGCATAGGAGAGCAAATTTTATACTTTAGTATCGCATTTTTTGCCTACTTTTTCATCCTTACAAAAGGCGTAAAAAGCGGCATAGAGCGCATAAATGTCTATCTCATACCAGCTCTTTTTATCTTGCTTTTGCTTATGCTTGGCTACTCTTTTGGCATGGAGGGCTTTGATAAAGCGGCTAAATTTCTACTAGTGCCCGATTTTTCAAAGATAGATCAAGCAGCTGTTTTAAACGCTCTTGGACTTGCTTTTTTTACGATGTGCGTTGGCATTGGCTGCATACTTACTTACTCATCAAGTCTAAGCGACGATACAAATTTATTTACCTCATCGCTCTATGTCGTCTTTGCAAATATCATAATAAGCGTCATCATCGGCCTTATCGTCTTTACATTTACATTTGAGTTTGGCTCAGAGCCATCAAAAGGCGCAGGGCTTGCTTTCATATCGCTACCAACGCTATTTGCTAAGCTTGGCTTGCTTGGAAATTTCTTGGCATTTACATTTTTTATATCGCTATTTTTTGCTGGCATCACCTCGGTTATCTCGATGGTTGAACCGTTTATATTTTTCTTAAGCAAAAGCCTAAATTTTAGTAGAAACAAATCGATCCTAATCGTCGCTTGCGTGGTTTATATTTTAGGAATTTTATGCGCATTAAGTGGCACAAACGAATTTAAAGATGTACTTACATTTTTTGGTAAGAGCTTTTTTGACCTGCTTGATTATCTCAGCTCAAACATCATGCTCCCGCTTGGTGGCATCTTGTTTGCTATCTTTGTTGGATACTTTGTAAAATTTGAGCTTTTAAAAGAGCTATTTTTGCCTTATATGGGCAAGGTTGTATTTAACATTTGGTATTTTTTAATTAGATTTGTGGCTCCACTTTTAGTTCTGGTGGTGTTAATAAGGGAGATCTCATAATATGGCAAAAGAACAATTTTCTAAAATAGGCTATGTCTTAGCAGTCGCTGGATCGGCGGTCGGACTTGGTAATGCGTGGAAATTTCCATACATGGTTGGTGAAAACGGCGGTTCGGCGTTTATTATCCTATATCTTTTGATAACTTTTCTAGTTGGTGTGCCTATCTTTATGGCAGAGCTTAGTATCGGCAAGCTTAGCGAGAGCGACAGTGTAAATGCTTTTAGAAAGCTAGCAGCTAAAAATAAAAATTTATGGCAACTAGTTGGAATTTTAGCCATGGTGACAGCGGCCATCATCTCATCATACTATATCGTGATCATCGGCTGGGTCTTTAAATATTTCACGCTCTCATTTACTGGCCTCCCAAGCGATATAGATAGCTCAAAAGTGATATTTAACGATCTTTTGACGCATGGTCTTGGCGAGCAGACACTTTACTTTGTTATAGCATTTGCAGCTTGCTTTTTCATCCTGTCAAAAGGCGTAAAAAGCGGCATAGAGAAGCTAAATGTTTGGATGATGCCAAGCCTATTTATCATGGTTTTGATCATGCTTTTTTACTCTATAACGATGGATGGCTTTGTAAAATCAGCCGAGTTTTTACTCATCCCAGACTTTAGCAAAATTTCATTTAACTCACTCTTGCTTGCTCTTGGACTTGCATTTTGGACGCTATCTCTTGGTATGGCAGCGATCATTACTTATTCAGCTAGCCTAAGCGATGATACAAATTTAGCCACTTCAACGCTTAGTATCGTCTTCATAAATATCGCGCTTGCTATTATGATAGGTCTTGTTATTTTTACCTTTATATTTGAATTTGGCGCTACTCCGTCTCAAGGACCAGGTCTTGTCTTTATCTCGCTACCAACGCTATTTGCAAAGCTTGGCGCGATCGGTCAAATTTTGGCTGTAGCATTTTTTGCTGCACTTATCTTTGCTGGTATCACTTCAGCCATCTCCATCGTTGAGCCATTTGTCTTTTTCTTGATCAGAGAGTATGGCATGAGTAGGAAAAAAGCGCTTTGCATAGTTGGAGCTGGGATTTTCATAGTTGGATTTTTATGTCTTTTATCAAATATAGAAAATGTTGGCGATAAATTTATGATATTTGGTAAAAATTTCTTTGACTTCCTTGACTTTACTGCTTCAAATATCTTGCTACCAATTAGCGGTATCGGTGGAGCGATATTTGTAGGATATTTTATGAAAAAAGATGCTTTATATGTGCTATTTAGCCCATATATGAGTGATTTTGTATTTAATACATGGTATTTTTTACTAAGATATGTAGCACCAGTTTGTGTGCTCATCATCATGATAAATGAACTATTAAAGGTTTTTAATGGATAAGATTGAGAGATTTTTTGACAAAGCTGGTGATATAGTCGGCTATATTTGTATGTTTATTATGGCTTTGATGATAATAGACGTATTTTTTAACGTTGTGGCAAGATACTTTTTCTCTTACGGCAACGTTGCATTTCAGGAGCTTGAGTGGCACTTTTTTGCTGTGATATTTCTACTTGGCATGAGCTATGCTCTAAAAGAGGACGCACATGTTAGAGTTGATATCTTTTATGCTAAATTTTCGCCAAAAAACAAAGCCCTTGTAAATATGCTTGGCACTATATTTTTTGTCATACCATTTGCGCTTTTGGTTTCAAATTTATCATTTGGATTTGTAGGAGATGCTTATAGCTCAGCAGAGGCTAGCGCAGATCCAGGCGGTCTTACTCACAGATGGATCATAAAAGCGATGATCCCTGTTTCATTTTACATACTTGTATTTTTTGCGATTGGCTTTTTTATAAGAAATTTCAATCTTTACAAAAAAGCTAAAAAGGGGGAATAATGGCTGGTTTGATAATGTTTATAGCCGCACTATTGATGCTTGGCATTGGCTTTCCAGTGGCATTTACCTTTGGTGCGGTTGCGATGATATTTGGCATGGTCGGCAGCGTTGTAGAGAGCCTTAGCGATGGCGATGGCCTACTTGGCAGTATAGAAGTATTTAAAGATATGTTTAACTTCATGCCTTATAGAATTTTTTCTATCATGGAGAGTAGAATTTTTATAGCAGTTCCACTCTTTGTCTTTATGGGCGTAGTGCTTCAAAAGTCAAAGCTAGCTGAGAGACTACTTGAGAGTATGGGTATGCTCTTTGGAGAAATTCGTGGTGGTATCGCTATTAGCACTATCTTGGTTGGTGCGCTTCTTGCAGCATCTACTGGCGTCGTAGGAGCTAGCGTCGTTGCTATGGGCGTTATAAGCTTGCCTGTAATGCTAAAGTATAAATATGATCAATCCCTAGGTTGTGGCACGATATGCGCTGCTGGTACGCTTGGTCAGATCATCCCTCCTTCTATCGTGCTTATCATCTTGGGCGATATCTTCTCAGTGCCAGTTGGCGAGCTTTTTCACCAAGCTGTTGTGCCAGGACTTACGCTAGTTGCCGTTTATATAGTTTATATTTTGATAGTTGCTTATCTTAAGCCAGAGGTCGCTCCTATCGTAAAAGATGAGAGTGGCGTTAGTAAATTTAAGCAGATCATTAGAGCGCTAACCGCGATCTTCCCGCCACTTTTACTAGTCATCTGCGTGCTTGGCTCTATCTTTGCAGGTATCGCTACGCCGACTGAAAGTTCAGCATTTGGCTGCGTGGGCGCTATCATTCTCTCTATGTTTTATAGGACATTTTCATTTTCTATGATGAAAGAGGCTTTGGCTGAGAGCGTGAAAACTACAGCTTTAGTCTTTGCCATACTTGTTGGCGCGACTGCCTTTTCTATGGTCTTTAGCTACACTGGAGGCGATGAGATAGTTGAAAATTTCATGACAAATTTACCAGGCGAGAAGTGGGGCTTTATCATCTTTAGTATGGCTGTTATCTTTGTGCTTGGCTTTTTTATCGATTTTGTTGAAATTTCATATATCGTGCTTCCTATCTTGGTGCCAATCGCCGCAAAACTTGGCATAAATCCAGTCTATCTAGCGATCCTAGTTGCTATGAATTTACAAACTTCATTCTTGACACCGCCATTTGGTTTTAGTCTATTTTTCTTAAGATCAGTCGCACCTGCTGAGATAAAAACAGCTGCTATTTATAAAGGCGTGGTGCCTTACATCATCATCCAAGTAGCAGTTTTAGTCTTTTTCTGCGTATTTTTAATGGAGATAAAGCCGATGCTAGATGCGAGCCACGGCGGATTATTTAACTTCTTACTCTCACTTTTTAAATGATATAAAAGTTTTTGGTTGTAAAATACCAAAAACAAGCAAAATGGCTAATTTGAGTTTCTGTCAAATTTAGCCATTTTTTATGATCGCTTTTTAGTAAATTTATAAATTTAATGAGGTGAAATATGGCAAAGAAATTTATCGATGTTATGGATACGACCTTTAGAGATGGCTTTCAGTCGGTTTATGGCGCTAGGGTGCTTATGAACGACTTTTTGCCCGCGCTTGAAGCAGCCAAAGAGGCTGGCATAGAGCATTTTGAATTTGGCGGAGGAGCGAGATTTCAAAGCCTTTATTTTTACCTAAATGAAGACGCTTTTGCGATGATGGATAAATTTAGAAGCATCGTAGGACCAAAAGCAAACCTTCAAACCCTAAGCAGGGGCGTAAATACCGTCACACTTGACACCGGTAGCCGCGAACTAATTGACCTTCACGCAAAACTTTTCAAAAAACATGGAACCACTACTATTAGAAATTTTGACGCACTAAATGATGTTGAAAATTTAAAATATTCAGGCGAGAGGATCGCTCATCACGGGCTAAAACACGAAGTCGTCGTTACTATGATGGATCTGCCTAGTGGCTGTGTGGGAGCTCATGATGTTAAATTTTATGAGAAAATTTTAAGAGAAATTTTAGATGCAAGTATCCCTTATCACAGCGTTTGCTTTAAAGATGCAAGTGGCACAAGTAGCCCACAAAAGGTCTATGAAACCATAAAAATGGCTAGAAAGCTACTCCCAGAAAAAACCCACATCAGACTTCACACGCATGAAACTGCAGGCGTAAGCGTGGCTTGCTATCTTGCAGCGCTTGAAGCTGGTGTCGATGGTATAGACCTAGCCGCAAGCCCAGTAAGTGGCGGTACAAGTCAGCCAGATATCCTAACCATGCTTCACGCAGTAAAAGGCAAAAACTACGATCTTGGCGGCCTTGATGTGGAGAAAATTTTAAAATACGAAAGCGTTTTGAATGATTGTTTAAAAGAGTATTTCTTACCACCTGAAGCTGTGCAAGTAAGCCCTCTAATACCATTTTCACCGATGCCTGGTGGCGCGCTCACTGCAAATACTCAGATGATGAGAGATAACAACATCTTAGATAAATTCCCAGAGGTCATCCTTGCTATGCGCGAAGTGGTGCAAAAGGGCGGATACGGCACTTCAGTAACCCCTGTTAGCCAGTTTTACTTCCAACAAGCATTTAACAACGTGATGTTTGGCAAGTGGAAAAAGATCGCTGAGGGATACGGTAAAATGGTGCTTGGCTACTTTGGCAAGACCCCAGTTACGCCTGATAAAGAGATCATTAAGCTTGCTAGTGAGCAACTAGGCTTAAAACCAACTACAAAACATGCAGTTGATATAGCCGATAAAGATGAGAGTAAGTCGCTTGCGCATGTGAAAGAAATTTTAAAACAAAATAAGATCAAGGTTACCGAAGAAAACGTCTTTATAGCAGCAGCTTGTAAAGAAAAAGGTATCGCGTTCTTAAAAGGCGAAGCCAAAGTAAATGTAAGAAAAGTTGATCCAAACACTAAGGCAAACGATGGCAGACAAACTCAAAGCGGCAGATATAGCGTCGTGGTAAATGGTAGCCGCTACAACGTTGAAGTAAGCGAAGGCTTTAACGACAGCATCCAAGTAAAATCAATCACTGAAGTTGAAGGCAAGAGCGTAAAAAGTGCCAAAAGTGCAGTAGCAGGCGCAACAGAAAATGATATCGTTGCAAGCTTGCCAGGCGCTGTGCATAAAATTTTAGTTAGCGCAGGAGATCATGTCAAAAAAGGTCAGGCCATAGTTGTGCTTGAAGCGATGAAGATGGAGATAGAGGTCAAAGCCCCAAAAGATGGCATCATAGGCTCTATAGAGGTTAGTAAAGGTCAAAGTGTCGCGAACAATCAAGTGGTGGCTAGATTTAAATAAATTTGCCACTTTTAAAAAGATAGTGTTAAGCGAAATTTGATTAACATTTTGATGACTTTTAGGTCAAATTTATAAAGAAACGAAAATTTAAAAGGAAACAACATGATAAATAAGCTAGACGAGCTAGGTCTAAAAGAGATCAAAAAGATAAATCACAATCTAAGCTACGACGAGCTTTTTGAGCTTGAAAAGGCAAATAACGAGGGCAGAGTCTCAAGTAATGGCACATTTATGGTCGATACTGGAATTTTTACAGGCAGAAGCCCAAAAGACAAGTATTTTGTCAAGCAAGATCCAAGTCAAAAATACATCGCTTGGGGCAAGATAAATCAGCCTATCACAAAAGAGCTATTTGATAAGCTTCTTAAAAAAGCAAAAGAGCAACTAAGTGGCAAGGAAATTTTCATACAAGACGCATTTTGTGGAGCTAGTAAAAAGAGCAAAAAATCAGTTCGTTTTGTCACTGAAGTAGCGTGGCAAGCGCACTTTGTAAAAAATATGTTCATCCGTCCAAGTGAAGCAGAGCTGGCTAAATTTGAGCCTGATTTTGTAGTATATAACGCCTGCAAGACAAAAAATGAGGACTACAAGGCTGATGGGCTGCACTCAGAAGTCTTTGTCATCTTTAACGTCGAGGAAAATGTCGCAGTGATCGGCGGCACATGGTATGGCGGCGAGATGAAAAAGGGTATTTTTTCTATGATGAACTACTGGTTGCCACTTGAGGGCAAACTAAGCATGCACTGCTCTGCAAACGTAGGCGAGAAGGGCGATACAGCGCTATTTTTCGGCCTATCTGGCACTGGTAAAACGACACTTTCAACCGATCCAAAACGCAAACTAATAGGCGATGACGAGCACGGTTGGGACGATGATGGCGTGTTTAACTTTGAGGGCGGCTGCTACGCAAAATGCATCAACCTTGATCCAAGCAGTGAGCCAGAAATTTACGCAGCGATCAGGCGTGACGCGCTACTTGAAAACGTCGTGGCTGACGAAAATGGCGTGGTTGATTATAAAGATGGCTCAAAGACCGAAAACACACGCGTGAGCTATCCGATCTATCACATCGACAACTACGAGCCAAGCTCAAGCGCTGGCCATCCAAAAAATATCATCTTTTTAAGCGCTGACGCTTTTGGCGTGCTTCCTCCAGTTGCAAAGCTAACAAAAGAGCAGGCGATGTATTATTTTTTAAGTGGCTACACAGCAAAAGTTGCTGGCACAGAGCGCGGTATCACCGAGCCAGTCGCTACTTTTAGCGCTTGCTTTGGCGAGCCATTTATGCCGCTTCACCCAACTGTCTATGCAAAATTGCTTGGCGAGAAGATCGATAAGCACGGTGTTAATGTCTATCTTGTAAATACAGGCTGGAGCGGTGGTGCTTACGGCGTTGGCAAGCGTATGAGCATAAAAGCAACACGTGCTTGCATAAATGCGATCTTAGACGGTAGCATCACAAAATGCGAATTTGAAAATTTTGATAAATTTAACTTCGCTATCCCAAAAGAGCTTGATGGTGTAGAGACAAAACTGCTAAATCCAATAAATACATGGACACACCCAGCTGAGTACAATATTTCACGCGACAAGCTCGCTAAAATGTTTGTTGAAAATTTCAAACGCTACGAAGATGTAAAAGAGGGCGTTGAGTACGCCAAAGCTGGCCCAACAGCATAAATTTATAGCCTTGTGGGTATTTTGCCTACAAGGCTTTTTAAATTTAAACTATCAAATAGTAAAAATATAGCTCACTTTTAAATTTCTAATATGAAATTTGAAAATTTTTATAAAATACCTCAATCAGAATTTAAAGATACTTTCTAAATTTCACTATAAAATTTGCTTTTTGTAAAAGCTTGAAAAATTTAATTGCCTAATATCAGAAATTTTAATACAAGCGATCCTTTTAGTTAAAAATCAAATTTCAGCCTGAATGCCCCAGTTAAATTTAAAATATTTTGCAATCTCTTTAAATTTCAAAATTCCTAATATAAAAAATTATTGTAAGTAGCGTGGTCTTTGAAGTTAAAAATTTAAAATTTAGCCAGAACACTCCAGCTAAATTTGATCTCAAATTTCAACTATAAAAAGTCGCTGTTGTTTTTAGTATAAGTTGTAGGGTTTTTTGTAGTTAAAACAAAAATTTAGCCAGATATCTGGCTAAATTTAATCAAAATACTCTCTTTTCTAGTCCAAATTCTACGCCAGCTTTTGCTAGCTCAAATGTCGCATCTATAAATTTATACTCGCTGCTGATAAATGGTAAAAACATCGGTATCTCGGTGCAGCCTGCGATATAAACGTCAGCTTCAATGTTAGAAAGCACTTCATAAAACACTGGCACATACTCTTCTAGCTTGCCAGCTTTGACGCCTTTGTAGATGCACTCCATGATGACATCTTGCGTCTCTTTGCTAAAATCGACGCTCTTTAGCCCGCGCTCTTTTAAAATTTGATCATAAACGCCAGCTTTTTTTGTGCCACTTGTTGCGATGACAGCGATATTTTTAGCGTGTGGATATTTCTTTTGCAAGGCATCTATGGTAACTTTTGCAATGTGCAAAATTTTCACTCCAGCCTCTTTTTCGATACTTGGGGCAAAGTAGTGAGCTGTGTTACAAGCCATTAGCATTGCCTCGCATCCTGCATTTTTTAAAAGTTTGGCACTTTGAATTAGCTTTGGAAGCGGACTTTCTCCCTCGCCCATGATGAATTTTGTCCTATCTTCTATCTGAGCGTATGAGTCGATAACGATGTGTAGGTGCTCTTGATCGCAAGTTGCTGGGGTTATATCGATGATCTTCTTGTATAAATCAGCCGTGGCAAGTGGTCCCATGCCGCCTATGATGCCTAATGTCTTCATAACTCCTCCAAATTAAAATTTTCAATAATTATAATATTAGTTTCTATATTTAAAAATAAAATTTCTAAATTTTCATTGGGTATTGTAAAAATAGGGGATAAGCACTTTAAGTTTTGAAGTAAATTTTAAGATAAAAAGGGGCGATTTGCCCCTTAAAAAATTCTATTATGAGTGGAAGTGAAATTCGTCTGGATGATCTAGTGCGTATCTAAATTTCTCCATATCGACCTTTTTATCCCAGATAGATACGATCATGCAGCCAACGGCATTACCGCAAAGGTTACCAACAGCACGCATCTCTGACATAAATTTATCAACGCCAAGTAGCACAGCTACGGTGACGACTGGTATGCCAGTGCTTGGAAGTGCGCTTAATGTGCCAGCAAGGACGACAAAGCCAGATCCTGTAACGCCAACAGCGCCTTTGCTTGTGATCATTAGCACGATTAGTATGCTTATTAGGTGCTCAAAACTTAGCGGGATGTTGAAGGCTTGCGCTAAGAAGATAACGCTTAAGCTTAGATAGATGTTGGTGCAGTCAAGGTTAAATGAGTAGCCAGTTGGGATTATAAGGCCAACTGCGCCTCTATTTATGCCAGCTGCTTCTAGCTTTTGCATAAGTGGTGCAAGGGCTGTCTCGCTCGAGCTTGTCGCAAAAACGACCAAGACCTCTTTTGAGATAAAGCGCATAAATTTAAAGACATTGACTTTGGCAAAGTAGCAAATGATGCCAAGTACGACAAAGATGAAAAAGCAGCTCGCAAGTGCCATAACAACAAGAAGCTCCATCATACCAAGAAGCGTTCCGATGCCAAATTTACCGATCAAATAAGCCATCGCTGAAAAGGCTGCCACTGGGCTAAATAGCATAAGCCAAGTAAGTAGCTTTAAGACGTAGTGCTGGATAAATTCAAGCGGTTTTAGACAAGCTTGCTTTTTATCATGAGCAAGTAGCGAAAGCACGATGGCAACGACTATCGCCATGAAAAGCACTTGAAGTGTGTTTGACTTTATAAATGGATCAAGTATATGCACGTAAGGGAAGATGTCATCTACTGGCACAGCGCCTCTTAAAAGATGAAGCGTATGCGCTAAAAAGCCGCTATTTGCGTCCATGTTGCCAGCTTGAGATGTAAATTTAGCAACACTTGAGGCATCAAGCTGAGTGTAGTCAAGGTTCATGCCGTGCCCCGGACGAAGCGTCTCGCCAAAGATGATACCAACAGCAAGAGCGAGCGTGCTAACTATCTCAAAGTAGATAAACGCCTTAAGTCCGATAGTGCCAAGATCTTTTAAGCTCTCAAGTCCGACGATGCCTGAAACGATCGTTAAAAAGATGATAGGGCCGATTAAAATTTTAAGGGCTTTTATAAAATAATCAATGCCTGGCTTGCTCGCTATGCCAAGCTCAGGTGCCACCATACCGACAATAACACCGCCAACTATACCTATCACAACCCAAATGGCGAGATTGGTAAATAGCCTCACAAAGAGACTTTTTTGCGTTTTTGCACTATCCATAAATCCCCCTTTTATAGGTTCTGCTTGATCTCTGCTGAGAGGATCTTGTCGCCTTGCTTGATAGCATCAAGTACCTTTAAGCTCTCGTCATCAGTGCACTTTCCAAAGACTGTATGCACGCTGTCAAGATGAGGTTGCTTGCTGTGGCAGATGAAAAACTGCGATCCGCCAGTGTCGCGACCTGCGTGAGCCATGCTAAGGCTGCCACGCTCGTGCTTTACCTTTTGATTATCGCATTCGCATTTTATCCTCCAGCCAGGACCGCCTGTGCCTGTGCCGTTTGGGCAGCCGCCTTGGATGACGAAATTTGGTATAACTCTGTGGAAATTTAGGCCATTATAAAAGCCTGTTTTTATCAAATGGACAAAATTTGCAACAGCTTGCGGCGCTTCCTCGGCAAAAAGCTCAAGTCTTATCTCGCCTTTGTCTGTCTCTAAAACTGCAAATTTATCTTTTTTAAGCTCGTCTAAATTTATATCATAAACTTTTAACTCATCAAAACGCATGTATCTCCTTTTTTACTCTATATTTGTATAAACTGCTTGAACGTCGTCATCGTCTTCTAGCTTATCAAGAAGCTTCTCGACCTCAAGCATCTGCTCTTCGTCTAAATTTACAGCTTGGTTTGGTAGGTATTGAAGTGAAGCTTTTTTAACTACTAAATTTAGCTTTTCTATCCCTTCATGTAGTGTGCCAAAATTTGCATAGTCGCCATAAACATATAGCGTATCATCGTCAGCTTCGATATCGCTTAGGCCGTAGTCTATCAGCTCAAGCTCGATCTCTTCGACATCTGCGCTTGGTTTTTCAAGCTCAAAAACGCTCTTTCTTGTAAACATAAAGCTAAGGCTGCCGCTTGGTAAAATTTCTCCGCCATTTTTGCTAAATATCGCTTTTACATTTGCGACTGTTCTTGTTGGGTTGTCAGTAGCGCACTCGACGATGATTTGCACGCCGTGAGCCGCTTTGCCGTCATAAAAGATAGTCTTGATATCTGCACTATCTTTGCCATTTGCTCTTTTTATAGCCGCATCGATGTTGTCTTTTGGCATATTTTCAGCTTTTGCTGCTGCGATGGCTGCACGAAGTTTTGGGTTCATATCCGGATCACATCCGCCATCTTTTGCCGCTACTGTTATAGCCTTTGAAAGTTTTGGAAATACCTTGCTCATCTTATCCCATCTAGCTTCTTTTGCTGCTCTTCGGTACTCAAATGCTCGTCCCATAAATATCCTTAAATAAATTTTTTACGGATTATAACTAAAAAAATTTTATACTTTTTTAAAACATTTTTAGTTTGCCTGTTAAAGTGCATAATTTGCAAATTTGAAAATAATATTTGGTAAAAATTTAAGCTAAAGGCATATAATCATACTCATGATAAAAAATGCTCAAAAACAAGATGCAAAAATCTGCATAAAACTACTAAATTTAGCGATGGAGGATATCGCCTACAAGCTAAGTGGCTACGACGATCCTGCAAAAAGCGATGAAATTTTAGAGAAATTTTTTCAAAGCGAGACAAACAGACTTAGCTATAAAAATGTCTATGTCTATAGGCGTGACGAGCATATCATTGCTGCTATGTGTGCTTATTTTGGTGGCGACGCGTGGCAGTTTGATAGAGAAATTTCTCAGCATCTAAAGGCGCTTGGCAAAGATGCCAAGGTAGAAAAAGAGTGCTTTGACGATGAGTTTTATATAGATAGCATCGCAGTGGATGAGAAATTTAGAGGCCAAGGTCTTGCAAAAGAGCTTATCTTGCACTCATTTGCCAAAGCAAAAGAGCTAGGACATAAAAAGGTCTCGCTGATAGTTGATATAAATAAGCCAAAAGTTCGTAAATTTTACGAGAGCCTTGGCTTTAAATTTAACACCAAAAAGATCATAAATTTACACGAATACAACCACATGATAAAGGAGATAATATGAAAACATTTGAGGTAAATAACGTGCATTGCCAAAACTGCGCAAACACCATAAAAAACGCACTTGAGGATGACTTTGGCGAGATAAAAGTCGATCTTAGCAAAGAGCCAAGACAAGTAAGCGTTGATATAAAAGATGGCGATGTAGAGAAATTTAAATCAGAAATGGCTGATCTGGGATTTGACGTTATAAAAGAGCTTTGATATGCCTTTAAAAGTCAAGCTAAATATAGCGGGAATGAGCTGCGTAAATTGCTCAAACGCTATCGAGAAGGTTTCTAAAAAGATAGATGGGGTGCTTGAAGCAAATGTAAATTTTGCAAACGCAAGCGGTGAGTTTGTCCTAAAAGACGCCAGCGTGCGTGAAGCTTTAGAGCAAAAGATAAAGAAGCTTGGCTACTTTGTGGCGACAAATATTGATGAATTCGAAGCCAAAAGAGACGAGCATATAACCTCGATAAGAAAAAAATTTATATTTGCATTTATCGCAAGCATCGTGATAATGGCGCTTGAGATGTTCGCGCCTCACAGCGTGCTAGTAAATTTACTCATGCTAGTTTTAGCGTTTTTGGTGCTAGCTTTTAGTGGCAAAGACTTCTTTGCTCACGCCATAGAGGCTGTTAAAAATAAAAACTACGATATGAACGTGCTTGTAGCTCTTGGAAGCGGCAGTGCGTTTTTATACTCGCTTTTTGTTGTGATCTTTTCTAATTTCATCCCAGATGATCTAAAAAATGTCTATGTCTCAGGTGCAGCGATGATAATAGCCTTTGTTTTGCTTGGCAAGTATCTTGAAGAGCGCTCAAAGGCAAAGGCAGGCGACTACCTAAAGACACTACTTAAAATTTCACCAAAGACCGCCTTTTTGGTCATGCCAGATGGACAGAGCAAAGAGGTAAATGTAAATGAGCTAAAAGTAGGCGACATCGTCATCGTAAAAAATGGCTACAACATCCCAAGTGATGGCGTGATAGTCCAAGGCGGTGCTGAGATAGATGCTTCTATGCTTACAGGAGAGAGCTTGCCAGTTTATAAAGAGGTGGGAGATAGCGTATTTGCCGGCACTCTAAACACAAATGGCTACATAAGCGTCAAGGTGACAAAGAGTTCTTACGAGAGCTTGCTATCTCAAATTTTAAGCCTACTAAGCGACGCTAGCTCTAAAAAGATGCCTATCGGACGTTTGGCTGATAAGATAGCAAACATCTTTGTGCCAAGTGTCGTGGCGATCTCAGTTCTTACATTTTTAATATGGATAATCTTTAGTGGAAATTTCGCCTATGCGATCTCTAGCGCGATCTGCGTGCTTATCATCTCATGCCCATGCGCACTAGGACTTGCCACGCCAATAGCAATCGTAAGCTCCCTCTCGCGTGGTGCAAAAGCTGGGATTTTGGTGAAAAATCCAGAGGTTTTGGAGCTTGTAAAAGATGCTAAATTTGTAGCATTTGATAAAACTGGCACGCTAAGTAAGGGGTTAATCAGCGTCAAAAGCTCAAATTTGAGTGAAAAAGAGTTAGAGCTAGTGGCATCTGCTGAAAATTTAAGCGAGCATCCGATCTCAAAAGCGATCGTAAGATATGCAAAACAAAATTGCATAAATTTACAAAAGCTAAATGGCAAATTTCAAAATGTAGTTGGTCAAGGCATCGTCTATGAAGATGAGAGTGAAAAGATAATAATAGGCAACGAAAAACTGCTTGCAGCAAACAATATCTTGCTAAATGAAGCTGATAGTAAAGCGATAAAAGAGGCTACAAGTGATGGAAGTGGCGTCATACTTTGTGCGCTAAATAAAAAATTTAGTGGCTTTTTAACGCTAAGCGATGAGCTAAAAAATGAAGCAAATAGCGTTATAAACGAGCTTTCAAGGTTAAATTTACAAAGTGTGATCCTATCAGGTGACGATAAAAAAGTAGTGGCAAATATCGCTAGCAAGCTAAATGTGAGTGAATACTACGCAAATATGCTACCTGAGGATAAATTTAACAAGGTAAAAGAGCTAATGAGCCGAGGTGGCGTGATCTTCGTGGGAGATGGCATAAACGACTCGCCATCGCTTAAAGAAGCAAGTGTTGGCATCGCTATGAACTCAGGCTCAGACATCGCTAAAGGCGCAGGCGATATCGTGCTTGTAAAAAATGACTTGCGTGGCGTGAGCGGGCTTGTAAAACTTGCAAATGCGACTATTGCTAACATAAAAGAGAATTTGTTTTGGGCATTTATGTATAACGCCATTTGCATACCAGTGGCTGCTGGCGTGCTCTATCCGGTATTTGGGCTGCTTTTAAGCCCAGTTTATGGCTCTATGGCGATGTGCTTAAGCTCGGTCACTGTCGTGCTAAATGCGCTTAGACTTAGATATTTGAAGCTTAAGGACTAAATTTGAGACTTGGAGAGCTTTACAGCGTCGTAGCGGCTGCACTTGCTACAAATTTTAATGGCATCTTGGGCGTCTCATCTTTTATGCGTATCAAAAAGACAAGTGCGTGGATAACGCAGACAAAGAGTGATGCGAACGTAAAAGGAAATGAGCTTTACGCTAAATTTATCAAAGATGAGAGTAGTGCGGCCTTGTGTGATGATTTTGTCATTTTAAAGGCAAAATTTGAAGCAAGCTACTATTTTTCAAGTGCAAAAGATGATTTGGCGCAATTTTATAAAGCTATAAATTTTGAGCCAAAAATGGGCGAGGTTGATAGCATCTCAAATCAGCTCATTTTGATAGCAAATATCTTAAAAAAAGAGGCGACAAAAGAGTCTATGCAGCTTCTTGCTGCTTTTAGCCTCTCTTTTTTCTTGCCATATGCCGAGCAACTTGCAAAAGAGCTTGAGCAAAACGCTAGCAGTAACTTCTATAAGTCAATGGGATACTTTTTAGAGGATTTTTGTTTGGTTTTAAAAACTATTATCGGTAAGGCTTAGTCTTAAGCCTATACCATTTCTGTCATCTGAGTTTTAATACTTAAAATGTTATTCTGAATGCTTGATTGTTCTAAATTTAGATGATGAAGCATCTGCATAGAATCACGATCTTTCAGGTGCTGGATGCTTGAAATTTGATCAGCTATATCGCTTCTTTGATCTTGTAATTTTTCTAAATTTTTTTGTAACTCTGTGACATCTTCTTTTCTAATAATTGTAGGTTTTTGTCTAACTTCTTCTCTTTGTTCAACATGCACATCATTACTTCTAACGATATCTTTTGTACCATAGCCAGAAGATACTAATATGCTAGTTTTAGCGCTACTTGATGATATAGATGTGTAGCCGTTATGATAGAAAACATTTGAGTTCATATTTGCATCTATTTGCATATCGTCCTTCCTTTTTAGTTTATTTCTTCATTTATAACTATATCGGCAATAAATCAAAAAACTTGAAATAGTTTTTAAAAAGTTGCTGGGCGAATTATATTTTAATAACCTTAAATGTAAATTATATATATAACTTTTTTACTACTCTAGCATAATTTTTATATTACATTTCCCTTTTTTGAGCAAAAAATTTATTTTTAAAATGCTCGTAAAAGCCTAGTTAAGCACCATTTTGTTAAAATCACGCAAAATAAATCATAATCAAAGGCAAAGCTATGAAAAAAGATGAAAACGCACATAAAAAGATGTGGGAGGGTAGATTTAGCGAGGCTAGCTCGAAGTTGCTCGAGGAATTTAACGCTTCTATAAATTTTGATAAAAATCTTTTTGAAGAGGACATCGCTGGTAGTAAGGCGCACGCAAAGATGCTTGGGATTTGCGGAATTTTAAAAAAAGATGAGTCAGAGGCGATCATAAAAGGGCTTGATGAGGTTTTGGCTGAGATAAGAGCTGGTAAATTTGCTTTTAAGATAGAGGATGAGGATATCCATATGGCCGTTGAAAAGCGTCTTAGCCAGATCATCGGAGCTGAGCTTGGCGGCAGACTACATACAGCTAGAAGCAGAAACGACCAAGTCGCACTTGACTTTAAATTTTATGTTTTGAAGAAAAATTTAGAAATTTCCTCTCTTATAAAAGAGCTCATCGCCACGCTTACAAATTTAGCCAAAAACCACAAAGATACGCTAATGCCAGGCTACACGCACCTTCAGCATGCCCAGCCAGTAAGCCTTAGCTACCATTTGCTAGCGTATGCCTTTATGTTTAAGAGGGATTTTGAGCGATTTGTTAGCTCATACGAGCGAAACAACCTAAGTCCGCTTGGCTCAGCAGCCCTCGCAGGCACGCCGCACAAGATAGATAGGAGTATAGTGGCTAGCGAGCTTGGCTTCGCAGACTGCACGCAAAATGCGATGGATAGCGTGAGTGACCGCGACTTTGCGCTTGAAATTTTATTTAACATTAGCGTTTTTATGACGCACGCTTCTAGGCTTTGCGAGGAGCTCATACTCTGGAGCTCGCAAGAATTTGGTTTTGTAAGCATTAGCGACGCTTATAGTACAGGCAGCTCCATAATGCCACAAAAGAAAAACCCAGACGTCGCCGAGCTTATACGCGGCAAAACTGGGCGTGTAAATGGAAATTTAGTAGCGCTGCTAACTACGATGAAGGGCTTGCCACTTGCTTACAATAAAGATATGCAGGAAGATAAAGAGGGTGTTTTTAACAGCGTTGCGACCATTTTAAGCTCGGCTACTATCCTAAATGAGATGATAAAAACGGCTAAATTTAATGAAAAAAATATGCTAAAAGCGACAAAAACTGGACATCTAAGTGCGACCGATCTGGCGGACTATCTAGTGCGTGAGAAAAATATCCCATTTAGAACGGCGCACTTTATCACCGGTAAAGCTGTGGCAAAGGCTGAAAGCTTGGGGCTTGACCTAAGTGAGCTAAACAAAGAGCAGCTAAAAAGTGTCGATGAAAATTTAGATGAAAATGCCATTAAATTTCTAGATCTTCATGCTTCAAAAGAGGCTCGCACTTCAAAAGGTGGCACGGCAAATAAAAGTGTTGAAGAGCAAATTCAAATTTTAGACGACTGGCTTAAGTAAAAAGAGTTATAATTGCGCGTAATTTACAAATTTTAAAGGATGAAAAATGTTTTTTGACAGCAAAAATAAAGAGCTTGGTAGTAAAAATGAAGCTTTAGAAAGAGAAAATGAAGCTTTAAAGGCTGAGATTTTAGCACTTAAAAATGAGCTAAAAAATGCCAAAACTAGTGAGCCAAAAGAGCAAGCTAAGGATAAGCAAGAGGCTGTAAATTTGCTCCTTACTAGCTATCAAGATGGTATGAACTTCTTGCAATCAACCATCGAAGAAAATTTAAAAATGCTTGAAAATATAAACCATTTAAATGAAAAAACATTCAAAGAAACAGGCGAGCTAAAGTCTCAAACGGCTGAAATTTTAAGCTCGATCGAGCAAGTGAGCCAGATGAGCGGCGATCTCTCAAACGACGCCTCTTCGCTTGATGGAAGCGTAAATTCTATCGTTGAGATCATAAATCTCATAAAAGACATCTCAGATCAGACAAATTTGCTAGCGCTAAATGCTGCTATCGAGGCGGCTCGTGCGGGCGAGCATGGACGAGGCTTTGCAGTTGTTGCAGATGAGGTTAGAAAACTTGCTGAGCGCACGCAAAAGGCGACACTTGAAGTTGAAGTAAATATAAATGGCCTTAAACAAAGTGCGAACACGATGATCGAAATGAGTGAGAGTTTCTCTAAAATTTCAGCAAATGCGATGCAAATTTTAGGAGGCTTTGAGGGCAACATCTCAAGCGTAAATGCCAACACTCAAAACATCCTAAACCAAGCTCTAAATGTCACAAACGAAGTAAATGTAAGCAACGGTAAGATAGATCACATCAACATGAAGCTAAATGGCTATCGAGGCGTCTTGCTTGGCGAGATAAATAAAATTCAAGACGTGCATGAGTGTAGATTTGGCAAGTGGTATGAAAAGGATGTGAAAAATACCATCATCAAAGATCCAAGAACCCTCTCAAGCATAGCTGCGCACCACGAAAATGTCCATCATGGACTAGATAAGGCTATGGCGATTTTTGCTGACAAAGATAAGGGACATTTAGCAGGTGTCGAGATACTAAAAGATGTCGAGCACTCAAGTAAAGCAGGCTTTGAAGAGCTACTTGAAGCGGTAAAAGCTGCTAGAAAGTAAGCAAAAATAAATGGCTGGATTTCTAGCCATTTAGACGCAACTATTTTATCTCGTACCTTTTTGAAACTACGTGGTAGTAAAAGGCTCCAATGAAAAAGAGGCTTCCCATAAAGGCTGCGATCATCTCCACGCTTAGTCCAAGCTCGTATAAAAAGCCGATCGCAAATGAGATAAGCGCGCTAAATCCAAGAAAAACCATATCATTATACGCGATCACTCTGCCGTAAAACTCTTTTTGACAGTTTTGCTGAAGCAGCGTGTAGGTATAGCTCCAAAGGCTTGATGTGCAAAATCCAGCAAAGATGATGCCAATTAGCGAGAGATAAAAATTTTGCAAAGAGAGCGCCCAGATGATGATGCCAACTCCTTGACCGATGTAGATGTAGATGAGCGTTTTTTTATTCATAAATTTACTAAGCAAGGCTGGCGCAAACATAAGCGAGATCGACCTTGAGGCGTTTAATAGGCCAATAACTAGCGAGGTTGAGAGTAAATTTGTGTATTTATAGTCGGCCAAAAGCGCGATCAGTGCGTCATAAGCTGTGATACCAACAAAGGCGTGCAAAAATATAAGATGTACGATGAGCCTATTTTCTTTTAGATATTTAAGCCCATTTTTTAGCATTTTTAGAGGTTTTTCTATAAATTCTGGCTTTAGCCCGTCTAGTTTTAGAAGATATAAAAAGCCAAAACTGCAAAGATAAAGAGCTCCGTCAAGCAAAAAGGCGCTTTTGATGCCAAAAAAGTGTATATAGACGCCTGCAAGCCCCATGCCAGCGGTGTATGAGACCGCCCAGATGATCGAGTGGATCTCGTTTGCAAGCTTTAGGCTCTCTTTACTTAGAATTTTTGGCAGCACGCTCATTTCTACTTGAAAATACATCCCACCAACGCCGTTTCTAACAAAAATGATAAGCAAAAGTAGCCATAAAAAATCAAGTGAGTTTATAAAAAGCAGCATAAAAACGCTTATGGTCTCAACCGCCATCATGATGACAAGCATTGGTTTTGGGCTAAATTTATCCACCAAAATGCCACTAAATGGAGCGATGACAACACCTGGGATAAATGCCATCGCCGCACTTAGCGTGAGTGCCCATACAGGAGCGTCAAGCGAGATAAGTAGCGTAAAGATGCCAGTGTGCGAGAACCACACACCAAAGTAGCACATAAGCTGGATGGTGCTTAAAAGGCGGAAATTTCTCTCATCCCTTAAAAGCTTAAGATACTCTTTCAAACTACTGGTTCCACATCAGAGTTATCTGCTCTATTTGCGCCTCGTCTGGTATCTGGCTTAAGTTTGTTATCTCTTGTGCGAGTGGATTTTTAAGCTTTATGAGCATGTCGTGGCTGTCTATTTTTAGATAGATATTGTTTGCGTCGCTTTGAAATTTAGAGATGACAAGTGCGTTTTTTATATCTTTAAAATTTGATTTTAGGCTGATGTTTTCTGGAGTTTTAAACTCATTTGAGTAAATTTCAATACTTGTAATGATGCCATTTAGTAAGGTGTATTCAAAAATTCTCTCGTTTTTATTTGTGACGATGTAGCTATTTTCTTTTTTTGTATTGTCTCTTTTTATGTTTTTTGCGCCGTAAAATTTCATCACATCAGCATTTGCTGACTCGTTTGTAAGTTTTGCAAAAAAGCCCTTGCCAAAGAGGCTAGATCTGCCTTTTTCTCTTTTGTAGTGTCCGCTTATGTGAGCGTTTTTGCAAATTTTATCGTTTGCGATTACGAAGATGTCATTAGCAGTTTTATGCACGCTTAAAGCCACGCCTTTTTCGTCCAAAAGGTAAAAAATGCCCTTGTCGTAAAGCAGCTCTGAGTTAAATTTACAAAGTGGCGAGCCATCTTTTAGTGATGAGTAAAAGCTTATCTTTGCGCCGTTTTTGCTAGGCACAAGCACAAGCTCTAAAAAGCCATTTTTGTCTTTAAATTTAGAAAATCTAGCAAAAAAACTATCTTTATAAGCCTTATTTACTGGCTCGTAGTTATAAATTTGAGCTAGCACGCCAACTCGCTTATTTTTCTTATCATCAAGCTGAAGAAGTGAGTTTTTGTTTGGCACAAAGTAGCTAAGTACGCCACTTTCATCTTTTAGCACGATAGCGCTCTCATCGACATCGAAAGTGCCGCCTTTTTCTACCAAGGTAGCAGCCTTATCCATCGTAAGCATAGTTTTTGTGTAGGTTTTGTCTTTATTTAGAGTCAAGATAGTCTTCACGCCCTCGCAGTTTGAGCATGGTAAGGTGGTGTAGTAGCTCGTGTAGATAGAGTTTGAAAGTATTAGTTTTTCTGTTTTTTTGGGTTTTTCGTCTCTAAGAAGTGGTTTTTCTTCTTTCGATTTTTGTGTTTGCTCTTGGTTTTGTGGCTTTAAATTTTCATTTTTCGCGCAGCCAATGATGAAAAATGAGATAAGTATGGCAAAAAGATATTTCATTTGCAACTCCTTAAAAATTGCAAAATTATATCATTTTGCCTTTAAAATTTATTTTACGCGTTTGAAGATGTATTTGTCTTTTAGCTCGCCAGTGACCTCTTTTTGATCCATGTCAAGCATCTTTAGGCTCTCTCCCTCGATCTTATAAAAGCTCTTCTCTTTATACTCATCAACTGTTGTGATAACGCCGTTTTTGACTGAGTATTTGCCCTTACTAACGGCTTTGTAGTTGTCTTTTGACTTGTAGTTCATCACACTTTCAAATGTGCCGTCTTTTTTAAGTGTGAGGGTTGAGTCTATGCCCATGCAGCTAGCGCAAGGTAAAAACGCCTTGTAAGTGCCCTCGACGCTGCTTACTGGAGCCATGCAGCTACCTTTTACTTCACATTTGCCTTGTGGGACGCTTGCGCTTTGGTTTGACGTAGCGCAACCTGCTAAAAGTAGAGCCGCACTTAGTGCAAAGATAAAATTTTTCATGCTAATCCTTTAAAAATAAAGTTTGAAAATGTATTATAATACTTAAGAAAATAACAAATTATAAATTAAAGGAGAGAAGATGCAAGTTGAGACATTTGGCGTTTTAGTCGTTGTTTTGGTTATTTTTGCATTTTTGTTTTTAAAAGCTGGCATTAAGATCGTTTCGCAAGCAGATAACCTGCTCATCGAGCGACTTGGTAAATTTCACAAGGTGCTTGACGGGGGATTTCACATCATCATCCCATTTGTTGATCAGATAAGAGCGATCATAACTATAAAAGAGCAGCTTGTTGATATCACAAAACAGCAAGTCATCACAAAAGATAATGTTAATATAAGTGTCGATGGCATCGTCTTTTTAAAGGTATTTGACGCAAAAATGGCGGTTTATAACGTAGATAACTACAAGCGCGCTATTGCAAATTTAGCCATGACAACGCTTCGTGGCGAGATAGGTGCTATGAACCTTGATGATACGCTAAGCTCTCGTGACCGCCTAAATGCCGCACTTCAAGTAGCTCTTGGCGACGCAGCTGGCAACTGGGGCGTAAAGATCATGCGTGTGGAAATTTCTGAAATTTCTGTCCCACTTGGCATCGAAGAAGCGATGAATATGCAGATGAAGGCTGAGCGTGAAAAGCGTGCGATAGAGCTAAAAGCCTTGGCTGAAAAAGAGGCACTCATCCGCAACGCAGAGGCACTAAAACAAGAAAAAGTGCTTCAAGCAGAGGCAATAGAGCGTATGGCTGATGCGAAAAAATACGAGCAAATCGCCATCGCAACGGCTCAAAAAGAGGCCATGGATATGATAAATGACAGCATGAGCAAAAACGCAAATGCGGCTGAATTTTTGCTTGCGCGCGACAGGGTCGGGGCATTTAGCGAGCTAGCTAAAAATAGCTCAAAAGATAAAATTTTAGTCCCTTATGAGGCGGCTGAACTCATCGGCTCGCTTAGTGTTTTAAAAAATTTCTTAGCTAAGGATAAGGCGTGATAAGTCCTTTTATAATGATAGCCATAGGCGCGATTTTGTGCGTGGCTGAGCTTATGCTATTTTCATTTTATCTGCTCTTTTTTGGCTTAGCTTTTATCATCGTTGGGGCGATAAATTTTGGCTTTGGTTTTGAGTGGAGCTTTCAAATTTTGGCTGTCCTAGTGCTTGCATTTATTTTGCTTGTGCTTTTAAAAGCGCCATTAAAGAGCAAATTTATGTCTAGAAAAGAGAGCTTTAATGAGGAATTTTTAGATGAAGCTGGCGTTGGTGAGATCAGAGAAAATATGGTCTATTTCAAAGGCACTCTTTGGAAGTATGACGGATCGTTAAAAAATGGCGAGAAAGTGCAGGTTTTAGGCACTAAAGGCGACAAAGTTATATTAAAATAAAGTGCCATTTGGCACTTTATCTATTTTGCGTGGGCTGGGCAGCCTGTTGGCATTTGCCCATGCATCGCCCCTTGCATGCCATGATGTGGGCAGCTTGGCATATTTTCTTGCATCATTTTTTGATGATGAGCACATCCGCAACTTGCACCTTGTGGCTCAGCTGGCTTTGGCTCGTTTTTAGCACAACCAACTAAAAATAGGCCTACAACTACGGCTAAAACGATCTTTTTCATATTTACTCCTTCAAAAAAGTGCCATATTCTATCTACTCAAGGTTAAAATTTGGTAACGAAACGATTTATCAGATTTAAAAGCATTTTTGGCTAAACTTTCGCCCAAAAATAAGCAAAATAAAAGGTTAAATTTGAAAAGACTTAGTGTAAATGAAGCCATCGATCTTATAGAAAATGCACCGCTTTACGAGCTTGGCAAGATGGCGCTAGCTAGAAAAAAAGAGCTTCATCCAGAGGGCATTACGACCTTCATCGTAGATCGTAACATCAACTATACAAACGTCTGCTGGGTGGATTGTAAATTCTGCGCATTTTACCGCCACGCAAAAGAGGAAGACGCTTATGTGCTAAGTTTTGAGGAGATCGGCAAGAAGATCGAGGAGCTTATCGCCATCGGCGGCACGCAAATTTTATTTCAAGGTGGCGTGCATCCAAAGCTAAAGATCGAGTGGTACGAGGAGCTTGTGGGCTACATCAGCAAGCACTATCCAAGCATCACGATACATGGCTTTTCTGCCGTTGAGATCGACTACATCGCAAGAGTTTCAAAAATTTCTACAAAAGAGGTCTTAAGACGCCTAAACGAAAAGGGCTTATACTCGATGCCAGGAGCTGGAGCGGAGATTTTAAGCGACCGCGTTCGCGACATCATCGCTCCTAAAAAGTGCGACACCGCAGACTGGCTTCGCATACACAAAGAGGCGCACGAGCTTGGCATGAAGACGACTGCTACGATGATGTTTGGCACGGTTGAGAGCACTCGTGAGATCGTGGAGCACTGGGAGCACATCAGAAATTTACAAGATGAAACGGCTGGATTTAGAGCCTTTATACTTTGGAGCTTTCAAGGGCTAAATACAAAGCTCATGCAAGAGTTTCCAGAGATCAAAAAGCAAAGCTCAAACGTCTATCTAAGGCTTCTTGCGGTTTCAAGGCTCTTTTTGGATAACTTTAAAAATATCCAAAGCAGCTGGGTCACGCAGGGCAGCTACGTAGGCCAGCTAGCGCTTCTTTTTGGCGCAAACGACCTTGGTAGCACGATGATGGAAGAAAACGTCGTAAAGGCCGCAGGAGCGAGCTTTAGGATGAATCAAGAGCAGATGATCGAGCTTATAAAAGATGTCGGAGAAATTCCAGCTAAGCGCAACACAAACTACGATATTTTGGAGAAATTTTAGATGAAAATTTTAGATATCAATGTAAAAAATATAAAAATTCCAGTCGTTTTTGAAAGCTCAAAAGCGATGCCAGTAGTGAGCCTAAAGCTAGTTTTCAAAGCAGCTGGTAGCTCGCAAAATGGCAAGCTAGCAGGTCTTGCAAGGCTAAGTGCAAATTTACTAAACGAGGGCGATATGAAGCTAGGCTCGGCTAAATTTGCCAAAGAGCTTGAAGTAAGAGCGATTAGCCTAAATGCAAGCTGTGGCTTTGAGACATTTTGCATAGACCTAAACTGCCTAAAAGAGCACTTTGCTTTTGCGTGTGGCAAGTTAAAAGAGCTACTACTCGCTCCAAATTTGACAGATGAGATCCTAAATAGGTGCAAGACCGTCACACTTGGCGAGATCGCAGCAAATGAAAACGACTTTGACTATGTGGCAAGGCAGGGACTTTTTGAGCTTTTGTACCCAAAAAGCGTGCTTGCACAGCCAAGTATCGGCACGAAAAAGAGCGTAAAAGCGATCACGCTTGAAGATGTGAGGAAATTTTTAAACGAGCATTTAGACCTTTCAAATTTGCTTTGCGTGCTTGGTGGCGACATCGACGAGAAGCAGACAAAAGAGCTAGCTAGCGTTTTAGAAATCCTAAAACCTGGCAAGGTGAGAAAGCTAGAGCGCTTTAGCCCAAGTAACAAGTGCGAAAGTAGCGAGATCATCAGGCAAAGCGAGCAGGCATATATCTACTTTGGTGCGCCGTTTAACGTAAAACCTGAGGAGAAATACAAGGCCACAGTGGCGACATTTATCTTAGGCGAGTGTGGCTTTGGCTCGAGGCTTATGGAGGAGATCCGCGTGAAAAGAGGGCTTGCATACAGCGCCTACGCTAGAAATTTGCTAAATCTCTCTTACAGCCAGCTTTACGGCTACATGCAGACAAAAAATGAGAAAAAAGACGAGGCGATCGCCGTTATAAAAGAGGAAATTTTAAAATTTAGTAAAAAAGGCGTTAGCAAGGCCGAGCTTGAGCAGGCGAAGAAATTTTTACTTGGTTCGTTGCCGCTTAGGCTTGAGACGCTGTTTAAGCGACTTGACATCGCGCAAGGCGAGTTTTACGAACATGGCGAGCTTGGAGCATTTTTAAAGGACTTGGATAAAATTTCAGCCCTTTCGCTAAGCGAACTAAATAGCTTCATAAAAGCCCACGCAGAGATCAATCAGCTAAGTTTTTGCGTCCTAAAAAATGAAATTTGAAGCAAGCGATAGGGCAAAACTTCTAAAAATAGGCGTGCTTAGCCTGCTCGACCTTGCTCTTGTGCTGCCAAAGGGCTTTGAGGATACGACGATCGCTAAGAGCCCAAGAGAAGGGCAGGTCTGCATAAATGTAAAGATCACCTCGCTCGCCTCACGCCCTGGTATGCTAACAGCACTTGCCTTTTGCGAGCAGTGGCAAAGTAGCGTAAAGATCGTCATTTTTAACGCAAAGTCTTGGCACTACGGCGCTTTTAAGGTCGGCAAAGAGATGGCGATATATGGGCTTTGCTCCTACGCCTTTGGCTCGTGGCAGATAGTAAATCCAAAAATCACCACAAAAATAGGCCAGATCGTGCCTAAATTTAAGACCGAGCTAAAAGACGAAGAACTAAAAGAAATCATCTTAAAATATCTAAATTTACAAAATTTACTGGCCGAGGGCTTAAATGAAAAAGAGGCTAAATTTCTAGCTGATTTGCAGCGGCTAGACGAGCAAAGCGTGCAAATTTTATACCGCCTAAAAAATGATGGCGAGGGCGTGGAAATCTTAAAATTTGTAGAAATTTTTAACTACATAAAAAAGCTAAGTGCTAAAAAAACCTACTTTAAAAGCCCTAAAATTAAACTTTTTGACATAAGCTCTTGGCTTAAGAGCTTGCCATTTACGCCGACAAATGACCAGCTAAATGCGGTAAATGACATCAGAGACGACCTTGCTGCCACACAGGCAAAAAGGCGCGTCATAATGGGTGATGTGGGAAGCGGCAAGACGCTTGTTATCCTAGCGGCTGCTCTTAGCGTCTATCCGAAAAGTGCCATTTTGATGGCGCCAACAAGCATCTTAAGCGAGCAAATTTATAATGAAGCAAAGAGGTTGCTGCCGCCATTTATGAATGTGATGCTGGTGCGAAGCGGGGAGAAAAAGATAGACTTTAGCGGGGTAAATTTGATCGTTGGCACGCATGCTTTGCTCTTTCACGAGCTACCAAATTCGCCACTTGTCATGGTCGATGAGCAGCACCGCTTTGGCTCAAATCAGCGCAAAAAGATAGAAGAGCTTGCCTCAAACGAGGACGAGCGAGCAAATTTCGTGCAGTTTTCAGCTACGCCCATACCAAGGACGCTAAGTTTAATCCAGTCTGAGATCGTAAATTTTAGCTTTTTAAAGCAGATGCCGTTTAAGAAAAATATAATGAGCCAAATTTTAGGCGCTAGCGAGTTTGGCTTTTTGCTAACTCACATCAAAAAGCAGCTTGAGAGCGGCTTTCAAGTAGCTATCATCTACCCGCTCGTTGAGAGTAGTGAGAGCTCAAACTACCAAAGTCTAAGCGAGGCGCAGGGCTTTTGGCTAAAGAATTTCAAAAATGTCTTCGTCACGCATGGCAAAGACAAAGAAAAAGAGGAAATTTTAAGGCGATTTAGAGAAGAGGGCGAAATTTTGCTTTCAACCACTGTTGTTGAGGTCGGCATCTCGCTACCAAGGCTAAATACGATAGTGATCGTGGGTGCTGAGAGGCTCGGTCTTGCCACGCTTCATCAGCTGCGAGGCAGGGTGGGGCGAAACGGCGGCGATGGATACTGCTTTTTATTTACCAAGCTAAAAGAGGCGCCTGCAAGACTGAAGGAATTTTGCGCGACAAATGACGGCTTTAAGGTGGCCGAGCTTGATCTGAAAAACCGCCAAAGTGGCGATATACTAAATGGCTTTTTCCAACACGGAGCGACTTTTAACTTCTACGACTACGAGGATGATATCACGCAGGCTGCAAAGGCGAGGGTGGCGGAAATTAACAATAAAGCTCAAATTTGATCTTGTGGGTTGTGTTAAATTTAGAGTAGAGACTTACTTTTGGCTAAGAGGATTTAAATTTGCGTCAAATTTAAGATGAGGGCGCAAGCTTTTATGGCTAGCTTTAAATTTGATAGAAAATGACAACTATTACGCACTTTGTTTTAGCTTTATCGCGACTGGTCTTGTCTTTTTTAATATCGCTATTAATAAAAAGGTTGCTAGCAAACCAGTCTGGTTCTCTGTGGCAAAATGGCTCATGGTTTTAAAAATGTCTTTGCTTTTGCGCTATACCTAAATTTATCTTGCCTAGCAAAATTTAACCTTTCGCAAGCTCTTTTTAAAATTTATATGAAATTTGATATGGCGGGATAAATTTTCTCTTTTTTATCGCTCACTTCCAAACTCCCATATCATCACCAACTATATCGCTGTTGCCCTCTTTTTGACTAATCCAAACCCACTCTTTGACATTTTTAGTTATCCACTCGTTTTTAATGGCGTGTTTATAAACAAACAGACCCAAATTTGCCAAGTCATTTTCATTGCCTTTTGCGTGAAAGGTGTTTTTATCAATTTTGATCAAGTCGCACTGCTTGGCAAGTTGGTCTAAATACTCATAGATCACATCTAGCTTATACTTTTTCTCTCTTAAAACCTTTTCTTCATCGATCACGATCTTTGTGCCTAGTAGTGGGTAAGCCATTGTTATCCTTTCAAATTTATTTTGCCTTTTAGCATTTATGGTTAGTAAATTTAAGTAGATATTTTTAGATAAAACGACTATCTGCCCTTAAAAATTTAAGAGCAGATAATTTTAGAGTGGATAAGTGAGGCAGCAGTTTCTTTTTACTTCGTCGATGTAGCTCACGTTTAAATTTAGTCCATAAAGCTGGCTTAAATTCTCGCTTCTAATTATCTCATCAACCGTGCCAAATCCAACCTCGCCATCACCCTTTACAAGAGCGACATATCCGCCAAGAAGCACGGCAAAGTCAGGGTTGTGAGTGGTTAGCACGACCGAGTAGCCAAGCTCTTTTAGCCACTTAACTGTGCGTAGGAATTTATACTGGTTGCCAAAATCAAGCGCGCTCGTTGGCTCGTCAAATATGATCATCTTTGGCTGCGCAGCCATCGCACGAGCGATCATACACATCTGCTTTTGACCGCCACTCATCTGCGTGATGAAGCGATCTTCAAGATACTCGATCTCAAGCTTTTTGGTGTAAATTCTAGCGATCTCCTCGTCCTCTTTGCTAGGTCTTGCAAAGATACCAAGGTGCGCCGCACGGCCCATCGTGATAAACTCAAGCCCCGTGTAGTCATACTCGGTAACCTCGCTTTGAGCGACGTATGCCATGATCTTAGCGCGCTCTTTGTTGCTTAGGCTATCTACGTTTTTGCCATCAAGAAAGATCTCTCCTGAAACTGGCTTTAGCGAGCCACTTATTAAGCCTAAAGTTGTTGATTTGCCAGCTCCATTTCGACCAAGAATGGTTAAAATCTCACCCGCGCCTATCTTTAAATTTACATTTTCTAGTTTGCCAGCCCCATTTGGGTAGCTAAAGTTTAAATTTCTAACTTCAAGCATCATGCAACCTTTTTATTTCGCCATAAAACCCAGACGAAAAATACCGTGCCGATAAAGCCAGTAAGTACGCCAAGAGGCACTTCGCTCACGCTTATGCTGCGCGCTAAGGTATCAACAAATAGCAAAAATATCGCACCCATAAATATGCTTGCAGGCATGCTTTTTATGTTATTTGCGCCAACTAGCATGCGCGCTAAGTGAGGCATGAGAAGTCCCACCCAAGCGACTATGCCGCTTATGCAGACGCTGCAGGCTGTAAGAAGCGTAGCGCAGATGATGATGACAGCGCGCTCAAATGAGACATTTACGCCAAGTCTTGCCGCACTCTCGTCGCCAAGAGAGAGCAAATTTATACGCCAGCTCATGGCGATTAGCAAAATGGCGCAGATGATCATCACTGGAGCTACGTATATTAAGTTATCGCTATCAAGCTTAGCAAGGCTACCAAGCTGCCAATAAACAATGTCAGGTAGCTTTGTCTCAGGGTCTGCGACATATTTTAAAAAGCCGATTATTGAGCCCATGAGGCCACTTACGATGATACCAGAAAGAACCAGCATAAGCGTGCTCGCGCGCCCCATCATCTTAGGTATGGCTAGAGTGATAGCAACGGCTGCTAGGCCAAAGCCAAATGCAAAAATTTGTATCCAAAATAGCGATAGATCAAAGATAATGGCAGTTGCAGCTCCCACGCAAGCACCAGCCGAGACGCCAAGAAGATCAGGGCTTACTAGCTGGTTTTTAAAGACGCCTTGATAGGCTGCACCACTCACGCTAAGAGCAGCTCCAACAAGGATGGCTGCGATGATACGTGGGATGCGTAAATTTTCTATCACGTTTGTGATGTTGCTAGCTGCACCCTCGCCGTAGCCAAAGCCGTGAGCTAGCACGCTAAAGACGTCGTTAAATGGTATGTAAAATCTACCAACGCCCAGTGCGACAAAGGCGCAAACAAGCGTTAGTAGAGCTAAAAAGATAACAACTATTGAAAAATTTGCGTTTTTCATATCTTACTTACTGCTACCGTCTGGATTTAGGCCTTTTAAGATATAGCCATACTCTGTGTCGGTAAGCTCGTGATTTAAAAACTCTTTATAAAACTCTTTTGTTTTTACTTTCATATCGACATCTTTAAATAGATCTGGTTGGATAGTTTTTGCTGCCCATAAAATTTGAAGTACGTTTTCAGCACCATATCTATCCCAGCTAAATACACCTTTTGGGTTGCCGTAAATTTTGCCGTTTTTAACAGCGTTTGAACCAGAGAATGCAGGGTGCTCTTTTATCTTTTTGATCTGTGCGTCTGTGTCATTGCCGCCAACGATGATGATATCAGGATTTGCATTGATGATCTCTTCAGCGCTAATTTCGATCATTGAACCCTCAGTATTGATAGCATTTACACCGCCACCTAGCTTGATCCAAGTGTTTTGGATGGTGTTTGTACCATCAACTTTTAGCAAATTTGCACCACCAAGAAGGTGAAGTACTTTTGGACGTTTAGCGTCAGGGATGCTTTTTGTTCTTGCTGTTACAAACTCAGAGTTATCGTGGATTTTATTAGCAAGTTTTTCAGCTTTTTTTCTAGCATCATCAGTGCCTATGACTTCAGCTGTTGCGTAGATGCTTTTCTCCATATCTGGATAGTCTCTAAAGATCAAATTTACCGCGCTAAAGCCATTTTTGATAAGTTCATCTTGAAAATTTTTGTTATACACTATGATAACGTCAGGTGCAAGTTTAACAAGCTCTTCGATCTGAAGGTCTTTGCCATTTAGTGCAGCTGGTAAATTTTTAAGTCTTGGATAGATGTGCTCAAACCACTTGTTGTTTTTGATCAGATCAGTTGTGGCTACAACCTTATCCATACCGCCAAGTGCTAGGATGATCTCGTTGTTTGCATTCCACAGTGCTGCGATCTTCTCAACCTTCTCAGGCACGCTTACTTTTACGCCTTGCATATCGGTTATGCTTCTAGCAGAGTCAGCAGCGCTTAGACTAAGAGCTGTAAAAAGTGAAGCAACAAGGCCTATTTTAGCCACTTTGTGCATGAAATTCATTTGCATATTTTTTCCTTTTTTCGTGTGAAATAGTTTGGTTGATATATTACCGCTATTTACATTAATATTATGTAAAATTTGCATATACATTGTGAAAAATTTGCATATTATTGTAAATTTCTATAAAACTAATAGGATAAATATTCTCCTTTTATTGATATATGTCATTAGTCACTATTTTGAAATAAGATAAACTTTCTCCTAAATTTTAAAAAAGGAGAATCAATGCGTGAATACAAAAGATACTGGCTCGCACTTGTTGCTGTGCTGGTAGTTTGCTTTAGTATTTTAGGCTACTATGGCGTTGAGGTTTATAGAAATTCGCCTCCAGTTGTAAATTTCACTGACGAAAATGGCAAGGTCGTGATCGACAAAGAGAGTATCTACAAAGGTCAAGAGGCTTGGCAAAGCATAGGCGGTATGCAGGTTGGCTCTGTTTGGGGACACGGGGCATATCAAGCGCCTGATTGGAGTGCGGACTGGCTTCACAAAGAGCTAGTTGCCTTTTTAGAGATCAAAGCTGATGAAATTTATCATCTAAAATACGCTGATCTAAATGACGAGCAAAAAGCAAATTTAAAGGTTTTGCTCAAAAAAGAGTATAGAGAAAATAGCGTAAAGGACGATAAATTTGTGCTAAGTGCTGATAGGCTAAAGGCAATAAGTCAAGTAGCTAGCGAGTATGCTGCGCTTTTTGGTAATGACCATAAATTTAAGCCTTTAAGAGAAGCTTATGCGATGAAAGAAAATACGCTTCCAAATGCTAGCGACAGAGCTGATCTAAACAACTTCTTCTTCTGGTCAGCCTGGGCGACAGCCACAAACAGACCTGGTAGCGAGGCAACCTATACAAACAACTGGCCGCACGAACCACTAATCGATAACGTGCCAACAAGTGAGAATGTCTTTTGGTCGATTGCAAGCGTCGTGATACTTCTAGCTGGCATTGGCTTGCTTGTTTGGTTTAGCTCGTTTTATGGCAAAAAAGACGATGAAAAGCTTGAGCCTATCAGCGAAGATCCGCTTAAAAAGCTAAATTTAACACCATCACAAAAGGCGCTTAAAAAGTATCTCTTTGTCACGCTAGCGCTATTTACGTTTCAAATTTTAATAGGCGGTTTTACAGCTCACTACACAGTCGAAGGACAAGAATTTTATGGCATAAATTTATCAGCCTACATTCCTTATTCGCTTGCTAGAACGTGGCATATACAAGCTAGTATCTTTTGGATAGCGACAGGATTTTTAGCAGCTGGACTATTTTTAGCCCCTATCATAAATGGCGGCAAGGATCCAAAATTTCAAAAGCTTGGCGTTGATCTGCTCTTTTACGCGCTACTTTTCCTTGTAGTTGGCAGTTTTGTGGGCGAATATTTAGCTATCGCAAACATCATGCCTATAAATTTAAGCTTCTGGCTTGGACATCAAGGATATGAATATATCGATCTTGGACGTGTTTGGCAGATCATTTTGTTTGTCGGTCTTGTCATCTGGATGCTTCTGCTTCTTCGCGGATTTGCAGGCGGGTTTAAAAACAAAGGCGATAAAAATTTACTTGCTATCTTTGCTATGTCAGCGGTTGCGGTTGGCTTGTTTTACGGAGCAGGGCTATTTTATGGTCAAAGAAGTCCGCTTCCAGTGATGGAGTACTGGCGCTGGTGGGTTGTACACCTTTGGGTTGAGGGCTTTTTTGAGGTATTTGCGACAGCCTCACTTGCCTTTGTCTTTGTTTCTTTGGGCCTTGTCTCAAAAAGATTTGCGACATTTTCAACGCTTGCAAGTGCGTCACTCTTTATGGTAGGTGGGATCCCAGGCACCTTCCATCACCTCTACTTTGCAGGCACTACAACGCCTATAATGGCTATTGGTGCAAGCTTTTCAGCGCTTGAGGTCGTGCCTTTGGTCTTGCTTGGAGCTGAGGCATATGAACACTACAAACTCCAGTTTGCTCAAAGCTGGGCTAAAACGCTTAAGTGGCCACTTTACTGCTTCATCGCAGTTGCCTTTTGGAATATGCTAGGTGCTGGTGTCTTTGGATTTTTGATAAATCCTCCAATTTCACTATTTTACATTCAGGGACTAAATACAACGCCAGTTCACGGACACGCGGCACTATTTGGTGTTTATGGATTTTTGGCACTTGGCTTTGTTTGGCTTGTGGCTACTTATCTATTTAAAGGGCAAGAATTTGATGAAAATCTGATGAAAGTTGGCTTTTGGGGACTAAATGCAGGACTTATGCTAATGATCGTGCTTTCACTACTTCCAATAGGAATTTATCAAGCATTTGCAAGCTTGGAGCAGGGCATGTGGTATGCAAGAAGTGCTGAGCTTTTACAACAGTCACACTTGCAAAATTTAAGATGGCTAAGGATGCTTGGCGATACGATTTTAATAATCGGCGGCATCTGCTTCTTTGCTCAGCTTTTAAAATTTATGCTTAATAAAAAGGCTTAAATTTATGGGGGCGCTTTGCCCCTTTATTTAAGCTATCTTTTCATAAAATAGTGCAAATTTAAAGGATAGAAATGATGACATTTTTAAAGAGAATTTGCGTTACATTTGTTGTGCTTTTGCACCTGTTTTTGGCGTTTTTGGTTGATTTTTCATTTCCGCACTACGCAAGCGTGCAGATAACTGGCGGCGACGTAAAACGCATGGACAAAGATGGCATAATAGACGCTAAAAACCCAGCCGACGGCCCTGTAAGAGATGTCTACTTCATCTACACAAAAGATGCGAAAAACGCTGAAAAAGTTATGGCTTATAGAAACGAAGATACGGCGTGGGGCTTTCCATTTTATTTTAAATTTAACTCAGCCGACATCCAAGCCAAGGCTCAAGGCTTTACAAATAGCGATAAAAACGTCACTATCAAATACTACGGATATAGAATTTCTATGCTAAATGAGTTTAGAAACGCCATCTCGATAAAAGATAGCGGCACAAACACCAGCTGGCCTATCGCTAGCTACGTGCTTTACTTTATCTTATTTATCTCGCTTGTTATTTGGATAAGAAAGATAAATAAGGCTTTTACGCCAAAAGTTGAAAATTTAGAGACAAAAAAAGAGGCTCTTTAATGTAGGGGCTTTATCAGCCCTTTTTGTTTATAAAATCAATTAGCCTAACGTCCTCGCTTCTTACGATTAGGCTCTTTGGCAAGTTAAATTTAGCTATCACTTCGCACTCTTTTTCTCTCATTTGCCCATCATCTTTTTCGTGATCGAAGCCTAAGATATGCAGCAAGCCATGTGTGAAAAGTAGCGCAGTTTCGGCATCTTCGCTGTGATTTAGCTCAGCTGCTTTTTCTTTTACCATATCTTTGTTTATGACTACCGAGCCAAGTGGGGCATGGACGATGAGCTCAAGGGGGAAGCTTAAGACGTCAGTGGTTTTATCTATGCCTCGCTCAGATCTGTTTAGCTCTCTCATCTCATCTTTGTTGATGAAAACTAACTCAACTTCACCAGGCGTTAGATATGAGCAAATTTGATCTAAAATTTCAGGATAACTCTCTTCGCAAAGTATCATTTTTGGCTTGTCCTTAGTAAATTTTTGTATAATTTTAGCAAATTTAAAGGGCAAAATATGAAAAAAGCAGTTTGTATAATGAGCGGCGGTATGGATAGCACGCTTTGCGCTGTGATGGCAAAGAGGGCTGGATATGATTTGGTCGCACTTCATTTTGACTACGGACAAAGAACTATGAAGCGAGAAAAGCGCGCGTTTGACGAGATATGTGAGCAACTGGGCGCGGTTAAAAAGATAAATTTAGACGTTAGCTTCATCGCTCAAATAGGCGGAAATTCGCTAACTGATGCGAGCATGCAGATAAGAAAAGATGGCGTTAGCAAGGACGTGCCAAACACCTATGTGCCGTTTAGAAATGGCGTATTTATCTCAATCGCCGCCGCACTTGCCGAAAAAGAGGGGGCGCAGGCGATTTACATAGGCGTGGTAGAGGAGGATAGCTCTGGGTATCCTGACTGCAAAGAGAGCTTTATAAAAAGCATAAATGAGGCGATAAATTTAGGCACGTCGGCTGATTTTTCTTGTGAGATCATCACGCCGCTTGTAAATTTAAGCAAGGCTGATATCGTCTCAAAGTCGCTTGAGCTTAATTCACCAATAGAGCTAACATGGAGCTGCTACGAGAGCGAGGACGAGGCGTGCGGGCTTTGTGATAGCTGCAGGCTAAGGCTAAATGGCTTTAAAAAAGCAAACGCCGTTGATAAAATCCCTTATAAAAAATGAAATTTACCTTGAAATTTAAAAGCTAGCCACTATAAATTTAGCAGCTAGCCTAAAATTTACTCCAAATTTAGCTCGCTTATCTGTTTTGCAAGCTTCTCTTTATACTCAGCCAAAGAGCTTTTGATGATATTTGCATAGTCATTTTGATTTACCAAAAAGTACTCCTCTTTGCGGTTTATGACCGTACTTAGCTCTTTATTATTTACGCTTAAACTGGTGCTTATATCAGCGTTTAGACCAACTTTTACCGCACCAAGCGTCATATAAGTCCAAAGTTTTTCTATTCTTGCATTAACGCTTATCGTATCCTTATCTATCTCATTTTCATTTTTTACGACCAAAAAGCCGTTGCTTCTAAAGGCGTCCTCTATGCGCGCCCTTACTACGCTAGTTGTTCTTTGTTTATTTTCTAAAATGACGTTCCACAGCCCTCTGCCATAGCTATTTCTCATTCTGCCGATGTATTTTTGTTTCTCTTTTGCGCTAACTTCATTTACATTGTGCTTGTATAAAGATGGGGTGCTGGCTTGTTTTGGGTCGTTTTCAAAAGCCCTCACATCTTTGACACTTTCGATGTAAATTTTTGTCTTTTTGCTAATGTTTGAAGGTGCTTGCTCGTCTGGCAAGGTCACAAATATCCCCTTTGGAGCGCAGCCACAAAGCATAAAGGCAGCAAATACCACTAGTAATAAATTTTTCATTTTCATCCTTTTAAATAAATTTCAAATGTAAATCGTTTTTTTTGTAAATTTTATTAACTCTTTGTGCTAAATTTCAAATTTATATTTTGATATCCATAATCATAAAACCTTAAATTTAATAACTAAAATTTAAATTTAAATTTAACTTTTCTTGACTGCTATCAACCAAAATAGCTAGCCACCTAGGATAAAATCCGCTTAAATTTTTAAATTCACAAGGAGAGACAATGAAAGATATGAAGATGTTTTGCCATCAGTGCGAGATGAGCGCTGAGGATGGATGCGGTGCAAAGGGCCAGCCTATGGGCACCTGTGGCAAGAGTGACACGCTAGCACTTTTGCAAGATACGATGGTTTTTGGCTTAAAAGGCCTTAGCGCATACCGCCACCACGCACACGAGCTTGGCGCTGATACTAGCAACGTTGATCGCGTTATGGCTGATACGCTTTATTTCACGCTTACAAACTCAAATTTCAACTTCGATGAGCACATCAAGCAGCTTCTTGAAGTAGGCGGTGCTGGCGTTGAGGTGATGAACCTACTAAGCGAGGCTCACACGGCTAAATTTGGCATCCCAACACCAGTTAGAGTGAGCCAAAACAAGGTCGAGGGCAAGGCGATCTTAGTAAGCGGACACAACCTGCACGCTCTAAAAGCGCTACTTGAGGCGACAAAAGATAAGGGCATCAATATCTACACTCACTCAGAGATGCTCCCAGCTCACGGATACCCAGAACTACGCAAGTACAGCCACCTAAAAGGCAACATCGGCAAGGCGTGGTTTGACCAAACTAAGCTATTTAATGAATTTAAAGGTGCGATACTAATGACAACAAACTGCATCGTGCCACTACGCTCAAACTGCACATACGCTGACAGGCTATTTGGCTACTCGATTGCAGGCACAAACGGCGTAAAACACATCGAAAACGACGACTTCACTCCACTTATCGAGTGCGCACTAGCCTGTGGCGACGTTAGCGGCTTTGATAGCGACGAGAGCCTAGTAACTGGCGGCCACTACAAGACTATCCTAACTTTAGCCCCACAAATTTTAGATGCGATAAACACTGGCAAGATCCGCAGATTTTTCGTGATCGCTGGCTGTGACGCGCCTGGCAAGGGACGCGAGTACTATAGGGAGCTAGCTGCTAGCCTTCCAAAAGACTGCGTGATACTTACTTCAAGCTGTGGTAAATTTAGATTTAACGATATTGACTTTGGCAACGTTCTAGGCACCGAGCTACCACGCTACATCGACCTTGGTCAGTGCAACGACAGCAACGGCGCGGTAAAAATCGCCCTTGCGCTTAGCGAGGCAACAGGCATCGCAGTAAATGACCTACCAGTTTCTATCGTGCTAATGTGGATGGAGCAAAAAGCGGTCATCATCTTGCTAGCGCTATTTAGCCTTGGTATCAAAAATATCAACGTAGGACCTAGCTTACCTAAATTTTTCAATGAAGAGATCATAAATTTCTTAGTGGATAAATTTAACGTTAGACCAATTAGCGGCGACGCTCAAGCTGATCTAAAATACTTCTTAGGTGAGTAAAAAACTGCCAGGGCTTAGGCTCTGGCCCTAAATTTAAAAGAGTCCGCTTTGCTCTTTGCTTTGGCTTAGACTATCAAGCAGATCTTCTTTTTTGCAAAGCACAAGGGCATAGACGAAATTTTGTAGCTCTTTTATCTCGTCTAAATTTTCATAAAAAATGGCGTTTTCAACCTTTAGCGTGCTATCTTTTGGCAGGCAAAATTTAAGCTCGCTTTCGCTGAAATTTCGCCTTAGAAATATGCTTTCAGTCAAAAATAGCTCTTCGTCTTCTTCGGCTATCACCGCTCTAAAACTACTACCAAAACCAACTGGCTTAAAGTCTTTGTCGATAAAGACTGGGTCAAAGTGCGATGAAATTCTACTCTCTGTTACTTTAAAGCCGATATTATTTTTCTTAAGATAGCCAAGAAGTCCGCAAAACATCCCAGCAAAAACCCTTGGGATGCTTAAATTTTGATAGTATTTGTCATCGTAAATGAGCGTTGTAAAAAAGATCGAGCTTGGATTTAGCACGCTTATATTTGTATCAGTCCAGGCCGTCTCGTAAAGTAGCGAGAGCCTTTGAAGTATCCTCGTATCGTCGCTAAAAAATGTGTCAAACAAATTTGCATGGAAAATTTTATAAAAAAGCTCAGTTAAATTTTCAGGTATGACGTGGGCGTTTTTTTCAAGGTGTGACTTCTCTAAAAGCGCTTTTATGAAGGGATTGACCGCGCAAAATTTGATATTTTTGTGGATCGCTTCAAAGCGCATGAGCTTAATGATGGCAGTTTGCAGGCTTGCTACCTTGATAAAGGCTATCTCCTCGTCGCTTGGCGTGACATCCTCTTCACTAATAATAGCGTAGGCGCCTTGCTTTATCGCAGGTGCAATCTGATCGCTTTGCGTGGCGATGAGAGCGTAGCCTCGTTTTATATTTTTAGCCTCAAACGCGAAGCTAGTCACGCTTGAGATGCTTGGGTTATTTAAAATTTGTCCATTTATTATGTGGGTTAAATTTTCTATCGTCATTTAGCCAACGATCGCGCCGTTTTTGACCTTGCCCTGCGTGCCAAGAAGCGTTAGCGAGCCGTCTGATGCGCTTAGGATCATGCCTTGCGAGACATATTTTTTCATCATCGTTCGCTCTTTTAAATTTGCTAAAACGCAAACTTGCTTGCCCACAAGCGAGCTAGGCTCGTAGTATTTGGCGATGCCAGATAAAATTTGACGTGGCTGCTCCTCGCCAAGATCTATCTTAAATTTAAGCAGTTTCTCGCTACCCTCAACTCTCTCACACTCGAGCACTTCGCCTACTTTTATTACGATCTTGGCAAAGTCATCGATGCTAATAATGCCTTCTTCTTTTTTTTCCTCTTTTGGCTCAGCTTTTGGCTCTTCTTTTAGGTCTCTTGCCTCGCCCATTAGCTCTTTTTCTATCCTTGGGAAGAGTGGCTCAGTAGCTTTTGCCACAAAATTTGAAATTTCATTTTTTAATACAAGAGTTTCATAAGAGGCCGTATCTATGCTAAAGCCAAGCGTATCAGCTATCTTAGTGCAAGTTTTTGGCATAGCTGGGCTAAGCAGTATCGCCACTTTTGCAAGTAAATTTGCACAAAGTGCCACAAGTGCGTTTGCTTCGTCACTTTTGCCAGCTTTTACAAGCGACCATGGCTCATACTTCGCAACGGCTGCGTTTGCAAGCGTTACGACCTTCCAAAGATCCTCTAAGTAGCGGTTTGTTGCTAAATTTTCTAAATTTTTTATCGCCTCATCAAGATAGCCCTTCGCCTCATCAAGCTCGGCTTTGTGAAATTTGATCACATCTTTTGAGTCGATCTTGTAGTCGCTATACTTTGCGCTCATGCCTACTATGCGGCTTAGCAAGTTGCCAAGTCCGTTGCCAAGCTCTGAGTTTATGCGCTCGATCAAGGCCTTTTGGCTGTAGTCGCCATCTTGTCCAAACGGCACCTCTCTAAGCAAAAAGTATCTGAAATTTTCAAGTCCATAAGCGTTTGCGACCTCTCTTGGGTTGATGACGTTGCCCTTGCTTTTGCTCATCTTTTCGCCATCTATCGTCCACCAGCCGTGCGCTGCGACGTGTTTTGGCAGTGGCAAGCCAAGGCTCATCAAAAATGCCGGCCAATAAACTGCGTGAAAGCGCAAGATATCCTTGCCAACAATGTGTGTTGTATGCGGCCAAAAGTCCATTCTAGCGTTATCTCTTGAGTATCCTAGTGTTGTTAAGTAGTTTATGAGCGCGTCAAGCCAGACGTACATAACGTGCTTGTCGTCGTTTGCGCTCTTTGGTAGCTTTATGCCCCAGTCAAAGCTCGTTCTTGTCACTGAGAGGTCTTTTAATCCGCCTTTTACAAAGCTTACGACCTCGTTTTTCTTACCCTTTGGGATGACGCAAAGCTCGTCATTTTCATACCATTTTAAAAGAGCGTCTTCATATTTTGAAAGCTTAAAAAAGTAGCTCTCTTCTTTAACTAAAGATGTCACGCGGCCGCAGTCTGGACAGCGGTTGTCCTCAAGCAAGTCTCTTTGGTTGAAAAATGTCTCGCAGCTAACGCAGTAAAAGCCCTCGTACTCGCCCTTGTAGATATCGCCGTTTGCTTGCATCTTTTCAAAGACATTTTGCACGGTTTGCTTATGCTCTTCGTCGGTTGTCCTTATAAAATGGTCGTAGCTTATCTCAAATTCATCCCAAAGCGATCTAAATTTCGCACTGATCTCATCAGCGTACTCTTTTGGCGTCTTGCCTCTAGCGCGAGCTGCTTGCTCGATCTTTTGACCATGCTCGTCTGTGCCAGTCATGAAGTAGGTCTCTTTGCCTTGCAAGCGGTTAAATCTAGCTAGTGTATCAGCGATGATAGTCGTGTAGGCGTGACCGATGTGTGGCACATCATTTACGTAATAAATCGGAGTGGTTATATAAGCTTTTTCTTTCATATTTTTCCTTTAAATTTAAAAATCAAATCCGCCGTCACTGCCGGTGTTGCCTTTTGACATCGAGTTGTAGCAGCTATTTACATACTCTATTCTCGTCTCGCAGTCAAAAAATGCCTCGCAGTTAAAACAGCTTTTGCGACCTTTTTGCTCTTGGCACTCTTGCATAACTTTTGCCTTTTGCTTTAGGGCTAGCTCAAATGCGTCAAGTGGCTCGTTTGCTTGTGTTTCTTGCATTATTTTTGCTCGTAAAATTTATGCAAAAGTGAAATTTCATCACGCGAACCAAAGAAGCATGGCGTAGTTTGGTGAATTTTTTCTATTTTTATATCAAAGAGTGTTTGGTTTTTGCCGTTTGAGGTTGCGCCCTTTGCGTTTTCATATATAAAGGCAAATGGCAACACTTCAAAGACAACCCTTAGCTTGCCATTTGGATGATCGCTCGTTGCTGGGTAGCTAAAAAGACCGCCACCTTTTAGTAAAATTTGATGCAAGTCGCTTACCATCGCACCTGAATATCTTAGCCTGTAGCCCTCGTTAAATAGCTCGTTTATGAAATTTCTATGCGTTTGACTCCAGCCCTTTTGCGTAGCTCCCGTGGCGTTTAGCTTGCCTTTTTCTTTTAGCTCAAGCTCTTTTACAAATTTAAACTCGCCATCTTTGCCAAGCCTATAAAATTTAGGCAAAGCGCCCTTTTTCTCGGCAATTACCAGCTCAAGTCTTGGACCATAGATGCTGTAAGCTGCGGCTATTAAATTTTCTGGTTTTACCTCGTCTTCGTAGATGCCAAAGATCGAACCAACAGCGAAATTTACATCAACTAAGCTTGAGCCATCAAGTGGATCGTAAGCGATGATAAATTTAGCATTTTTATTTATCTCAAGCTCGTCCTCTTTCTCTTCGCTAATTAGCGCTTTTACGCATGAAAGCTGCTTAAATTTAGCCGTGATGATCTCGTCGCTTTTTACATCAAGCTTTAGCTGGGTGTCGCCAGTTGCGTTTTCGTGAGTTGTGTAGCCAAGATCGGCGTATTTTATGACCTCGCTTATCTCTTTTGCGATATCTTTAATGGTGTTAAAAATTTGGTTTAGTTCTTGCATTATACAGCCTTTGCATTTTTGATTATCCACGCACAAATGGCGTCTATATCGTCTAAATTTAGATTTGTTATCTCGTAGGGGATCTGCTTTTTATAAGTGGCGATCGCGTCTGAAAAGCTAAGATAAGCTTCATCGATCTCACCTCTAAAGACGCTTAGTCTTGGCAGTGGCAGTGTCTTTAGCCCCTCAACTAAGAGCATGTCAAACTCGCCGATCATCCTTATGACCTCGTCTATGCCTTGCGAGCTTTGTGAAAAGTAAGTCGTTCTAGTCGGACTCATCACGACTACGTCAGCTCCTGCCTGAGAAAATTTAAAGCTATCCTTGCCTTCAACGTCAAATTTGGCCTTGTCGCCTGGGTCGTGCTTGACTACAACGACCTTTAGCCCGTCATCTATAAATTTTTTTGCGACTTTTAAGATAAGCGTCGTTTTTCCGCTATTTGAAGGGCCAGAAAAAGCAATGGCAAGTCTTTTCATAAGAGCCTTTTTTCGTTAAAATTTCTTGCGATTATAGCTCATATTGGCTTTAAAATTTATGAGTGAAATTTAAAAAATAAAATGCTAAAATGCGAGAAAAATTAATGTTTTAAGAGTTTTTTATGAGAAAATTTACACTATTTTTTATATTTATTTTGATGATATTTGGTTGTGCTGATCAAAAAGTGATCGTGCATGAGCCACTAAAAAATGAGCTTTTAGCCTACACAAGTAAGAGCGAGATCATCGATGGCACCGATAGAACGCTTATAATTGCAACCTATCTAAATCCTATATATAACTCAAATTTAGACGAGAGCAAAGAGCACTTTTTAGTAGCCATAAACCCAAAAGAGCATGCGCAAAATTTGAGCAATATAAAGGTAAATGGCGACTCAAATGCCACAAATGCAAGGCTGCTTGATGAAAGTGACGAGATGCTTAAATTTGCTGGATTTTCTATGCCTTGGGCGGTCTATTATGAAGTGACCGCACCAAGTAAGCAAAGCGACGATCTCGCGCTTAGTTTCGAAATTTATCAGTCAAAGCCGGTTTTGTTAAATTTTCGAAAAGTTGCGAAATCTTTATACTGGAACCATTAAGCGCCCTATAGATCACGTAGTTTGCAAGCACCTTCTTGCCGTAGTTTCTAGTCTCTGCAACAGGTACTAGCTCGATCGATAAAAACGGCTCAAATTTCCCCTCTTTAAACATATCTTCTCTTGTGATGACTTTTTTTGTAAAGCCGATACCGCCGTTATATGCGTATGCGGTAAAGAGCGGATGAAAAAGAAATTTATCAAGGTAGTTTAGATGGTGATTTGCAAATTTAAAGGCGACATCTGTTTTAAAAAGATCGTCCTGGTCAAAATTTGGAATTTTTAGCTCTTTTTTACCGATCGCATTTGCAAGAAATGGCATAAACTGCATCATGCCAAGGGCGTATGAGGTTGAGACAACACTTGGGATAAAGAGGCTCTCTTGCCTTGCAAGTGCGTAGATCATCGACTTTCGCTCGGTGCTGATGCCCTCAAGCTCTGGTGAGCTTGGCATCAAAAAGTACTGCTTCTCCCAGCCATGCGCTTTTTGCATGAAGTATGCATATGCGCCGATACTTTCGTTTGTGTAAAATCTCATCGCAAATTCGCTTGCCTGCGTGGCGTTCATATCCTTTGCAAGGGACGTGGTTTTGTTCCATAAAAATGGATCGCTTACATCAAAATTTTCGATATTTTGCTTGCTAGGCCTTGGCACGATCACTTCAAGCGGTTCGCCACCGACCAAATCTCTTGCGTAAAGTGAGTAGATATTTGCATCTTTGCTAGCACTTAGCTCTTTTAAAAAGCTCTCATCGCCGCTTAGCTCATACTGCCAAAAGGTTGCATTGTCCCTTTGCCAAGCCCTATCAAAGGTATTTTTAGCTCTTGTGAAAAAACTAAATGCAACGTCATTTTGACTAAGCAAGATAGCGTTTAGTCCAAGCGTAAATGCGTCGCTTTTTTCAGTGACAGCTGGATCTATGCTAAGTAAATTTCTTCTAAAGCTTTCATATTTTTTATTAAACACGACATCGTTTAATAAATTTGTAAAGCCCTTTTGCATGTAGAGCTTGTTCATAAAATTTGCTTCAAAGCTTGCGCTAAAAAGGGCATTTTTACTTTGTGGGTTTGAAGCGTTAAAAAGCTCTAAAAAGCTCTTTGTATCGTTTGCACTTGCAAAGCTAAGAGCAGGATTTGCCTCGTTTAAAGTGCGTAAAATCCTAGCTTTTTCCGGGTTTGTGCTTGCAAGATTTGCCGCTAAAATTTCACGAGTTTTGCTATCAAGCTTTAGAGAAAAACTCATCGTTGTTAGTAAATTTTGGCAAGCCAAGCTAGCACTTGTGATGTTGCTTGCGTTTATGCCAGGACATTTGCTAGGGGCTGCTTTTGGAGGTAAAATTTTATTGATTGATTTTTGAACTAAGCCACTTTTTCTAAAAACGTCGCGTGAAAGCTCAGCTATCTGCTCTTTTGTGTAGCTACCTTCGTTGATGAGGCGGTTTATATAGTAGTCTTTTGCAAGGCTTTTTGGCTCTTTTTTTAGCTCCTCGTAGGTGTAAATTTTAGCTAAAAGAGCAACGCAGGCTAAAGAGAGGATACTAAAGTGACGCAGCAAAAACAAATAAAAGCCTTATTAGAAATTGACTTAAAAATTGAAGTGCCAAAAGCACGATGAGTGGGGCAAAGTCGATGCCGTTAAATTCTGTTTTTATATAGCGTCTAATGAAGCTATAAATAGGATCAGTCAGTCTGTAAAGTAGTTGCACGATCGGCGAGCTAGGATCAGGCTTGACCCAGCTAACAAGCGCTGCTGCGATGACGACCCAAGTATAGACATTGACGATGATGCTTAAGATGTTTGCGATCGCTGTAAATAGTGTCGAAAGTATCATTTTTGCTCCTAGATTAAAATTTTGCCTAGATCATCTTTGATGAGCGGATAGAGCTCACTTAGCTCAGGGCCATGAAGGTCGTTTGTAAGAAGCGCACGTAGCGGCATGAAAAAGTTTTTACCTTTTAAATTTGTAGCGCTCATAAGCTCTTTTTTAAACTCATCAAATGTTTCGCACGCTTTTAAATTACGAGCTGCTTCTTTTATGATCTCAAATTCGTTTTTATACTCATCTGGAGCTATTTTTGGTGAGTAAATAGCCTCAACTTTTGCCTTTATCTCAGGCACTAGCGAGCTTTCTTGAGTGTAAAATTTAACCAGCTCAACCTTGCTCTCATCCACGCCAAAGATCTCTTTTATGCGCTCTTTTGAGGCAAGTTTGATGTGTTCTCTATTTATCTGTTCAAGCTTTTTCACGTCAAATCTAGCGGGTGAGCGTGAAATTTTAGTTATATCAAACCACTTCACTGCCTCTTCTATCGTAAAAATTTCAGTTGGAGTTTTGTTGCCAAGAAGTATCAGATAGTTTGCGATCGCCTCAGGCAAAAAACCCTGCTCAAAGAGCCATTTTACGCTTGATTCGTTCTCGCGTTTGCTCATTTTTTTGCCCTCTATATTTAAAAGGATAGGCAAATGCGCGTAGTTCATCTTGCCAGTGTAGCCAAGCCCCTCGCGTATGAGGTCTTGCTTTGGTGTGTTGCTCACATGATCCTCGCCGCGTATGACAAAGGTCACGCCTTCTAGCATATCATCAATCGCGCAGGCGAAGTTATAAGTTGGAGTCTTATCCGCTCTCATGATGACAAAGCTATCAACTGCGTCTGGCTCGAAGCTTAGCTCGCCTTTGATCGCATCTGTAAAGCTCATCGTGCGTGTTGGTTTTTTCATGCGGATAACAAATGGCTTCTCGCAGTTTAAAACTTCAGCGTCGCTTAGCCTCTCGCAGGTGCCGTCATATCTATATGCCACGCCTTGCTCTTTTGCTTTTTGCTTTTTAGCTTCTAGCTCTTCTTCAGTGCAAAAGCAAGCAAAGGCTTTTTTGTCGATGAGAAGCTTTGATGCAAGCTGTCTGTGGAATTTTAAATTTTCACTTTGGATGTAAATTTGCTCTGGTTTTATGCCAAATTTGCTTAAAATTTCTAAGATATCTTTCTCTTTTCCCTCTATATTTCGCTCTTTGTCGGTATCTTCTATGCGTAAAATAAAGCCACTTTTATCTTGCAAAGAACAAATATAGTTGAAAATAGCAGCACGTAAATTTCCTATGTGCATATCTCCTGTTGGAGAGGGTGCAAAACGATACATAAGCTCATTCCTTACGTTAAATTTGAAGTTTGGATTATAACACTAGCTTGATAAATTTAAAGTTATGTAATTTTAAATTTTTAGGCTAAGCAAAGCATAGTTTTTATAAAATCCGCACGAAAATTTAACTATTTATAGGAGAAAGCAATGAGTTTTATCAGTGAATTTAAAGAATTTGCGATGCGCGGAAATGTCATAGATATGGCAGTTGGTGTTGTTATCGGTGGAGCATTTGGAAAGATTGTCTCATCACTAGTTGGCGATATTATCATGCCAGTAGTTGGCGCTATAACAGGCGGTGTAAATTTCACTGATCTTAAGCTAACACTAAAAGAAGCAGTAGAAGGCGCGCCAGCTGTTACGATAAACTATGGCTCATTTATACAAACAATGGTTGATTTCTTAATCATTGCGTTTTGTATTTTTTGCGTCATCAAAGCTTTAAATACACTTAAAAATAAACTACCAAAAGAAGAAGAGGCAGCTCCTGCAGAGCCTGAAACTCCAGCTGATATAGCAATTCTGACTGAGATCAGAGACCTTCTAAAAAAATAATTTCTTTAATCAAAGGGAGAAAGCTCCCTTTGAAATCCGTTAAATTTTGTCCTATTTTTTATGCTAAAATGCTTTTTCATCTTAAAAGCGAGTAAAATATGATAGAACAAATCCCATTTTTCCAAGGCCTTGACGCAGAGGACTTAGCCAAACTTGAAGCAATCAGTGTTGTTAAAAAATACAAAAAAGGCGAGTTTTTATTTATAGAAGGCGAGGAGCCAAAGTGGCTTACGTTTTTGATAACTGGCTCAGTTAAGCTTTATAAAACTACGGCAAATGGCAAGGAAATTTTTATCCATCAGCTTGCACCTATGAATTTTGTAGCTGAAGTTGTAAATTTTGAAAATATCCCTTATCCAGCAAGCGCCATTTTTACTATCTCTGGCGAGGTTTTAAAGATAAATTATGAAAAATTTGAATCACAATTTTTAACAAAGCCAGAAATTTGCATGAAATTTCTAAAATCAATGGCTCAAAAGATAAGAATAACAACAAATTTACTCCACCAAGAACTAATACTAAGCTCCGAAGAGAAGGTGGCTAGGTTCATTTTAAATCACGAAGATCTATTTAATGAGCTAAAGCATACAAAAATTTCATCAATACTTAATATGACTCCAGAAACTTTTTCGAGAATTTTAAATAAATTTAAAACAAATGGTTTAGTCAAACTTGATGAGAAGAACCAAATTCTAGAAAAAAATGTAGGTGGGCTACAAGAAATTTATTCTTATTGAAAGTTAATATCAAATAAATATTTTCATTTACTTAAAGAAAAAATTTATATATTTTTGGATAGTATTCGTCTAAAATTTTCGTAAAAATTTACGATATATTGATAAATTCAGGAGGAAATTTTGGCTGAAGTTAAGAAGAAATTTTTTGTTTGGTCATCTGTGATAATAGGCATCGTAATCGGCCTTATCGCTTCTATGGGCATAGCTGATGCACTTCACGCGACTGGTAGCGGCTACATCTGTACCATTTGCCACACGATGGATCCTATGAATGCTGCATATCATGAAGACGCGCACGGCGGCAATAACAAGCTTGGCATAAAAGCTGAATGTTCAGCCTGTCACCTAAATCATACAAGTGCCTATACCTATGTGCTTACAAAACTTAAAGTATCGATAAATGATGGCTATAAGACATTTTTTACAGATACAGACAAGATCGACTGGCGTAAAAAACGCGAGCATGCATCTCACTTTGTCTATGATAGTGGTTGTATGACTTGCCACTCAAATTTAAAAAATGTTATTCAAGCTGGTAAATCATTCTTGCCACATAGAGATTATTTCGTTCTTGGAAATCCTAATAAAAAATCATGTGTTGACTGCCACGAGCATGTTGGTCACAAGAATTTAGGACTACAAATCGATAAATTTGAAGCAATTAAAAAACAAGAAAACAATAAAACCAAGTAAGGAGGAGAGATGTTTAAAAAGTCGCTAATGTTATTAGCCTGTCTAATGTCTTTTGGCTTTGCCGCAAACATGGATGCAAATAAATCTGACGCTTTAAACCTTAATGTTGTAAAAAACATTAAAGTTGCTCACAAAATGTCAGACTTATCAAAAAGCTGTGTTGAGTGCCACGCTAAAGAGACACCCGGCATAGTTGCCGATTGGAAAAATAGTCGCCACGCTCACGTTGGCGTAAGTTGTATGGATTGCCACTCTGTAAATGCAGATAATCCTATGGCTTCAGTTAAGGTGCATCCAAAAGATTCTAACAACCATGTTTCAATGCTAGTTAGCCCAAAAACTTGTGCTAAGTGTCACGAAAATGAGGTTGAAGAATCTGTTAAGAGTGGTCACGCAAGAGGTGCTATGCAAATGTATGCTAACCCTGCGATGGTAAAACTAATGTATCACTATGAAGGTATGGATCATCCAGAATACAAAATGGCTCCAGACGCTACTGGTTGTACACAGTGCCACGGAACCGTCATCAAACTAGACGCTGATCACAAACCTACAAAAGAGACTTGGCCAAACTACGGTATAGGTAATGTTTATCCTGATGGTGGCGTAGGTAACTGTAAATCATGCCACAGCGCACACACATTTAGCATAGCTGAAGCTAGAAAACCAGCTGCTTGTGCATCTTGCCACCTTGGACCTGATCACCCAGATATCGAGATCTTTAACAACTCAATGCACGGACATATCTATAATAGCGAAGCTCACAAATGGAATTTTGATGCTGCTCCTGATACATGGGATGTACCAGACTTTAGAGCTCCAACTTGTGCAGCTTGCCACATGAGTGGTGTTGGTGAAACAACAACAACTCACAATGTTTCAAGAAGACTAAAATGGAACCTATGGGGCGTCAGCAGTAAGCTAAGAACAGCTGGTGATGAACAAGCTGCTGTTGTTTACGAAAAAACTGGCAAACTAACCATAGGAACGCCACTTGCAGGTCATCCAAATGGACCAGAAGCAGCAAGAGCTGAGATGAAGCTAGTTTGTAAAGCTTGCCATACATCAACTCATACAGATAACTTCTTCATTATGGGTGATAAGCAAGTAGAGCTTTATAACGTTTATAGCGCTGAAGCAACTAAGATGCTTGAAGAGTTGAAAGCTAAAAACCTACTACTAGAAGATGCTTGGTCAGATGAATTCCAAGATGTCTATTATCATATGTGGCACCATGAAGGTCGTCGTATGAGACAAGGCGCTCTAATGGGTGGCCCTGACTACTCACACTGGCATGGTGTATTCGAAGTTAAAAATGATATAAGAAAACTTCGCAAGATCTACAAAAAAAGAATGGAATCTGGTAAAGTAGAGTAATGCTTTTTAAGGTGGGAGTTTTTCCCACCTTTTTATTTTTAAATTCCAAAATTTTATCTTTTAGTTATTATCCTAAAGCAAATACCTTTTAACAACCGTTTCTGTAAATTTAAATTATAAAATCAATAAAATCTATAATGTAAATTTAAAAATATAAAATATAATCTTTGTTTTCAAGGAGATATTTTGGGACTTTTTCGGATCATTATTGGGGCATTTATCTTTAGTGTTTTTACAAATTTATACTCATATAAACGTTTTATAAAAAAGGTATCTTTTTTTGCCCCACACCTTAAAAAAATTCGCATATTCTTCTACATTATTAGTGCGCTTGAGTTTGTCTTTGTTCTTCAACTAAGATTTTCTTTTTTAAATATAGAGCTATATCTGATAGCAGGGACGCTCATTGGCTTTTCACTATTTTTATTTGGTGTTAGTTTGTTTTATGATGTTGTTAGATCTATTTGTTCAAAAGCTCATTTTAATCCCACAAGACGAAAATTTATTAAATTTTGCTTTGATGTGACATTTGTTGTTTTTATAGTTGCTTGCTTTTTAAAAGGAATTTTTAATGCACTTACTCCGCCAAAAATTAGACAAATTAGTATAAAAATAAAAAATTTACAAAATGATCTAAAAATAGCCATGATAACAGATGTGCATATTGGTGAGTTTTTGCAAAAGGACTTTGTGGCTGAGCTTGTGAAAGAGATAAATTTAGCTAGACCAGACCTGGTGGTGATAGTTGGCGACTTGGTTGATATGAGAGCTGAGCTTATAGGTGATTTTTTAGATCCATTAAAAAATCTTAAAAGCACCTATGGCACTTTTTATGTCCCTGGCAATCACGAATACTACCACGGAGTTGATGGGATATTAGAAAAAATTCGCGCTCTAGGCATTAGGGTGCTTGGCAATAAAAATGAAAAAATAGCTGGTATAAATTTGGCAGGGGTTTATGATCTAGCTGGCATAAGATTTAAAAATTTAGAGCCAAATTTAGATGAAGCGCTAGCAGGATGCGACCCAAATTTGCCGACCATCCTACTCTCTCATCAGCCAAAATTTATAAAAACTATGCAAAAAGATGTCGATCTAGTCCTTTGTGGTCACACGCATGCTGGACAAATTTTCCCTTTTAGCCTCTTAGTTTTGCTGGATCAAGGTTTTTTACATGGGCTTTATAAGATTAATGATAAAATGCAAGCTTATGTTAGTAGTGGCGCAGGATTTTGGGGACCTCCAGTTAGGATCTTTGCTCCAAGTGAGATCGCTATTTTAAATTTAAGCAAGGAATAAAATGAACAAGGACAATCTCTTTTCTCAAATTTTTGGTAAAGTTGCAAAATTAAATTTTTTCAAACCGCTTCAAGAGCTCATCAACTCCTTTTACGTAAAGCTTTTTAAGATCGATATGAGTGAGTTTAAGCCGGCAAATGAGTATAAAAATTTAAACGAGCTTTTTACCAGAGAGCTTATAAAACCAAGGGAATTTGACGCAGCAGACGAGATATTTATTAGCCCAGTTGATGGCACCTGCCTTAGTTTTGGTAGCACAAGCGAGCTAAAAGCCTTTAGTATAAAGGGCATGAGCTACGGCGTGAAGGAGCTTTTGGGGCAGGGCGAGCTTGAAGGCGAGTTTGACTTTGCAAACATCTATCTTAGCCCAAGAGACTACCATCATTATCATGCACCTTGCGACATTACGATAAAAAAAGCGGTCTATATCCCTGGTAAGCTTTACAGTGTGGCAGTAAAATGGCTTGGCAAGGTCGATAGCCTTTATACTAAAAACGAGCGTGTGGCGCTACTTTGCGAGATGAAAAATGGCAAAAAACTTTGGCTAGTCTTCGTTGGTGCGCTAAACGTTGGCAAGATGAAATTTAGCTTTGATGAGCGCATTCAAACAAATGCGATGGCAAATTTTACGCAAATTTATGAGTATGAAAATTTACATATCAAAAAGGGTGAGCGCCTTGGAAATTTCGAGCTTGGCTCAACTATCGTCATACTTAGCGAAAAAGATGCGATCGAGTACAATCTCTTTGAAAACAAAGAGCTTAAATTTGCTGAAGCTATAGGTAGGATCAGAGAAATATAAATTTACAGCCAATTTAAAAACTTGGTTTAAACTTATTAATAAAACAAAAAGTGTTTGGTGTTTTTGTAAAAACGCATAAATTTAGAAAAACATTTTTTGATACTTGCATAATATTTTAAGTGATATTTATAAGATGATGCAAAATGTTTTTAGCTCATAAATTTTTTATGACCGTCTATGATATCTGCAAATTTACTTAAAAAAGCTAGGAGGAGGTGCTGTATTTGCCTATATCCAGAGGGCACTTTATTGTGTAACTTTACTTTTTTCTTGTATTTCAAAACAAGAAATGTATATAAATTAAGCGTGTTCTTTTGTTATTTATTTAGAGCTAATTTTATATTTTGATTTTAGGATTAAAGCTGGCGTAAGATATCATATATCGGCCAGCTTTATTTAAGAGGTTCTTACTCCCACTCGATATGTCCATTGATTTTATTTTATATAAATGGCATAAAATCAAGGTTTTTGTTATCGGATTTAGCCTTATTATCCATTTTATTTCTGTTTATCCGATTTTTTTGCAAGCATATTGCAAGCATAAAACTATTCCTTAATTTTCCAATAATCCAACTTGTTAGAACATACTTGCTTTATATATCCATTTTCCCTAAAAATCCAATATTATTTTTAATAGCCACAGTTAGAAATAAATGAATAAAGAAATGGAAAAGTAAGTTTTTCTATGAAATTACAGAATAATTGTTTTAAAATTTTCTTTTAGTTTTGTGCAAATAAACTGTTTCTCTAAATTTTTACTAACGCTTAAATATTCAATAATATCATTCATAAAAGATATATTATAAGTTGTATGAAGTCCCTCGGTAAAGGGTGCATCGCTTTCAAGGAGTATTCTATCTATTGGAATCATATCAATAATAGTTCTCCCATTTTTACTCTTTATCATTTGTTGATTTATGGAGAAAAAATAACCTCTCGATATTGCAATTTTTAAATTACTTAAATTACCAGTGTACCAATGCAATATTACTTTTCCCTCAAATCCATCAAGAATTTTCAAACAGTCATTTTCTGCCTTTCTTGTATGAACACTTATTATCTTTTTGTTATCAGCTTTACATAAATCAACAATTTTTTTAAATACTTCTTTTTGCTTATCTACATTTTCTATATTTTGGGCAGAATAATCTAACCCAATTTCTCCAATATAACGTGTCGTTTTAATATATTTTTCAAAAATATTAATTTGAGCATAATATTGTGCGGCCAACTCTGGATGAAAACCTAATGCTAATCTTACATATTTATAATCCCAATTCTCGGCATAGTATTTCCTATACAAATCTGGTAGGTTGGTTACTGCAAGAGTATAAGACTTCTTATCTTCAATATATTTCAAAACTTCATATTTATTTTTGTATAGGTCAAAGTGCATATGCATATCCATATAAAAGTTAGTCATCCAATTCCTCCAAATATGTTTTTAATTCCTCCATACCTCTAATATACAGATTTGCATAATCTTCAATATTATTCTCTATAGAGCCACTAGATTGAATTGTCATAAAAGCGTATTTAGGATTAAATTTTCTTAATCCTAAACGATACGAATTTAAACAAGTTCTAGAAACCTTGCCTCCATTAAATTTATTATCCCTATATGAACTTTGATCTATAATGCCTGCACGCACGATTGCTGCTTGTCTTATTACGCACGGTAAACAGTAACCACAATGCCTAGCTTCCTTTTCTTTTTGCATTCTACCATTATCCGGATGTGAACAGGACATAGTATTATCCAAATTTTCTCTAACAAAAGATTGATTTTTGCAGTTCAACAACATTTCACCTTTTGTTTTAAATTGATACGGATTAACTAACGTTACTTTTAATTCAATTAAATCTAACAACTTTTGAAACAAGCCCATATAATGTGGGTGTGTTGTTCTTGTGCTACTTGTACCTATTCGAGAAAATGTGCTAGGAATATTTAATGAAATAAAACCATTTTCTGGTATAACCAAATGAACTTTCTTTCTCAAACATGATGCAACTGCTAATGCGTGAGAGAAAAACATGAAGGAACGTGTTCTTGTAGTATCTTCAATACCTGACACAACCTTTGCATAATACTGATGGAAATCTCTTAATTCTAATGAATACTGATTAATAAACTTTTCTTTAAGAATATCTTGAAATTCCTTTGTTCCTTTCCCGCCACCATAATGGCTCACAAATAATGTTTTATCACTATTACTTTCCAACAAATCTATTGCACCAATAAACGAATCCATTCCGCCTGAAAACATACAAATTTGATCATAACTTTTTATTTTTTGCTTTGATTTTTCCCATTTATTGTTGTTTATCTTTTCCTCTTCAGATTGCTCTCTTCTTCTAAAAATAAAAGTCCATTTATCGCCGCTTAAAAAATTCAACATTTCCTCAAGTGTTGATTTTGCATTTTGCCACATATCATATTCTAAAATAGGCATGTATATAGAGAATTCTCTACTCCATCCATCATGCACATCTTTTCTTAAACATAATCTATCCGCCGCAAAAACAGCCATAGAAATGTAAAGCAAATCTAACGCTTGTTGACTGTACCAATACGGTAACTTGTTTTTATTCTTCCAAAATGTATATGAAAAAGAATTGGAGTCGAAAAAATCAACATTTATTGCTTGTTCATCAACTTCAAAAGTATCTGTTTTATTTATGTGACAAACTATTTTCATAAGATTCCCTCCATAACTTTCAAACAGCATTCATGCATATCTCTAATCGTAGACGAAATATTTTTATTTATTATATTACCTTGCTTATTAAACTCAACATCTACAATTCCCATAATCATATCTTTAAATTCGCATTCCGTAGCATATGAATCATCTGCATTTGTTATATACATTTCTAAACGACTACCTAAGTCTTTCATCATTGTAATCCAAATATATGCACCAACGTATTCTTTTAAGGCTTCATGCATTAATTCAATTGACATATTATTTAGAGAGTCTATATCCATCGAATTATTTTCAACATAATCAAATACTTTAGATAGAGCTGCTTGTGTAGCTTCCTTAGCCACAATATCTTCTTTAGTGCTTGAATTAGGTGCAATTACATCTACTAACCTAGAAAAAATCGCCTCTACAGATTTACCTTCGTATTCAATTCCGAGATTTTTAAAAGTTACCTTCACGCCATTAGTGACAATACCATTAAAAAAGTTCCCCAGATTTCCTCCAGCTTTCCTTCCAGAGTATGACTGTGAAGCCAAACTTCTAGCTCCACCAGCTGCTTTAACATATTGTCTTGCTATATGTTTTGCGGAACTGTATGTACCACCACTCTTTACAAACTTTGACATATCTGACTTAACTGTCTTCCATTTAACTGGTTCCGTTACATCAGTGTCTTCATCTTGATTAGGGTTATAATCTTCTGGTAACAAGGGATTTCTATCATTCCTACCATTAAAAATACTTGATGTTCCCATAAGCCCCTCCTCTTATACTATTTTTCTAACAGTTTTTCTATTCCAATTTTTAAGCCTTGTTTGTTCTTATCCCATTGAGATGCTATCTCTAAAATTTCTACTTTCTTATTCATTTTATTTGCATATTCAGCTATATAACTTATACAACCAAGATTAATTTGCGAGCCACTAAGTGATTGTAAATAACTGAGAGTATCATTGGTTAACTCAGTTCTTTGCTGTGCAAACAGTAGAAATGATTTCATCAATTCTTTGGCTATTGTTGTTTCAGATATCATGGAAGAATTCATAGCCTCAAGAATTGCAGCCGCATCAGCATCTGATATATTTGCAACAGATTTAATTGCTTGTTGAATTTTAACGTCTGATTTTGAAAGAAGTTGTTCCAATATTTCTTGGGCTTCTGGTGAAAGAAAAGATGATATACGACTAATTTTTTCATCCAATGAGGTTCTTGTAAAATAAAAATATGTATTGAGGTTTTCATCAGATAATTTAGGATCTATTTTACACCAATTTAAAAACCAATTATCTTCTCTCCAAATTTTTAACTTATCGCTATTCTCTGGTGTACCATTCTCGAATAGTGTTAATTCTTTACTTAAACTATTATCCGCTGCCATCTCTGCTATTTTATTGAAAATTCTTGGTTTTATATATTCCAACATCATTATCTTTGCAAGAATTTTTCTATCCAATTTCTTATTCTTATAAGATGCCATTTGCAATCTCATATACATGGAATTCAAGAAGCGTTTACACTGACGAGGGTTTCCATGCAATCCATTAGATAAAACAAATGCCAGCTGATTTGCAATAGAAAGTGATTCTATAATATTTGAATAAATATCTTTTTTATCTGAAAATAAAGTTATAATTGATTCGATCTTAAATCTCTCGAAATCCTCTTTTTTCTTCTCAACTATCCATGATAGAGCCTTTTGAAAATTTTCTTCCGATAATTCCGACTGTAAAAGTAAACATGCAATATAAATTTCCACCTCATCTGCATTTAATTGTGGGATGCGAATAGGATATTGTATTAATTTCTCAAGATATTCTTTCCCAATATCAATCTGAATGCCTTCTATATCTCTAAATTTACTTTTAACTGCATACGAAATATGACGTTCATCAGCACCAATAACGAAAGCAACTTTTCCATTAAAAAGAAATAATTTTATTGCTTCAAGCGTTTCTAAAATAGTATCTGGTCTACATCTATCCAACTCATCTATAAAAACAACTAAACGACTAATTTTTGTTTCTTCTAGCAAAGATGCAAATGCTTTTTGAAATTTTCTAATATCCTCACGTAACTCTTTGTTATTTAATTCGCTTTCAATACTAGATTTAATTTTTTCTAAATCACTGACTTCTATTTTTTCTTGACCATATTTCAAGACCTGATTCATTGTTATGTCAAGCAAAGAGCCAATCCCTCCTGTCACTAAAAAATCAGTTCCATATTTCAATGCACCTTTTACCAATTTAAATTTATCAACACTTTTATATAACCCTTTAATAATTTCTTGTGCCTTTTTAGTTAAGTGTGTTTCTTTACTAATCTCATCAAGAATAGTACCTAATATCGCCGTTTTTGCGTCTTCATAATTTTCAAATAGCCAACCATTAAATACTAAACATTTAATTTTTTCATCTCCCTTAATCAAACGCTCTTTGCACATATACATCAAGCTTGACTTTCCACTCCCCCATTCACCGTATACTCCAATACTCGCTGGTAAAAGAGAATCATCTGTGATGATACTTTGAAGCGTTTGTATTAAGTAATCGTAGTCAAGAAAATCCAGTTCGGTTTCACTATCTTTCCACATAAAACGCCTCCCTAATCTATACATTCCACAATTTCAGATATATCACAGTTAAGTTCTTCACATATTTTTAATAATACATCTGTCGTTACATTTTCGTCTTTCTTTAACTTATAAAACGTACTTCTACTAATTCCTGTTTTATTGATTAAATCTTTATGCTTTATATCTTTGTCTATCAATAATTTCCACAATTTTTTATAACTAAATTTCATCTTTATAACCCCTATTAAAATCATTATTTAGATTTATAGTTCATTATATCATACTTTAGTATAATTTTATACACTATTATATTGACAGAAGCTTAATAATTATATAAAATAATAATGCGCAATGCGCTATCAAAAGGGAGGTATCTTATGATTGAAGTAAAAAATAAAAATCTTACTGGTTTAAAATTTATAGATTTATTCGCTGGATTAGGTGGATTTAGGCTCGCACTGGAATCCTTTGGTGCTGAGTGTGTTTACTCCAACGAATGGGATAAATACGCACAGGAAGTATATCAAATGAATTTTGGAGATATGCCTGAAAGTGATATTACACTTGTTGACGAAAACAGTATCCCTGAGCACGATATTTTATGTGCAGGTTTTCCTTGTCAAGCCTTTTCAATTAGTGGAAAACAAAAAGGTTTTGAAGATAGCAGGGGAACTTTGTTTTTTGATGTGGCTAGAATTGTAAAAACTAAAAATCCAAAAGTGGTTTTCATGGAAAATGTTAAAAATTTTGCATCTCATGACAATGGCAATACACTAAAGGTTGTTAGAAATACTATGATAGATTTAGGATATGACTTCTACTCTGACGTCTTAAATTCTCTTGACTTTGGCATCCCTCAAAAGAGAGAACGTATCTATATGATTTGTTTTAGAAAGGATTTAAACATTAAGAATTTCTCTTTCCCGAAGCCTTTTAAGCTTTCTACATTTGTCGAAGACTTATTATTGCCTGACGAAGACGTATCAAATCTTATAATAAATAGATCAGATCTGGAACTGAGAGATATAGAAATTAAAGAAAATTCAAATAAAACAATAAGAATAGGAACTGTTGGCAAAGGTGGACAAGGTGAAAGAATTTACAGCCCTAAAGGAATTGCGATTACTTTGTCCGCTTATGGTGGTGGTGTCTTCTCTAAAACAGGTGGATACTTAATAAATGGTAAAACAAGGAAATTGCACCCTCGTGAATGTGCTCGTATTATGGGATATCCTGATTCATATTTAATTCATCCATCATCAAGTCAAGCATATAAACAATTTGGCAATTCCGTTGTAATTAATGTTTTACAATATATTGCTAAAAACATGGGGGAGGCTTTAAATCATGAATACAGCTATATTTAAAACCTGGTTGGTTAAAAATGGTAATTCATCCAAAGTCGCTTCAGATACTATCTCTAGATTGAAAAAGTTAGATAGAGCCTTAATTGAATCTCCTATCTCTTCATCAGTAGACTCTGAATTTAACAAAGACGCTTGTAAGCAGCTTTTAAAATGTTTTTCTAAGAACGGGAAAAACCCAATTATGGATTCATTTCAATTATATCCACTTCCTATTGGTGAAAGATATATACACACATACAAACTATCATTGACTAAATATATAGCATTTAAGAAGGAGTACCCTGACGGGTAACCCCTTTTATTTGCTAATTGCCTTTTCAAACTTAATAAGATCCCTTTTTTGCTGTTCAACATCATAATTCATTAATTCTATTGAAAATATTACATTTGCATTTCTAGTGTTAGATAATTTTCTCACTTTATAATTACTGCCATTCTCTTTAATAAGATAGTCGTATTTATCGCCACTGACCTTTGTTCCATCTAAATACCTATCAGAAATAATATCTAACCCGCTAAAGCTAAAATCTATGTCTGCAATACCCATTGCATACTCGAAATCAAATCTATTAGAATTATTTAAGCTGGATGAACCACTCTTCTTTTCTCTATACTTCGCTGTCACATTAAAGTATTTAGGGAATTGATCTATGGGAAATATCAAAAACTCCCCCCTATCTTTAGTTATAAAAAATTCTGCACCTTTTTCTTTATAATAATTAATTATCCAATTATAAAATACTGATTTTGGCATATTAATATCTAATCCAGCTGTTCCTGAATCACAAAATTCATAAAAATTACTATCCATAAAATCAACAATCATTCTGGTATATTCATTTTCATTTGTTTTGTTTTTAGGAGAATACCTGAATACACCGTTTTTTAAATCTGGCAATAATACAAATTGCCCGCATTGAGCACTATGCATTTTCGCTTCTATATAAAAAGCTTTTCTCTCCCCGCGATAAAGTATATCGCTTACAGTTGAATCAGATTCTCCTTGTTGTTCAAATTTAATTCCATATTTTTCATTTAAATATGCTGTACACTCTTCTTCAAAAGTTCTCCAACTCATTGTTATACCTCCTCCAATCTATCTAAAATAGCTTTGCCAATACTTTGAACTACATTTGCTGTCATTGCATTTCCTGCCTGTTGAAGCAAATGACGATTACTTACTTTACCAGACACTTTTTTTATAAAACAATCATCAAAACCTTGAAATTTTAAAGCTTCTTCACCTTTTAGATAGTATATTTTTTTATCTCTAACATAATAGACACCATCCCTATGTGCTCTTAAAGTTGGCATTCTATTATGATATAAACGCAAATCAGACATTCTAGTATCTACTACCACATTATTCATTTCTAGTATTTCTTCCAATTTAAATTTACCAATATTTTTTTCGTTATTCAGATATCTTGATGAAAACCACTTATAATCCTCTTCCAACATATAATTGTCAGTTGGATTAAAGTATGAATCAATTTGAACCCGCTCTTTTACATCCGGCCAAATAAAGTCTGCTATTCCCAAAGAATTTTCAAATCCTATAATATAAATCCTTTGTCTCATATGTGGAACACCGTAATCAATACTATTCAGCACTTTATGGTAAATTGAATATCCTGATTTAGATAAAGTACCAATTATATCATTAAATGTTTTACCTTTATCGTGTGTCAGCAGTCCTTTTACATTCTCAAAAATAAAAATCTTTGGTTTCTTCTTTTCCAGAATGTCAATAAGGTAATAAATTATCTGACCTCTCGGATCTTTCGTACCTTCTTGCCTACCAATTACAGAGAATGTTTGACACGGAAATCCAGCAATCATAACATCAAAGTCTGGAATGTTGTTACAATCTATTCTTTTTAAATTACCATAATTAATATCCGTTTTATCATCAAATAATAAATCATATGTTCTGTTTGCAAGTCTACTTGTGTCAGAAGATCCCACACAAGTTAATCCACATCTTTCTAATCCTAATCTTCCTCCACCAATTCCAGAGCAAAAATCAAAAAAGGTATTTACCTCCATATTAATCACCCACTTCAAAAACTATTATCTTTTATTATACCAGCCATGAAAAATCTATTCCAGAGCTATTTTTCATAAAAAAATAATCGGTGCAGTCCTAAGACCACACCGACCATAAATTTATCTCTCAGCTTCTTTGCTTGCTTCTTTCTTTTCTTTTGGTTTTTCTTTATCTTCAGCCTGACGCCTCTTAATTGCACCAATAACCGATTCCTTTTTCTTTTCAGTTTTATCCCTACCAAGATAATCATTCATATTGTTTTTTAAATGCTCCAATTCATCATATTGCACTGCTAATGAATTATGATTCTTCGTAATCTCTTCTTGTTTAGCTTGTAATTCTTTAGAATGCTCATTTAATTTCCTGAAAAGATTTTTACTTGATTTTGTCTTTAACTCTCCTACTACAGTATGTCTCAAGTGTGGAAATTGCTTAAGAAAAACATCTATTTCCTCATAAGACTTCTGATAGGCTTCTACATCTTTTCTGTTCATCATCATATAAATTTTATCATTTGGATTTTTACGATAGCCTTCATAGTGTTCTCGCTTGCTGATGCAGATTTGAATATGCTTTACAACTTCCTTTATCCTCTTTTGTTCCCATGAAAGTTTGTCAAATTCCTGTCTTAGTTCATTCTTTTCATTGGCTATTCGACTAATACCACGCTCCAATTCTTCCATTGAGTTAAAACCTTTATCCCTGATTTCAACAAGCGTAGAAGCCGCTGTTTTAAGATTGTGTTTCGTTGCCCAATGTTCATATCCTTTGCTCGACTTTGCTTTTTCGTTCTTCTTAATATCAATGATATTGCCAATTTCTTTTTCTTTATTTAGGATTCTGTCCTTAATCCGTTCTTCAGTATAATTAACTCCAATTGTCTTTGCCCTAGTAAATCTTTGCTGATTTTTACTTCTGAAAGCTATGTGTTTTCCTTGTTTAATTTCATAACCACAGCTTTCCATTTTTGATAAAAAATCCTGCCAATTGATTGACTGCTTTATAGTTCTATCAATATCAAATTGAAGCCTTGATTTATAGCTACTTCCTTTTTATCTTCATTCCAGTCGTACCAATTCACATATTTTCTTCGCCTAATCTCGTTGATTTCTTTTTGCGTTTCTTGGTCGATCACAGATAAGTTATGTTCCCTGCAAAGCCTATCGCTTTGATTTCTGATGTTCATATAGGAACCGTAATAGGAATGATATACCTTGCCCTCATCCACATCTATGGAATTGAAAATGATATGATTATGAATATGATCTTTATCAATATGAGTAGCTAAAACATACTCATATCTCCCCTCTAAAATCTTATCGCAAAGTTCAATTCCCACTTGATGGGCTTCTTCAAAACTAACTTCTTTAGGAACAAAGGATTGAATTAGATGATGAACCAAAGTCTTTGTTTTTGAGTTAAACTGCTTCTTTGTAAGTTCAAATTCTTTATGAGCATTTTCTCTGCTGCATAGGTGCGTTGTAACATAGATTTCATCATCTGTCTTGTCTCCGTTACAGATATAGTCTATCGCCTTTTTAAGAGTAGTTTTAATCGGATGTATTTTAGTAACAGCCATCAGCCGATCACCTCATTGATGATATAATCCGAAACTTTTTCTCTAAATTCTGATAGAAAAAGTAGTTCCCCTTGTAAAGCTTTCTTGATACCTTCAATATCATCTTTGTAAATAACTCCTGTGCTATTTACTGCCTTTGCAATCTGATTCAGATTCGCTGAGTTACGACTGACAAGAGAAGATAATTCCCTTAATTCTTTTCTAAATTCCCCGGATATATCAATGCTGATAATTCTATTTTTAAAAATACTGTCTCTGTAAAATTCTCGTTTATTCTTAAAATTTGTTAATGCAAATCTTCGGTTAAGTTCCTTAATATCTTCTTCATTCACCATAAAATGAATGGTACAATTATTTTTTCTATTAACACTCTTTGACATTTTTTACATCTCCTTTCTTCTTTGGGGTCTTAGGGTTCTCCCTAGGGTCTGTCCCAGCCAATTATCTCCAACGAAAATTTATTTGAGTTGCTGAGATAATTAGGCGAGGGTAAAATTGATTAAGCTGAATTTGCAGCTTACAAGTCTACTTTTTGGACTGTGGTCAAAAAGTATATGCTTGCTATCTACCTATAATTCATGATTTTTATAAATTCATCTTTAACTTGCACAGAAAAAATAGATGTAAATTCTTCATTTACCGTTTGCACCGTTCATACCGTACGACATTCTCTTATATACGAAACATCAAACGGTACGAACGGTTTGAACGGCATTTTAATAAATCACATCCTCTGAATTATATTTAACTTGATAGTTATTGTTGTTTTTGCCTCGCTTCATTGTAATGCTGATTCCATTTTTTCTGAGAACTTCTTTATTACGATTTAAGGTCTTGCCGAATTGCTGCGGATTTTCTATCTCTAATTTTATCTTTGAGCAAATATCAACTATTGTTCCATCTATTTCTTTTAATTTAGGCATAAGTTGAACTAATCTTTGAATGGACGGTTCCAGCATTTCAATCGGATCCACTTTATCAAACTCCAATATTTTTTTCGATGGATGAATTTTACTTGATATACCCTTGATTCAAAAAGCCTACTGGTTACATCTAAGCTAAACTCTGTATCAAATTCCGATGATTTATTTATAGCTATTATAGTGTCTACTGAACCCGATAATGCTTGAGAACCTATCACTTTTTCACTCACACTTTTGATAGATGAATCCTTTTTTGTGTGATACATCATAATAAAAGTGCAACCATATTTTTCTATAAGCTCATAATACTTTGCCATAACATCATAGGTATCATTGTAATCATTGGCATTATATTTTCTGTCATATTTTATCTTAGAAAAGGTATCAACTACGAACACCTCATAACCCAATTCAACATCAGATTTTATAATTTTTTCAAACTCATCAAAGTCTACATAACTTGTGCCTTCATAAAATTTCATAGTGTTTGAACAAGGTATATCTAATCTCTTAATTCTTTCTTGAATAAGTTTTCCGGATAGTTCGTTACAATAGTAAACAACATTTGTTTTACGCACCTTGTTTTCAAGAAAATCAATTCCTTCATTGATACATATCCCAAGATTCAGTCCTAATGCCGTCTTACCTTTTTTAGGTGAGGCTACAATCAATGTAATGCTTTTTCTTGCAATAATGTTATCAACAATATACTTATCAGAGGCATCAAACTCAGTGTTTATTGTATATGCTTTCAACGAACTGCCTCCCTTGTTTTTCTGTGATAGTTATAATCCCAATAATTCGTTCCGCCAACTTCCTGTGCCTTTTGAATACTTTGATTTAAGTATTTAATATACGCAGCCACAGTTCTTCTCTTACTCATATCACCCATTCGGTTCAATGCTGATTTCAGGAAGATCTCAAGCATTAAATCTGCATTTCCATGTGTAAAGCTGTTTAAGATAAGAAGTAATTGAAAATCGTCTTTACTTGCATCACCTGTAGAATATTCACCTCTAAAAAGCTCTCTGCCTTTGCGATTAGTCATGTAGATTGCCTTTAAAATGTCCTCTATATCAGGAACATCACTATCTATATTTTTATAATAGGAAATTCGTTCTCTTATCGTTTCTTTAAGAGTATATTTTTCATAATAAAGCTTCAGCTTATACTGTTCATCATGTACTTATGTGCAAGTTCCTATAACATCACCTGTCATAGCAATGCACTTATTTGACTTATACATTTCAAAATGATCAGTTTGATTGTTGATATTCTTATGAATTATTCCCTTAGCAAATAAATGAACTCCATTTCCTGATACAGAAATTTCCTTATATGTTTCTCTAAAATCACTTATGATGTCTTGAACATCCTCAAACCTGTCCTTAACATTATCTAAATCAATGCAGACAAATGGATCATCCTCAGTTAAAACAAATGATAGTCCGTTGCAACCGCTTCTTTCTAGTCCCTCTGAGGCTGTTTCAAAACTTGTCCAGTTTTCTTCTTTGTTCCACTCATTCGATTCACAAGTAATTGGACTGATTGGAATCTTCACCATTTTTATATTTCCGTTTTTATCTTCGTTATGGTAAATCTTGAACCATAACCACTGTTTACGTTCTTTTAATTCCTGCGGAATATTGTTAATATATTTTTCTTTGTTTATCATTTTTTACCTCCATATTTTTGTTGATAATAGAAGTATAACCTGATAAAATATTTTTAAGAGTTGCAATCTTATCAGGTTGATTCTTGGCTCTATCTATTGCCGTAGGTAGAGTCATTTTTATTTCTATTTACCGTTTCAAACATTTCCAGAATATATGCAAGAAGTTCAAGTTTATTTTCATCCATATCGCAGTCCAAATTAACATTTTTAAAATATTCTTCAAGCATCTTCAATTTTGTTCTTAATTCATCAAACACTCTTATATTTCCAAATACTTCAACACCATGATTTAAGCTCATTTTAATCATATAATCCTGTTTGTTTAATCCCGATAATGCTATTTTCTCTTCCAATAAACTTTTTTCTTCCGGAGACATTCTAAAATTCACTATAATATTTCTTTTTCTGTTTTTATCGACTTTCAGTTTTCTACCTTTTGACTGTAGACTTTCTCTTTTAAATATCTTACTCATCTTAATCAATTTAATTCCTTTCTTTCTCTATCGTTTCAATGATTTCCAACTGCTTTGACGGATATAAATGTGCATAGTTTAAGGTTATCGAGATACTTTCATGCCCTAATCTTTCTGCAATTACCACAGGAGAAAAACCCTGCTCTATCAAATAAGCAACATGAGAATGCCTTAAATCATGAACTCTAATCCTTTTTACTCCTGATAATTTACAGCCTCTATCCATTTCATGATGTAAATATGATTTTGTAAAATTAAAGAGTCTTGACTTTGCATTCAGATGATAATGCATTTCAAAGAAATCTGACATTTCATCACATAGAAATTGTGGTAATTGAATTGTTCTATTACTTTTTTCTGTCTTTGGACTTGTAATATAATCTTTTCCTTTTAACCTTTGAAATGATTTAGTAATTGTTAGAGTTTTCTTCTCCAGATTAAAGTCATCTTTTGACAATGCCAACAATTCACCTTCTCTAATGCCGCACCAATAAAGTATCTCAAAGGCATAATATGAGACAGGTTTGCTTTTAAGACTTTCAGCAAATTTTTCATACTCTTCTTTCGTCCAAAACAACATTTCCTGTGCCTTTGATTTTCCCATCTTAGTTGTTTTATGAGCGGGATTGCTTGTTAATCCGTAATATTTATTTGCATGGTTAAGAATTGCATTTAATTGATTCTGAATCGTTCTTAAATAAGTTTGAGAATATGACTTTCCTTCACTATCAGATTTTTTAAGTAATTCATTCTGCCACTGTAAAATATCCGGAGCCGTTATTTCAGCTATAGATTTTTTGGCAAAGTAAGGTATTATTTTCGTTTCTATAATATGCACCTTTGTTAAGTAGGTGTTGTATTTAATTCTCGGTCTTAAATCATTCAAATAGATTTCAATAAATGACTCAAAAAGCATATTCAAATCTCTCGACTTACTTGCCAAAAACTCTCGTTCATACTCCAAAGCCTCTCTCTTTGTAGCGAATCCACGCTTTGTGTGAATCTGTTTCATCCCTTGCCAATCAACATACCTTAAATAGATTTTCCATGTGCCTCTTTCTTTATCCTTGCTGGCTGACACATCATCACCTCCTATACTTCCTTCGTTTGTCCATAACAGTTTTCTTCATAAAATTTTCGATTAACCTTACCTGCAATCACTATCAGGTTAGGATTGTCTTTTATCATTCTCTCATTTAATTCTTTTATCATTTTGTATGCTTTGGGTTTGGAAACTCCCCAATCTTTGCTGACTTCATCAGCATCAACATACATCTTTCTCATATTTTTCCTCCTTTCTCATTTATTTAGACTTACGATATATATTAGTATACTGATTTATATAGCAGATGTCAATAGTTATTTATAATTTTTATCAGAATTTATCTTTATTTTTAGTATACGATTTGATATAATAAGATATAATAAATATAAAAGAATGCAATATGAACAATAAAACTGTATCGGAACGATTAAAATATCTTCGTTCTATAAATAAAAAAACACAAAAGGAGTTTGCAGAATTTTTAGGAATCCCTCAACCGTCCATGTCTGCATACGAAAACGGAAAAAATAATCCTACAATAGATGTGCTTATAGAGATTGCCGATAAATGCAATGTATCTTTAGATTGGCTTGCCGGAAGAAGTGACTATACTTTCGGTCTTTCAAGCATGAGAGATTTTGTATTATTTATGTATGAACTGGCAATGAAAAAAGAAATCGGATTTGAAATAATTGTGGAAGATAAATTCCCTGATAATGACATTGAAACTGATGAAAATAAATGGAATGTTAAGCTTGTGTTCTATGGTAATGATAAAGAACACGCTTTTAATGCTGACGTATGTAATATCCTAAAAGAATTGTCTGATAATCTGTTTGACTTGGAGTCCTACTCTATTACAAAAGAACAGTTTGATTCTATGAAAAATAAATCCGTAGAGTATTATTCTCTACCACTTACACAGAAAGAATTTGAAGAACTGAGCCGTGATGAGATTTTAAAGAAGAGAATCGAGTATTTGAAAGAAAATAATTTGCTATAAAAAGAAATGCTATGGGAACTCCCTGTAGCATTTTTAAATACAAAAAAATCACCCAAAGAATTATTCTTCAGGTGACGTATTTCTAAAATTTGCAAGCATTTTGCAAGCACAAGGCTCACAAAGTGGCTATTTATAAGGCTTTAGAGCCTGTTTTTAACTATTCCCACTCGATAGTTGCAGGTGGCTTGCTTGAGATGTCATAAACTACGCGGTTTATGCCGTTTACTTCGTTTATGATGCGGCGGCTTACGTTTTCAAGTAGGTCGTAAGGAAGCCTTGAAAAGCTTGCAGTCATGCCGTCGCTCGCATCGACCACGCGCACACAAACAGCATTTTCATAGGTGCGATTATCGCCCATTACGCCAACAGAATTTACATTTAAAAGTACGCAGAATGCCTGCCAAGTTTTGTTATACCAGCCACTACTTTTTAATTCATCGCGCAAGATCACGTCGGCTTTGCGAAGTAGCTCAAGGCTTGGTTTATTCACCTCGCCCATGATGCGGATCGCAAGACCAGGTCCAGGGAAAGGATGGCGGAAGACTAGCTCGCGGCTTAGTCCAAGCTCAAGTCCTAGTTTTCTAACCTCGTCTTTAAAAATTTCTCTTAAAGGCTCTATCAGCTCAAAAGTCATCCAATCAGGCAAGCCCCCAACGTTGTGGTGGCTCTTTATGGTCTTGCTTGAGCCAACGACTGAGCTTTCGATGATGTCAGTATAAAGAGTGCCTTGAGCTAGAAATTTTACATCGCCATGCTTTTTAGCCTCTTGCTCAAAAATTTCTATAAATGTCTCGCCTATGATCTTGCGTTTTTTCTCAGGATCAACGACGCCAGCCAAGCGACCTAAAAATGTCTCGCTCGCATCTATGCTAACTAGCTCAACGCCAAGCTTTGTTCTAAATGTAGCTTCAACTTGTTCTTTTTCGTTTGTTCTAAGAAGTCCGTTATCGACAAAAACAAGGATCAAATTTTCAGGCACAGCGGCTGCTAAAAGTGCTGCAGTCACAGAGCTATCCACGCCACCACTAACCGCGCAAAGCACCTTGTGAGTACCAACTGTTTTTCTTATCTCTTCTATCTTATTTTTAGCGAAGCTTCCCATATTCCAAGTGCTCTCGCAGCCGCAGATATATTTAGCAAAATTCTTTAAAATTTGCGTGCCATACTCGCTGTGTTGTACCTCTGCGTGAAACTGGATCGCATAAAATTTACGTTTATCATCACCAAAAGCACAATAAGGCGAATTTTCGCTGACTGCAATCGACTCAAAGCCCTTTGGTAGGTCTTTTACATAGTCGCTATGGCTCATCCATACGATTTGTTTTGAAGGTGTATCTTTAAAAAGATCGTGCTCTTTTACGACGCTAAGTTCAGCCTTGCCGTACTCTTTGTGATCAGCTGCTAAAACCTCAGCACCATGCGTGTGAGCAAGCAGCTGCATACCGTAGCAAACGCCAAGTATAGGGATATTTAGCTCAAAAACGCCATTATCACAAAAGTAAGCATCTTTAGCATAAACGCTAGCTGGACCACCACTTAAAATGATACCTTTTGGATCTTTCGCCTTTATATCGCTTAGTTTTGCGTTAAATGGCAAAATTTCAGTATAAACTCCCTCTTCTCTTAGCCTTCTAGCTATTAGCTGAGTATACTGCGAACCAAAGTCCAAAACTATAATCGTATTGTTCATTTATAACCTTTTAAAAGTAGATATGAAAAATTTCAAACTGCACATACCAAACAATGAGTGATACGATGTATCCCAAAACTACCATCCATGCATATTTCATATGCGCACCAAAGGTATAAATTCCTTTTAATTTACCCATTACTCCAACGCCAGCTGCTGAGCCAAAACTAATCATCGAACCGCCGATACCAGCTGTAAGTGTCACAAGTAGCCACTGACTCATAGACTCGCCTACATCAGCTCCCATGGCTGGATTTGCTTTTAGCACAGCTGACATAACAGGGACGTTATCAACGACTGCTGAGAGGAAGCCAACACCGATATTTACAGGTGTTGAGCCAAATTTATCATAAAGTGACACAGCGTAATTTAAAAATCCAGCAAAGTGAAGAGCGCCAACTGCAGCTAAAATTCCAAAGAAGAAAAATAGCGTGTTGTTCTCGATCTTTGACATATAGTGAAAGACATTCATAGGCTCTTCGTCTTTGTGAGCTTTTTTGAAATAATATGTATAAAGGCTAAGTAGTGAGAAGCCAAACATCATGCCCCACATCGCTGGCAAGTGAAATAGCTGGTGCATCATAACTGCACAAAAGATAGTAAATGCACCTATGAAGATAACCGCTTTACCACCCTTTTTCATAACCACTTTTGGCTCATTTGCCACATCAAAATGAGGTGCAGTATTTGGCACGATGCGTGAAAGTAAAAACGCTGTCACAAACCAGCCGATAAATGAAGCTGGGAAAAGTGCAAAAAAGTCTAAAAATGGTGACTTGCCAGCTGCCCAAACCATAAGTGTAGTGATGTCGCCAAATGGACTCCACGCTCCGCCTGCGTTTGCTGCTACGACGATATTTATCGCACCTGCGACTAGGAAATTTGTATTATTTCTATCTATCGTTAAAAGAACGGTTGATAGGATAAGCGCTGTTGTTAGGTTATCAGCCACTGGGCTAATGAAAAACGCTAAAATTCCAGTTAGCCAAAATAGCTTTCTGTAAGTGTAGCCTTTTGAAACTAGGTTGTATTTAAGTGCGTTAAACACATCTCTTTCAACAAGTGCCTCGATAAATGTCATCGCTACCATCAAGAAAAAAACGATCTGAGCTATCTCTAAGATCAGGTGATTTACCTCGTGCTCTAGCAAATGCACATCCATGCCATTTATAAGCATATAAACGCCGATTAGCAAAAACATAAAAGTGCCGATAAAGATGGCAGGTTTTGCCTTGTCGATGTGAAAATTTTCTTCTGCTGCTATGAAAAAGTATCCAACAACAAAAATGATAAGCGATAAAATTCCCGCCCATGTAGTAGTTAAGTCAATAGCCGCAGCTTCTCCATCAGCACCAAAGGCTAAAGCAAAAAACAAGCCTAGAAGTCCAAATAACCTCATATACTCTCCTTGTAAGATAAAAATTTGCGTATTTTACTTAAATGAGCCTAAAATTTAGGTTAGTTAAATTTATTAAGCTTGCATTACATTTTTATCTTACGCCAAATTTAAGATCAAATTTTATTGATCTTGTCAGTTTTTTTCTCTTTTACAGGTGCATCGCCATAAAATGGATCGTCCTTGTAGCCGCAACCACTAAGTGCAAAAAGAGCGAAAATTAAAATAAAAGATGATAAGATTGCCTTATGAAAGACGCCAAATTTATGATAGATGCTATCCACGAAAATCCTTTGTATAAAGAAAAATTAAGCATGGCAGACGAGTGCCGAGAGCTTCTGCGCCTCATGGGTAAAGCAAAGCGATTTTACATAGCTTTTTGCTACGTTAGAGAAGGTATATTAACCTTCGTTCTCACTCATCCCTCAGGGCTTTTGGAGCTTAGACGTGATAGTAGTATAAATGATATAAAAGAGTTATTAAAAACATTTTGCAAGGTCAAAAAAGATAGCATTTTTGCAAGCGTCATCAAGTCAAAACCTCTTAGTGAGATCAACTACATAAAAAATAAAAAAGAAGAAAATATAAGATTTATCGTGAGCAAATATCTAAAATTTTTCACGCCGCAACCTACGCAAAGGTCAAATTTTATCACGCCAGCAAGCAAGGGTGAGTTTAAAAATTTAGCCACAAATGAGCAAATTTATAAGAAATTTGAAGAGCTAAGAGAAATTTTGCTAAAGAAAAACGAGCAGGCAAGATGCTAATAGACGAGATAAGAACGCTTCCAAATGAGCCTGGTGTATATCAATATTTTGACGCACAAAACAGACTTTTATATGTCGGCAAGGCCAAAATTTTAAAAAACAGGGTCAAAAGCTACTTTAAATTTACTCCAAGCCTAGCCCCAGCTGAAAAGCTAAGCCCAAGAATTTCAAAAATGATAAGCGAGGCCGTGCATCTTGAATACATCGTCACACCAAGCGAGGCAGACGCGCTCATACTTGAAAATTCATTCATCAAGCAGCTTAAGCCAAAATACAACATCTTGCTTCGTGACGACAAGACCTACCCTTATATCTTTATAAATTTAAACGATGAATTTCCGAGATTTGAGATCACCAGAAAGGTGGTAAAAGGCTCAAATATACGCTATTTTGGGCCATATTTTAGTGGAGCAGGAGAGCTTCTTGAGGCGCTTTATCTAAATTTCAACCTAGTTCAGAAAAAGTCTTGCATCAAAGGCAAAAAAGCCTGTCTTTTTTACCAGCTAAAACGCTGCTACGCCCCATGTGAGGGTAAAATTTCAAAAGAAAACTACGCCAAAATAGTCGCTGACGCTACAGCCGCTTTGCAAAATCCAAATTTGCTAATCGCTCGCCTTGAAGAGCTCATGCTAAACTACGCCAAAGCCGAAGACTACGAGCAAGCAGCCGCGACTAGAGATAAGATGCAAACGCTTAAAAATATGCAAACAAAGGTTGAAGTTGATCTAGCCAAGCTTGAGGACTTTGAGGCCTACTCAGTCGCTTGCGTGCATGATATGATCTGCGCGGTGAGATTTAGCGTGCAAAGTGGCAAGATAACAGGCGTAAAAACCGATATCACGCAAGCTAAAAACGCTCAAAAAGACGAGATAAACGAGGCTTATAAGCAGGCCATTTTAAAAAGCTTCATCGCTGGTCAGCCAATAATCAGCACCAAAATTTACGTCAATGAAAGCTTTGAAGATAGCGAGCTGGTGGAGGAAATTTTAAACGAGAGATTTGGGCGTAAATTTAGCATCACTTGCCCAAAAATAGGCGATAAGCGTAAAATTTGCGAGATCGCTACAAAAAACGCTGAAGTTAGCATCGAAAAATACCTAAAAACACACGATAACGAGCTACTAAACGAGATAAAAGAGTATTTTAATCTAGCTCACACGCCTTACGTGGTCGAAGCTTACGACAACTCACACCTTTTTGGCGAGGCGAGTGTCGGGGCGATGGTGCGCTATGAGCATGGCGAGTGGGCGAAGCAAAACTACCGCCACATGCATCTTGGCTCCAAAAACGACTACGATCAGATGAGAGAGAGCCTCACTGCTAGAGCACTTAGGTTTGACAAGCTTAGTCCGCCTGATCTTTGGGTCATTGATGGTGGCGAAGCACTTTTAAGCTTAGCCTGCGAAATTTTAGCAAGCAGTGGCGCAAACGTCGATGTGATCGCTATCTCAAAAGAGAAAATAGACGCCAAAGCTCACCGCGCAAAAGGCGAGGCGAAAGATAAAATTTATACAAAAAATGGCAGTTTTAGCCTAAGCACGAGTGATAAAAAGCTGCAGTTTTTCCAAAAAATGCGCGATGAGAGCCATAGATTTGTCATCAGTTTTCACAGAAAAACAAGGCAGAAAAACGATATGCAAAGATCAGTGCTAAGACAAGCTGGCGTATCTGAGGGCAGTATCGCAAAATTAATCAGCTTTTACGGAAGTTTTGATAAAATCAGCGAAGCAAATTTAGACGAAGTGGCAAAAATAATAAACAAAAGCGTAGCGGCAAAGCTTTTAACGCTCAAAGAAGGAAATTTGAAGTGATAATATACGACAAAAACGGTCAAATTTTAGCGATGGGGGATATCTCTCTTGGTCTGCTTGAATTTAAAGATATAAGGGAGTTTTTAAGCGAGCATAAAGACATTGACGAGCTAGTTTTAGACTACAAAGAGTCTGGAGTTTTTATAGATTATCTAGCTAAAAGACCAAATTTAAGAGTAAATTTAAAGACTAAAAACGGCAAAATTTTAAATGCGACGCTTAAATTTTCAAAGATCAGCTCAGTAAAAAACGAAGAGTATTTCGAGCTTCTAATCCTAGATCAAACAGAAATTTACAGCCAAAACCAACAAGCTGCGATGAAAGCAAAGACAAAGCTTCGCTTGCCAAATTTAAAGGTAGATGAAAAAGAGCTTTTAGACAAAGAAGAAGAGGTTTTAAACGAGAGCTGGTTTAGCGAGACGGCTAGCTTTTTAAATTTAAGCAAAAGCGAGTTTGCGACCTACCTTGGTATATTTTTAAGCAAGGCAAAAGACAAGATGATCTTTATCCAAAGTGCGGTGCAAGCAAGAGATACTAAATTTTTAGAAGAGAGCATAAAGATATTAAAAGAGCCGGCTCTAAATTTAAAGATCACTCCGCTTGTGGCAAATTTCGATGCGCTACTTACCAGACCAAACAAAATGAAAAAGATCGCTCATATCAATGAAAGACTAGGCGAAATAAGCACGCTTTGCAATAAATTTTCAAAAAGGCTTGGCCATGAGGGTTAGTAAATTTTTGGTTCTTTTGCCGATATTTTTGGCTGCTATCACTTGCTTTTATAATGGCGTGCTCTACTTTGATAAATTTAAGATCTCTTATGGCATAAATAGCGAGGTAAAAAGAGAAAGTTTAATAAGAAAAGTCACAGATGCTATCGTTTCAGAAAGAATTGCTTACGAAAGATATGAAAAAACTAGGTCGCCACAAGATGAGATGGCTTTAAGAGAGGCAAATGCTGCTAAAAATTTGGTAGTAAAAAATTTATTAAATAGCCTTTCTAACACACCAGATGACATAAGAATGAGAGATAGGCTAAATGAGGTTTTAAAAAACGCAAATGCAAGCTGGGAGAGCTCTAATCTCTCGTTTCTTAGCTTTGTTGAGTTAGCAAATTCTGCTGTTGAAAGTGGGCAAATTTTATTTAGAGATGTTGCTTTAGACATTGATATCAAGCGTCATATACTCTCTTTACTTAGAACCTATGAGCTGCTTCAAAATGTAAATACCACAAAAGAGCATATCTTGGCTGTGCTTATGGGCAAAGAAAAAATTACCGAAAGTTCGCTAAAACAATCTCTAGATAGCCTTAAATACAACGATATAAATGCAAATTTACTCCCAAATGGCGACATAAAAGACAACATAATAAGAGATATAGATAGGCTTGAAAACATAGAGACCACGCAGGGCTATGACGAGATCCGCCTTAAGCTAAGGCTAAACAATGAGCTAACACGTGATGAAATTTTGCAGATATATACCTTTGAAGGCAATAGAGCCAAGCTCTTTAGCAAGATAGCAAATGTCTTAAGTGACGAGCTAAAGAGACTAAATGATAACTTTAGAGTAAAGGTGCTTAGTCTAATATTTTTGATGTTTTTTCTATCGCTTTGGCTCTTTTACGCTGGCTATAAAACATACATCTGGCTAAAAGCTCTAGAAATTTTAAACAAAAAAATGAAGCTTGTAAGAGATGAGGTTTTAAAAAGAGGGGATAGAAATCCACAAAATTTAATAGAAAGCTTCATAACCCTATATAAAGAGCTACTTCAAAAGTATGAGCAAGAAAGAAGCTTTACAGCGATAAAAGATAGGCTACTAGTTAGGCTAAATAAGAAATTTTACCTCTCAAAAGAGCAAATTTTAAGCTCGGTCGCTACCCTAAAAAAAGATGAAAACGTGGTAAAAAATGAGCTTCTTTTTGAAAATTTAGAAAAAAATAGCCAAATAATCGCGCTAAATTATAGCAATATAAAAGGCTTGCTTGATAGCAAAAATGGCGAAGTTGGACTAAATTTAAAGCCATTTAACCCACAAATTTTGTTTTCAAACATCCTTGAAGCGCAGATGCCTTTTACGCAAGAAAAAAAGCTAAATTTCTTAACCTATCTTGATGCAAACATTAGCGACGAGCTAGAGGGCGATAGCGAGAAGATAAGCGTCGTCTTTGGTTCTATCATGCAAGCTGTCGTGACAAAATGCGATAAATTTGCCAACTTGATAGTGGAGATAAAAAATGTCAGCGACGCTCTTAGCCAAAGTGGTCTTTTGCTAATCGAAACAAAGATAAGGACAAATCAAATTTTCATAAATGAAGAGCAGATAAAAGCACTAAACGCAGAAGATGAAAATGAGATAAATGACGAAGAGAGCGAGTTTTATCTAAGACTTGCCGGCTTTTATCTAAAGCTTTTTAACTCAAGCCTTGACATAAGCACGCTTGGCGGAGCTGGCAATGAATTTAAATTTATCCTTAGCCTAAAAAAGGTGCAAAAACTGCAAAATTTCAGCCTAAATCACGAGCTAAGGATCGCGTATCTGCCTGATATAAATGCAAAATATAATGAATTTTTCGCAGCCACTTTAGAAGATATGGGGCTTAGGTTTCAAAATATCATCTCAAACAACCAAGCACTAGCGAAAAACTACGACATCGTCTTTGCAAGGCAGAGTGCTAGTAAAAATATAAATATAAAAAATGTGGTCTTGCTAAAAGATCCACTCACGCCACTTAGCGTTGCGCGGCTTGTCTATATGGAGAAAAATAGGGGCGAGAGCTTGACTGAAGAGAAAGTGCTCTTTCTACTATGCGATAAAAATCCGCTTAGTCTTGAGATGTTTTCGCGCGCTTTTAGCTTCTTAGACTGCGAAGTCATAGGCGTTAGCAGCCATAAAGAGCTTAAGCAAGCACTACTTTTAAATAGATTTAACGCGGTTTTTATCGATGCTTCATTTTTTGAAAATGGCGTGGCAAATTTCGTAAAAGAGATAAGATCGCTTCAAGAAGAGAAGATAAATTTAGTCGCTGTGGTCTCAAACACCTCAAATATCCCTGAAAGAGAGCTGCTACCTGCTTTTGATGAGAAGATCAGAAAGCCTTTTAGTAAAGATGATCTAAATCAAATTTTGCCTAAATTTATCAAAAACTATAAGCCAAGCAAAGAAAATAGATACTTTAGCAAAAATGAAAATATAGTGATTTACAAGAGTACGAAGCTTGAAAATAAGATATTTGCTGGCGCTCTTGGCGAGTTTCAAAACACGCTTGAGATCGCAAATAGCTTTAGCGAGCTTTTGATAAAGATAAAGACAAAACCTTGCTCGCTAGCACTTGTGGATGAAGCAGCGGAGGGCTTTGATATAAAAGAGCTAATAGCCACGATATCTGAGCTTAGATCGGGACTAAAGCTAGATGCTAGAGTGCTACTTTTTAGCAACAACTTGGAGCTTAAAAATCAAAAAGAATATATAAAAATCCTATCTCCAAGCGTTAGCAAGATAGAGCTTACAAACTTCGTAAAATCAGAGCTTAGCGAGATAAATTCGACCCAAAATGAACTAAAGAACAACTTTAAGTTTATAAAATTTAAGAGTTGAGATTTGAAGTGAAAATTTAAAGAATTTAGACTCAAAAAGAGTCTAAATTTTGTTTTTAAAATGTGCTTTGTGGATCAGCTACGCCTTCGCTCCAGCCAAGTTTTGCGCCAGCAAGTAGGTGAAAGTGTAGGTGCATGACCTCTTGACCGCCGTTTTCACCGCAGTTTGTTATGAGACGGTATCCGCTCTTATCAACGCCCATTAAGCTCGCCACTTCTTGGATAAATTTAGTCATCTCACCCATCAAAACTGGGTCCATCTCTTGGAAGTTTTTGTAGTGTTTTTTAGGGATGATGAGGATGTGGATCGGCGCTTTTGGGTTGATGTCGTTAAAAGCTAGAAATTTCTCGCTCTCAAGCACTTTGTTACAAGGAATTTCACCAGCAACGATCTTTTCAAATATGGTCATTTTAGCTCCTTTGAAAGTTTGAGAAATTATATCAAAGTGTGCTTAAATTTCGCGCTTTTTATCTTGATTTTAACTCTTTTTCTATAAAATCGATGCAAAAATTCATAAAGGTAAAAAATTGCAAGATTTCATTCATAAAATCAAAAATGAAATTTCAACTCTTGATGATTTAGAGAAGGTCAGGGTAGAAATTTTTGGCAAAAAGGGCATCTTGGCGCAAGGTTTTGCAAAGCTAAAAGAGCTTGGCGAGGATGAGAAAAAGGAATTTGCAGCAAATTTAAACAAGCAAAGAGATGAGCTAAGCGCGCTTATAGAAGCTAAAAAGGCCGAGCTTAGCGAGCAAGAGATAGATAACAAAATGAAAAAAGAGGCCGCTGATATCACTCTTTTTAACGAGCCTGTTGCTAGCGGGGCACTGCACCCTGTGATGGCCACGATGGATAAGATAATTGAATATTTTTTAGCTCTAAATTTCTCGCTCGAGACTGGGCCGCTTATAGAAGATGATTTTCACAACTTTGAGGCGCTAAATTTACCAAAATACCACCCAGCAAGGGATATGCAAGATACATTTTACCTGGATGATTTTAGACTTTTAAGGACGCATACGAGCCCAGTTCAGGTGCGAACTATGTTAAATCAAAAGCCACCTATCCGCATGATAGCGCCTGGCACTGTCTTTAGACGTGATATGGACTTAACGCATACACCGATGTTTCACCAGGTTGAGGGCCTTGTGGTGGAGGACGCTGAGAAAGTTAGCTTTGCAAATTTAAAATCAATGCTAGAGGGCTTTTTAAAGCACATGTTTGGCGACGTTGAAGTGCGTTTTCGCCCTAGCTTCTTTCCATTTACGGAGCCTAGCGCTGAGGTTGATATTAGTTGTATATTCTGCCACGGCAAGGGCTGCAGGGTGTGCAAGCAGACTACTTGGCTCGAGGTGCTTGGATGCGGCGTCGTCGATCCAAATGTATTTAAGGCGGTTGGCTATAAAAATGTAAGCGGATATGCCTTTGGCCTTGGAGTTGAGAGATTTGCGATGTTGCTTCATAGGGTGCCTGATCTAAGGTCACTTTTTGAGGGAGATTTAAGATTGTTGGAGCAGTTTAAATGATAATTTCAAAGCATTGGTTAAACGAGTGGATCGACCTTAGCGAGGTTAGCGGCGAGACACTTTCAAAGACATTAAACTCTATCGGCTTAGAAGTTGATAGCTATAAAGAGATAAATTTACCAAAAAGTGTTGTGGTGGGCTACGTAAAAAGTAGAGAAAAACACCCAGACGCCGATAAACTAAGCGTTTGTCAAGTTGATGTTGGTAGCGAAACGCTTCAGATAGTTTGCGGTGCTAAAAACGTCGAGGCTGGTCAGTTTGTTCCAGTTGCGCTCATTGGTACTACGATGCCAAATGGTCTTGAGATCAAAAAGGCAAAACTAAGAGGCATCGAGTCATGCGGTATGATCTGCTCTTCAACTGAGCTAGGACTACCTAAGACAAATGACGGCATCTTGCCACTTGATGAGAGTATCGGCAAGCTAAAACTTGGCACAAGTCTTGGTGAATTTGAAGCGTTTAAAGATGTGATCATCGAGGTCGATGTCACAGCAAATAGGGGCGACTGCCAAAATTTACACGGCATCGCAAGAGAAATTTGCACCGCGCTTGATCTAAATATGAAAGATAGTCACGAAAATGAAGATAGTGAAAATTTACTAGGCATTGGCAGGATCGCATCTGTGCGAACAGAAGATAAGGTAAATGGCTCGTTTTTGTATAAAGCATTTGAGCTAAAAAATGCATTAAGTGAAAATTTATTAACTCGCTTGAGGCTAGCTCTAATTGATTGCCAAAAGACAAATTTAGTAGAAAGACTGCTTGAATACGCGACATTTTGCACGGGCGTTTTATTTAGAGCTTATGATCACACTAAGCTTGTGGGTGAAGGTGAAAAAGCTGTTTTTGACATCAAAAATGGCGAAAATGGCGAGTGCGTGGTTTTTTGTGAGGATAAAAATTTAGGCGTTGCTGGAATTTACCAAAGTGATGAGGCTAGGGTTGATGAGGGTTCAAAGGTGATCTTGGTAGAGGCTAGCTATGTAAAACCAGATGTTGTCTCAAAAGCCATTTTTGAAAATAAAAATTTACCAAAAGGCGATCAGGTTTATCGCTCAAGCCGTGGTAGCGAGCCAAATTTAGCTTACGGGGCGGACTATCTTTTTAAAAGGCTAGCTGGCTTTAAAGATAGCCTAAGCCTTTTTGCAGGCTCACAGCAATCACTTCTAAACACCGAGCCTATCACGCTAAGCATCTCACTTGGCGAGCTTAAAAATATGATCGGACAAGAGGTTGCAAGAAACGATGTCGTTAAAATTTTAAAGAAACTTGGCTTTGAGATCAGCGTAAATGTCGAGCAAGAGAGCTTTAATGTAAAAGTGCCGTTATTTCGCCACGATATCGTAAATTCTCATGATATCTGCGAGGAGATCGTAAGGATAATAGGCATCGACAATATCGCCTCAACGCCGCTAAATTTCGCAGAGAAAAATAGGCTAAATAAGACATATTTTGACTATAAAAATGCTTTAAATTTAAGGCGCCGTGCAGCCGATAATGGCTTTTTTGAAAGCGTGCACTACGTATTTGACAGCCTTGATGAGCTAAGTGAGCTAAATTTCAAACCTTGCAAGATCAAGATATTAAATCCTATAAACAACGAGCTAAACACGCTTAGACCAGCACTTGTTAATCACCTTCTAAGCTCAAGCGAGAAAAACATCAAAAACTCAAAACGCTCAGTTAGACTTTTTGAGCTTGGCGAAGTTTTTGACGAAAATGCAAATCAAGGTATAAATTTAGGCTTTGTCGTATCAGGTCTCTTAAAAGAGCCAACACTGATAAACGGCGCAAAGGGCGAGGAGGCAAATTTCTACGCATTTGCAGCGATGGTGCAAAATGTAATAGGCAAATTTGAGCTAAAACCTTGCCAAGAGATCTCATATCTTAGCCCATACGAACAAGCACACATCTATCAAAATGGCGAAAAGATCGGCTATATCGGCAGAGTTGATGCGAGGGTAGAGGCAAAAAGAGATCTGCCTAAAACTTATATTTGTGAGATTGATTTTGTAAAGCTTAAATTTGAGCCAATCCTTGCAGTGCCATACTCTAAATTTCAAAGCACGACAAGAGATCTTAGTCTCATCGTACCTGAAAATTTCGAGGCTGGACGAATTTATGAGTGCATAAGAGGGCTAAATTTAAAAGAGTTAAAAGAGTTCTTGCCGGTTGATATCTATAAAGATGCAAAACTAAACGGCGCTATTAGCCTTAGCCTTAAATTTACATTCCAAGATATGGAAAAAACGCTCGAAGATGACGATATAAACGCGCTTATGGATAAAATTTTAAGCGAGTTAAAAGAGAAACTAAATATCGGTATAAGATGAGAATTTATCCATTAGAAAAAAGTCTAAATTTAACCATAGACGACATCGCGGCTGATAAGTCTATCTCACATAGATGTGCGATATTTTCGCTTTTAAGTGACAGGCCATCTTGCGTTAGAAACTATCTAAGAGCAGGCGATACGCTAAATACCTTAAAGATCGTTCAGCTCTTAGGTGCAAATGTCGAAGATAACGGAGCTGAGATAATAATTACTCCGCCACAAAAGATAAAAGAGCCAAATGAAATTTTAGAGTGTGGCAACTCAGGCACGGCGATGAGACTTTTTATGGGCTTATTAGCCGCACAGAAGGGTTTTTTCGTGCTAAGTGGCGATAAATATTTAAATTCTCGCCCGATGGCAAGGATAGCAAAACCTCTAAATGAGATGGGGGCAAAGCTAGATGGCGCAAACGACGCAAACAACGCTCCACTTTGTATAAGAGGGACGAAATTTGAAAGATTTAGTTTTGAGAGCAAGATCGCCTCAGCTCAGGTAAAAAGCGCACTTTTGCTGGCAGCTCTTTACTCAAATGGCTGCAAATTTAGCGAGCCAGAGCTAAGCAGAGACCATACTGAGCGTATGCTTGCTGGCATGGGAGCTGATATAAAGCGTGACGGCTTAGATATCACTCTGGAGCCGATGACATCGCCACTTGCGCCACTTGATATAGACGTGCCAAATGACCCAAGCTCGGCATTTTTCTTTGCAGTTGCAGCTCTAATCATCCCAAATTCGCATATCATTTTAAAAAATATTTTACTAAATAAAACTCGCATCGAAGCTTACAGAGTTTTAGAAAAAATGGGCGCTGAGATAAAATTTCATAAAACCTCAAGCAAATATGAAGATATCGGCGACATCGAGGTCAAGTACTCGCCAAATTTAAAAGGCGTAGAGGTTAGCGGAAATATCTCGTGGCTCATCGACGAAGCCCCAGCTTTAGCCATCGCATTTGCCTGCGCTAAGGGTCAAAGCAAGCTAACAAACGCAAAGGAGCTTCGCGTAAAAGAGAGTGACAGGATAGCTGTGACGATAAATGCGCTAAAGCAGTGCGGTATCGATGCTAGCGAGCTTGAAGATGGCTTTATCATAAATGGCTCTGAGGCTAAATTTGCCACTATTGATAGCCACGGAGATCACAGGATCGCCATGAGCTTTGCCATACTTGGGCTAAGATGTGGCATGCAGATAGAAAAGAGCGAATTCATCGCCACTTCATTTCCAAATTTTGCTGAAATTTTAAAGAAAATGGGAGCTAGAGTTGAAGATTGAGCTTGCTAGTAGTTATGGATTTTGCTTTGGTGTAAAAAGGGCGATAAAGATAGCTGAAAATGCTGGAGATGCCGCAACTATCGGTCCGCTCATCCACAACAACGAAGAGATAAACAGGCTTGAGAAAAACTACAATGTAAAGACGCTTGAAGGTATAAGCGAGCTAAAAGACGAGAAAAAGGCGATCATCCGCACTCATGGTATCACTAAAAACGACCTTGCAGAGTTAAAAAAAACTGATATAAAAGTGATCGACGCAACTTGTCCGTTTGTGACAAAGCCACAACAAATTTGTGAAAAAATGAGCGAAGAGGGCTATGATGTAGTGATCTTTGGCGACGTACACCACCCTGAAGTAAAAGGGGTGAAGTCATATGCCAAGGGCAACGTCTACGTCGTGCTTGAAGAGAGCGAGCTAGAGGGCATTAAATTTAAGCAAAAGGTCGCACTTGTTAGTCAAACGACTAGAAAAGTTGAGAAATTTATGCAGATCGCAAACTACCTCATGCTTCATGTAAAAGAGGTGCGTGTTTTTAACACGATTTGCAATGCGACATTTGAAAACCAAGAGGCCGCTAAAAATTTAGCAAAAAGAGCTGATGTGATGATAATAATCGGCGGAAAAAACAGCTCAAATACAAAACAACTCTACCTAATATCTAAAAATTTCTGCGAAGATAGCTATCTTATAGAAAGCGAAGAAGAGCTTGAAAAATCATGGTTTGATGGCAAAAATTTGTGTGGCATAAGTGCTGGTGCTAGCACGCCTGACTGGATCATACAAAAAGTCGTTGATAGAATCAAAAAAGTATAAAATTTATCCTAGCTAAAGCCACAATTAACTATAATAAGCCAATTTGCCGCTACTGGCATAATAAAATTTAAAGGATCAAGATGGCTGTGAACAAAAGTGTTCAATTAGGAAAAGCAAAAGACGAAGATATCGAAGATATCGATTTTGCTGCGATGTTAGAGGAGTCTTTTAAAAAGACTGAAGAAGATAGTGACGCAAAGATCGTCAGTATCAATGGTGATGAGGTTTTAATCGACGTTGGCAAGAAGTCAGAAGGCATTTTAAATGTTTCTGAGATCACTGACGCAAACGGCAACCTGACGCATAAAGTTGGCGATACGATCAAAGTTGTAATAACTGGATCAAGAAATGGAAGACCTATAGTGTCGCACAAAAAAGCACTTAGAAAAGAGAAAGTTAAAGCTTTCATCGAAGCTTACGATCCTGAAAATTCTGGCGAAATCGATGTAAAAGTAGTTGGAAAAAATAAAGGTGGTTTTATCACTCAAGACGCAAATGGCGTAGAATTTTTCTTGCCAAGAACGCACAGTGGATTTAAAAACGCTGAGGGCGTAGTTGGAAAATCATACAAAGTAAGAGTTATAAAAGTTGATAAAGAAGAGAACAGCATAGTTGTCTCAAGAAAGAAAATTTTAGATGACGACCGCAAAAAACGCAAAGAAGCCCTATCAAGCATAGTAGAAAACGATAGCGTTATAGAGGGCACAGTTAAGAAAATTACAACTTATGGTATGTTTGTTGATGTTGGCGGCGTAGACGGACTTGTTCACTACAGTGAGATAAGCTATAAAGGCCCGGTAAATCCTAGCTCTTTATATAAAGAAGGTGATAAAGTTTTAGTTAAAGTTATCAGTTATGACAACGAAAAACGCCACCTATCTCTATCTATCAAGGCAGCTACTCCAGATCCTTGGGAAGAGATCATAAGCGACGGCCTAGAAGTTGGCGACACTATAAAAGTAACAGTTAGCAACATCGAGCCTTATGGCGCATTTGTCGATCTTGGAAATGATATTGAAGGATTTTTACATATATCTGAAATTTCATGGGACAAAAATATCAAAAATCCAAAAGATCACATCAGCGAAGGCCAAGAGATCGATGTTGAGGTTATCGAAATAGACGCAAAAGGACACCGTTTAAGAGTGAGCCTTAAAAATTTACTTCCAAAGCCATTTGATGAATTTAAAGCTAAATTTAAAGAGGGCGATGTAGTAAAAGGCGTTGTGACAACTATCACAAATTTTGGTGCATTTGTTAGAGTAGGCTGCGTTGAGGGCTTGCTGCACAATGAAGATGCATCTTGGGATAGAAATGACAAATGTAAAGATATGTTCAAGGCTGGCGACGAGCTTGAGGTAAAGATCATCAAAATCGACAGCGCTGAGCAAAAAATTTCTCTAAGCCTAAAAGATCTAAAACAAAGTCCAGTTCAGGCATTTGCTAATAAATTTAGTGTAGGCGACATCGTAAAAGGAACGATCCGTGACATTAAAGAGTTTGGCGTATTTGTTGAGCTTGGCGATAACGTCGATGCGCTAATCCGCAAAGAAGATCTAGGCAGTGTAGATGCTAGCACGTTAAAGATCGGCGATGAAATCGAGGCTGCTATCGCATTTATCGATGAGAAGAAAAATAGAATTCGCCTAAGCATACGCCGTTTAGCAAAACAAAAAGAGCGTGAAGTGTTAAATGAGATCAACGATAACGACGACAAAGTAACACTTGGCGATATTATAAAAGAACAATTACGCTAGTATAAATGGGCAGACGCACACTTTTATTAGTAGTTGTTCTGCTCTTTGTGATATTAGGTTTGGTTGGAATTTATCTTGTTAAATTTGCAAGCGTAAATTTCAGCCAGATCCCAGAAAACAATATAACAAACGAGCAAAATATAACCAAAAGCACAGCTGACAGTGAAAACTGGATCAACGAGCTGGCAACTATTAAGAAAAAAGATTACATATTGCCCGTAAATGAAATTTTTATAGAATACAACCGACCTAAGATAGAAAAGCCAAAGATCACAGCATACGAACTTATGATAGACAAAAACGATATCTACTCTATGTTCTGCTTGATGCAGACTTTGCGAAATAGTGAGGTTGATTTTACTGTAGTAAGAGATGGGGCTAAGAGCCAGATCTTTTTAAATACCCAAGACTCAAGGCTTTTGCAAAATATCATTTTGCAGCTAAGAGTTTACGATATCCACTCAAGTGTGAGAGAGGTAAAATTATGAAAACTATCATTGTTTGCGATGCGATACACCCAGTAGGTTTTGAACTTTTAAAAAAAGAACAAGATATAAATGTAATAGACGCAGTTAATACTCCAAAAGATGAGCTTTTAAAAATTTTAGGCGAGGCTGATGTGGCGATCACTAGAAGCTCGACTGAGGTAAATGAGGCGTTTTTAGAAGCTGGTAAGAAACTAAAAGCTATCGTTAGAGCAGGTGTTGGCGTGGATAACGTTGATATTGATGGCTGTTCAAGAAGAGGCATCATCGCTATGAACGTCCCAACCGCAAATACTATCGCAGCAGTTGAGCTAACCATGGCTCACATGCTGGCAGCTGCAAGATCACTTGAATACGCCCACAACGATCTAAAGCTAGATAGAATTTGGAAGCGTGAGAAGTGGTATGGGGTTGAGCTGTTTAAGAAAAAACTAGGCGTGATCGGCTTTGGCAACATCGGCTCAAGAGTAGCAGCTCGTGCAAAAGCTTTTGGCATGGATATCATTGCCTACGATCCATACATCGATCCATCTAAGGTCATCGATATGGGTGGCACTTATACTAAAAATTTTGATGACATCTTGGCATGTGACTTCATCACGATCCACACTCCAAAGACCAAAGAGACAACCGATATGATCGGCGCTAAAGAGATAGCAAAGATGAAAGATGGCGTAAGACTTATAAACTGCGCTAGGGGCGGCCTTTATAACGAAGAGGCGCTATATGAGGGGCTAAAAAGCGGTAAGGTAGCTTTTGCTAGTATCGATGTTTTCACAAAAGAGCCAGCGACAAGCCATCCGCTTCTTGATCTAAATAATGTAAGTGTCACGCCACATCTTGGGGCAAATACCCTTGAGTCGCAGCGTAACATCGCAGTAGAGGCAGTCGAGCAGGCTATCTTGGCAGCACGCGGCATAAGCTATCCAAACGCTTTAAATTTACCTATAAAAACAGAAGATCTACCGCCGTTTGTTGAGCCTTATATAGATCTTACAAGCAAGATGGCTTTCTTGGCAGCTCAGATAAACAAAAGCGCTATCAAGGCTATCCGTATAGAGACTCACGGGCAGATTAGCGAATATGCAAATTCAATGCTAACATTTGCCATAGTGGGCGCACTAAAAGAGAGTCTAGGCGATGCGATAAACTACGTAAATGCTAAATTTTTATGCGACGAAAAAGGCATAACTACCGAAACTAGCACAGGTGGAGATAGTATCTTTAAAAATAAGATCACGGTTCGTCTTACTACTGAAAATGGCATCGTAAGCGTTGGTGGCACGGTGTTTGGTGAAAATCAACAACGCATCGTAACCGTAAATGGCTTTAAGACTGACTTTAAACCAAAAGGTAAGATGATCATCTTCAAAAACCACGACGTACCGGGCGTTATCGCTCAGATCAGTAAAATTTTGGCTGACGAGAAGATAAACATCGCAGACTTCCGTCTTGGCAGAGATGAGCACGGCATGGCGCTTGCGGTCATCTTGGTCGATGAACATATAAAAACAGAAACGCTAGAGAGATTAAACGCACTTGAAGCTTGTGTTTGGGCTCAATACGCAGTTATATAACAAATTACGAAAGGATAAAAAATGGCTTCATATTCAATGGGCGATCTAAAAAAGGGACTAAAGATCGAGATCGATGGCGTTCCTTATAAAATCGTAGAATATCAACACGTTAAACCGGGCAAGGGTGCAGCTTTTGTTCGTGCAAAGATCAAATCTTTTGTCGATGGAAAGGTTCTTGAAAAGACTTTTCACGCAGGTGACAAGTGCGAGCAGCCGCATCTTGAAGAGAAAGAGATGCAGTATCTCTATGACGACGGCGAGTTTTGCCAGTTTATGGACACGACTACTTATGAGCAAGTTGCGATCAGCGATGAGGATGTGGGTGATGTTAAAAAGTGGATGATCGATGGCATGATGGTTGAAATTTTATTTCACAATGGCAACGCGATCGGTGTTGAAGTGCCACAAGTAGTCGAGCTAAAGATAGTTGAAACTCCACCAAATTTCAAGGGTGATACACAAGGCGGCAAAAAGCCAGCTACTCTTGAGAGTGGCGCGGTAGTTCAGATACCATTTCACGTACTAGAAGGCGAGGTCATCCGCGTTGATACAGTTCGTGGTGAGTACATCGAGCGCGCAAATAAATAACCATACATCTGGCACGTTAAATTTATGAAAGAGAAATTTGACGAGCTTATCGCTCTTCTAAAGCCACTATTTAAGGATAATGGCTTTAGTAAGAGCGCTTTAAATTTCTACAAAAATACTCCAAATTTTATCTATGTTGTAAATTTTCAAAAAAGCAGCAGCAATAGCTTAGAGCGCACGAGATTTTATATAAATTGCGGCATTTATGGCTCATTTATAGAGGCTACTCTTGGCAAAGAAGCGCTTAGCAAGCCAAAAGAGTATGAGTGCCATTTTAGAGCTAGAGCACATGAAATCACTCGCACAGCTGCTGCATACTACGAGCTAGAGTCAGATAGTGACGTGGCTAAAATTTATAAAAATTTAATAAATGACCTTGGCTTTGTTTTTAAATTTTTTGAGCAAAATAGCTCTGAAGAAAATTTAATAGAGCTAATACTTGAAGAAAACGGCCTTGCAGCGATAAATCAAATATATGAATATCTTTTAATAAAAGACAAAAGTGAAATTTTGATCTCTCATGCCAAAAGGCTCTTCGCAAAGCATGGCAGTGAAGCAAGATGGAGCAAATTTGAAAACCAGATAAATGAGCTACTTAGAAAATATAAAAAAGGCTAGTTAAATTTTAAATGATAAATCGCATTTGGTTGTAAAAACAGTAAATACGATCAGATAAATATGTAAACTTTGCGCCTATTTTAAATTTTTATTTATTTAAGCTACTTACTAAAATTTAGGACTTATAAATTTAAAGCCATATTTTAAAATAGAAATTTGTTGTGGTTTGCGATGCACCAGCATTAAAGCATACATCTTGAACGTGCGAGAGGATTGAGGTATTTAAAGGGAGATAAGGGGGCGGCTTCGTATTTAAGCCCCCCTTGTCTCCTTCTTGGATAAATCAAATTTAATCAAGCTATTTTTACAAATTTTAAAATTCCATTCACCCACAAGGATTGACTACTAAAATTTGGCTTCGCTTGCAGCTTAGCTCAAATTTTAGAGCCGAAATTACTCGTTCATGAAATTTTTCAATTTGCGAAAACTTACTTGATAGCAAAACGCATGCGGCACTATAGTGCTATCGCGCATGCCACCTCTAACGTGCGAGGGGTTTTTACTCGGGCTTTACCTTGTAACTGCAAGCAGACGAGGGATTAAAAAAGAAGTGGGATAAGTGGACGAGTTTTTGTGTCTATCCTACAGTTGTGAGCCTGAGAAGCAAAATTCGAGTCCCCTTGTCTCCCTTTTGGATAAAGAGTTTATGAATTTAAAATCTGGATTTCAAAAATAGAAATTTACTATTTTACAAATTTTAAAATTTCATTCACTCGCAAGGATTGACTACTAAAATTTGGCTTCGCCTATTCATGAAATTTTAGAATTTGCTCATCTTGGATTATTAAATTTGTGTATTGTAGAGCTGACTATTAAATTTATATCCAAAAATGTCAGCTCTAATTTGAAATTTTGCTCGGAGTGTAATTTTAGACTTGCTGCCCAACTATCTTTTTAACAGCTAATGAGGCTAAATTTAGTCCAAAGCAAGCAGTCACGCCCATGAAGCTTCCAAGTGGCTTGCAAAGTGGCTCTTCAACCGAAAAGACCACGTCAAATTTACCGCTAAAGCCTGATTTTTTGAGCTCATATCTATATTTTCTAGCTAGTGGATCGACCGATGTTTTCCAAACGCAGGCCACCTTTATCTTGGTTGGATCAACCCTTTTTGCCCCACCCATCGAGGCTATAAATTTGTTAGGATCTACCGCATTTGCAAGGGCGATCTTGGCAGCTATATCATCTATCGCATCGATCACCACGTCAAATTTACTAAAGTCAAATCCAACAACAAACTCAGGCGTGATCAGCGTCTGCATAGGCGTGATGCAAGGATAAATTTTGGCAAACTCCTCCACCTTTACGCCGCCTACGTTTTCGCTGTAAATTTGGCGGTTTTGATTTGTCACGTCAAAGATGTCTTTATCGATCAGCGTGATGCTTCCGACCCCGCTTCTAGCAAGCGCATCTACGCACATTCCGCCCACACCACCAGCTCCGCAAACTAGCACTTTTGCGCTTTGAAGCTTGCTAAAACCATCCTCGCCAAAGAGCCATCTTATCCTTGTAAATCTATCATTTTGCATCAAATTTCCCTTTTAAGCTCTCCAAGCTCTCGTATGAGGTCATATTTAGTTTTATGGGCGTTATCGTGGCAAAGCCCTCATTTACCTTGCTGATGTCGCTTGGCTCGCCTTTTTCGTATTCAAGTGCGGCGTTTCCAAGCCAGTAGTACTCGATGCCTCTTGGGTTGCGATTAAGCGTGGCATGCGTGGCGTAGGTGCGTCTGCCAGCTGGCACGACGGCATAACCTTTGAAATTTTTGCTAGTTGTGGCTGGGATATTTACATTTAGAAATTCTCTTTGATTTAGCGAAATTTCATCATTTAGCACCTTTGGTACGATAAATTTTACTACCTCTTTTGCTAGTTCAAAGCCAAATTCATTTAGCGAGTTGTTTTCATAAAACTGCGAAAAAGCGATGCTTCTAATGCCCTGTAAAACGCCCTCCATCGCCGCTCCACACGTACCAGAATAGGTTATATCTTCGCCCAAATTTGCCCCGTGATTTATGCCGCTTATCACTAGATCTGGTTTTTTGTTATAAAGTGCGTGAAGTGCGAGATAGACGCAGTCGCTTGGCGTTGCGTCGTCAAGTTTAAAAAAGTTATCATCAAGTTTTATAAATCTAAGCGGCCTTGTGAGAGTTAGCGAGTGAGCGCAGGCTGATTTTTCAGAGCTTGGAGCTACGATCGTGACATTTACACCATCTAGCTCGCTCAAAGCTTCTTTTAAGGCAAGCAGGCCAGTTGCCTCAAATCCATCGTCATTTGTTATCAAAATTTCTTTCAAATTTTATCCTTTAAAGGCTTGGATTTTATCACAGCTTTCTTAAAATTTTAAAGAATTTTTGCGTATAATGCCCCTAAAAAAAGACCTGATGAAAGTGTGTAAATGAAAATTTTAGTCTCCGCTCTTGAGCCATCGGCAAATTTGCATTTAAAAGAAATTTTGAAAAATTTCGAGGGCGAATTTGAGCTAATGGGAATTTTTAGCGAAGAGCTTGGCACGCCATATATGAAAAGTAGCGAGTTTTCAGCGATGGGCTTTGTCGAGGTTTTGCCACTCATTTTTAAAGCAAAAAAGGCGATGAAAGTGATGAGCCAGATGGCAAAAGAGGCTGATGCAATGCTGCTAATAGACAGTCCAGCCTTTAATCTGCCGCTTGCAAAGGCGATAAAAGCAGCTGGCGCAAAAGCAGCCGTGACATACTACATCTTGCCTCAAGTTTGGGCGTGGAAGCCAAAAAGAGTGAGCGTTGTGGAGAGGTATTGTGACAACCTTGCTTCGATCCTGCCATTTGATGCAAAATTTTATAGCCGATCGATCTACGTGGGTCATCCTTTGATGGATGAGATAAAGCTTAAAAAAACTAGCCTAAGTAGCAGCGGCAAAGTGGCTTTTCTGCCAGGTTCAAGAAGGTCAGAGATTTCAAGGCTGATGCCAGTTTATAGAGAGCTTGCTAAAAAGATAGAAGCAAAAAGACTGCTTGTAGTGCCGTCATTTTTGCTTGATAAAGTGGGCGAAATTTATGGCGATGTGAGCGACTTTGAGATCGTCTCAAACACGCCTGAAGCCTTGTATGAGAGCGATTTTGCCTTTGTTTGCTCTGGCACTGCTACGCTTGAAGCAGCGCTCATTGGCACGCCATTTGTGCTAGCATATAAGGCAAAAGCGATAGATGTTTTCATCGCTAGAAAATTTGTAAAGATCAAGCACGCGGGACTTGCAAATATAATGTTTGACTTCATGGGCAAAGAGCCGCTTCATGAGGAGTTTATACAAGAGTTTGCAACGGCTGAAAATTTGCTAAGAGCCTACAAGAGCTGCGATAGGCAAAAATTCTTAAAAGGCTGCGATGAGCTAAGAGCCTACCTAGGGCATGGCAGCAGTAAAAATGTAGTAAAAATTTTAAAAAATATGGAGTAAAAAATGAGTGAACCAATGACAATGCACGGATACGAGAAGATAGAAGCTGAGCTAAAGGATCTAAGGCTAGTGCAGCGCCCACAAATCGTAACAGAGATCGACATCGCAAGAAGCCATGGCGATCTAAAAGAAAACGCTGAGTATCACGCCGCAAAAGAGAAGCAAGCCTTTATAGACGCTAGGATCGCTGAGCTTAGCGCACTTTTGGCAAACGCAGAAGTGATCGATCCAAGTAGCTATGAGCATGATAGGGTGAGGTTTGGCTCAAGTGTGACGATAATGGACGAAGAGACTGAGGTTGAGCATACTTACACGATAGTTGGCGTTAGCGAAAGTGACCTAGACAAGGGCTATATCTCGATAAACTCACCTCTTGCAAAGCAGCTTTTAGGCAAGGCTGAGGGCGATGAGGTCGCGCTAAATTTACCAAAAGGCAGAAGCGACGTTGAGATCGTTAAGATCTGCTACAAACCTATAAAATTTGACTAAAAAGATGAGGCAAAGAGCTAAAACTACTTTTTGGCTCTGCTAATTTTTAATTAAGGTAAAATTTGAGCGAATATCTATATGCCCCCGTTATAAAAGAAGGCGCGATCTTTTTGGCTGATGCGCATGAAAACATAAACCGCGATGGATTTTTGAAATTCTTGCGCGCTGTCGATAGCGGAGAGATCAAAGAGCCGCCACAGATTTTCTTGCTTGGTGATATATTTGATTTTTTAACGGGCGAGGGCGAATATACAAGAGAATTTTACGCTGAGCACTTAAGTCTTTTAAATAAAATTTCACAAAAGGTTGAAATTTTTTACTTCGAGGGCAACCACGATTTTAGACTTTCAAATTTATTTAATAAAACTAGAGATTTTTGGGACAAAGGCGAGAGGCTAAGCTTTGAGGGGGTAAAGGTTTATGACATTTGCACTCAGCCAGTGAAATTTAGAACTATAGGCGGTGAGCACATCCAGATCGCGCACGGAGATATATTTTTACCTTTTATAGATAAGTACGCACTTAGGTTTTTAAGGCTTAGATGGTTTTTGAAATTTATGAACGCGCTTGATAAAATTTTGGATTTTAAAATTTCAAAAGCGATACTAGCCAAACTTACTAAGAAAAATCTGCACTATAAAATTTCAAACTTCAAGGAGCTAATGAGCAAGCATTTGCAGGGCTTTGACGCAAGTATAGTAATAGAGGGACACTATCATCAAGGTGAGCTATTTGATATTTACGATAGATTTTATATAAATTTACCTTGTTTTGCATGCGAGCAAAGTTATTTTGTTGTAGAATACGCCCAGCAAAAGTTGAATTTGCTCAAAATGAGTTTGAAAGGACATTGATGTTTGGAGACAACGTACTAAAAACGGGCTCAAACGAGATGGAACTTGTTGATTTTCGTATCTTTAAAAAGGCCGAAAACAAAGTATATGAAGGAATATACGGAGTCAATGTCGCAAAGGTGCGGGAGATCATTAAGATGCCAAATCTTACCGAGCTTCCTGGCGTTCCTGAGTATATCGAGGGAATTTTTGATTTAAGAGGTGTGGTTATCCCTGTTATAAATTTGGCAAGATGGATGAATATCGTCGAGCCAACTGAGGGTGTAGTCATAAAGCCACGTGTTATTATCGCTGAATTTAGCGGTATATTGATCGGTTTTATCGTCCATGAGGCCAAGAGGATCAGACGTATAAACTGGAAAGACATAGAGCCTGCAAATTTTGCTGCTGGAGCTGGTACTCTAGATAAAGGCAAGATCACAGGTGTAACGAGAATAGAAAACGACGAAGTACTTCTCATTCTTGATCTTGAAAGCATCGTTGAAGAGCTAGGAATTTACTCACCAAAGATCGAATTTGACGTAACAGACGATCAAAAGATCAAAGGTGCTGCTTTAGTTCTAGATGATAGCTCAACTGCTAGAAAGCTAGTAAAAGATGCACTTGAGAAGATGGGCCTTAGCGTAGTTGAAGCTAAAAACGGCGTTGAGGGCTTAGAGAGGATGGAGGAGCTTTATCAAAGATATGGAGATAACTTAACAAAAGAGCTTAGAGTTATCTTAAGTGATATCGAAATGCCACAAATGGATGGATACCGCTTTGCTTCAACTATTAAAAATGATGATAGATTTAAAGATGTTCCGATTGTGTTTAACTCTTCATTAAGCAACGAATTTAGTGAGGTTAAGAGTAAAGAAGCCGGTGGTGCTGCGTATCTTACAAAATTTGATGCTGGTGTATTTTATCAAGAGGTGCTAAAAGTGATTGAAGCACATTCTAAATCTGCGAAGTGAGGTGAAGTATGGATGATATGAAAGAAATAATGGAAGACTTTTTAATAGAGGCTTTCGAACTTATTGAGCAGATAGACCATGACCTTGTTGAACTAGAGGCAAACCCTGAAGACTTAGAGCTTTTAAATAGAATTTTCCGTGTTGCTCACACAGTAAAAGGTAGCTCAAGCTTTTTAAATTTTGACGTTTTAACAGAGCTTACTCACCACATGGAAGATGTTTTAAACAAAGCTAGAAAAGGCGAGCTAAAGATCACTCCAGATATCATGGACGTTGTTCTTGAGTCAGTTGATATGATGAAGGGACTACTTGAGAGCATTAGAGATAACGGTAGTGACGCAGCCGCTGGCATTGATATCAAAAATATTTGTGTAAGACTTACTCAAATTTCTGAAGGTGAAGCACCAAGTGCAGCCGCAGAAGCTCCAGCCGCACCAGTACCTGAGCCAGTAAAAGAGCCAGAACCTGTCGCACCAGCCGAAGAAGCAGCTCCTGAAGTAAGCGATGCCGAGCTTTCAAAATTAAGCGACTCTGAGGTTGAAGCTGAGATAGAAAGACTTTTAAAAGTTAGAAAGGCTGAAGATCAAGCAAGACGTGCTTCAAAAGGCATAGCTCCAAAATCTCCTGAAGAGATAGCTCCAGCCACAAGCGCTGCGTCAGCACCTGCACCTAAGCCAGCTCCTAGTAGAGAAAGAGATGCAGATAAAAAAGTGCCAGCAGCTAGTAGTAACAGTGCAGTAGCACAAGAGCAAACGATACGTGTTGAAGTAAAAAGACTTGATCACTTGATGAATTTAATCGGTGAGCTTGTTCTTGGTAAAAACCGCTTGTTAAAAATTTATGATGACGTAGAAGAGAGATATGAGGGCGAGAAATTCTTAGAAGAGCTAAATCAAGTAGTATCAAGCCTAAGTTTAGTTACGACTGATATCCAACTTGCTGTTATGAAGACAAGGATGCTTCCAATAGCAAAAGTCTTTAATAAATTCCCACGTATGATACGTGATCTTAGCCGCGACCTTGGTAAGCAGATCGACCTTGAAATTTCAGGTGAAGAGACTGAGCTTGATAAATCAATCGTTGAAGAGATCGGCGATCCGCTAGTTCATATCATCAGAAACTCATGCGATCATGGCATCGAAGATCCTGAGACAAGAAAGGCAATGGGCAAACCTGAAAAAGGCCTTGTTCAGCTAAAAGCTTACAACGAGGGCAACCATATCGTTGTTGAGATAGTTGATGATGGTAAGGGCTTAGATGCTGATATGCTTAAAGCTAAGTCTATAGAAAAAGGCATCATCACTGAGCGAGAAGCTGATGCGATGAGCGAAAAAGAGGCTTTTGGTCTTATATTTAAGCCAGGATTTTCAACTGCAGCAAAGGTTACAAACGTATCTGGTCGTGGCGTTGGTATGGACGTCGTTAAGACAAATATCGAAAAGCTAAATGGTATCATTGATATCGAGAGTGAAGTTGGAAAAGGCACAGTTATGAAGCTTAAAATTCCACTTACACTTGCGATCATTCAATCACTTCTTGTTGGAACACAAGAGGAATTTTATGCGATACCACTTGCGAGCGTTCTTGAAACTGTTCGCGTACCTATCGATGATATCTATACGATCGATGGCAAAAACGTTTTAAGACTAAGAGATGAGGTCTTGTCTCTTGTTAGACTTTCAGATGTCTTTGGTGTCAATAAAGTCTTTGACGGCGGAGATCAAACTTATGTAGTTATCATCGGCGTTGCCGAGGCAAAACTGGGCATCATAGTAGATACATTAGTCGGTCAAGAAGAGATCGTTATTAAATCAATGGGTGATTATTTACAAAATATCCCAGGCATCGCTGGAGCTACTATAAGAGGCGATGGCCGCGTAACTCTTATCATAGACGTTGGTGCTATGATGGAGATGGCAAAGGATATTAAGGTAAATATTAGAGCCGAAATGGAAGATAGTGCTAAAGCAAAAGAGAAACCAAGCGATTATAAGGTCCTAATCGTTGATGACTCTAAGATGGATAGAACCATCATGCAAAAATCGCTTGAGCCAATCGGCGTCACAATAATAGAAGCAACTAACGGAGTAGAAGCACTCAATATAATTAAATCAGGCGAGCATGCCTTTGATGCGGTGCTAATCGATATTGAGATGCCAAGGATGGACGGATATACTCTAGCTGGTGAAATTCGCAAATACTCTAAGTATCGTACTTTACCGCTAATAGCAGTAACATCAAGAACGTCTAAAACTGATAGATTGCGCGGAGTAGAGGTTGGTATGACTGAATATATCACAAAACCATATTCGTCAGAATACCTTGAAAACGTTGTTAGAAAAAATATTAAATTAGGTTAGGGGTTAGGCGATGAATGATAAACTAAACCAAGTTTTAAGCAAACAAAAACAGCAAATTGACGAGCCTGAGATAAAAAACAACGAAGATATAGTCCAATTAGTAGGCTTTGTTGTTGGCGAGGAAGAGTATGCGATACCTATTTTAAATATCCAAGAGATAATCAAACCTATCGAATACACCCGTGTTCCTAGTGTGCCTGACTATGTCCTTGGTGTATTTAACTTGCGTGGAAACGTTATCCCTCTTATTGATTTGAGAAAACGTTTTTCACTAAATGTTACAAAACAAAGCTCAAACACAAGATATATCGTCATGAAAGATGAGGATAACATCGCAGGCTTCGTGATAGACCGCTTGACGGAGGCTATCAGAATAGACCGTAACAGGATCGATCCGCCGCCAGAGACTTTGGTAAAAGACAAAGGCATGATCTATGGTATCGGCAAACGCGATCAAAATATCCTTACGATTTTAAAGGTTGAAAGCCTTTTAAAGCGTGATTTTTAGGGCATAGCTTGATAAAACTTTGTGTTTTTGACTTTGACTCTACGATAATGGACGGCGAGACGATCGATATTCTCGCCGCCGCCAATAACGCCAGCGATGAGGTGGCTAGCATAACGAAGCGTTCTATGAACGGCGAACTTGATTTTTTTGAAAGTCTTACAGCAAGAGTAAAATTTTTAAAAGGAATGCCACTCTCAAAGGCAGATGAAATTTGTAAAAATTTACCTATCATGCCAGGAGCTAGCGAGCTTATAGACGCTCTAAAGCAAAAATGCATAAAAGTCGTGGTTTTTAGTGGTGGTTTTCACATCGCGACTGATAAGATGCAAGAAAAACTTAAATTTGACGCAAATTTTGCAAATATTTTGCACCATAAAGATGGAATTTTAACAGGTGAAGTTGGCGGAGAGATGATGTTTGGTAGCTCAAAAGGTGAGATGATAGATCGCTTAAAGGAGCTATTAAATTTAGATAAAAGTGAGATCATGTGCGTTGGCGACGGAGCTAACGATGTGTCTATGTTTAGAAAATGTGATCTAAAGATTGCCTTTTGTGCGAAAGAAATTTTAAAAAAAGAGGCGACGCATTGCGTGGATGTCAAGGATCTGCGTGAAATTTTAAATTTTATAAGGTAAAAAAATGTATGACAATGAAGCTAAATTTTCTCTTTGGTGTGACTTTATAGAGAGAGATTTTTTACAAAATGAATTCAACTCTTTATTAGAAAAAGGCGTTATAAACGGAGCTACAAGCAACCCAGCTATCTTTAAAACAGCTTTTGCATCACCTGCTTACAAACAGATCATACAAAATAGCAACAAGCGTCACCCAAAAGACCTCTATGAAATTTTAGCGACCCAAGATATCAAGATAGCCGCATGTAAAATGCTAAAAAACTACGCAAATGGCGATGATGGCTTTGTTAGTATAGAGGTTGATCCAAATTTAAGTGGTGATACAGCTGCTACGATAGAAGAGGGCATCAGGCTTTATAGTCTCATCTCAATGCCAAATGTAATGATAAAAATCCCAGCTACAAAAGAGGGCTATGAGGCGATGAGTGCGCTCATGGCAAGAGGCATCAGCGTAAATGCGACACTCATTTTCTCGCCAGATCAGGCTAAAAACTGCCTAGAGGCTTTTAAAGAGGGCAGTAAAGCTTACGCAAGCCGCTTTGTGGATACCACTATGCCAAAAGGCGTTATCAGCGTTTTTGTTAGTAGATTTGATAGAAAGCTTGATGAGACAATGTCTGCAAAGAGCTTGCCAACAGGGCAGATCGGCATAATGAATGCTGCAAATATCTATCATATCATTGAGGATTTTGGCTTAGAGAACGTAAGAACACTTTTTGCAAGCACAGGTGTAAAAGGTGGGAGCTTAAGAGGGGATTATTACGTTAGGGAGCTAATGTATAAAAACTCTATAAACACAGCTCCGATAGAGACGATAAAAGAATTTATAAAAGAAAAAGCTGAGGCAAAAAATGCTCCTAGCAAAGAAAATATCTCAAGCTTTTTCCACATCATAAAAAATAATGATATCGACATAAATGCTACTTATAAAGAGCTTTTAAATGACGGTTTGAAGCAGTTTGTTGCAGCATTTGATGAAATTATGAAATCACTTTAATGACCAAACAAGACCTAGACTCATATCTGTGCTCTTTAGTAGATAAAGGCGGCAGCGATCTTCATCTAAAGTCTGCAAGCCTTGTTTATGGGAGATTTAATGGTGAGATCATGCCACTTAGCGAAGAAAATTTAGACCCAAGTGATGCGGTAGCTATAGCAAATGAGCTTTTGGGGGCTAAATTTGATGAGTTTATGGATAAAAAAGATATAGATTTTTCTTATAAACTAAATGATGAGTACTGCTTTCGTGTAAATATGTTTTTGCAGATAAATGGAATTTCTGCTGTATTTCGTGTCACTCCAACGAAAATTCCAACCATAAAAGATCTAAATTTACCAAGCGTGATAGAAAAAATTTGCACAGAGACCACTCGTGGTATCATCTTAGTAACTGGCCCAACTGGAAGTGGCAAGACGACAACGCTTGCAAGTATGATAAATTTCATAAACCAGACAAAAAGATCGCACATCGTGACTATCGAAGATCCGATTGAATACGTATTTAACGACGATAAAAGCATAATAAATCAGCGCTCTATCGGGGCAGATGCGCTAAATTTCTCAGATGCGCTAAGGGCTTCATTAAGAGAAGATCCTGACATCATTTTGGTTGGTGAGATGAGAGATCTTGAGACGATTGAGACTGCCATTAGAGCTGCTGAGACTGGACACTTGGTGCTTTCGACACTTCACACACTTGATGCAAAAGAGAGTGTAAATAGAATAGTAAATAGCTTCCCACAAGGTGAGCGAGATAAGGTCAGCCTTATGTTCTCTTCAGTGCTTGCTTGCGTCATCTCACAAAGGCTAGTTAAGACGCTTTTTGGCACAAGACGCCCAGCAGTCGAGATCATGAGAAAAAATACCCGCATAAAAGAGCTCATATCTGAAGAGAAATTTGACGAGATCGATCTTGCCATAGCTGAGTCAAAAAATACTTACGGCATGCAAACTTTTGACCAGCACCTGCTTGAACTTTATGAAAATAAGATAATTAGTGCCGAAGTAGCGCTTGATAATGCTAGTAACAGGGGTGATTTACAGCTTAAGATAAAAAGCTCAAATGTAGCAGGTTTTAGCTTTGAAAATGGTGTAAATTTTGGCAAACCTCAAAGCAAACAAGATCAACCTGAAGTGATCGCACTTAAAGAAATTTAGTAAGCTTTATCTGAAATTTATAAAGCATTAGATAAAATCAGCACCTATTTTTTATGAAAGGAAAACGATGTTAGAAGGAATCGTTAGAGAGAGTATCGGTAAGAAGTCTGCGAAGGCTTTGAGAAGAGATGGTTATCTAATCGCCAACATTTATGGCAAGGGATTAGAGAATGTTGCAGCTGCTTTTAAAGTAAATGACTTTATTAAAGAAGCGCGCAAAAAAGAGAGCCTTGCTTTTGATGTAAAAGTAGGCGGAAAAGTTTATAATGTCGTTATTGTTGATTACCAAAGAGATGTTGTTACAAGCGATCTTAAACACGTGGATCTAAAAGTAGCACTTCCAGGCGTTTTATCAAAATATATGATCCCGGTTAAGCCAGTTGGAACACCTATTGGTCTTAAAAATAAGGGCGTTTTGATACAGTCAAAAAGACGTCTTTGCGTAAAATGCACGGCTGAAAATTTACCAAATTCATTTGATGTTGATGTAAGCAAACTTGACATTGATGATACGATTTTGGTTCGTGATATCACAGCTCCTAAAGGCGTTACTATCATTGACGCTGACCGTGTTGCGGTACTTGGAGTTATTAAAGCTAAATAAAAAGGGCTTTTGTGACACTAATAACGGGGCTGGGCAATCCTGGCTCCAAATACGAAAATACTAGACACAACATAGGCTTTATGCTTATAGACCTCCTAAAAGACTCAAATTTCAAAGATGTTAGCTCAGCTAAATTTCAAGGCGAAGTTTTTAAATTTAACGACATTATCTTGCTAAAACCAACGACCTTTATGAACCTCTCAGGTCAAAGTGTTAAAGCAGTAAAAGACTTTTATAAGCCAGATAGGATCATCGTCATCCACGACGATCTTGATCTTAGTTTTGGCGCGGTTAAATTTAAAAAAGGCGGCAGTAGCGGCGGACATAACGGCATAAAATCGATCGATAATCTAATAGGCAACGACTACGAAAGAGTGCGCGTTGGCATAGGGCATGAGGGCGATGCTAAAAATTTCGTCCTTGGAGAGTTTAGCGATGAAGAAAAAAAGGCTTTAGATGAAATTTTAGCCTATACAAAAAATGCGGTTTGTGAGCTGCTAAAGAGCGACATCAACGAAATTTCACAAAAATTTACGGTAAAAAAAGGTCTTATCAAATGAAACTATACGCCAGATACGTTGGCTGGGTCTATATAAAATCTTTTCTTATCGTATTTTTAGCGCTTGAGCTATTTTATGTTGGCATCGATCTGCTTACAAATTTAAAAGATCTGCCGCCATCTGCGAACCTTCAGCTACTCTACGTTGGTCTTACTGCGCTAAGTGCCATTAGCTACGTTTTGCCACTTTCGCTCATTTTCGCGTTAATAATTTTGCATGTAAATATGGTTCGCTCAAACGAACTAATCAGCTTTTATGCTCTTGGCATCAGCAAAAACAAGCTCATTTTGCCACCATTTCTCATCGCACTTTTTGTGACTATTTTTTATGTCGGGCTAAATTTTACGCCATTTGCTTATGCGCATGATTATCAAAAAAGCATTGCAAAAAATACCGCTTTTTCAAAAAGCACAAACGACTCATTTTTGAAATTTGAAGGTAAATTTATCTATATAAAAGAGCTAAACTCAGCCAAACAAAGGGCAAATGACGTGAGAATTTTTGACATTAATGGCACTGACTTGCTCTCAACAACCTTTGCCAACCACGCTAAATTTAAAGACAATGAGTGGGTTTTAGAGGATGTAAATCAGACCTTTTTGCCTCAAAGCTTAGAGCTTGGCGAAAATGGCTTTAGCAAGGTAAAAAGCGAAAATTTAGATGCGTTAAGAGGCTTTAAGCCAAAGAGCATTGAGAGTGCTGCAAGCGTTGAAAACTCGAAATTTAACATACCTGATGCGATAAATTTCATAAAGACATTTAAAAACGAAGGCATAGGGCTAGACAGCGCAAGAACGGCATTTTATAACCTTGCTATCACACCATTTTTTGCGCCATTTTTATTGCTTATTTTTTACTATCATTTGCCAGTGACCGGCAGGTTTTTTAACCTCGCACTCTCAACATTTATCTTTGTCGTCATAACTCTCGTAGTTTGGGGACTTCTCTTTATCTTAACCAAATTTGCTCAAACCTCAGTCATCTTGCCAGAGATCGGCATGGTGCTTCCAGTTATTTTGCTTTTTGCATACGCCATTTATCTCATAAAATCGCATCGTTAAGCCAAATTTTGGCAACTTTTTTGTAAAATCAAGCCATTTTAAAAAAGGCTATTTTATGGATTTTAAAGAGCTTGCAAGCAAATACAAAACCCCACTTTACGTTTATGATTTTAACTACATTAAAGAGCGCTATGAGGCGCTAAAAAACGCATTTTACGCTAGAAAATCTCTAGTTTGCTACGCTGTAAAAGCAAACTCAAATTTAAGTGTTTTAAAATTTCTGGCTGATCTTGGAGCTGGATTTGACTGCGTAAGCATCGGCGAGGTCAAAAGAGCGCTTCTTGCAGGTGCTAAGAGATATCAGATCATCTTTAGCGGCGTTGGCAAGAGCGATGAAGAGCTAAAAGAGGCTTTAGAAAATGAAATTTTGCTGATAAATGTTGAGAGTTTTGCCGAACTTTTAAGGCTTGAAGAGATTGCAAAAGGGCTAAATTTAAAGGCTAGGATTAGCATCAGGGTAAATCCTGGTGTTGATGCAAAAACTCACCCATATATCTCGACAGGGCTAAATGAAAACAAATTTGGCGTCGATGCGCAGACGGCTAAAAAGATGTATATCCACGCTAAAGCATCAGAGTTTCTTGAGCCAACTGGCATACACTTTCACATCGGCTCGCAGCTAACTTCACTAAGCCCGATAATAGACGCTGCAAAGATCGTAAGCGAGCTTTTAAGAGAGCTAAGAGCGCTTGAGATCGATATCAAATTCTTTGATGTTGGCGGCGGACTTGGCATCATCTACAACGATGAAAAAGAGATAAATTTATACGACTACGCACAAGGAATTTTAGGCGCACTAAAAGGTCAAGATGTGACCATCGTTTGTGAGCCAGGACGCTTTATCGTGGGCAATGCTGGCTACTTTGTCGCAAGTGTTTTATATGAAAAATTTAACGGCAAAAAGAGATTTGTCATCACTGATGGCGCGATGAATGATCTTATAAGACCAAGCCTTTATGGCGCGCATCACAAAATTTTTGTCGATGGCAAGGATGAAAATTTAGGCGCTTGCGATGTGGTCGGTCCAGTTTGTGAAAGCGGTGACTTTTTAGCAAAAGATATCAATCTGCCAGAGTGTAAGAGTGGCGATCTAGTCGTGGTTAAAGGGGCTGGAGCTTATGGATTTAGCATGAGCTCAAACTACAATACAAGAAACAGAGCCGCTGAAGTTTGCGTGCTTGATGGCAAAGATAGGCTGATAAGAAGACGTGAGTGCTTTGAGGACGTCGTGGCACCTGAGATTGAGTTTTTGGAGAGCGCTGATGCAAGAGCTAAATGAGCTTAGAAAAGAGATCGATAGTATCGATGATCTCATCTTAAATAAACTAAATGAGAGGATGAAGCTTGTTGAGCAGATCGGCAAGCTAAAGCAAACCACTGGGACGCCTATATATCGTCCTGAGCGCGAGCGAGCTATCATAAACCGCTTAACTAGCCTTAGCAAAGATAAAGCCTTAAATAAGGCTGCGATCGAGGCCATTTATCTTGAAATTTTTGCTGTTAGTAGAAATTTAGAGATGCCTCAAAAGATCGTCTATCTAGGACCTGAGGGCACTTATACACATCAAGCGGCGCAAAGTAGATTTGGCGCGATGAGTGCATATTTACCACTTGCTACGATCGAGGCAGTTTTTACAAAGCTAGCTCAAAAAGAGGCAAAATACGGTGTCGTGCCTATCGAAAACAACACTGAAGGCGCTGTTGGAGCTACGCTTGATTGTTTGAGTAAATTTGATGATATAAAGATAGTGGCAGAGCTCTACGTAGATATCCATCACAGCTTTGTTAGCATAAATGAAAATTTAAAAGAGATAAAGCGAATTTACTCGCATCCGCAAGGCTACAACCAGTGCCGTAAATTTTTAGAGGATCACTTGTTAAATGAGGTCGAATTTGTCCCAGCAAAATCAACCTCAGCAGCTGCATATATGGCATCTATGGATAGAGAATCAGCCGCCATTTGCTCAAAAATCGCAGCTAAAATTTACAATGTGCCAATCGTCTATGAGACTATTGAAGATAATATGGCAAATAGAACGAGATTTTTGATCTTAAGTGATTTTAAAAACGCCAAGGTTGAAAATTCAAAAACTTCGATCCTAGCAAAGACTGATCACAGTCCAGGTCGCCTTGCTGATCTGCTTTCTATCTTTAAAAATGAGAATATCAATATCACAAAACTTGAGTCACGTCCTATAAAGCAGCGCGAATTTAAGTCAATTTTTTACCTTGACTTTGAAGGGCATATCGACGATGAGAAGGTGCAAAACGCCTTTGAGCTCGCAAAAGAGAGCGGCGCTGAGATAACGTGGCTTGGAAGCTATTTAAACGGAGAAGAGTAATGAAATTTAATGACTTTTTAGATGATCTAGTAAATTACGAGGCTGGAAAGCCGATCGAGCTTGTAGTTAGGGAGTTTGGCATCGAGGCAAAAGATGTGATAAAGCTAGCGAGCAATGAAAACCCTTTTGGCACTAGCAAACGCGTAGAAGAGGCGCTAAAAGAGGTCGCTAAAAATGCACATCTCTATCCAGATGATAGCTACTTTGAGCTAAAAGAGGGGCTGGCTAAGAAATTTGGCGTAACTAGCAAAAACCTAATCATCGGCTCTGGAAGCGACCAGATCATAGAGTATGCGCTTCATGCAAAGGCAAACAAGCAAAGTGGCGTTTTGATGGCTGGCGTGACATTTGCGATGTATGAAATTTATGCAAAACAAACTGGGGCTAAAATTTACCGCACAAAGAGCGTGGAGCATAATTTGAATGAGTTTTTAGAAATTTATAACGCACACAAAGATGAAATCTCTGTCATTTTTCTTTGCTTGCCAAATAACCCATTAGGCGAGTGCATTGATGCCGATGAGGTCTATAAATTTATAAAAAACATTGGTGAAAATACGCTTGTGGTGCTTGATTGTGCCTACAACGAATTTGCTAAATTTAAAGATAGCAAAAAAGAGATAAAGCCAAGCGAGGTGGTGAAATTTAAAAATGCCATCTACCTTGGCACTTTCTCAAAGGCCTATGCGCTTGGTGGCATGCGTGTTGGATACGGCGTGGCAAATGAAGAGATCATAGGCGCACTTTCAAAGCTAAGAGCCCCTTTTAACATCACAACTCCAAGCTTAAGAGCAGCGATCGTAGCACTTGGTGATGATGAATTTGTGCAAAAAACTATGCAAAACAACTTCGAGCAGATGAATAGATATGAGGAATTTGCAAGGCAAAATGGCATTGAGTTTATCCCAAGCTATACAAATTTCATCACATTTAAATTTAATGAGCCAAAATCAAGCCAGATATGCGAAAAGATGCTAAAAAAAGGTATAATTTTACGAGATTTAAAAAGCTATGCCTTAAATGCGGTGAGAATCACCATCGGTCAGGCATGGCAAAACGATAGAGTTTTTGAAGAGTTAAAGCAAATTTTAAAGTAGGGATATGGATTTTAAGGCATTACTTCATCAAATAAGTCAAATTTATCAAAAGCTTTCACTAAAACAAAAGATCGTCGCAGGCAGCTCGATCGTTTTGGTTGTGGCTTTTTTGGTATTTTTAACGCTTTACAAAAGCAAAAGTGATAGTTTTGCAGGATATAGCGTCCTTTTTGAAAACATCAGCCCAAGCGACTCAGCCTTAATAGTCGATCAGCTAAATAAAGATGGTATCAAGTATAAACTAGCAAATGAAGGCACTATCCTTGTGCCAACGAGCGATGTCTATAAAGAACGTATCGCGGTTGCAACGCTTGGCATACCAAAAGAGAGCAAGATCGGTTTTGAAATTTTTGACAAGCAAGAATTTGGAGCTACTGATGCTGAGCAGAGAGTTAAATTTCAAAGAGCGCTCGAGGGTGAGTTAGCTAGAACGATCGAGAGCCTCTCATCTATCCAAAAAGCAACCGTAAGAATAGCCATACCAAAAGAGAGCGTTTTCACTGAAAGACAAGCACTTCCGACCGCTTCTATCGTTGTTGAGCTAAAGCCAGGCGTTAGTCTAAATGCGAAGCAAATTTTTGGCATTAAAAACCTAGTTGCTGCCTCTGTTACAAATTTAAGCACAGAAAATGTAAAGATCGTCAATCAAGATGGCGTCGCACTTGGCGATGAGGACGGAGAGTTTGATAGTGATGCCATAGCTCAGCAGATCCGCTATAAGCGCGAGTTTGAAAATAATTATGAGCAAAAGATCGTAAATGTCCTAGCTCCTATCGTAGGCGGGGCAGATAAGGTCGTAGCAAAGGTAAATATCGACTTTGACTTTGATAAAAAAGATACGAAAAGCGAGGTTTATGACCCAAATAACGTCGTAAGAAGCGAGAGTAACATCGAAGAAAAGCGTCAAGGTTCAGCTCCAAATGAAGTGGGTGGCGTCCCAGGTGCGGTTAGTAACATAGGTCCAGTTCAAGGACTAGATGATAGCACTTTAAAAGAGCAGTACAACAAAAGCTCACAGCAGACAAACTACGAAATTTCAAAGAAAGTGACAAATGTCAAAGGGCAGTTTGCTAGCATAAACAGAGTAAGCGCAGCTGTCGTTATAGACGGACTTTATCAAAGCAAAAAGGACAAAGATGGCAAGCCAACTGGCGAGCTTGAATTTGCCCCGCTTACCAAAGAGCAAAGAGAATCAATCACAAATTTAATCAAACAATCAATCGGCTACAATCAAAACAGAGGCGATGAGGTGAGCTTAGATAACTTCGAGTTTAAAACTGGCAAAGATGTCAGCACTGGCGAGAAGATGGATGGCTTTATGAATAACTACGTGATGCCGTTCTTGCCGCTACTAAAATACATCTTTGCGCTTGTTTTACTCTACTTTTTCTACAAAAAGGTCATCGTACCATTTATGCAAAAAATGCTTGAGGAGACCAGAGAGGAAGAGGAGCAAGTCCAGGACGATCTTGAAGAGATCGAGATGGATGCAGAAGATACGCTCGAGAAATTTAAAGCCGCTCGCAAGAAGGTCGAGGAGCAGCTTGGCCTTAGTGGTGAATTTAACGAGGACGAGCTAAAATACGACGTCCTTCTTGAAAAGATGAAGATAGTAGTCACCGAGCGAAGTGAGGAAATTTCAAATTTACTCCAAGATATGGTTAAAAACGATAGTGAATTTAACATGCGTAAGGAAATTTGATGTCTATAAAACTAACCGATAAGCAAAAGATGATATATGATGATCTTTCAATGCCAGAAAAGATCGCTATTTTACTGATCCAGCTTGGTGAAGAGGCGACAGCTCTGATATTTTCTCATATGGATGTTGATGTCATCACCGAAATTTCAGGCTACATAGCAACTGCAAAAAATATAGACAAACAAGTTGCTGGTGCTATTTTGGAAGAATTCTACGCTCTCATGCAGTCAAATCAATATATGAGAAGTGGCGGTTTAGAGTATGCAAAAGAAATTTTATACCGCACATTTGGCCCAGAGGCTGCTCAGAAAATTTTAGACAAGCTTGCTAAAAGCATGGAGAACTCAAAGAGTTTTGGCTATCTTGATAAGATAAAGCCACAGCAACTCGCAGACTTCATCGTAAAAGAGCACCCTCAAACCATCGCGCTAATCCTTGCCCACATGGATTCAACAAGTGCTGCCGAGACACTAAGCTTCTTCTCAGATGAGCTAAGAAGTGAGGTTGTGATCAGGATGGCAAATCTTGGCGAGATCAGCCCATCAGTCATCAAGCGTGTCTCAACAGTGCTTGAGGGCAAACTTGAGAGCCTCACATCTTATAAAGTCGAGGTTGGTGGCCCAAGAGCTGTGGCAGAAGTGCTTAACAGACTTGGTCAAAAAGCTAGCAAAAGCACGATCGAGCGCATCGAGCAAAGCGATGATAAGCTTGCTACAACGATCAAAGAGCTTATGTTTACCTTTGAAGATATCATCAATCTTAATGCAACTGCGATTAGAGAAATTCTCAAAAATGTCGATAAAAAGGACCTTATGGTTGCATTTAAGGGTTCAAGCGATGGCATTAAGGATAAATTTTTATCAAATATGTCTCAGCGTGCAGCCGAAGCCTTTAAAGAGGAGATGCAATACCTTGGCGCTGTGCGTGTAAAAGACGTTGAAGAGGCGCAAAGACGCATCGTTGAGGTCGTTCAAGGTCTAGCTGATCAAGGTGTCTTCCAAGTTGGCGAAGCAGATGAGATGATAGAATGAAAAGTAGCGTAATAACAAGTGAGACCTCACCGGCTCACTTTATAGAAAATTATAGATTTAAGGTGCTTGGAAGTAACGAAAGAGCCCAAGATAGCACACCTGTTTTGATAGAAGAAAATAATCTTAGTGAAGAGCTAAATGAACAAAGCTTAGAGCAAGGTGGTGAAAATTTCGCACCTCAGATGTCACACCCAGTGCAACCAAATATGCAAAATCACTTTGCACCTCAGTCTCAAAATAGCCAAGCTCACCAGCCTGGATTTGACTCGAGTTTTGTCGAGGAGCTGCTTAAAAAGACAGATGAGCTAAGCAGCAATATCATCAAGCTTCAAATGCAAATAGAAAATCAAGAGAGTGAATTTGCAAAACGTCTTGAGGCTGAGATCGCCCGTGCAAAAGAGGATGGCAAAAACGAAGGCATCGCTCAAACAAACGCTGCAAACGAGGCAAAGATAAGGGAGCTTGAGGCTAAATTTAACGCTTCAGCTGCAAAGTTAGATGAGCAGTACGCTAAATTTGATGAGTTTTTGAAAAAGAGCGAAGACGAGCTTGGCCAAACTGCGATAAAGATCGCAAAAGAGGTGATAGAAAAAGAGGTGTCAAGCGCATCTAGCCAGATCGCTCATCACCTAGCTGGCTCACTCATTAAAGAGCTAAGCGACGTAAAAAACATAGAAATTCGCGTAAATCCTGAGGATAGCGACTACCTAAGAGAGCAGTTTAGTAAAAATGAGCGCGTTAAAGTTTGCTCAGACGACGCTATAAGCAAAGGTGGCGTAGTGATAATAAGCGAGGGCGGAAACATCGACGCGACGATGCAAACAAGGCTTGAAAAGCTAAAAATGTTGGTAAATAATGAATAAAGACGTTAAAAGCCTAAATGTCGATGAGCTAAACGCGCTTTGCCACGACATCAGAGATAAAATTTTAGCCACTGTTAGCAAAAATGGCGGTCATCTTAGCTCAAACATCGGTGCAGTCGAGATCATCGTTGCGATGCATAAAATTTTTGATGTTACAAAAGATCCGTTTATTTTTGATGTGAGCCACCAAAGCTACGCACACAAGCTACTAACTGGGCGCTGGGATAGCTTTGACACGCTTAGGAAATTTAACGGTATCAGCGGCTACACAAAGCCAAGCGAGAGCAAATTTGACTACTTTGTAGCAGGACATAGCTCGACGTCCATTTCACTTGCAGTTGGCGCTGCAAAGGCGATCAGGCTAAAAAATGAAGACCGCTTGCCAGTGGCTGTCATAGGCGATGGCTCGCTAAGTGGCGGCATGGCGTACGAGGCACTAAATGAGCTGGGGGACAGAAAATATCCTTGCGTCATCATCTTAAACGACAACGAGATGAGCATAAGTAAGCCAATAGGCGCACTTAGCAAGTATCTAAGCCAGATGATGGCAGGGCAGTTTTATCAAAAATTTAAAGGCAGGGTCGAGCGCTTTTTAAGCTACATGCCAGACTCTGCAGCCTACATGGCTAGACGCATGGAGGAGGGCATCAGGCTCATCACTCCTGGCATGTTTTTTGAAGAGCTTGGACTTGAGTACATAGGCCCAGTCGATGGGCACGACCTCTCAGCGCTTCTTAGTACATTTGAAACTGCCAAAAACATGAAAAAACCAGTCATCGTGCACGTGCAGACGCTAAAGGGTAAAGGGTATGAATTTGCCGAGGGTTATTATGAAAATTGGCACGGAGTTGGGCCGTTTGATCTAAAAAGTGGCGAATTTATAAAAAGACAGTCAAACAAGTCAGCCACGGCGATCTTTAGCGAGCAGCTTTTAAAGATGGCAAGAGAGCACAGCGACATCGTTGGCGTAACGGCTGCGATGCCAACAGGCACTGGTATGGACGCGCTCATACATGAGTTTCCAGACCGCTTTTGGGACGTGGCGATAGCCGAGCAGCACGCAGTTACCTCGATGTCGGCTATGGCAAAAGAGGGCTTTAAGCCATTTGTCGCGATATACTCGACCTTTATGCAAAGAGCCTACGATCAGGTCATTCACGACGCTTCTATCTTAAATTTAAACATCACATTTGCGATGGATAGGGCGGGCATCGTGGGTGAGGATGGCGAGACACATCAGGGTGCTTTTGACATTAGCTTTTTAAACGCTGTGCCAAATATGGTTCTTTTTGCCCCAAGGTGCGAAGAGAGCATGAAAAATGTTATGGAATTTGCCTACTCTTATAAAGGCGTTAGCGCATTTAGATATCCGCGCGGGGCATTTATCTTAAGAGGTGAGTTTAAAGCTAAGCCACTTGAGTTTGGCAAGGGTGAAATTTTAGCTGATGCAAAGAGCGAGACCGCATTTTTAGGCTATGGCAATGGCGTTGGCAGGGCAAATTTGGTTAGAAATTTACTAGCTGGCAAGCTTGAAGCTATCCTTGTTGATCTAGTCTTTGTAAAGCCGCTTGATAGAGAGCTTTTATGTGAGCTAGCAAAACGCACTAAAAAGTGGTATATCTTTAGCGATAGCGCTAAAAAAGGCGGCGTTGGCGAGATTATAAGTGCCTTTTTGCAAGAAAATGGCATATCAAATGTAAGCGTTGTTAGCTTTGAGTATGATGATAAATTTATCCAGCATGGCTCGACAACTGAGGTCGAAGAGAGCCTTGGCATAAGTGCTGAGCAAATTACCCAAAAATTACTAGAGAATAATTAATATCATTTAATAAAGAAACGTTTAATATTACTTTTGCTAGCATAAAGCAAAAATTTGTATAGGGGAAAATTATGCAATATGTATCGTTGCTAAAACAGTCTGGGCTTAAAGTAACGCCGCAGCGTCTTAGCGTTTTGAGAATTCTTGATCGTCACACACATCCAACGATCGATGAGCTTTATGATGAAATTTTGAAAGAAAATCCATCAGTTTCGCTCGCAACTGTCTATAAAAACCTAAACACTCTAAAAGACGAAGGCCTTGTAGTTGAGGTAAATATCGTCAATCAAAAGGCGAGATACGACATTTACGAGCATCCGCACATCCACGTGGTTTGCGAAAACTGCGGTAGCGTCGAGGATATGAGCTATGATGACTCAGAGCTTGGCAAATACCAAGAAGCGCTTGAAAAAAAGATCGGTAACATCATCGAGCGCCTAAATATCGTTGCTAGCGTAAAAAGCTGTAAGCACTGCCGATAAGGCAAAATTTATGTTGCATAATGCAACATAAATTTTTTTCTTCATAAAACACTTCAAAAAAGCCTAAAATTAGCATTTTTCTCATTATTTTAAGCACTAACTTGCTAAAATAAACAAAAAATTTCGGAGAAAAATGTGGGTTTGGAGATAGAGCGTAAATTTTTACTCAAAAATTCTCAAATTCTAGATTTTCTAAAAGATGCTGGAGTAGTTTTTAAGCACCTTGAAATTTCTCAGTTTTACACCAAGATCACGCAAAATGAAGAGATCCGCTTCAGAAGTGAAGAGGGTAAATTTATAAAAACGATCAAGGTTGGCAAAGATCTTATAAGAGAAGAAAATGAGGAATTTTGCGAAAAGGCCGAGTTTAAAAAGGCCCTAAAAAACTGTATCGGACGCGTAATCACCAAAGATAGATACATTTTTCGGCTAAACAATAATCCATGCAACATTGACGTTTTTAAAGACGGTTTAAACGGACTTTGCACATTTGAAATAGAATTTAGTGATGAAAACGAGGCTGTCTATTTTAAACTGCCACCATTTTTGGAGCAGTTTTGTAAGGCCGATGTCACCTGCGATAAAAGATATAAAAACAAATTTCTAGCCATCCACGCAAACGAAAATGAACAAATCGACTACAAAAGAGCCTACAATGTCTTTAAAAACAAAGAAATTTCGCCAAATTTTACTGCGAATTTAAAAAGTGGCGAGGCACTTAGAGCTTTATTTTTAAGCATATATAAAGAGATAAAGAGGCTAAAGAGTGACTATCTGCAAGATCACGACGAAGAAATTTTGCACAACCTGCGAGTAAATTTAAGAAAAGTTAGGTCGTTACTTAAAATTTTTAACGGCGTTTTTGATGAGAAAGTGACGCTCTTTTTTGGAGAGAATTTTAAAATTTTGACAAATTCAACCAACAAAAAGCGAGACCTTGACATTTTTCTAGGCTTTTTAAGCGAGCAAAAGCACGCAAATGAGCTTATTTACTTTGTGCAAAAGGCTCTAAATTTAGAGTATGAAAACATTAAAAGCTACCTGAGTGACGAGGAAAACTACGCATTTTTAAAAGAGTGGGAGATATTTTTAAACGAGGGCGAGTTTTATAGATCAAAGCTCTTTGATGTAAGCCTTTCGCGACTTGGTTCGTTTAAGCTAAGAACGCTTCTAGTTTTGGCTCAAAAGAGGCTAAAAAGCCTAGATCAAGACTGCCCAAATGAGAGCTTTCACAAGATCAGGATCGAGCTTAAAAAGGTGAGATATACCTACGAGTTTTTGAGTGAGATTTTTTATTTTGACGGGCTTAAAAAGTATGAAGAGCGGCTAAAAGATATGCAAGAGATCTTTGGTGCGCTTCAAGACTATGACGTTTGGCTTGGCATCTTAGAGCGCTTGCCAGAGGTTGCCGGCAAAGAAAAACTTGAGAGCAAAATTTACAAACAAATTTACAAAACTAGAGAAGAGATACTAAAAAAACGGCTTAAATTTATAAAAGCAACTCGCAAGATCTCGCGAAATTTAAAAATTTACTACATATAAAGGTCTAAAATTTATGCAAAAACAAGAAAAGATAGTTGATATGTTTAACCAGATCGCTCCGACTTACGACGTCGCAAACAGGGTGCTAAGCCTTGGCGTGGATGTGAGCTGGAGGAAATTTGCCTGCAGGTATATGCTAGAAATTTTTAAAAATAAAAGCATAAATATCGTGGATGTGGCTTGCGGCACTGGCGATATGATGGGGCTTTGGAGTGAAATTTCAAAAGAATTTGGCGTTGAGGTAAAAAACCTAACTGGCATCGACCCATCAAGCGGCATGCTAAAAGAGGCGAGGGCGAAATTTCCAAATTTTAAATTTATAGAGGCCTACGCTGATAATACAACGCTTGCAAGCGGTGAGGCTCAAATTTTAAGCATAAGCTACGGCATCAGAAACGTGGTCGAGCGAAAGGCTGCACTAAGAGAGTTTAACAGGGTCTTGGCTGATGGCGGCTACGTCGTCGTGCTCGAATTTACAAAGCGCCAGAAAAAGGGCTTAATAACCTCATTAAGAGATTTTTACCTAAGTAAAATTTTACCAAGTATAGGCGGCTTTATCTCAAAAAACAAAGAGGCGTATGAGTATCTACCAAGCTCGATAGAAAATTTCCTCGATGCAAAGAGCTTTTGCGACGAGCTTATAGAGGCTGGCTTTGAGATAGAGCTTTGCAAGGGCTTTAGCATGGATATCTCGACGCTATTTATCGCCAAAAAGGTCAAAGAGATCAATGCTTAGCGTATCTGAGCTAAACGAAAAAGCAAAGGCACTGCTTGAGGCAACCCTTGACTACGTCGAGGTAAGTGGCGAAATTTCGCGCCTAACAAAGCATGCCTCTGGGCACTGGTACTTCACACTAAAGGACGAAAAGTCAAGCATCTCAGCCGTGATGTATCGTATGAATAACCAAAAGGTAAAATTCCTGCCAAAAGAGGGCTTGAAGGTCAAAATTTATGGCAAAGTGACCATTTATTCGCCAAGTGGGTCGTATCAGCTAGTGGCTAGTGCTATGCTGCCAGATGGCGAGGGCGAGCTTGAGCTTGCGTTTAGACAGCTTAAAGAAAAGCTCGAAAACGAGGGGCTTTTTGACATCGGTGCAAAAAAAGAGATACCAAATTTACCTAAAAAAATAGCCCTTGTCACAAGCGCCACTTCGGCTGCACTTCAGGACATGCTAAAAGTCGTCACGAGCCGCTGGAGGCTAAGTGAAATTTATATATTTGACGCACTAACTCAGGGCGAAAATGCCCCAAGCTCGCTTATAAAAGCCTTGAGAAAAGCCGATAAATACGGCGTTGATGTGATCGTTTTGGCGCGCGGAGGCGGCAGCAAAGAAGACCTTTGGTGCTTTAACGACGAGGGTTTGGCACGTGAAATTTACGCTACAAAAACGCCAGTCATAAGCGCTATCGGCCACGAGATCGACTACGTTATAAGCGACTTTGTAGCAGACCGCAGATCTCTTACGCCAAGTGCAGCCATGCTTGATCTTTTGCCTGATGAAGAGGCGTTTTTTCAGTATCTTGACAGGCTCAGCGACCATCTTGATAGCGCTTTAAATTTAAAGATCACAAAGAAGCAAAATTTATTAAATTTATTACTTTCTAAATTTTCATCAAACGCTCTAAAAGCTAGGATCGAGCTAAAATTTAGCGAGGTAGCAAACAAGCAAAATGCCCTAACAAACGCCGTGCAAAGAAAGATCTTGCTTCTTGGCTCAGCCCTTGGCTCTTTGGAGAAAGCCTACGAGATGAGGGAGCTCTTTTTTGAGAGCACGAAGGGGCTTATCGAGGTTAGAAAAGATGGCAAGAGAGCTGATCTTAGGGATTTAAATCTCAATGATGAGATCGAGCTTATCTCGCAAAATACACATAAAAAAGCAATTATCAAGGAGTAAAAATGAGTAGAAAAATCAACTTTAGCGCAGGCCCAAGCGCGATACCACTAGACGTTTTAGAGCACGCAAAGGCCGAATTTACCGACTATAGAGGCGAGGGCTACTCGATCATGGAGATCAGCCACAGAAGCAAGACCTTCGAGGAGATCCACTTTGGTGCGATGGAGAAGATAAGAAAGCTTTATGGTATCGGCGATGAGTATGAAATTTTATTTTTGCAAGGTGGCGCACATTTGCAATTTAGCATGATACCGATGAATTTATATCAAGGTGGCAATGCGCAGTACGCAAACACCGGCGTTTGGACAAACAAAGCGATCAAAGAGGCAAAAGTGCTTGGCGTAAATGTAGATGTCGTCGCAAGCAGTGAGGATGAAAATTTCTCTTATATCCCTGAGGTGAAATTTAGCGATGACGCTGACTACGCCTACATCTGCTCAAATAATACGATCTATGGCACTCAGTATAAATCTATGCCAAAGACCAAATCGCCCCTAGTTGTCGATGCTTCGAGCGATTTTTTTGCTAGACCGCTTGATTTTAGCAGTATCGGCTTGCTTTATGGCGGCGCTCAGAAAAATGCAGGCCCAAGCGGCGTGACTATCATCATTTTAAGAAAAGATCTAGTTGATCGCGTGAGCAGCCAAAACGTCCCTATGTTTTTGCGCTACAAAACGCACGCAGAGGCAAACTCGCTTTACAACACACCGCCAACTTTTGGAATTTATCTTTTAAATTTAACTATGCAGCACCTACTAGATCTTGGCGGACTTGCTGAGGTTGAGAAGATAAACGCCAAAAAAGCAAGCACACTTTATAATATTATCGATAGCTCAAATGGCTTTTACGTGGGTCACGCTAAAAAATCAAGCAGATCAGATATGAACGTGAGCTTTACGATACCAAAAGATCATGCGCTTGAGCCAGTTTTCGTCGAAGAAGCGCTAAAAGAGGGCATGCTTGGACTAAAAGGTCACAGACATCTTGGCGGCATAAGAGCCTCTATCTACAACGCCGTTAGCCAAAGCGACGTCGAGAAACTTGGCGAGTTTATGAGAGAATTTGCCAGAAAGCATGGCTGATGAACAAGGCAAAAAAAGCTTACGATGAAATTCCTTATTTCTCAGCTGCATTTAGCGACTGCTCGCCTGTTAGGATAGAGGCGGTTGCTAAATTTCTTGGGCTAAAGGCGGCAAATTTAAAAGACGCTAGAGTGCTTGAGCTTGGTTCATCATACGGTGGCAACATCTTGCCATTTGCAGCTTCGCACAAAGAGGCAAAGGTCGTTGGCATCGATATCTCAAGCCACCAAGTAGAAGAGGGCAACAAGATCGCAAAGAAGATGAATTTAAAAAATTTCACCCTTTTTGAGCGCGACTTTTTGCACATGAATGAGCACGATATCAAAGAGCTTGGCGAGTTTGACTACATCATCGCTCACGGCGTTTATAGCTGGGTGAGCCCAAACGTAAGAGACGCGCTACTTGCAACGATAAAGGCGCTACTTAGCAAAGATGGCATCGCCTACGTCTCTTATAACACCTACCCAGGCTGGAAGAGCCTTGATATCTTAAGAGATTTCATGCTTTTTGCGAGCGCAAATAGGGGCGATAAAGACTCACTTCCTCACGTCAAAGAAGAGTTAAATTTCTTGCAGGATTATTTGAAATTTAGCCTGCAAAACCAAAGCGACGTCGTCTATAAAGACAGCATGAAACTGCTTTTGACGCAGCTAAATTTCTTGCAAGGCATCATCGCAAAGGGGAGTGATTATTACATTTTGCACGACTTTTTGGAGGCGAGCAACGAGCCAACTTACTTTCATAAATTTGCTAGGCACATCGATAAACACGGACTTTGCTACGTCATAGACGCCTCACTAAACGATATCTTTGCAAGCTCGACTGGGATTTACCGATTTGACGCGCACATCGAGCAAAGCTACAACACTCGCATCAAAAAAGAGCAGCTAAACGACTTTTTGTTTAATAGATCCTTTAGAAAAAGCCTCATCGCTCACAAAGAAAGGCTTGAAGGCGCTGATGATTTTGACGCGGTGCTTGGAGAGAGCGAGCTAAATAGCCTAAATTTTGCCTACTTTAGCGAACAACCAAGGACAAAAACGCAAGAAATTTTAAGCAAGGCCTACCCGCAAAGTCTAAATTTAAACGAAGCAAAGGCTGCACTTGGTGAGAGCGAGAGCGAAGCCTTTATGGGGCTACTTGAAATTTTAAATGATCAAAACACTAAAATTTCATCATCAAAGCTTATTGCGCTTGATTATGAGCCTAAAAAAACTAGGCTAAAGCCTAGAGCAGCAGCGTATCTAGGATATTTTTTGGAGGCTAGTTTGCCAGTTATTTCTTTGGCAAATGAGCTAAATGGCAAGCTTAGCTTAAGCGTTGAAGAGATCAAAGCCGCTTTGAAATTTGACGGCAAGACTAGCTTTAAAGAGATCGCAAAGGGCGTAAATTTAAGCGAAGATGAGCTAAAAGAGCTTGCTTTTAAACTAAGCGAAGCCTACTTTTTTGAAGAAATTTAAAAAGAGCGTGGCAAATTTAGCCATGCTCTTACTCAAAAAACATATCTTTTAATATCAAACATATCATCGCTATGTAAAAGACCAAAAACCATTTTTTAAGTGTTTTTTTGTCTGTATTTTGCGTCTTTTTGGTGCCAAAGTATGCGCCTATTAGCGAGCCAAGACCTAAAAATGCGCCCTCAGCGTATGAGATATGGCCATTTAGCGAGAGTGAGATGAAGCCCGCGATGGCCGCAAACATAACGAAAAACACGCCCATAGAAACGGCTTTTTTCAGCTCATAACGTAAAAAGCCAACCAAGATAGGAGCGATAAAGACGCCTCCGCCGATGCCGATGCTAATGGCAAAAACGCCAACAAAAACGCCAACTAAAAATAGCAAAAAGAGCGAATTATTCGCATTTGAGCCGTCGCTGTTTGGCGAAAAGTATAGCTTTATAAGTGAGAAGACAAAAGTTGCTAGAAGCATAGACTCAAGTAAGAGTGCAGGTGCGTGTGATACGATGATACCACTAAAACTTGCTCCCACAAGACCCCCAAGCCCCAAAAATACGCCGCGGTTTAGCTTTAAAAGTCCAGCTTTGTAGTTTAGATACGAGCCAAATGTCGCACTAAAGATCATCTGCATGACGCTTATGCCAATGGCCGTTTTCACGTCGTATCCGAAGGCGACCATTATAGGAACGACGACCGTGCCTCCGCCGATGCCAAAAAATCCAGCTATGTAACCAACGCCGATACCTAATATAAAAAGTTCTACAAAAAGCATTTTTTCTCCCTTGACTGGTGCAAATTTTAGCCAAGGGGCTCTTAAAAAAATAGTAAAAAGGCGTAAATTTAAAAATTTAGCCAAAATTCTAAAAAGTAAAAGCGAAAATTTTTTATAATCAATAAAAATTTAAAAGGAAAAAGATGCTCTTAGAACAACCACTTTTTTATTATGAAGCGATCAGAGAGAAATTTAAAAATAGCTACCTTGCTGAAGACAAGACACAGACGATAATCGGCATCGACTGCGAATATATCGATGAAAAAGATATGGACTTTTACGGGCTTAGAAGCTACTTTGATACTAATCGTAACAGATCACTCGCACCTTTTGCTGGGCTTTTTGGAGTCTTTGCATATGATGGCGTGAGATATTTTGAATATATCGGCGAAGAGAAAACTAAAAAATATGAATTTCCAAAATTTATCTACGCCGATGCTAAAGCATATCTGCACTTTGATAAGATGAGTAAAATTTATACTTTTTATGGAGATAAAGAGAGGTATTATGACTTTTTGTTAAATTTAAAGGCTGAGCACAGGGGCGAAAAAGAGTGTGAATTTAGCATAAAAACTGACCTTAGTAGCGAGAAGAAACACTTTGAAGATATGGTTGAAGTGGCAAAAGAATACATAAGAAGTGGTGACGTCTTTCAAGTGGTGCTTGGCGAGCTACTTGAAATTTCAACAAATATGAATAGTCTGGACTTTTACAAAAAGCTAGCCACTGCAAATCCAAGCCCATATATGTTTCATTTTCCTACGCCTTATGGCGATGTGGTTGGCTCGTCGCCTGAGCTTGTTTTTGAGATGAAAAGTGAGCAAATTTTTGTAGCACCAATTGCAGGCACAAGACCAAGAGGGGGTGACGCAAATGCTGACGTGGCGCTTGAAAATGAGCTACTAAGTGACGAAAAGGAGCTCGCTGAGCACAAGATGCTAATCGATCTTGCAAGAAATGATATCGGCAGGGTTTCAGAGCCAAAGAGCGTGGCGGTAAAAAATGCGATGCATATCCAGAAATTTGAAAAAGTGATGCATATCGTTAGCGACGTCTATGGCAAGTGCGCTAGGGAGCTTAATCTTTTTGACGTGCTAGCTAGCATCTTCCCGGCTGGCACATTAAGCGGTGCGCCAAAGATCAGAGCTATGCAGATAATCAATGAGCTTGAAATTTTTGAGCGAAATATCTATGGCGGGGGCATTGGATTTTTGCATTTTAATGGCGACGCACAGGTGGCGATCCTCATCCGCTCAGCTATCTTTGTGCCAGCTAAAAACGGCTTTAGCGACGTCTTTGTCGGAGCTGGAGCTGGCATAGTCTATGACTCAAAGAGCGAAAAAGAGTATGCTGAAATTTGCCACAAACGAGCCAGCGTGGTAAATGTCTTTAAAAACAGCGCAAAAGAGGTTTAAATTTAAGTCGCGCAAGTGAAAACTTTAAAAATAAAAGGATAAAATAGCCAAATAAGCGATAAAAAACATAAATTTTTCATTTCCGCAAGAAAAATTTAGAAAAAAAGAGTTGTTTTTAGAGCTTAAATCTAAAAAATATAAAAGGACAGTATATGAAAAAAGTTTCATTATTAGCATTGAGTGGTATCATAGCTCTAGCATTGTCAGGTTGCGGAAATGATGATGGTGTCAGCGGCAAAGTGGCAAGAAGTTTTAAGGAAGCATGCCAAGATACAACTACTAAATACGACTGGCTTGTAGCTGATGTAAAATATAAACTAATCCAATTAGATAAAAACGATATACATAAAAAAGATTATGTGGTATATGACAAAAACGATGAAACGCATGATATAGGTGGAATGGCAAGACGAGATCTAACAAACTATGATCAATTTACAATAACAAATGATGATAATTTTGCCTATGCGAAAATAAAAGTAAGAGGCCCAATAAAATGTATGGAAGCAAAAGACACATTCGATAAAGCCCCTGAAAATGTAAAACCAATGAAAAGATATGTCTTTTTTACAAGCACACAAACAAATGTAGAAAGAAAATAACTTCTATAATTATAGTATCTTACTATTCGCCTGATAGTAAGATACTATGAAATAATATTACAATACTACTTTATACCATCCTCAAAGGATAATCATGAGAAAACAAACATGCGATAACTGTATAGCCTTTGATGATTACATTAATGGTTGTAGATTACACAATCTTATAATAGGAGAAAAAGTCAAAGTATATACAGATGACAAAAAATTAATAGGAGAAATAACAAAATTTCATCCTATGACAAAATGCAATAAACCTAAAAACAAACAAGAATTCTATACTCTAGTAAAAAAATCTATTCAGTCTTAATCACCTATTTGATTTTATCCTATTACAATTTTTACAAAGCATCTGGCAATTTTGAGTTATTGTCTTTCCACCCTCGCTCCATGGTGTTATGTGATCAGCTTCCATCTCGCTTATATCAAAATGCTCATTACATTTTACACAGATCCCATTTTGTTTTTGATAGGTTGAGTGTTTTATTGTATCGCTAAAAGCCCTGTATAAATCAAAAAAAGGATAACTAATGCTATGGTAAATTTAATCCTAGTCATTTTTGTATGTATATAACGAGTATAAAAATTTAAAAGTTGAATTTGGTAGATTTTAAAAATTTCATCTGCTAGATAAATTAAAGCCGTGTTGCTTTGGGTAGTTAAAAAATAAATTTGATATTTTTAAAGAGAATTTTACAAGGTAAAAACCTTGTAAAATTTAGACATTAAACCTAAAGTGCATCACGTCGCCATCTTGCACGACGTAGTCTTTACCTTCAAGTCTCATCTTGCCAGCCTCTTTAGCTCCGTTTTCGCCGCCATGTGCGATGTAGTCATCATAGCTTATCACTTCAGCTCTGATAAAGCCCCTCTCAAAGTCGTTGTGGATGACGCTTGCTGCTTTTGGCGCTTTCCAACCATTTGTGATCGTCCAAGCCCTAACTTCCACGACGCCAGCGGTGAAATAGCTTATCAAATTTAGCTTCGCAAAAGATGTTTTGATGATCTTTTCAAGACCGCTCTCGTTCGTGCCAAGAGATGCCAAAAACTCGTGAGCCTCTTCGTCACTTAGACCTATTAGCTCCTCTTCAACCTTGGCGCAAAGCTTTATCACCTCGTGATCTGAGGCTTTAGCAAACTCTTTTAGCGCTTTTACAAATTTATTATCTTCGCTAAGTCCCTCTTCATCGACATTTGCGCCATAAACTACCTCTTTAGCGCTTAGAAGTCTTAGCTCTTTGTTGAGTGCTAAAAACGCCTCGCTATCTCTTTGCTCAAAGCTGCTTGCGCTTTTGCCATCATTTAGGTGAGCTAGAAGCAAATTTGCTATCTCAAGCGCCTCTTTAGCACCTTTTGCATTTGCTTTCGCCTCTCTTGTGAGCTTTTCTATCTTTTTGTTTAGCTGCTCGATGTCAGCTAGTATCAGCTCGGTTTGGATGATCTCGATGTCTCTTACTGGATCGACGCTACCCTCGACGTGAGTGATGTTTTCGTCCTCAAAGCAGCGAACAATGTGTAAAATAAGCTCGGTTTCTCTAATGTTTGATAGAAATTTATTGCCAAGTCCCTCGCCAGAGCTAGCCCCTTTTACGAGGCCTGCGATATCGACAAATTCGATGGTTGAGTATTGAATTTTATTAGGATTTACTATCTTTGCAAGCTCGTTTAGGCGCTTATCAGGCACTGGCACGATGGCTTTGTTTGGCTCGATAGTGCAAAACGGATAGTTCGCGCTCTCAGCGTTTTGCGCCTTTGTAAGTGCGTTAAATGTCGTTGATTTGCCCACATTTGGTAGGCCTACTATTCCAACTGAAAGTCCCATCAATTCTCCTTACTAAGTGCTTGTAAAAAGTATAAATTCATCCTCACGCCCGCTCCACTTGCACCTGCTTGGTTGTAGCCCCAAGCCTTTTCGCGGTATGCTGGACCTGCGATGTCGAGGTGTAGCCACTTATCTTTATACTCATCTTTGATAAATTTAGCTAAAAACATGCCAGCTGTGATCGCGCCGCCATATCTGCTTGAGGCGCAGTTGCTAACGTCTGCGATCTGGCTTTTGATAAGCTCGCTAAGATAAGGGTTAAAATCAAGCGTAGTCGCTAGCTCGCCGCTATCTTTTATCTTGTTTTTAAACTCGCTTTTTAGGCTCTCGCTGTTGCCCATGATGCCTGTTGTGTATTCGCCAAGTCCCACGACGCAAGCGCCAGTTAAGGTTGCCATATCAATTAGGATGTCTGGCTTAAAGTCTTGTGCGTAGCTTAGGCAGTCAGCCAGCACCAAGCGTCCCTCTGCGTCGGTGTTTCTCACCTCTATGCTAACGCCACTTCTTGAAATAAGCACGTCATCAGGCTTATAAGCGTTGCCGCCGATCATATTTTCAGTTGCGCCTAAAATGGCGTGAATTTCAAATGGTAAATTTAGCTCCGCTGCACCTTTTATGATGCCAAGAGCTGCTGCTGCGCCGCTTTTGTCTGATTTCATAGTGAGCATATAATCAGCCGGTTTCAGGCTAAGGCCGCCGCTATCGTATGTTAGCCCTTTGCCGACAAAGATGATGCGTTTTTTAGACTTTTTAGGCTTGTAGGTTAGGTGGATGAGCCTTGGTTTATGCACGCTTGCGCGATTTACCGCCAAAAATGCGTTCATATTCTCTTTAGCTAAAAATTTTTCGTCATAGACCTCGCACTTTATGCTTGCGATGTTTTTAGCTAAATTTAAAGCATCCTGCGCCATCTTTTGCGGTGTGTAAATTTCTGGAATTTCATTTACGATATCTTTTGTGAAATTTGTAGCACTTGCTATTATCTCTGCCTCTTTAAAGCCCTCATTTGCAGCTTTTAGATCGACCTTTTTGCCAGCAAATTCTTCAGTAGAAAAGATGATCTCTTTAAGGGTGTATCTCTCTTTTTTCTCTTTATATTTGTTAAATTCATAGCTTCCAAGCAAAAAGCCCTCAGCTAGCGCTTCAAAGCTTAGTTTTTGGCACTCCGCGATATATGAGGCTAGCTTTATGCTTTTAATATTTAGCGATTTTAGTGCGTTATAAGCTTTAGCGGCTGCAACTCTAAGCTCATCAAGATCAAGCTTAGAAAGTGGCACGTAGGCTCTTTTTGCCTCACTTAGGATAAGGACGCTCTCGCCTTTGTAATTGTTAAATTTAATAGCCTCTTTATCGCCTATAAATTTATGTTTTAACTCCTTATCAACTACGAAAATTAGTTCAATATCAGCTTTTATATCTTTTAATTTCTTATCAACTATTTGAAACTGCATGTCTTCTGTCTCTCCTTTCGTTTAAAATTTTATTTTCGATGCGCTTAAATGCATAGATCAAAAGCCCCATAAATATAGCAACCACTGGGATAGCGACGTACCAGTGCTCTTTTGCTTTTTGCAAAAGCACAAGTATATGCTCGCCAAGTATCCAAGCAGGTATGGTGGTGATCGCCGCCCAGCACCAAGCGCTGATCAAATTTATAAAGGCGTATTTTTTAGCATCATAGCCAGTAAGTCCTATGCAAAGCGGGATGATGACGCGAAAGCCATACATATATCGTTGCAAAAAGATGATCGGCCAGCCGTATTTTTTCAGCATTATGTGCGCCACTGCAAATTTTCTCCGCTGCGTGTGAAGCCTTTTTGCGATGTATTTTTTATTGTAACGGCCAAGATAGAAATAAATTTGATCTCCCACAAAGCCTCCAAGTCCAGCCACAAAGATAGCAAGTGCGATATGCATGTGCGTGGTGTGAGCGAGAATTCCAGCCATTATTAAGGCCATCTCGCCCTCCATGATACACCAGACAAAAAGTATGATGTAGCCGTACTCTTTAAGTAGTTCTATAAAAAACTCTTCCATTCTAAACCTCTAAAACGCTGTAAATTTTAGTAAGTGACTTTAGCTTTTCGCTACCTTTTAGATCGACTAGATCTATGAGAAAACACGCCTCTACGCAGGTTGCGTTAGTTTGATTGATAAGCTCAACTGAAGCCTTTGCAGTGCCTCCAGTGGCTATGAGATCGTCCATCAAAAGCACTCTAGCGCCTGCTTTTTCTCCAAAAGCATCGATGTGAATTTGCACTTCATCAACGCCGTATTCTAGGCTATATTTTTGAGAAAGCGTGATAAAAGGTAGTTTTTTTGGCTTGCGAATAGGCACAAAAGGTAGCCTTAGTCTTGCCGCAAGCGCCGCGCCAAAGATAAAGCCACGAGACTCGATGCCAGCGATGTAGTCGATATTTGCGTCCTCATATCTAGCCACCAAATGATCTATCAAAAAGTTAAATGCCTCTTTGTTGTTTAGCAGCGTCGTGATGTCGCGAAAAACTATGCCAGGCTTTGGAAAATCGTTTATGCAGCGAATAGAGTTTAGTAAAAATTCTTTGCCTTTTTGATCTAAAATTTTCATAAATTTCCTTAAATTTGAGGTTATAGTAGCGCTTCGATCTTGCCTTCAAGCTCACGAATGCGTTGTCTTAGCTTGTCGTTTTCTAGGCGGTACTGGGAATTTCTTGTGCGAAGTGAGGTTACGTCGTTTTTAGTTTTGTTTAGCTCATCTGTCAAGATGTCGATATTGCCTAGACTTCTTTGGAGTTGGATCTGAAATTTTCTTATGACGACCTCGGTGTCTTGGAGATTATTTTTCATAAAATCTTTTGTCGCACGCTCTTTTTTTAGAAGCGTTTTGAAGTAAAAAACCATGACGGTTAGGTAGATCGCAGCACAAACAAGAGCGGTAAAAACGATCCACTCACCTATCATTTGCCTGCCTCAAGCTCTATTTTTTTGACTCTTCTTTCGTGTCTGCCGCCTGCAAACTCAGTCTTTAAAAAGGCTTCAACCGCCGAGATAGCCACGCCAGCGCCAATAACTCTTGCGCCAAAAGCAATCACGTTTGCGTCGTTGTGCTCTCTGGCAAGTCTAGCGGTAAATTCGTCGTGGCAAAGAGCACACCTTACGTTTTCATGCCTGTTTGCAGCTATTGATATACCTATGCCTGTGCCACAAACTAGCACGCCGTAGCAGTTAGGCTCAAGCTTGCTCGCTAGCAAATGCGCATAATCAGGGTAATCAACGCTATTTTTATCGTTTGTGCCAAGATCAACTACTTCGTATCCAAGCCCTTTAATAGCCTCTTTAAGCTCGTTTTTTAGCTCAAAACCAGCGTGATCGCTAGCTAAGAAAACTTTGTCTATCTTCATGAAAAGTCCGTTAAATTTTTTGTTGATTATAGTCAAAGTTGCATTAAAATAAAATTTTACTCTCAGCCAAAATGAAGCTATAATTTACCAAAAATTTAAAGGAGAAAATGTGAAAAAAGTGCTCTTTTTGGTGGCTTCTACACTAGCCTTTGCAAATGAAAATCTAATAGAGATCTACACAGATCAAACCATTATCACTCAAAAATTTAGTGACGCAAACAGCTCTTTTAGCGCCTTTGTGCCAGAGGGTGTGGAGAGTGAGAGCATCACTATAAATGGGGATTGTGACGCGAATGCTAATCTAAAAAAGATCAGCGAAGAAAATAGCCAAAGTTACATAAAATGGAAGCAAGAAGTTGTAAATTTAAATAATAAACTTGAGGCGCTAAATACAAGAGGTAGGTTTATAGAGCAAGCTTTGATAGGAGAAAATAAAAGTAACGATGTGACAAAAAGAGCTGAGGAGTTTTATAAATTTAGCCTAGAAAATATCGAGAAAATTTCAGCTGCTAAAAGTGAGCTTGAAGCGCTTAAAGAAAATGAGCCAAAAAGCGAGATGGCCGGATTTTTGCAGCTTGATATGAAATTTGCTTGCAGCCCAAAAGAGGCGACGCTTTCATATATGGATGATGAGGCGCCAAAGACGCTAAATGAAATTTATGCAGATACAAAAAACAAAAATATCTTGATAAAACAAGAAATTTTGCTCACCAACCCTTTTGCAAATGAAGTTAAAAATTTAAAGCTCGCCATCTATCCGACCAGATATCAAAAGGCGCTTGCTCCAAGCAAGTTTTACCCTTGGTATGAGGAGAGCGAGGCTGAAGCTGATGGTTACGGCGCTTCAAAAAATATGCTAAGAGCTGCGAAAGTCGCTGCTGAGGTCGCTGATATGCGTGTGCAAAGAGATGAGAACGAGTTTGCCAAAATTTGGAAGATAGATGGGATAAATTTAGCAAAAGGCGAGAGCAAATATATAACTTACGATACACAAAAAATGGATGCAAATTTTAGCGTTTTTGCTGATTTTTACGGCTCACTAAAGGCATATAACGTAGCTAGCTTTAAGCTAAATGACGATCTAACTCCAGCTAAAACGCAGTTTTATGTTAATGGTGTGAGTGTTGGTAGTCCAAGTGAGTTTGAGATGAAAGCAAAAGATGAGCCAGTGCAGTTATTTTTAGGACAAAACGAGCTAATCGAGCTTAAAAAAGAGCGATTAAATAAATTTAAAAAGACCTCGCTTCTTGGCAAAGACCGCATAAGCGAAGAGGGCTATGAGATAAGTGTCAAAAATAACTCAAGTAAGAGTGTCGATGTCACTTTGGTTGACCGCGTGCCAGTATCTGCTGACGAGGCAGTAAAGGTCGAGATAAAGGGCTTTGATAAAAAAGATATCGGCAAAGATGGCAAGGTGGAGCTTAAATTTAGCCTTGCGCCAAAAGAGGAATTTAAAAAAGAGTACTCTTATAAGATCACAAAGCCAAAAATTTAGAGCAAATTTGCTCTAAATTTAGCCATTTATAAAGGCGCTTGCGATTTCTAAAACGTATCTTGTTGGATAAAAGATAGTATCTTTTAAAGGCGAAATGAGGATGATGATAAGGATGACAAAGCCATATCTTGAGATACCCTCAAGCTTTTCTGCTAGTGCGTGAAAGCCAAAATTTCTAAGCGCATACTCGAGCGCGTGAAAGCCGTCAAGTGGTGGGATCGGATAGAGGTTAAAGATGGCTAACATCAAATTTAAAAGCGCAAGCGTAAATAAAAACTGAAGTAAAATTTCAAAGGTTTCTATGTTTAGCAAAGCCTTTAGCACAAAAAGCGACAAGATGCCTAGGATGATGTTGTAGCAAATGCCAGCTAGACTTACGTAGATAGCTGCCTTGTATCCGCCATTTCGCACGACTGTGTAGGTATTTACAGGCACTGGTTTTGCCCAGCCAAACATCATACCAGTGCTTAGATAAAGCACCAGTGGCACGATGATAGTGCCAACAAGATCGATGTGTTTTATGGGATTTATGCTAAGTCTGCCAAGGCTTTTTGCGGTGTTGTCGCCAAATTTATAAGCTACATATCCGTGAGCAATCTCGTGGCCTACGATGGCGATTATTAAAGAGATGACGATAGTGGCGACTTTTATGGGATCAAAATTAGTGAAGTCCATCGACTTCTCCCTCTTTTAGAGCTTGTTTTGTGAAAAACTCATCGTTTTCTATCGTATCTACAAAGCGTCCGATACGCTCCCAGCGCACATTGTAGTTATTGTCCCAGCTAAAATAAATAAACCAAGGCTGACCGACTATGTCCTTGTAAGCCACGCTTCCCCAAAAACGGCTGTCGTTTGAGTGATCGCGGTTGTCGCCTATCATAAAGTATTCATCTTTTGGCACTTTTACGTAAAATGCATTAAAGTTAAAATTTGGATTTTGCGGTAGTGAGCTAATGAGCGCTGGCTTCATAAAAACGTTTGATTTGTTTGTATTTAGCATGAAAACCATCTGCTCAAATAAATTTACATTTTCGTCGTAATGGATGCCACTAAATCTATACGGCTCTTTTATGAAAAGTTTGCCATCAAGCTCGGCTATGTCGCTGCATGAGTAGCCAAATTTACTCTCTTTGCCATTTAAATTTTCACGGCAGTTTGCCTTTATAAAGCTATCTCCCTCTTTTGGGCGCAGATAGAGGGCTTTTTCAGCAAAAACGATCTCGTCCTCGCTTGTGGCAAAGCAGCGCTTTACAAAGTGAGTTTTCTCATCGTTTGGATAGCGAAATACGACTATATCGCCCCTTGCAGGACCATCGCCAGTTATAAGGTGACCATTGTCATTTAGCTCAGGTAAAATTTTCACCTCAAGCCAAGGAATTCTTGGTGTTGGTATGCCATAAACATACTTTTTAGCAAATAAAAAATCCCCAACCAAAAGTGTGTTTTTCATCGAACCAGACGGGATCACAAAGGCTTGAGCCACAAAGAAAATGACAAGCAAAACGATGATAACCGTGCCTGTCCAGCTCGAGCAAAAGTCATAAAATTTAGTAAAAGCTCTCTTCATTATCTCACTCTTTAATTTTTAGCTATCTTTGCTTGTGCAGCAAGGATGGTGTTGTTTAAAAGCATGGCTATGGTCATAGGTCCCACGCCGCCAGGAACAGGCGTGATATATGAGCATTTTGGTGCGACCTCTTCAAAATCCACGTCGCCCACAAGCCTGCCATCATCAAGTCTGTTTATACCCACATCAACGACTACCGCGCCATCTTTTACCATATCAGCCTTTAAGAAAAATGGCTTGCCAATGGCTGCTACTATGAGGTCAGCATTTTTGCAAATTTCTTTTAAATTTTTAGTCTTGCTGTGCGTCACCGTAACTGTTGCAGAGGCATTTAGGAGTAAATTTGCCATAGGCTTGCCAACGATGTTACTTCTGCCGATCACCACCGCATTTAGCCCAGCTACATCTATGCCATACTCTTTTAAAATTTCCATCACGCCAAGCGGTGTGCAAGGCACGAAGCCATCAAGTCCGCTAACAAGTTTGCCAACATTTACAGCGTGAAAGCCATCTACATCTTTTCGTGGATCGATCGCTGCGAGCACGACGTTTGTATCGATATGCTTTGGAAGCGGCAGTTGAACCAAGATACCATGGATGCTATCGTCTAAATTTAGCACGTTTATGAGCGCTAGAAGCTCGTTTTGGGTTGTATTTTCGCTTAGACGGTGAGCCACGCTTTTTATGCCGTATTCGTTGCAGGCTTTCTCTTTGGCTCTAACGTATGTTTGAGATGCCTTATCTTCGCCGACCAAGACGACGGCCAAGGTTGGCTCGACACCAAATTTCTTTAGCTCATCAGCTCTTACTTTTACGTTTTCTTTGACCTTTAAAGATACGGCTTTTCCGTCTAAAATTTTCATATTCGATCCTTACTTAAAAGCTTTTTTAATCACAAGGGTGGTATCATACCTAAAAATAAATTAAATTTTTAAAAGAGAGGTTTATGAGGTCTATTTTTTTGATTTTGCTTTTTTGCATGGCGATTTTTGGTGCTGATTTTATCACAAAGACCGAGTACGCCAAGATGCTCTACCTAAATCCACGTGGCATAGGCTGTGACAAATGTCACGGCGCAAAGGGCGAGGGTAGTCTAATCTCTAAATACAAACACTTTGACAAAAAAACAAACAAAACGGTCGATGACGAGCTTAGAGCGCCAAAGATAAATGATATAGATTTTGAAAGCTTTAAAGCAGCTCTTACAAAGCCAAAAGGCGTCATGCCAAGTTACTTTTTGACAGACGAGGAGACGACTATACTTTATGAATACATCACAAATCAGATGAAACCTCCTGCAAAAGCGCCAAAAACACAAAATTTAGCCAAGCCAGCCGCACCTGCTGCTACGCAAAAACAGCCTGAACCTGCTAAAACTGCGCCTGCTGTAAAACCTACAGAGCCAGCAAAGCAAGCGCCAGCTACAAAGCCAGCCGAACCAGCAAAGCCAGCTAGCACGCAGGCGCAAAAGACACCAGCAAAACCAGCAATAAATCAAAAAGATAATCAAAAGACAAATTTAAAAACACAAAATCAAAAGGATAAAAAATGACAAATAAAGAGGCATTTAGCGAAGCTAAAAAATATATCCCAGGCGGCGTAAATTCACCAGTTCGTGCATTTGGCAGTGTTGGAGGCGAGCCTGTGATGATAGATCATGCTAGGGGAGCTTATCTATACGACATCGAGGGCAAAAAATACCTTGACTTCATCCAAAGCTGGGGTCCGCTCATCTTTGGTCACTGCGACAAAGACATAGAAGAAGCGATCATCTCTGCTGTAAAACAAGGCGTATCATATGGCGCTCCATCTCCAAAAGAGACCGCTCTAGCAAAGCTAATATGTGATGAGTTTAAACAAATAGATAAAATTCGCTTCGTTAGCTCTGGCACAGAGGCTACCATGAGCGCTATCAGAGTGGCTAGAGGATATGCTAAAAAAGACGGACTTATCAAATTTGAAGGCTGCTACCACGGACACAGCGACGCACTTCTTATCAAGGCAGGAAGTGGCGCTACGACATACGGCAACGCTTCAAGCGGCGGCGTGCCACAAGATGTTGTGAAAAATACATTTTTAGCTATCTACAACGATATAGAGAGTGTAAAAGCCATCTTTGAAAACAACAAAGACAAAATAGGCGTTGTCATTATCGAGCCAATCGCAGGAAATATGGGGCTTGTGCCAGCTGATAAGAAATTCTTACGTGAGCTTAGAGCGCTTTGCGATAAATTTGGTGCAGTGCTTATACTTGATGAGGTTATGAGCGGTTTTAGAGCTTCTCGCCTTGGCTCATATCCATTTCACGAAGTAGATGCCGATCTTGTCACATTTGGTAAGGTTATAGGCGGAGGTATGAACGTCGCTGCATTTGGCGGTAAGGCTAAGATCATGGACTGCCTAAGCCCTGAAGGTGCAGTATATCAAGCAGGCACACTAAGTGGCAACCCAGTGGCGATGAGCGCTGGTATAGCGGCTATTTCTAAGATAAATAGCGACGTAAATTTATACGCCAGACTTGAAAAACTAGCTAAAAAACTAATGGAGGGCTTCAAAGAGGCAGCAAAAAGCGCTGGCATCGCTATACAAACCGAGGTTCGTGGCTCGATGTTTGGCTACTTTTTCACAGATCACGTTGTGAAAAACTACGACGATGCGCTAAAGAGCGACACAAAACTCTTTGCTAAATTTCACCAAGCGATGCTTAGGCGTGGAATTTATCTAGCGCCAAGTCAGTTTGAGACGGGATTTATCTGCGATGTGATGAGTGAAGCGGATATTGACCTAGCGATAAATGCAGCTAAAGAGGCATTTTTGGAGATAAAAGCTTAATGGCAAAATTTAAGATAAAAGATATCGTAGCAGGTGCTGAGCAACTAAGCCTTGGCATATCGATGGTCGTAGCTGTGGTGATCGGCACTGGGCTGGGGTATCTTGTAAAAAAGGCTACAAATTTCACGCCAGCGCTTTGGATAGGGCTTGCTTTTGGCATCGCAGCTGCCATTTTAAATGTCTATAAGGCCTACAAAGCGCAGGTTAAAAGCCTAGATGAGCTAAAGGATGAGGCTAGATATAAAGGCTATAAAAAAGACGATGATGACGAGGACAATTAGCAGGCTTTTTATTTGCTATTTTGCGCTTTGGCTAGCCCTTAGCATGGTTGGCAAATTTATATCAAATCAATTTTTTATAAGCTCGCAAATTTCATTTTTTGCCTCGCTTATCATCCTAACGGCTAGCTTTTTTGCCTATAAAAATCGCATAAATTCAAGGCTAGAAAATGCAAGAGATGAAATTTTGGCTATGCAAAAAGAAGAGGACGAGGATGAAGAGGATGAAAATTTAACTGAAGAGCCAAAAGAATTTAGCCTAAAAGATGAAAAAGCAAGGCTAAAAAAGCAGAAATTTTCATTTAAAGATAAAAGCTTTGTGGCGGCATTTATGCCTTACCGCTTGGTCGCTTATGCGATACTATTTTTGGGATTTATATTTTTAAAAAATGAAAATTTACTAAACGTGCCTGGCTTTTTAGTGGGGCTTGCTCCGATGCCTATTGGAGCTTTTATCTTTGGGATAATGCAAAATAATTTAAAAAAGGACGCAGATGGCAAGTAGCTTTAGGATCATTCGCTCGATGGGGCCGCTATTTTTGGGCATGAGTCTGCTTTTTATAGGCAATGGCCTAGTTATCGCCTCTTGTAGTGCGCTTCTTAAGCAAAATGGCGTAGGCGAGCTTGCGATTGGACTAATTAACACTGGATTTTTCATAGGAGCGTTAATTAGCACGATCACAGCGCACAGAGTTATCTCAACCACTGGTCACATCAGAGCTTTTGCTATCTTTTCATCTATATTTGCAGTCTCAGCCATGCTTCACGCCATAAGTGAAAATTTGATCTTTTGGGCGATTTTGCGAGCCTTTTTGGGATATTGCTACTACGCACTTTTGATGGTTATAGAAAGCTGGCTAAATGCTAAGATCCCAAACAAGATAAGATCGCGCGTCATCGCCTTTTACGAGTGCGTTTTCTACACGAGCTTTGGACTTGGAATTTTGATCTTAGCGCTTGATCTTAGCGCATTTGAAATTTTCATCATCAGCGCAGCCTTTATCATGCTCTCAAGCATACCTTTAAATTTAATCCGCATCAACCAGCCTCAAATCCCGCAGCGCCAACCCATAAACATCCCAAAAATTTTTGGTATCGTCCCGCTAGCACTCGTGGGAGCGCTCGTTGCAGGACTTGCGATAAATGGCTTTTTTTCTATGGCAAGCCTCTTTGTCTTGCTTCAAGGATATAGTGCAAAAGAGGCGTCATTTTTTATGACGATAGCGATGGCTGGGGGCTTTTTGGCTCAAACATTTATCGGAGGCTTTTCTGATAAATACGGCAGACGCCCAGCGCTCTTGCTTTGTAGCGTTGTATCTTTAATCAGTGCGGTTTTATTTTTGCTAAATGGCTCAAATTTAATCGTTCAATACATACTTTCGTTTTTCTTTGGCGGCGGCATTTTTTGCACATACGGACTTTCGCTAGCTAGGGCAAATGACGAGATCACAGACAAGACAAAGAGCGTTCAAGTGGCACGCGCACTGCTTTTTAGCTACTCTTTTGCCTCGCTTTTCTCGCCGCTTCTTATGAGCTATGCGATGAAAATTTTTGGTGCATTTGGCTTTATCTATGTCTATTTGGTGCTTTATGTTGGGCTCATTTTATTTGCGCTAACGCAAAAGACCATACCGCAGCACATGAGAAAAGAGTACAACGACAGGCTTGTTGCAAGGACGGCTGGCATCGCGACTATTCAGCAAAATGGCAATTTTGCCGATAGAGAAAATAAAAAGTAGAAAATGGACGTAGCAAATTCTCTAAATATCTCAAACACCTCGGTTCAAACTGGGCAAAACGCCTCCCAAAACGCGCCTGTTCGCAAAAATGAAGGCTCGCTTTTTAAAAATCAGCCAGCTGGGACGCCAAGTGAGCAGACCATCTCAAATGCTCTTGATAACGTTGGCAAGCTAGTTGCAAGGGTGCTTGATGATCTAAAAAGTGCTTCAAGCCTTAGCAAAGCTGAGCAAATTTTATCTCAGGCAAAAGATACTAAGATCGCTCCAAATTTAGCTAGCGAGCTCTCAGACCTTGCAAAAAGCCTAGAGGCAGAAGCTGCGCAAAATGAAAGTCCTGAGATAAAGAGCCTTGCACTAAAACTAAAAGAATTTCTAAAACCAATAGCCGATCTTAAAGCTGGCTCACTAAATGATCAGATCAAAAACTCTGGCGTCATGCTTGAAGCAAATTTAAAAGATGCGCTTACTCCAGAGAAGCTGCCAAGCTCGGTGCAAAAGCTACTAAGCGATATAAAAAATCTCTCAAATCAAAATTTACTTAGTCAAATTTTAACTCTAAATGATGAGAGCTTGGATAATCAAAACTCATTTATGAAGCTCACCTCCATGCTTGAAAAAGCGAGCGGTGATGCTAAAAATATCCTTGATAACTCAAACATGAAAACACTTTTAAAAGATGTGGATAAGCTTGATAATGTGGCTAAATTTCTAGATAAAAACTTCTCAAAAGAGCAAAGCGCAGATGCGGTTAAAAGCCAGATCGGCAAGATGGAGAATTTCATCTCAAATTTAAGCGAAAAGGTAGCAAATTTAGCGAGCGAAAAGCTAAATCAAAGTGCGGCTTTTAGCTCAAACCACAAAGAGCTAAAAACTATCCTTGAAAACCTAAAAAACGATCTAAAAATGCTAAATAACATAGGCGATGAGGCTGGGCTTGTAAAGGCATTTAACGAGGTTAGCGACGTCTCGAAAGATGGCAGCTTGCAAGATAAGCTCCAAAGTGCGGCCAGACGTCTCGCTCATAGCCTAAGTCTAGCTGACCCAGAAGCAAGCACAGCTAAAAGCGATCTAGCTGAGAGTAAGGCGCTTTTAAAACAGCTAAAACTAGCCACTAACGACATAAATAATATCACGACAAAGAGCGGCAGTGAAATTTCAAATGTGCTAAATCAAGATGTAAAAAGCACGCTTTTAAACATAAGCGAAAAGAGCCAAAACCCACAAACCGTAAATGCTGCAAACAAGATGATCTCGCAGATCGAGATGCATCAGATGGTCTCAAGCCTGCAAGGAGGCATACAAACTTATATGCCATATATCTGGGACGGCGTGGAGGGCGGAAATGTCGCGTTTAAGCAGGGCAAAAAGGATAAATTTTATGCCCAGATCGATCTAAATTTTAAAAAATTTGGCCAGATAAATGTGATGGTGGGGCTTGTGGATAAGCGCTATATCGATCTATCGGTGGCAACGCAGACAAATGAGTTTAAAGAGCTCATTTTATCTAGCTCAAGCGAGCTAAAGCAAGCGATCTCAAAGCTTGGACTAATCGTTTCAAATTTTAACATCAAAACCTTGCCAAAGGTGAAGCTAAACGATAGATTTAAAAATTTTGGCGGCCTTGATGTGGGCTTTGATAAGAAAATTTGATGCAAGTAAATAAGAAAAAAGCCGTCGCCCTTGGCTACAACAGATCGCAAGATAACGCTCCAAAGGTGCTTGCAAGCGGTGCTGGCGAGATAGCAAACAAGATAATAAGCCTTGCAAAAGAGCACGATATACCGATCAAAGAGGATCCTGATCTCATTGAAATTTTAAGCAAGGTAGAGGTCGATCAAGAGATACCGCCAAATTTATATAAAGCGGTGGCCGAGATATTTAGCTTTTTATATAAGATCACAAATAAAAAGTAAATATTGCACTTTAATAGTGCTATAATCTCAAAATTAAGGAAATTTAAACATTCAAAAGGAGGTATTATGAAAATTTCATCAAAAGTAACGATGATGATCGTCTCGTCCCTACTGGTGCTTGGAGCCATCTTAGTCTTTCTAAACATTTACGAGCAAAACAAAGCGATAGAATTTTCTACCAAAGAGCTGACCGAAACGGTCTTGGCCGACAAAAGGGCAGCTTTAAGTGAAGAGATGGATATCGTTTCAAACATTTTGCTAAAAATTCAAGAGGTCTATGACGACGCAAACGAGACCATAGAAGATCAAAAAGAAGATATTATCGACTATCTCTCAAGGGCTAGATTTGGTGATGGTAAGCTTGGTTACTTTAGTCTCTCAACAATAGATGGTGTGGTTATTGCAAACCCTGGTATACCTGAATTTAATGGACAAAATAGGCTTGATGCAACTGACGCAAATGGCTATAAATATGTAAAAGAGCTTATCGAAAAGGCTAAGCAAAATAGTAATGGAGACTTTGTAAATTTTGTTGCGAAGTCAAAGGATGGCAATACTATAAGAAAGATAGCACGTGGACAAAAGCTAAATTTATTTCATGAGGATGTGCTTTTGATGTCTGTTGTTGATCTTGAGGGCATGTATAAAGAGATAGATAAAATTTCAGCTACCATGCAAAATGATGCCAATGCAAACACTACAAATTTCATCGTCATAGCCGTCGTAGTCTTAATCATCTCACTAATAGTTGCTATGCTTTATTCTAAATTTTCTATCACAAAACCTCTAAATGAGCTAATCTTGCGAGCTACAAACCTCTCAAGTGGCGATGGCGATCTAACAAGAAAACTAGAAGTCGTCGGCAAAGATGAGATAGCCAAAGCCAGCGAAGCCATAAATAAATTTATAGAAAAAGTAAGGGTTTTAATCTCGGAGGCAAAAGATATCTCAAATGAAAACAGCTCCATCGCAAATGAGCTTAGCTCAACCTCAGTCCAAACTGGTCGCGGGGTAGAAAACTCAAGCAAGATAGTTGAGAGCGCTGGGAAGGATTGCACTGAGATACAATCATATATGAAAGAGTCAATCGAAGTTGCAAAAGGTGGCAAAGATGATCTTCAAAAGGCGCTAAGCTACGTTGATGAGACGCTAAATACCATCTCAAATTTATCTTCAGAGATCGCTCAGACATCTGATATTGAAAATCAAATGGCTGGCAAGATCGAGCAGCTTAGCCGAGATGCTGAGCAGGTTAAATCAGTGCTTGTTGTTATCAACGACATAGCAGATCAGACAAATTTACTAGCCCTTAATGCAGCCATCGAAGCAGCAAGGGCTGGCGAGCATGGACGTGGTTTTGCAGTCGTTGCAGATGAGGTTAGAAAGCTAGCTGAGCGCACTCAAAAGAGCCTTACTGAGATAAATGCAACTATCAATGTCATCGTTCAAGCGATAAATGAAAGTAGCGAGCAAATGAGTATAAATTCTAAGCAAATAAGCGAGCTAACAGGCGTGGCAAACAACGCGCAAAACACCATAAGAGATATGAGTGGTATCATGAGATCAGCCATAGGACTATCTGATAAAACTATCGAGGACTATATAAAGACTGGCAAGGATATTGACGATATAGTAAAAAACATGGAGGGCATAAGTCAAATTTCATCTCAAAGTGCAAGAAGCGTAGAAGAGATAGCTTCAGCTGCTGAGCATCTAAACAAGATGACAGATACGCTAAATGCAAAACTTGGCGAATTTAGAACTTGATTTGTGTGGTAAATTTTAAATTTAAAGGCAATTAGTGGCTCAAAAACTGGTCTTAATAGGGGCTTCTACAGGAGGCCCAGGTCATATAAAAAAACTATTAAAAGATATAAATTTAAATGGTGCGATGGTCGTCATAGCTCAGCATATGAACAAGATGTTTATAAACTCATTTGTCACGCAAATGGGCAGGGAGTGCAATATAAATGTTGAAATTCTAAGCGAAAAGACAAATTTAAGAGAAAATATCGTCTATATCTGTGATCAAAATTTTGAAATTTCAGCGACTTTGCCAGTTAGTGCAAAGCCACAACCTGAGATAAAAACGATATATACGCCAAATGTTGATGTGCTTTTTAACTCAGGCACGCAGATCGCCAAAAATGTAAATTTACTTGCGATCTTGCTAACTGGCATCGGCGATGATGGCGCAGCTGGGCTTGATAAGCTCTATAAAGCAGGTGCAAAATGCATAGCTGAAAACGAAGAGAGCGCGATAGTTTATGGCATGCCAAAGCGTGCTAAAGAGCTAAATCAAAATTTAAAATCGTTAAATTTAATGATGATAAGAAAAGAGCTTGAGGAGTTTTTAAATGCTTTTTAACAAAGTGGATAAACAAAGCGAAGTTTTAGAGGCAAAAGCACCAAGCGACATGGATGGATTTAACGAATTTATGAGCACTATAAAGACGCTTTGCGGGGTTGATCTGGAGCCAAAGAGAGACATCACTCTGCAAAGAGTTAGTATATTTGCCAAAAATCGCCAGATAAAAAGCTTTAAAGATCTAGTTTCGATGATAAGATTTGACACGCTGCTTAGGCAAGATCTTTTAAATTTAGTCACCGTAAATGAGACATATTTTTATAGAGAGCTAGCACAGCTAAAAGACGTGATCTACTACGCAAAAGAGCTTGGGGAGGCTAGAATTTTATGCGCGCCTTGCTCAACTGGCGATGAGGTCTATTCGCTTGCTATGCTTGCTTATGAATTTGGTCTTAAACAAAGTGATATCCAGCTAACTGGCATCGACATAAACTCAGAAGCCATACAAGCTTGTAGCGTCGGAAGCTATGGCGAGAGGAGCTTACATAGGCTAAGCGAGTTTCAAAAGGAGAGATTTTTTACAAAAAAAGATGACAAATTTTTCATCAAAAAAGAAATTTTACCAAGGTGTGAGTTTAAAATTTTAAATGTTTTTGATGATGCGATGTTTAATCTTGGTAAATTTGACATTGTCCTTTCAAGAAATATGATGATATATTTTGACGACGAATTTAGACTAAAATGCGTCGAAAGGCTTCATAAGCTACTTAAGCCAGAGGGCAGGCTCTATGCAGGACACGCTGATCTTGTGCCATACACCCCGCTTTACACAAAGCGTTTTTCAAACGGAGCTACATATTATGAGCGCGCTTAAGGGTTAAATTTAACCCAGGCCGCTTTGCCCTTAGAAAGTTTTTATCAATTTTTGGCTAAAATCCCACAAGCTAAATTTAAGGATAAAAATGAAAGACAATCTACTTGAATTAACTCAAGATATCGCTTCAGTTGATATCGAAGATTCTATAAAAAATAGCTATCTTGACTACTCTATGAGCGTCATCGTTGGACGTGCTTTGCCTGACGCTAGAGACGGACTAAAGCCAGTTCATAGAAGAATTTTATACGCTATGGATAACCTCGGCGTTGGCAGCAGAAGTGCTTATATGAAGTCAGCTCGTATCGTCGGTGAAGTCATCGGTAAGTACCACCCACATGGCGATACAGCGGTTTATGACGCACTTGTTCGTATGGCTCAGAAATTTTCTATGCGTTATCCAGTCGTTGATGGACAAGGAAACTTTGGCTCTATTGACGGCGACAGCGCAGCTGCGATGCGTTATACCGAAGCTAGAATGACTATGCTTACTGAAGAGCTTTTAAAAGATATCGACAAAGACACGGTTGATTTTGTGCCAAACTACGATGATAGAGAGGTTGAGCCAGATGTTTTGCCTAGCCGTGTGCCAAATTTATTATTAAATGGCTCAAGCGGTATCGCTGTCGGTATGGCGACAAATATCCCACCACACAGCCTTGATGAGCTAATAGACGGTCTTTTGCTCCTTCTTGAAAACAAAGAAGCGACACTTGAAGAGGTGATGGAATTTATCAAAGGTCCAGACTTCCCAACCGGCGGTATCATCTTTGGTAAAAAGGGCATCATAGAGGCCTACCGCACAGGTCGTGGCAGGGTCAAACTAAGAGCAAAAACCCACATAGAAAAAAAGCCAAACAAAGATGTGATCGTCATCGACGAGCTACCATATCAAACAAACAAAGCAAGACTTATCGAGCAGATCGCCGAGCTTGTAAAAGATAAGCAGATAGATGGCATTAGCGAGGTTAGAGATGAGTCTGATAAGGACGGCATCCGCGTAGTCATCGAGCTAAAACGCGACGCTATGAGCGACATCGTGCTAAACAACCTATTTAAATCAACCACGATGGAGAGCACTTTTGGCGTTATTATGCTTGCTATTAATAACAAAGAGCCAAAGGTTTTTAACCTTATCGAGCTACTTAAGCTATTTTTAAATCACAGAAAAACAGTTATCATTAGAAGGACGATATTTGAGCTTGAAAAAGCGCGCGCAAGAGCCCACATCTTAGAGGGTCTAAAGATCGCACTTGATAACATCGATGAGGTGATCGAGCTTATTAGAAATAGTGCTGATACAGCCGTTGCCAGAGAAGGCTTGATGAGTAAATTTAACCTCTCAGAGCTTCAAGCAAACGCTATCCTTGATATGCGTCTAAGCAAGCTTACAGGCCTAGAGAGAGAAAAACTAGAGGCTGAGCTAGCCGAGCTTATGGCTGAGATCGCAAGACTTGATGAAATTTTAAAGAGCGAGACATTGCTTGAAAATTTGATCAAAGAAGAGCTTTTAGAGATCAAAAATAAATTTAAAGTACCAAGAGTAACTGAGATCGTTGATGACTACGATGATATCGATATCGAAGACCTCATACCAAATGAAAATATGGTCGTAACCATAACTCACCGCGGCTACATCAAGCGTGTGCCAAGCAAGCAGTATGAGAAGCAAAAACGTGGCGGCAAAGGCAAAGTAGCAGTCACGACATATGATGATGACTTTATAGAGAGCTTCTTTACTTCAAATACCCACGATACGCTTATGTTTGTGACTGACCGCGGACAGCTTTATTGGCTAAAAGTTTATAAAATTCCAGAGGGAAGCCGCACAGCAAAGGGCAAAGCAGTTGTAAATTTGATCCAGTTGCAGCCTGACGAGAAGATCAAAGCTATCATACCAACGACTGACTTTGACGAGAGCAAATCGCTAGCATTCTTTACTAAAAACGGCATCGTAAAACGCACAAATTTAAGTGAGTTTAAAAACATCCGCTCAGTTGGCGTAAGAGCTATAAGCCTTGATGAGAACGACGAGCTAGTAACCGCACTCATCGCTCAAACATACGATGATATGCCGGTCACTGACCCTGAAAATGAGCTAAGTGTTGAGATAGAGGTGCTTGAAGTTGAAGAGCTTCAAAATGAGATCGACGAAGACAATGCAAATGCCGAAGAGGACGCAAGCTCAAGCGATGAGACAATGCTATTTGTGGTTACCAAAAAAGGCATGTGTCTTAAATTTAAGATCAGCAAGGTTCGCCAAATGGGAAGAACTGCACGCGGCGTAACTGGTATCAAATTTAAAGAGCCAGGCGATGAGGTCGTAGGTGCTGCGGTCATCGAAAGCAATGACCAAGAAATTTTAAGCATATCTCAAAAAGGTATCGGCAAGCGCACAACCGCTGATGAGTACCGCTTGACAAACCGCGGTGGCAAAGGCGTCATCTGCATGAAGCTAACAAACAGAACAGGCGATCTTGTGGGCGTTGTGATGGTTGATGAGGAGCAAGACCTTATGGCTCTAACATCAAGCGGCAAGATGATAAGAGTTGATATGCAAAGCATCCGCAAAGCAGGACGTAACACAAGCGGCGTGATCGTCGTAAACGTCGATGGCGATGATGTTGTAAGTATCGCAAGCTGCCCTAAAGCTGAAGACGGCGAGAACGAGGAAGAAGCACCAAGCGAAGACATGGGGCTTTTGGAATAAAATTTGCTGTTAAATTTTAAATAAAAGCATAAAAAAGGTTGTTTATGAAGGTTAAAATTTTATTTTTTGCTTTGATGGTTGCTATTTTTGGCGGTTGCTCATTTAACGGCTTTATGGGCGAGCCAACAAACACATCAAACCGCAACGTAGTCATCCAAAAGGTCGATAAAGACGATCTTAGAGAGGTGATGAAAAAAGAGAAGATGATATATGATAGCGCTCCAAGAGAGACTACATTTAGAGCCACAGGTGAGGGCATAGCTCCGCTAAATTCGCTCTCATACGCTCAGTCGGTTACTCTTGCAAAAAGAGCAGCGATGGCTGATGCTTATTCGCAGCTTGCAGGCAAGCTTTACGGCGTAAAGATCAACGCTGAAGACACCGTAAGAGACGCGATGCTAAACGACTCATCTATCACTTCAAAGGTTCAAGGTCTTGTTAAAAACGCAAGGATAGTAAGTGAAAATTTCAAAGACGGGCTTTATAAGGTAAATATGGAGCTTAAGATAGACGAAGATAAGTGGCGAGAAGTCTTTTCTTACTAACGATACTTTTAAATTTCGCCTTTTGCCTGGAGGAGTTTATCTTCTGGGCAAAGGTCGATACGACAAATCATATCATCGCTCATGAGGAAATTTCATTTTCAAAGGCGATGACCCTTTCGCCAAATCCAAAACCAAAATTTCTTTGCCAGATAGACGCTTTTAAAGATGAAAACACCACAACTCTTGGCTTTTTAAATTTACACAAAGATGAAATTTTTGACTGCTTTGCCTTAAAAAAAGTGATGATAAAAAATGAGCTAAATGTCAAAAATGCGCAGGTCACAAACGCTTCAAATTTGAAAATTTTGCCAGTTAGATTTATGGTGGAATTTAAGCCAAAATCCGCTATCATCGGCACACTTCAATAAAAAAGAGATCAAATGAATATCGTCATAGTAGAAGATGACATCAACATGCGAAAGTCGCTTGAGATCGCACTTGGCGAGTATGAAGAACTAAACATCAAAAGCTATAAGAGCGCAGTTGAGGCTCTAAAAAAGCTAAGCGACGACACTGATCTAATAATAACCGATATAAACATGCCAAAAATGGACGGACTAGAGTTCATTAAAGAGCTAAACGGCAAATTTGACGTCATCATAATGACTGGAAACGCCACGCTAAATAAGGCGATCGAGAGCGTTAGGCTTGGCGTGAAGGACTTTTTAACCAAGCCATTTGACGTCTCAACCCTTTATGAGGCGATAAAAAGGGTAGAGGCGCTAAAGCAAAAGACTCCAAAAAGCATAAAAAAAGTTGAAACCAAGAGCGAAAATAACGGCTTTTTAGCTACTTCAAAAGCACTTGAAGCCACGCTAAATATCGCTCTAAAAGCTGCAAGAACTGACGCTTCTGTTATGCTTAGTGGCGAAAGTGGCGTTGGCAAGGAGGTCTTTGCTAAATTTATCCACGCAAACTCACCAAGAAAAGACGCTGCATTTGTCGCTTTAAATATGGCAGCGATCCCTGAAAATTTGATAGAAAGTGAGCTTTTTGGCTTTGAAAAAGGCGCATTTACCGACGCTGCGGCTACCAAAAAAGGGCATTTTGAGCTGGCAAATGGTGGAACACTATTTTTAGATGAGATCGGCGAGATGCCTATAAATTTACAGCCAAAGCTGCTTCGTGCGCTTCAAGAGCGTGAGATAACAAGGCTTGGTGCCACAAAGAGCGAAAAGATCGACGTTCGCATCATCTGCGCTACAAATGCAAATTTAGAGCTTGCGATGAAAGAGGGCAGGTTTAGAGAAGATCTTTTCTACCGCCTAAACACGATCCCGCTTTTCATCCCGCCACTTCGCGAGCGAAAAGATGAAATTTTGCCTATCGCACAAGATGCTTTAGAAAAATGCTGCAAAGAGTATGGCTTTGAGGCTAAAAATTTCTCAAAAGCAGCCAAAGAGGAGCTTTTGGGCTATGATTATCCAGGTAACATAAGAGAGCTCATCTCAGTCGTGCAGCGTGCAGCGATACTAAGCGAGGGCGATGAAATTTTACCAAATGATCTATTTTTACAAGCAAGAAGTAAGAAATAATAATAAATTTAAGTTTTTGGCTAGTAAAATTATGCAAATTAAGAAAATTAAAAGAAACCAAGGAGAGCAGATGAGAAAATTTAACGTAGCGGTCGTTGGTGCGACAGGAGCAGTCGGCGAAGAGCTTTTTAGAGTTATGGAAGAGGTTGATTTTCCAGTTGGCGAGCTTTTGCCGCTTGCAAGCGCAAAGAGCGTTGGCATGGAGATCGAATTTAAGGGCAAACACTACAAAGTAAAAGAGCTAACCGAGAAAGTTTTTAGCGAGCATGAGATCGATATCGCATTTTTTAGCGCAGGCGGCTCAGTTTCAGAGAAATTTGCTAAATTTGCAGCTGACAGCGGCGCAGTAGTTATCGATAACACCAGCCATTTTAGGATGGATAAAGATATCCCGCTAGTCGTGCCTGAGTGTAACCCAAGTGATATAGCGCAATGGAAAAACCGCGGCATCATCGCAAATCCAAACTGCTCAACCATCCAAATGGTGCAAATTTTAAAGCCACTAAATGACGCTTTTGGTATCAACAGGGTCGATGTTTCTACCTATCAAGCAGCAAGCGGCGCTGGCAAAGAGGGCATGGAAGAGCTTGTCGTACAGATGCAAAAGTTTTTTGAATTTAAGCTTGATGAGTGTGAGCCAAAGGTCTTCGCGCACCGCCTAGCGCTAAACGTGATCCCGCATATCGACGTCTTTTTGGATAACGACTATACAAAAGAAGAGATGAAAATGGTCAATGAAACGCAAAAGATCCTTCACAAAGATATCGAAGTGAGCGCAACTTGCGTGCGTGTGCCGGTGCTTAGAAGCCACTCTGAGGCGATCACTATCCACTTTGACAAAGACGTGAGCGCAGATGCGGCAAGAGAGGTTTTAAGCAAAGCTCCAAGCGTCGTCGTAGTCGATAATCCAGCTAAAAAAGAGTATCCGATGCCTACTATCTCAAGCGATACAAACGAGACTTATGTTGGCAGGATCAGGGTTGATAACTTTAGATCAAATGTGCTTCATCTTTGGTGCAGTGCCGACCAGATCCGCGTGGGAGCTGCGACAAATGCCGTCAGGATCGCACAAAAATGGATCGCGATGCAGGAGTAGTTTTAAATTTGTTTTGGCTAGAAAGTCAAATTTCTAGCCTAAATTTATCTCGCAAGTTCGTCTAGTAAGTCTTGCAAAGTAACGCTTTTTAGCTCGTTTTCTAGGGCAGTTTGCGCCCTTAAAAAGTGCCCGCTTAAAAGCTCCTCTATCCTGCCACCAAGCGGGCAGGCTTTTGGTGAATCAGAGTGAATTTTAAAAAGTTTTTCTTTATCATTTACTGCGTTAAAAATTTCAAGTAAATTTATATCTTTTGGCTCTTTTGCAAGGCATACTCCGCCAACTCCAGCTGCGACATTTACGAGCCCTGCAGCCTTTAAGATGCCAAGTAGCTTTCTAACGATAACTGGGTTTGTGTTTATGCTACCAGCTATAAATTCGCTTGTAACCTTCTCGTTTTCAAAAAATTTAGCACACAAAAGCGCGTGTATCGCGGTTGAAAATTTAATGCCAACTTGCATAAGCTCCCTTAAATTTCATATTTAAACCTCTAAGTTTAGCAGGCATAAGTTTAAATTTGCCTACTAAAATCAAACTCACGCTCTCTCGCCGACTGCAGTGAAGCGTTTTTGGATAAATTTCTTGTTTTTTAGCTCGTCGATGATCGCAAGCGCAAGGTCTGCGTAGCTTATGTAGCTCTCATTTTTTGAGTTTAGTATGAGATCGTCCCCGCCAAGCACGTATTTGCCGGTGCGAGCGCCGTTTTCGTCGTAGTCGCCTGCTGGACTTACGTATGTCCAAAGCACATTTGCGCTACTTTTTAGCTCAAAATAAGACTCTGCCGTAGCCTTTGCCACGCCCATATATGCTGCTGGGAAGTCTGGGGTGTCCATGAGCATAGTGCCCTTGCCATCAACAAATAACGTGCCAGCGCCGCCAACTACGATGAGCCTTGTACTAGTGCCTTCTAGTAAATTTACTAGGTGAGCGGCCACTTTTTTGTGAAGCGGGAAAGTCTCTTCGCTCCATGCTGCAAATGCGCTGATAACAGCGTCAAAGCCTGCTAGATCGGCCTTTGTAAGCTCGAAAATATCTTTATAAATGACCTTTACGCTTTCGTTTTTATACTCTTTGTTTCTAACGATCGCTGTGACGTCGTAGTCTTATTTTATCGCCTCATTTACTAAATTTGCACCGCTTTTGCCGTTTGCACCTATGATTGCTATTTTCATTGTTTCTCCTTTAAATTTACAGCCAGCTTGGCTTTACGTCATCAACTATCACACCGTCACTCATTGTGTATTGCTCTAGGCTGCCGCGTTTTGTCTGGATGCAGATCATTTTGATGCCGTTTTTGCCAGCCCTAAAGCACCTCTTACCCTCTGGATCTATGCGCACCGCGTCGCCTTTACTTACTTTTATCACTTCGCCGTCGATGAAAAGCTCGCCATTGCCCTCAGTGATGATGTAAAGCTCCTCGTTTTGCTTATGCGCATGGACAAATGGCACGCTCACGTTTGCCGGAAGTTCGTTTATAGATACCTCACAGCCAGTTAAATTTAAAGCCTCTTTTAGCTCGACTCTTGGCTCATTTGTGATCTTTGCAACCTGATAATTTTTCATTTTGTTCTCCTTGTTTTTTGTGTTGTAATCTTTTTATTTACAACCGATGAGCGAAGTATAGTGATTTTTTGTTGTAATGTCAAGAGTTACAACAAAAATTTTTCAAAATTTATAAATTTGAGCTAAAATTCGCAAAATCTTTAGGAGTAAATTTGCAAAATAACGCCTTTAAAACGCTAAAGAGCATAGCGACCGAGCATAACAAAAAGCTCATTTTGACCTTTACTTTGGTGTTAGCAGAGAACGGACTTTTTCTAGCCTACCCGATATTTGCGGGCTTTGCGATTAATGCAATCATGCAAGGAAATACGTTAAATGCTCTCATTTACGCACTTTTTGTGCTTATAGCGTGGCTTGTTGGAGCCATTAGGCGCCGCGTGGATACGCAAGTTTTTGCAAATATCTACGCAAAGCTTGCTGTAAATGTCATCATGAATGAAAAGCAAAACGCCAAAGACGACTCCGCCATCATCGCCAGAGTAGCGCTCTCGCGAGAGTTTGTAAATTTCTTTGAGACGCATTTTCCTATGTTTTTTACATCGGTCATTTCGATCATCGGCTCAGCGTTTATGCTCATTTTGCCCGGCCAAAGGTCGCTGTGGCGTGCTTTGTAGTTATGACCTTTTTTCTTATATTTTTGCCAAGATATATCAAGAAAAATGACGATCTTTATCTTCGCTTAAATGACCGCTTAGAAAAAGAGGCAAAGGTGATAGGTGTTTTTAACAAAAGCACGCTAAATAGGCACTATGATGTCGTTTCTAAATTTCGTATAGCGATCTCAAACAGGGAGGCGATGAGCTATTTTATCATCGGCATTAGCGCATCGCTGCTCTTTTTGGTGGCGATAATAGTGCTAAGCTCGCAGCAGACAAATGCCGGCCACATCTACTCTGTGATGACCTATATATGGAATTTCGTCATCAGCCTTGACGACTCGCCAAAGCTCATCGAGGAATTTTCAAATTTAAAAGATATCGGCAAGAGGATCGACGCCGAAAAGAAGGATAATGATGCACAACAAGAGCGTTCTTAGAAATTCGTTTTTACTCATTTTTGTGTTTATGATAGTTGAGGCTGTTTTTGGCTTCGTTTCAAACTCGCTTGCGCTTATTAGTGACGCATTTCACATGCTCTCAGACGCTGCGGCTCTCTTTTTGTCACTGGTTGCTTTTAAGATCGCAGAAAAAAGGGCAAATTTACAAAAGACCTTTGGCTACAAAAGGGTCGAGATCATCGCTGCTTTCATAAATGCCATCGCTCTTATCGCACTCGCTGTCTTTGTCGTAGTCGAAGCGATCATTAGGCTTTTTAACGAGCCAGAGATAGATGCTAAAACGATGCTTTTAGTTAGTATTTTGGGGCTTGTGGTAAATTTAGTCGTAGCTGTTTATATGCATAAAAGCGCTGATACAAAAGAGAATTTAAATATGAAAGGTGCATATTTGCACGTGCTTGGCGACACGCTTGGCTCTGTTGGCGCTATCGTTGCGGCGCTTCTTGTGATGAAATTTAACTTCACGCAGGCCGATAGCATCGCAAGTATCTTCGTCTCGCTACTCATCATAAAAAGTGGCGCTAGCTTGCTAAAAGATAGCTTTAATATCCTGATCGAAGCCGTGCCGCTTAAGCTTGATACGGATGAAATTTTAGGCGTTATAAAGGGTGTAGATGGCGTTAAAATCGTGCATGACCTGCATATCTGGGCGATAAATGCTGGCACAAATGCGCTCATAGCCCATGTGGTGGTGGATGATGCGCTAAGCGTGGCTGAAATTTCAAAGATGATAAAGCGCATCGAGCACGAGCTTTCTCACGCAGGCATCGGCCATGTCACGCTTCAGTTTGAGAGCGAGAGCCTTGGACATAAAGACGATCTCATCTGCGAGCTAAATGATGAAGATGATCACTGCGGGCATCATCACTAAAATTTGACACAAAAGGCTTAAATTTAATGTTGCGCATAAAAAATGAATATCTGGTAGTCGTGATCTTAGGTCTGCTTTGCACCTTTATGTATGGTAAATATCTTGGCTTTCTTGTTGGGTTAAATTTTGTAGTTGCCTTGATTTGTGCTGCTTTTTTTCTAAAGAAAGAGTACGTATTTATTTTGTTGCTGGCGTTAAATTTTGCTCTATATTTTAATGCCATAGATGCTCCGTTCGAACAGCCAGAGCTTTGGACTTATCATGTGTCAGCGCTTGCAAATGCGACATATGGGATTAGTGTTTTAGTCTATGCCTCGGCATTTTTAGGCTTCTTGACGCTTGTGGCTTACGCCTATTTTTTTATATTCACTTTGTATTGTGCTTTGCGATCTGCGTAAAAGTTTAAGAGCTAAATTTGAGCTTTAAATTTAAACCTTACTGACCTAGCAAACTCATTTTTACTCAACTTTAACGATTTTTTTTATAAAATCGCCTAAAATTTAACTAGGGATTTCATGAAAAACATTAGAAATTTTAGCATCATCGCTCACATCGACCATGGTAAAAGCACGCTTGCTGACCGCCTCATTCAGGAGTGCGGCGCTGTTAGCGACCGTGAGATGAGCTCGCAGATCATGGACACGATGGATATAGAAAAAGAGCGTGGCATCACGATCAAAGCCCAGTCTGTCCGCCTAAACTACGCACTAAATGAGCAAAATTTTGTTCTAAATTTGATAGACACCCCAGGACACGTTGATTTTAGCTACGAGGTGAGCCGCTCTTTGGCTAGTTGCGAGGGTGCGCTGCTTGTCGTGGATGCTTCTCAGGGCGTGGAGGCGCAAACTATCGCAAACGTCTACATCGCACTTGAAAACAACCTAGAGATCATCCCAGTCATCAACAAGATCGATCTGCCTGCGGCTGACCCTGCTAGAGTAAAGGACGAGATCGAGCATATCATCGGCCTTGACTGCTCTGGAGCGATCGAGGTGAGCGCAAAAAGCGGTATCGGTATAAAAGAGCTACTTGAGGCGATCATCACGAGAATTCCTGCGCCAAATGGCAACGCAAACAAGCCTACAAAGGCGCTCATTTATGATAGCTGGTTTGACAACTACCTTGGCGCACTAGCACTCGTGCGTGTATACGACGGCGCAATATCTAAAAATGATGAAATTTTGGTCATGGGAACAGGCAAAAAGCATATCGTGCTTGATCTCATGTACCCAAATCCGATCGCACCGATAAAGACAAAAAGTATCGCAGCTGGCGAGGTCGGTATAGTCGTGCTTGGCCTAAAAAACGTGAGCGACGTGCAGGTGGGCGATACGGTGACGCAGGCTAGAAATCCGCTAAAAGAGCCAGTTGGTGGCTTTGAGAGGGCTAAGCCATTTGTATTTGCGGGACTTTATCCGATCGAAACTGATAAATTTGAAGATCTGCGTGACGCGCTTGATAAGCTAAAGCTAAACGACAGCTCCATTAGCTACGAGCCAGAGACCTCGGTGGCGCTTGGATTTGGCTTTAGGGTTGGCTTTTTAGGTCTTCTTCACATGGAGGTCGTCAAAGAGAGATTGGAGCGCGAGTTTGATCTTGATCTCATCGCCACAGCGCCGACCGTGACTTACGAAGTGCTACAAACTGACGGGGTAAATTTAAAAATTCAAAACCCAAGTCAGCTGCCGCCAGTAAATAAAATAGACTCGATCCTTGAGCCATACGTGAAGGCCACTATCATCACGCCAAGCGAGTTTTTGGGTAACATCATCACGCTTTTAAACAACCGCCGTGGCATACAAACAAAAATGGACTACATCACGACTGACCGCGTTTTACTCGAGTATGACATACCGATGAATGAGATCGTGATGGACTTTTATGACAAGCTAAAGTCAAGCACCAAAGGCTACGCGAGCTTTGATTATGAACCAAGCGACTACCGCGTGGGCGATCTAGTAAAGCTTGATGTAAAAGTGGCTGGCGAGACGGTCGATGCGCTCTCTATCATCGTGCCTGAGAGCAAGGCGCAGACGAAGGGCAGGGACTTCGTAAAGGCGATGAAAGAGATCGTGCCACGCCAGCTTTTTGAGGTGGCGATACAAGCTAGTATCGGCAACAAGATCATCGCTCGTGAAACCGTAAAATCAATGGGTAAAAACGTCACAGCCAAGTGCTACGGCGGCGATATCACTCGTAAGAGAAAGTTGCTTGAGAAGCAAAAAGAGGGTAAAAAGCGTATGAAGGCCATAGGTAAGGTAAATTTGCCGCAGGAAGCCTTTTTAAGCGTTTTAAAAATAGACTGACGGCTTATCTTTTGTGCCCTTTTGAAAGAGTTAGTAAAATTTTGGCTTAATGAACTATCTGTTCTATCTGCGCCAAAATTTCACGTCACAGCTTTCAAAATCATCACAAAATATTTCGCCTTATATAAATCTGGCGGTAGATCTGCCTGCGGATTGTTTTGGTTGATAAAATTTGATTAAAATTTAAATGCTAAATTTACAAAAAGGAAGCACTATGCCATTTGTGAAAATTTGCGTGACAAAAGAGGGTGATAGCCCAAGTGTGGAGCAAAAAGAGAAGATGATAAGCGGAGTTACAAATTTGATCAGCGAAATTTTAGGCAGAAGCGCTAAAAACACGGTCGTCATCATCGACGAGATCGACACGAACAACTACGGCATAGCAGGAGAGAGCGTGAAAAACCTTCGCAAAAAACAAAAAGAGCAAAAGGAAGCGAGATGTTAAGAACAGCGTTATTAGCGATATTTGCGGTATTTTTTATATCAGGTTGCTCGGCAAAAGCGAGCCTTTGTCTCTCTTGTGAGGGCATAGACGGCGTGCAAAGTGCGAGTATAAGTAGCCAAGATAAGACCTATTTTGAAGAGGTTTTGCGCATACCAGCCGACTGCAGTGCGTGCAAGGGCAGGGGCGATGGCGTCTTTATAAATGGCGTCAAGTATAAAAGCGACGTGGCGATAAACTGCTGCTTGGAAAAAAATATGATCGACATAAATGTCGGGCTAAAAAAGGTCTATTTTCATAGGATAGTGGATGCCAGAAGCAGCGCAAGGTCGATTTACTACACGAGGCTTGATGGAAGTAGCGTAGTCTTTAGCTCAAACCCTCGCCTAGAGGTGCTTTTTTATCTATTTTTGCAGCGTGAGCTAAATTCTCGTGGCATCGTGGTCGTGGATACTCAAACATCGCCGTATACGTACAGGCTTGATTTTAGGTTTGATGAGCTTAGGGGCAACTACCAAAGAAGCTCGGAGATTTTAAACGGACATCTATACGGCGAGCTTGTGCTTTCAGATATAAATTTCAAAAAACGAATTCCTATCTCGACTAGACACCACGTGGAGGAGCTTGAGGCGTCAAAAAGTGGTCAGTTTGACTTCTTTATCGCGCTTTTAGTTAAGCAAGCTGCCATAAAAGTGGCTGATGAGATCACTAAACTTTGAAAGGAAAAATATGAGTAAATTTAAATTTCTAGCTATCTTTGGACTTTTTGTCCTATTTTTGAGCGGTTGTGCGCCTACTCAGACAGTAGTTGCGTTTGATCCTTACAAAACTGCTGCAAGTCAGCAAGCTAACGGCCTTGAAGTATATATAAGCGCGGTGCATGATAGTCGCAAAAACAAAAGTACTATCGCAACTATAACCGATGGCAGAGGCACTGTAAAAGAGTATGTCGTGCTTCAAAACGATCTCGCGACTTATTTTAGCGACTCCCTTAAAAGAGAGCTTGCAGCACGTGGCGCAAATGTAAATGGCATGGGTGGCGTTGTGGTTGAAGTTTTCATAAACGAATTTGAAGCAAATATGAGCGGATATAACAGCGACAACACAAGAGGTAAGATAAAGATCACTCTTAAAATTCAAAAAGGCGATCAAAGCATCATCAAAAATATCTCAAACAACCAAACCAAATTTGAGCTAGTTCGCACTGGCGGAGCGTTTAAGCCATTCTTAACAGACATCATCAACGACGCCGTTAAACGCTCTGCGATCGCTATCTTAAATAGCTGATGTTTTGTGCGTTTTGCAAGAGCTTTACGCTAAAGACATTTTGTAAAACCTGCTCGCAAATTTTAAGCGAGCCAAGCCCTGTGGCAAGAGAGCTGGAGGGCTTTAAAATTTATAGCTTCTATGGCTACTCTGAGATCAAAGAGCTCATCCACTCAAAGCACCAAATGCACGGACTTTTTATCTATAAAAACTTAGCCAAATTTGCATTTAAGAAATTTGCTAAGAGTTTTAGCTTCCCAGAGCAAATTTACGCCTTGCCGATAGATGATAGAGTGCATAATGGCTACTCGCAAACGGCTATTTTGGCAAACGAGCTTCGTGCTAAAAACCTTAAACCCATCTTTCACACCTTGCATGCGACAAGCAGTGTCAGCTACAGCGGCAAGGATCTTAAATTTAGACAAAACAATCCAAGAAATTTTAAAATTTTAAAAAATATCACTGCGCCAGTTATCTTAGTCGATGACATCGTAACCACTGGCACAACGATACTAGAAGCTAGAGATACACTTCAAAAAGCAGGCGTTGATGTGCTTTTTGCACTTGTTTTAGCTGATGCTAGAAACTAGGCTTTATATGAAATTTAGCTTGAAATTTCACACCTAAATAATTGTAAATAGCTATTAATCATAAAAAAAATTTGCCGATATAAACATAAAATTTACACAAAGGGATTTTGTTTATGAAAAAAGCAGCAAACAAGATAGCACTCATCATCGTAGTGCTTTTAGTTGTCTCGCTTGGCGTGTTTTCAACGGTGAATTACACAAATACCAAGGAGAGTATTTATGATCTAGCAAAGGAGTCTAAGACTTCATCTTCAAAAGTTTTGCAGTTTTATATGAATGCATTTTTTGAAGATAAGCTTGCAGCCGTTCAAAATTTTGCTAGTTACATCGAGGCACATCCACAAATTTTGGATGACAAAGAGGCTTTAGAAAAAGTGCTAATGGATGCAGCGCAGGTTACTGATTTTTCTGAATTTTACTTTGGTTATGCGGCTGATGGTGCTGTTTATAACGCTGTGCTTGATGGCAAAGATCGTAAATTTATGGTTTTTGATCAGAGAAAAAACTATGATGCAAGGGTTAAGGGCTGGTACAAGGACGCTGTTGCAAAAGAGGGTATCATCTTTTCAGCTCCATACACAAGCTCAGCTGGTGGCTTAAATTTAACTATTGCTAAAAAGGTAGTAGTTGGTGGTAAGGTTATTGGTGTCTTTGGCGTGGATATGGGTATAGATAAGCTTGATAATGAGCTTAATAAGATAAAACCAACTCCAAGTAGTGCAATAGCTTTATTTGATTTAGAGCATAAAAAAATAATTCATTTCGTTCATAAGGATCTTGTTTTATCTGATGCTAGCGAAGCTATGAAGATCATTGATGACTACTCAAATGAGTATAAGAAAAATGGCGATAAAACATTTACTTACAATCTTAGAGGCACAGAGAGACTTCTTGCTTGCGAGCTTTATGATCAAGCAAACTGGCTTATTTGCTCTGCAAACTCATGGACAGACTATGACGAGAGCTTAAATAAGACATTTATTTCACAAATCATATCATCAATAGTATTTATCGTAGTCATTGTTGCACTTCTTTTATTTGTAGTTAGTAGATCATTAAAACCACTTTCAGCTATATCTGAGTCATTGGTTTCATTCTTTAAATTCCTAAACTACGAGATCAAAGAACCTGTTAAGTCAAATATCGTTTCTAAAGATGAATTTGGTCAAATGGCAAATCTTATCAACGACAACATCCAAAAGATCCAAACATCTAAAGAAAAAGAAAACACCTTCATCCAAAAAGCCAACACCTTTGTAAATGAGATAAAAGATGGCAACTATGAAGCAAGCTTAGAAGCTGATACTAATAACCCAGCTCTAAATCAACTAAAAAGCACATTTAAAGATCTACAACTTGCTCTTAAAAATGCAATATCAAGTAATGGTAAAGATGTACTTGATCTACTAAACACTTATAAAAACCAAGACTTTACAAAAAGACTTGATGATGATGGTAAGATAGCAAGTGGTATAAACTCTCTTGGCATTGAGATATCTAAAATGCTAAATGACAATCTAAACCAAGCTCAAGTACTAGAAGAAAAAGCTAAACTTCTAGCTAGCTCAGTATCAAAAGTAGCAAGCTCAGCAAATACTCAAGCAAATAGCTTACAAGAAAGTGCTGCTGCAGTTGAGCAAATGAGTAGCTCAATGAATGCCATCTCTCAAAAGACAGCTGATGTTATAAGACAATCAGATGAAATTAAAAACATCATAACTATCATTAGAGATATAGCAGATCAAACAAACCTACTAGCTCTTAATGCTGCTATTGAAGCAGCTAGAGCTGGAGAGCATGGTAGAGGATTTGCAGTTGTTGCTGATGAAGTTAGAAAACTAGCAGAAAGAACTCAAAAATCTCTAGGTGAGATAGAAGCAAATACAAATGTCCTAGCTCAATCAATAAATGAGATGAGTGAATCAATCAAAGAGCAAAGTGAAGGCATAAATATGATAAATCAATCAGTTGCTCAAATAGATAACCTAACAAAAGAGAATGTTGTAATTGCCAACCAAGCAAACGAAGTAACATCAGAAGTAGATGAGATGGCTAAAGCCATAGTTGAAGAGGTTAGGAAGAAGAGGTTTTAACTTCTTAATAAACAAACTCAAATTTGTTTAAACAAGGCTACAAAACTTATTGTTAAGGGGGAAGAGGCTTGAATTACGCTCTGCTTGCAGTTGTGAGCTTGCGAAGCAAAGAAGCTCCCTTCCCCCTTAACAATCCCCTGTCTGCTTGCAGTTACGAGACGAAGTCGAAGTAAAGCCCGACGACGTTATAGGTAGCATGCCTCAGTGCTTCGCACTGCATGTGGATAATTTCAATAAAATTTAAATTTAGAGCCGTGATATGCTCGTTTATAAATTTTAAAATTTCTTGTTCCATCGTATATAAATTTGATTAAATAAAAGATAAATTTACCCCAATTTATGTGTTACTTTTCTACTCAACTATTTGAATAAATTTATAATTTATTTTTTTAAGATTTACTTGTAAAATACCTATAGATATGTTAAAAAATTGCTTTAAGTTATCATCTTACTTCTTTTATAATGGGCTATTTATATAAATTTTCTTAAACTAATATGTAATTTTACATCTTAAGTTTATTGAAATTTTTATCTACGTAAATCAGGGGTAAATAAGTTTAATGAGAGTAATATCTCTTAAATTTGTTTAAATCTTTGAAGGAGAAAAAATGAATCGACGAGATTTCATCAAAAGTGCTGCAGCTAGTGCTGCTTGTGCTAGTGCCGGTATCGCTGTGCCAAGCTCGCTAAGTGCGGCAAACGAAGCTGAAAAAGGCTGGCGTTGGGATAAGGCTGCCTGTAGATTTTGCGGAACCGGATGTGGCATCATGGTTGCTACAAAAGAGGGCAAGATAGTAGCTGTAAAAGGCGATCCAGAAGCACCGGTAAATCGCGGTCTAAACTGTATCAAAGGCTACTTTAACGCTAAGATCATGTACGGCGAAGATAGGATCACTCATCCACTTTTGCGTGTAAATGAAAAGGGCGAATTTGACAAAAAAGGTAAATTCAAGCAAGTAAGCTGGAAACAAGCATTTGACGTGATGGAAGCTCAGTTTAGAAAGACTTATGACGAGCTTGGACCTCACGGCGTTGGCGTGCTTGGCTCTGGTCAATACACTATCCCAGAGGGCTACACAGCTGTTAAGCTTATGAAAGGTGGCTTTAGAAGCAACAGCATCGATCCAAATGCAAGACACTGTATGGCAAGTGCGGTTCTTGGTTTTATGCAAGTTTTTGGTATCGATGAACCATCAGGCTGCTTTGATGACATCGAGCTAACTGATACTATCGTAGCTTGGGGCGCAAATATGGCTGAGATGCACCCGATCCTTTGGGCGCGCGTGAGTGATAGAAAGCTTAGCGATCCTGATAGAGTAAAGGTCGTAAATTTAAGCACTTACTCAACTAGAACATCAAATTTAGCCGATATCGAGATCATTTTTGCTCCGTCATCTGACCTTGCTATCTGGAACTACATCGCTCGTGAGATAGTCTATAACCATCCTGAGATGATAGATGAAGAATTTGTCAAAAAACACTGCGTCTTCACAGCTGGCCCAGTTGATATCGGATATGGTCTTCGTCCAGACATCCACCACAAAAAATATGCTCCAAGTGAGCTAGACACAGCTGCTACTGAAAAATCAAAGGTGCTAAGCGAGGCTGAGGGCGTTACGCTTTCTTATCTTGGCCTAAAGGCTGGCGATACGCTAGAAAATAAAAATGCTGCAAAAGCTGGCGATCACTGGCAAATAACATTTGAAGAGTTCAAAAAAGCTCTTGCGCCTTACACACTTGACTTTACAGCTAAGGTAGCAAAAGGCGATCCAAACGAAGATATCAATGAATTTAAGAAAAAACTAAAAGCACTTGCTGATCTTTACATCGAGAAAAATCGCAAAGTCGTGAGTTTCTGGACTATGGGCTTTAACCAACACCAACGCGGCACATGGGTAAATGAGCAAGCTTATATGGTGCATTTCTTACTTGGCAAGCAAGCACTTCCAGGCTCAGGTGCCTTTTCTCTAACTGGCCAACCAAGTGCGTGCGGAACAGCAAGAGAGGTTGGAACATTCGTTCACCGCTTGCCAGCTGACATGGTTGTTGGCAATCCAAAGCACAGAGAGATCACTGAAAAACTTTGGAAACTACCTGCTGGCACACTAAATGCCGTACCAGGCTCACACTACGTAAAAATGATGCGTGATCTTGAAGATGGCAAGGTTAAATTTATCTGGGTTCAAGTAAATAACCCATGGCAAAACACTGCAAACGCAAACCACTGGATCAAAGCAGCTCGCGAAATGGACAACTTCATCGTCGTAAGTGACCCTTATCCAGGAATTTCTGCAAAAGTAGCTGACCTTATCCTCCCAACTGCGATGATCTATGAAAAATGGGGTGCATACGGTAATGCTGAGAGAAGGACACAGCACTGGAGACAGCAAGTACTTCCTGTTGGCGAAGCGATGCCTGATATCTGGCAGATGCTTGAGTTTAGTAAGCGCTTTAAACTAAAAGATGTTTGGGGCGAGAAAAAGCTAAATGACAAAGTGACACTTCCAAGCGTGCTTGAGGCTGCAAAAGCTATGGGATATAGCGAAGAAGATACGCTATTTGACGTGCTTTTTGCAAATGAAGATGCTAAGAAATTTAGCGCAAACGATCCGATCATGGAAAACTATGACAACACAGAAGTCTTTGGCGATAGTAGAAAGGTGATCGGCTCTGATGGTAAAGAATTTAAAGGATATGGATTTTTCATCCACAAATATCTTTGGGAAGAGTATAGAAAATTTGGTGTTGGCCACGGCCACGACCTAGCTGACTTTGACACTTACCACAGAGTAAGAGGTCTTAGATGGCCAGTTGTCGATGGTAAAGAGACTCAGTGGAGATTTAACACCAAATTTGACCCATACGCTAAAAAAGCCGCTCCAAATGATAAATTTGCATTCTACGGCAACAAAAACGCAGCTCTTCCAACAGGCGATCTAAAAGGCGTGAAAAATCAAGAGAAAACTCCTCTTGCAAACAAAGCAAAAATTTTCTTCCGCCCTTACATGGATCCATGCGAGATGCCAAGCAAAGATTATCCATTCTGGCTATGTACTGGCCGTGTTCTAGAGCACTGGCATACAGGCACGATGACTATGCGTGTTCCTGAGCTTTATAGAGCCGTTCCAGAGGCACTTTGCTACATGCACGAAGATGACGCTAAAAAACTTGGCGTGCTTCAAAACGAGATCGTTTGGGTCGAGTCACGCCGCGGCAAGGTAAAAGCAAGAGTAGATCTAAAAGGTAGAAACAAGCCGCCAGTAGGTCTTGTTTATGTGCCTTTCTTTGATGAAAACGTATTTATAAATAAAGTCTGCCTTGACGCTACTTGCCCTATCTCAAAAGAGACAGACTATAAAAAATGCGCGGTTAAAATTTACAAGGCGTAAAAGTGGCTGATATGGAATTTTCAAGTAGGCGAGAAGCTTTGAAATTTGGAGCTAAGGCAGTGATCTTAGCTCTTGGTGGAGGCTTTATATGGTCGCTTAGTGCCAAAGCCTCACCGCTTGTACTTCTTAGACCGCCTGGTGCGAAAGCAGAGGAGCAGTTTTTAAAGAGCTGTATCAAGTGCGGACTTTGCGTAGAGGCCTGTCCATTTGATACGCTAAAACTTGCTACTCTTGAAGATGGTATAAGTGTCGGTACGCCTTATTTTGAGCCTAGAAAAATTCCTTGTCATATGTGCGAGCATATCCCTTGCGTGCCAGTCTGTCCGACTGGGGCACTGGACGCAAATTTAGTAAGCACAGCTGGCAAACTAGACATAAACAAAGCCAAAATGGGCGTTGCAGTGGTCGATATGAAAAACTGCGTGGCCTACTGGGGCATACAGTGCGATGCTTGTTATAGATCTTGTCCGCTCATAGATAAGGCCTTGTATCTTGAGTATCGCCGCAACGAAAGGACGCAAAAGCATGCGTTTTTGCTCCCAGTAGTTGATAGCGATATCTGCACGGGTTGTGGCGTGTGCGAGCGAGCCTGTATCACCGAAAAAGCAGCCATTACTGTGCTAAACCGCGAGGTTGTGCTTGGCAAAGTTGGCGATAACTACGTCAAAGGCTGGATAAAAGAAGATGAAAGGCGCGTGGATGATGCCAACAGCAAGATAAAGCTCGACATCAAAAAGGCGACTGACTATCTAAATGGCGGTGAGCTATGAAATTTTTAATCTTAAGACGAATAACTCAAATTTCTATCCTAGTGCTATTTATCCTAGGAAATGTTTATGGGTTTAAGATACTTAGCGGAAATTTAAGCTCATCTACGCTTTTTGGACAAATTCCACTAAGCGATCCATTTGCGGTGCTTCAAATTTTACTAGCAAGCTTTAGCGTAGGCATAAATGGGGTAATCGGTGCGATCATCGTCTTTGTATTTTATGCACTTATCGCTCCTAGAGCGTTTTGCTCGTGGGTTTGCCCAGTAAATTTACTAACGGATATTGCTTACAAGCTAAGAGAGAAATTTGGCTTTAAGGGCGAGAAAATTTTAAACGTAAGTAAAAATTTGCGCTACTACTTGCTAGCGCTCACTCTTATCTTAAGCCTAGCTCTCTCGCTGCCAGCGTTTGAGAGCATTAGCTTTATAGGTATCATCCAGCGTGGCATTATCTACGGCTCAGTTAGCACCATTGGCATCGCCCTTGGCATAGTGGCCTTTGATATGTTCGTGCTAAAGCGTGGAATTTGCTCACATGTCTGCCCGCTTGGTGCATTTTACGCGGTGATATCAAAATTTGCACTCATCAGAGTAAAACACGACGCAGATGCCTGCACAAAGTGCATGAAGTGCAAGCTCATATGCCCAGAGGTGCAAGTGCTAGATATGATCGGTAAAGAGAGCCGAGCGGTTAGCTCAAGCGAGTGCATAAGCTGCGGTAGATGTATCGACGTTTGCGGCGACGGGGCGTTAAATTTTAGTATTAGAAATTTAAGGAGAGAAAAATGAAAATGAAAATAATGGCGCTTGGAGCACTATGCGCTGCCTTTTTAGCGGCATGTGCATTGAATAATCCAAGCATTAGCGATTCGCAAATCGGCCTTAGAAATGTCGATTTGTTAGACGATAAAGACGTTGTTTTAAAAGACATCAACTACACAAAAGAGCCAGCAGGTATGGCAAAGAGGTTTGACAGATCTTTTGAAAACGCACCTCCGTTTATCCCGCATGACACTGAGGGTTTGGTGCCTATCACAAAAGATATGAATATGTGCGTAACCTGCCACATGCCTGAGTTTGCAAAAGATAGCGGAGCAACTCCTATCCCAGCTTCTCACCTTTATGACATCAGAAACAAAAAAGATCTTGCAGGCAAGCTTGATGATGAGAGATATAACTGCACAACTTGTCACGTCGAGCAACAAAATGGCGTAACTCAGCTCGTTGGCAATAAATTTAAGCCTGACTTTAGAGATAAAAACGGCTCACATAAGTCAAATTTACTAGACGTTTTAAATGACGGCGTTAAGTAATGCAAAGCAGGCGAGAGCTAATTAGTAAAATTTTGGGGGCAAAACCTGCTCCCAAATTTATAAATCCACCATTTTTTAGCGGTGAATTTGACTGCGCTGGCTGTGAGGCTAGCTGCGTCAGTGCCTGTGAAAAAGAGCTTCTTAGCTTTGAAAATGAAAGAGTTATTTTTAAAGTTAAAAAGCTAGGCTGCGACTTTTGCGAAGAGTGCGCGAAAGCTTGCCAAAGTAGCGGCCACCTGGCATTAAGCTTAAACTCGCCAAAGAGCATAAACGCAAAGGTTAGCATCAACGTCGCTAGCTGCCTAGCGTGGAATGACACGATTTGTTACAACTGCCTTGATGCTTGTAAATTTAAAGCGGTTGAGTTTCTTGGTGTTTTTCGTCCCATAATCAATCAAAATTGCGTAAGCTGCGGCGAGTGCTTTGATGTTTGTTTTAAAAATTCGCTTGAGATGGAGGCTTTATGAGAGTTTTATTTTTTCTTTTTTGCTTGTTAAATTTTATCTTTGCAAATGAGATCACAACGCCTATTAAAGAGATAGAAGCTAGTGCAAATGTGCTTAATACTACGCTGATAAATTACAAACTTTTTATCGCAACTGATGGTGGCACGGTTGAAATTTATGATCCAAAAGAGTCTAAATTTGACGAGATCATCAAAATGGATGATATAAAAACCTACGTTAGCGACCATGAAAGACCAAAAATTTTAAATGTCGATGAGCTAAATGGCAAGATACTCATCCTAAGCGAGGGCGACTACGCTACAAAGGTACTTTATCTAAGAGAAAATGGGCAGATAAGAAGCATAAAAATGGCTAATCAAGCGATAAAAAAGGCTCTATTTTTAGACGGAGAGCACGTCGCACTTGCCTCGATCAGCAATGAAATTTACTTTTTAAACCTAAAAAGTAGCGAAATTTATGATAGTTTTAAGATATCAATCGCAATGCTCTCAGACATGGAGATAAGCGAGGATAGAGGCACGCTAGCGATCGCTTGCGAGAGCGGTAAGGTCTATTTTTACAATGTTCGCACTAAAAAGATGGACAAAATTTTAGATATCCACACTGATAATATCTACGACATCGCCTATAAAAATGGCGTCATGATAAGTGGAGGCACCGACAGGATCGTTGGCATCTTCTCTGCTGGAGCGCTAAAAAAGATAAACACTGGCTTTTTGGTTTATGGCGTGGGGCTTAGTAGTGACGGCAAGATCGCTGCATATATGAGCGATGAGATGAGCGATGTAAATTTAGTTGATAGTGCTAGCATGGAAAATATCGCTATGCTAAAAACTGGGCAAAGCACGATAAATAGCATAGTTTTTATAAGCGACAACGAGGTTGTGACCTCTGCTTATGAGAAGAAAATTTTATTTTGGAGAGTTAGATGAATATTTCAAGTCTGATAGTCTATACGGATAATAAAAATGAGAGTGTCAAAAACGAGATAAGCAAGTTAAAAGAGTGCGAGATCATCACTGATGCAGAAGATAGGATCGTGGTGGTCGTTAGCTCAGAGAGCATAGAAGATGAGATCAGAGTTTTTAAGATGATAGAGGGCATTAGCGGCGTGGTGAGCGTTGCGATGGTTTATAGCTACCAAGAAGACGCTCAGGAAAATAGAGAAAGGCTTGAAGCAAGTGGCAAGATAAGCGAAATCTTAACAAGCGATGACGTAAAAGCCGAAGACATCGCATATGGCGGTAGCGTGCATTATAAGGTGAGGTAAATTTAAATTTTTGTTTTGGGGTGTAAATTTAAACTTTAGTAAGCCCAAACAAATTTCAAATTTAACATAGCAAACCGCATGCAGTGCGCCAGCACCATTGCATGCCACCTCTAACGTGCGAGGGGATTGGGGGATTTAAAAAGGGGGGCAAAGGGACGGCTTCGTAATTCAAGTCCCCCTTGTCTCCCTGTCAATTATACACATCTGACGCTGACGACGAAGAGGACTGTGTAGTATTCGGTGAGACGCTCAGCATATTAAAAAAAAATAATAAGGTATAGTAGTGAGAAATATTATCTTATATGACTCGCCTTAGCAACTTACTAAATTTAGGGCTCATAACCATTCGCCACTAAATTTAGAAGCGTGATATGCTCGCTCATAAAATTTTAAAATTTGATAGATAATTCTTGAGTACTAAATTTGAAATTTATAGATAAACACAAAGATTAAATTTAAGATTTAGAATTTAAAAAGATTAAATCCCAACCCAGTCTAAACCAGGTTGAAATTTATGAAGATATATGAAGTAGTTTGATTAAAATTTATTCTTTCTTACTTCACTTACTATTGTCTTGGCCATGTTATCAACATCGCTTGTTACTTCGTTTGCTTGGTTTGCAATTACAACATTCTCTTTTGTTAGATTATCTATTTGAGCAACTGATTGATTTATCATATTTATGCCTTCACTTTGCTCTCTTATAGATTCACTCATCTCATTTATTGATTGAGCAAGTACATTTGTATTTGCTTCTATCTCTCCTAGAGATTTTTGTGTTCTTTCTGCTAGTTTTCTAACTTCATCAGCAACAACTGCAAATCCTCTGCCATGCTCTCCTGCTCTGGCTGCTTCAATTGCTGCATTAAGAGCTAGAAGGTTTGTTTGATCTGCTATATCTCTAATGATAGTTATGATGTTTTTAATTTCATCACTTTGTCTTATGACATCAGCTGTCTTTTGAGAGATGGCATTCATTGAGCTTGACATTTGCTCAACTGCAGCTGCTGATTCTTGTAAGCTATTTGCTTGTGTGCTAGCACCTTGTGTAAGCTCTTTCATAGCCAAAGCCAAAGTTGTAGCCTTTTCTTCAAGCATCTTGGCATCATTTAAATTTGAGTTTAGCATAGTGCAAATTACTTCACCCATATTAGATACTCCAAGTATCATAGCCTTTAGATCGGCTTCTAGCTCTTCATTTATCTCAACCTTTGCTGTAAAGTCGTTTTTAGTATATGAGCTAAGAACGTTTGTTATGCCTTTTAAATTTGCTGAGATAGATGTAAAGAATTTATTTAGTAGCTCTTTTAATTCATTTAGTGATGGGTTGTTTGGAGTTGAGCCTATCTTTGCTCCAAGGTTTCCTTTGATCATTAAATTTGCTACCTTATTTAGCTCATCTATCATAGTGCTATCTTTTTTGATGCCAGCTACGACTTTATCGATGTTTTCATTTATCGCTTTACTCATCTCACCAAATTCATCATTTGATCTTACCTCTAGCTTGCTTGGTGCTTTTGCTTCGTAAGTTACAAATTTAAATAGATCATCAAGCTTAGACTGGATAGTTTTTATAGGGTTAAGAGACTTTTTAAGTAAGAAATAGACAAATGCTGAAAGGATAACGATAAATAGCACTGCTAGGATTAGCTGGATCTTTAGGAGGGGCATAGTATTTGTGGTAAATACATCTTTTTGCATAGCAGATATAGCCAGCCAGCCACGATCGTTTAGCTCTATGAAGTCAGCATATCTATCCTCGCCCTTTGTGTTTTTATAGGCAATTAGTCCATTTTCATTAAATTCTTTATTTTTATATCTAGCGACTAGCTTGCTTGTGGTTGGATTGTCTTTGCCGACTAGATCTTTGTCAGGGTGAATGATGATCTTGCCATCTTTATCTACTACATAAGCATAACTATAATCAGTCTTGCTGATACTCATGATCTCTTTGCTTAGCTCTTCGATGCTAACATTTGTCGCTGTTACACCGATGTCTTTTATAGGAGCAACGAAGCTTATCACCATTTGTTGCAAAGATGCAGATACGTAAGGATCGGTAAAGGTAATGCCATTTTTTTCTTTAGCTAGTTTATACCAGTCTCTAGCTCTTGGATCATAGCCATCTTTTGGGGTTTCATTTTTGCCATTTGAGCGGTACATCGCACCGTCATTATAGCCAGCATAAACAAGCCCAACCTCTTTATTTGACATCGATTTGGCTTGAGCTAAGATGGCGTCGATGCCGTTGCGGTTTTCGTCTAGCTTTGACAAGATAGAGGACATGCTATCCACGATATGAAGATTGTTATTAAAAAATGTATCCATTGCATTTTTAACATCTTTTAGAATTTGACGTTGAGCTTGTGTGACTAGCTCGATGGTTTTGTTTTGAGCAGTGTAGTAACTAACAGCTGACATAGCCACAAACGAAATACATAGAGCAACTATTAGCATTAGTGCTATTTTATTGGTGATTGACTTCACACGAATTCCTTTACATAATGATTTGAATTTTATATCGGCTAGTTTAAAAAGAATTGTATAGCTGTTTAAGAAGTTTTTCTTTAAAAATAAGAAGTTTTGATCTAAAAGATAAATTTAAGGTCTATCTTTTATCAAATTTAAAAGATTTTCTCTGATATTTTCACTAGTTAAATTTGAAATTTCGCTGTAGAAATTCCCATCTTTATCTAGCAGATAGATAGCAGAGCTGTGAGCGACAGAGTAGCCCATAGCAGAGTTTTTAAGATGCACTTTTTGGTATTTTACGCCGTAGTTTTTAGCAACTTTTGGTAGATCATTCATCTTTAGTCCGTCTGCATCTTTGTAGAAATTTTTTGCCATTAGGGTTAAATTTTCGGGCGTGTCACGATCAGGATCAAGAGTGATGAAAAGTAGCTCAAAGTCGTCTCTTTTTAGTTTATTTAGCTCATCGCCCACAAGAGAGAGCGTAGTAGGGCAGACATCGGGGCAGTAAAGATAACCAAAATATATCGCTTTATACTTGCCGTTATAGTTTTTAAGACTCACTTCGCCATGCTCTGAAAGCGCCTTAAAATCATACTTGTTTGGCTTTATAAAAAGCATCGCAAGACCTGCGCATATTAAGATTATTATTAAGCCCCAAAGTGTCTTTTTCATCATTTGCCCTTACATTTTTAGATCGAGATCGACAAAAAACCCAGTATCTTTTTCGCCATCAAGCAGCTTAAACCTATACCTCATAAGATCGACCACGCAAGCACTTAACACGACTTGCGCTATTAGATTATCGCCTCTTTGATCAAGCCTTGCCTTTATAGAACCCATGTTCATGTTTATGCCATCGATTACAAGGTTTGGATCTTTTAGCCCTAAATTTTTGCCATTAATGATCTTAAAGCTAAACGGCCTCATCGCAAAGATCGGTCTTGGCGAGATGTCTATCTTTAGCTTAACGCCATTAAATTTCACCTCGCAAGCATCTTTGTTTAGATCGCATTTTAGAGGATCAAGCGATGTATTTACATCGGCAAATTCAGGCGGATCCTCTTTGCTGACCATAAATTTATGACCTATCCAAAAAGCACCTGCTACGATAAATATGAGTGAAAAAATGATTAGAATTTTTTTCATTATTTAAAGTTTTTGGTTACTCCGATATTATCAAGCTTGATGCTCTCGCCGTTGCTAAATTTAAGCTCCAGATCAACCTTGTCGCCATCTTTTATAGGTCTATTTAGATCCATAAGCATGATGTGAAGACCGCCAGGCGCTAGCTTTGTCTCGCCATTTTTTGGGATAACGGCGTCTTCAACCTGAACCATAGCCATCATGCCATTTTCCATCTTGTGAGTGTGAATTTCAGTGCTTTTGCAAACACTTGAATGAACGCCAACTAGCTTTACATCGGCATTTGAAGCATTTTTGATATCCATGAAAATAGCGCTGTTGTTTGTGCCAGGCTTTGTGTCTCTTGCTCTGACATTTTCTAGGCTGATGTCAGCCGCCACTAGTGTAGATGCCGCAAGCAATGCACCAAAAACAAGTTTTTTCATATTTTTCCTTTATGGTAAATTAATAATGGTTTTCAGATTATACATATAAAGAAACTAAAATTCCCTTTAAAATTTAAAAATTGAAATTTTTTAGGTTATAATTACGCACTAAATTTTACTTTTTGGGACACTTCACTTGAAAAAGATACTATTTTTCTTCATCGCGTTAGCGCCTTGTCTTTTTGCCCAAAATTACGAAGAAATTTACTTAAAAAATGGCCCATCTGCCGTCATAGAAGCCATTGAGAAGAACATTTTAAGTAAGGACTACTGGCTAAACAAGCTCAAAGACAAGGACGTTAGATACGGATATTACGACAACGAGATACTTCTAAGCGTGGTTGATAAGACTGACAAAGAGCTTGAGGTCATCTCTTATAAAGACGGAGTTACAAAAAAACTCTTTAGCTCAAGCGTCATCGTTGGCAAAAATGGCGATAAACTGCTTGAGGGCGATCTAAAAACGCCAGTTGGTGTCTATCAGCTCACGCGTAGATTTACGCCAAATGATAGATATTTGGGCCCTCTTGCCTTTTCTCTTTCATATCCAAATTTGCTTGATAAGCTTGCAAAACGCAATGGCAGTGGCATCTGGATACATGGCTATCCGCTTGATGGTCAAAGGACAGATGAGCTAAAGACAAAGGGCTGCGTGGCTATGCAAAATGACATCTTGATGAAATTTGACGAAGTTATAGACCACAAAAAAACGCTCGCATTTATCTATGAGGACAAGCGCCCAGAAGCAAGCGTGAATGACATAGCGGTGATCATATCTGGAATTCTTAACTGGAAAAAGACTTGGAGCGAGAGTGACATCGATAGCTATTTGAAATTTTATGATAAAGATTTTGAGCGATATGACGGCATGAGCTTAGAAAATTTTAAAAATATGAAACGAGCTATCTTTTCTAAAAAAGAGAAAAAACATATCGCTTTTTCAAATTTTCTCATCACGCCTTATCCAAATCTTAAAAACGACAAGCTCTTTCGCGTGAGTTTTTATGAGGATTACGCTGCTGATACGCATAAATTTGCAGGTCAAAAGACCCTTTATGTCAAGCTTTATGGCGATGAGATGAAAATTTTTATAGAGGAGTAGAGGTGGAAAAATCTCAAGAAGTAAAAGAGAAGATAGAGAAAATTTTAGAGGCTAGGTCGGCATTTTTTGCTGAGCTAGACCGCCAAGTGCCAAAGGTAAATGGCACTGATGTCTTTGACTTTAGCAAGGTTAAAGAGGCTGATCTAAAAGAAATTTACGCTAAATTTTATGCATTTGACTACAACGTAAGAAAGCTCTTGCCTGACGTTTATAAAGCTTATGATGTGAATTTCAATGTCTGAGATACGCCTAAACAAAGCAGCTTATATCCACAATCTAACTAAAATTTGTGACAAAGCTGGCGGAAAAGAAAATGTTATCGTCGTGCTAAAAGATAACGCTTATGGGCACGGCGCAAGGCTCATAGCTAGCGAGGCTAAGAAATTTGGCATAAAAAACTGCGCTGTAAAGAGCGAGTGTGAAGCAAATGAGATCGCTGATATCTTTGAAAATATCTTGATCCTCTCGCACATCCCAACAGGCGATGAGAGCGCTAAATTTACCTACGCCATAAACGACATAGACGCACTTTTAAAGATAAAAGAAAATACAAAAATCAACCTTGCTATCGACACTGGCATGCATAGAAATGGGCTTGATATAAGCGAGCTTGATTATGCATTTGAAATTTTAGCCAGAAGAAATTTAGAGCTTCTTGGCGCTTATACGCACTTTCGCGCAAGTGATGAGTTAAATGCTGATTATTTCGTGCAAAGAGAAAATTTTAACGCCGCAAAAGCGAAAATTTTAGCTCTTTGTGATGAGTTTGGTATAAAAAAACCGATCTTTCACTCTCACAACTCAGCCGCCCTTGAAAGAGCGAGCGAGATAAAAGATGAGATGGTGCGCGTGGGCATCGCTCAGTATGGATATGCTCAGTTTAATGGCTCTTTAAATTTAAAGCCAGTGCTTTCACTTTGGGCAAAGCGCGTTAGCAGGCGGGTCTTAAAAAGTGGTCAAAGCGTGGGATATGGGGCTAAATTTATAGCAAAAGATGATATAAACGTCGCTACTTATGATCTTGGATATGGCGACGGACTGCTAAGATACAATGGACTTGGTGAGCTAAGGCTTGCAAACGGCGAGCTAGTACTTGGCAAAATTTCGATGGATAGCTTTAGCTGCAAGGATAGTGGCGAATGGGTCTGTGTCTTTGAGGACGCAAATGTCTGGGCTAATTTTTTTGGCACGATAAACTACGACATCTTAGTCAAACTCTCGCCAAATATCACTAGAAAATTTATATAAAGGTAATATGTGAAAAAGATCGTTTTATTAGCTCTTGCAAGCCTTGCTTTTGGTGTGCAAGAGAGTGAGTTTAAAGTTTATGAGCAGATACTAAATCAGCTTGATACAAAGCAGATCCCAGCCTTTGTCGTCCAAACCGCAAAGCCAAATTTACCAAGCAGGGTCGATGAGATGATCACGCTAAAAGATGTAAGCAGTGACGGGCTAAACATACATGGCGAGTTTGTCTTAAACGAGACTAAGACAAAGAAGCTAAAAGGCTACAACAAGGCTCAAATTTCGGCTTTAAAAGATGAATTTTATCAAAATGGAAAAGAGGCGCTTTGTAACTCAGGTATGGCAAGAGCTGCGCTAAATCGCGGCATCACACTAAGTGGTAGCTACGGCTTTGAGGGCAGACATCTTTTTGATTTGAAGCTGGATAAGAGTAGTTGCGAGTAGCCCTTTTTGCTCTGGTTTTTTGCTCGCTTGTTCTGGCTCTTACGCCAGATATGGCGGCGAAAAATCACGCAACATACTACAAAAAAAAGCTCCCATTTATCTGCACGCCGACGCTAACGCTTAACGATATCTTAAACGTTGGCGACACGCTCATCTACAGATACGCCGTTAAACACGCAAGAAAACAAGAGATCAAAAGGCTTGAAGAAAAAGAGCTTTTGGAATTTATCGAGGCTATAAAAAAAGAGAATTTAAGAACCGCTTGCAAGGATAAAGAAATTTTAAATATGCTAAGCATCGGCGTTAGCCTGGATGAAATTTTCTACTCAGAAAACGGCGAACTACTTTTTGAATACACCATAAAAGACGAAGACTGCAAGAGAATTCAGTGAAATTTGGGGTTAAATTTAAGTTTTTGGCTTGTAAATTTAGTTTTTAGCCAAGTTGTCTTTGCAAATTTTAAAATTTGTCTGAGTTTATTTAGCATAAAAACTGCATGCAGTGCGCTAGCACTATCGCATGCCACCTCTAACGTGCGAGGGGATTGTGGGATCTAAAGGGAGATAAGGGGACGGCTTCGTAATTCAAGTCCCCTTGTCTCCCTTTTGATCAATTTATATCTCAAAGCAAATTTTAAACTTTCACTCACTCGCAAGAATTGACTACTAAAATTTGGCTTCGCTTACAGCTTAGCTCAAATTTTAGAGCCGAAATTGCTCGTTCATGAAATTTTAAAATTTGCTGACACTTATCTAGACTGATAAAGCTATTTTGCAAATTTTAAAACTTTACTCACTCGCCTTAGCAGACTACTAAATTTAGGTCTCGCAAAGCTCGCCACTGAATTTAGAGCCGTGATATGCTCGCTCATAAATTTTAAAATTTGACTATCTATATTTAAAATTTAAACCAAAAAACGAAAAATTTAGCCCAAATTTACTAAGAGCTAAATTCTACATACCTCTTTTTATCTCTTGCTCAAGCCTTTGAAGCTCAGCTATCCTGTCGCTGGTGCTTGGGTGCGTTCTAAAAAGCACGCTAAGCTTGCTAGTTAGCGAGCCAAATGGATTTACGATAAACATATGTGCGCTTTGTTCGCTTGCGTTTTGCATGACGTAAGAATTTGAGTAGCTCTCAAGCTTTGTTAGCGCGCTAGCTAGCCACTCTGGGTGTCCCGTTAGATAGGCTGCGCCTTTGTCTGCCTTATACTCGCGCTCCCTTGAGATCGCCATTTGGATGATCGTAGCAGCTAGTGGCATCACAACGGCGATGATTAGCATAATCACTGGGTTGGCGTTTCGCTGCGAGTTTTGATTTTGACCAGCGAGAGTGCCTATCTTGGCAAAATTTGCGACCATCGCGATAGCCCCAGCTAGTATGGCTGCGACTGAGCCAGTTAGGATGTCGTAGTGTCTTACGTGGCTTAGCTCGTGAGCTAGCACGCCCTCGATCTCGTTTTCATTTAAAATTTTTAAAAGACCCTCTGTCACTGCAACAGCTGCGTGGCTTGGGTTGCGCCCCGTGGCAAAGGCATTTGGCACCTCTTCTGGGATGATGTAGACCTTTGGCATCGGTAAATTCGCCTTTTGTGTGAGACGAGAGACGATCTCGTAAAGGCCGTGAGCGTTGCTCTCATCGACTGGTATGGCGTTATATCGCTTAAGCACGAGCTTGTCACTAAAAAAGTACGAAAAAAGGTTCATGCCAGCCGCCATCAAAAAGGCGATCATCATGCCTTGTTCGCCGCCCACGTAACCGCCAACAGCGATAAAGACTAGCATTAAAGCAACCATTAAAAAAGCGGTTTTGAAAATTTCCATTTTTTTCCTTATTTTATAGCATTTGGCAAGATCGCTGCGTCGATCTCAAATTTAGCAAGCTCACAAAGGCTTGCTTCACTCTCTATCAAAACAGCGATAAGTGCGTCAAATAGGTAGTTTTGCGCAACTTTTGCCAGATCTTTTGCTAGCGTAATATCGGCAATAATAAATTTTGCTCCAGCGGCATTTGCGATGATAGCTTCGTTTATGTCATTTACAATGATGCTAAATTTTGCTCCAGCTTCTAGCGCTTTTTTTATCAAATTTCTATCAAATTTAAAGAGATTTTGCCTGTTGTTTGAAATTTCATCTTCGCTTTTGCAAAGAAATAGCGGTTCAAATTTGATCAGCTCATCACCCAAAATTTTCATCTCTCACCCTTTATGCACTCTTTGCAGATGTATTTTCCGTCCCTTAACACCATTTGATCGATGTCGCTAAAGACACCGCATTTGCTGCACTCTTCGAAGTTGCTGGTGCTTATCTTGTCGCTTTTTTTTCTATTTTTAAAAAATATGATGTAAATCGCAACCAAAATCGCTACAAAAAGCAAGTATTTCAACGTATCTCTCCTTGATTTTTGAGATTAAAATATATGTAGTTTCTGTTTTTTTCATTATAAATTTGCGCGTTGATGCCTGAAATTTCATCCATGACGCTAGAGCCCTTGTAGATGAGAAATTTAGTGCTCTCATCATAAAATCCCTTGCAAATTTTTATAAGCTCTTTTGTCTTGCTAAGAGCCCTTGAAGTGATGAGATCAGCCGTAAATTTATCTGCAAGCTCGACCTTTTGGCTATGAACTTCTAAATTTTGCAAGCCAAGCTCGATCTTAGCGTAGCTTAGAAATGATGACTTTTTGGCTATAGGCTCAAAAAGGTGCCACTTCGTTTGAGGCATCGCAAGCGCTAAAAATATCGCTGGAAAGCCAGCTCCACTACCAACATCGATCGCCGTTTTGGCACTTAGGTCAAAAATTTCAAGCGGCTTTATGCTATCAAGCACCTGCTCGCTTATATCTTTATAGTTGCTTAAGCTATGAACTTTGTTAAATTTAGCAAAAATTTGAGCGTAAGCCTTTACTTTTTCGTTAAATTCAGCTGGCAAGCAGAGTTCATTTTTCTTCACAAGATGTGTCCCATTTGCTCTTTTTTGACCTTTAAGTAGCCTTCGTTAAATTTATTTGGTTTTATAACGATAGGCACGCGTTTTACGATCTTTACTGAGCTTAGTCCGTGAAGTTTTAATGGGTTATTTGTGAGTAAATTTACCTCTTTTATGCCGTAGTGATTTAGGATAAAATCAACCACTTCATACGTCCTCTCATCAGCCTTAAAGCCTAGCTGGTGGTTGGCTTCTATCGTATCAAAGCCCTTATCTTGCAGGTTGTAAGCGTTTATCTTGTTTAAAAGCCCGATATTTCTGCCCTCTTGACGCAGGTAGATAACCATGCCGCCATTTTCTTCGATATATTTTAGGCTCGCTTCGAGCTGGTCGCGACAGTCGCACTTTAGGCTTCCGATCGCATCGCCAGTTAGGCATTCGGAGTGAATTCTAAGATTTACCACTTCGCTTAGAGGCTCTTTGTAGATCACGAGGTGCTCTTTTGTCCCTTCTTTAAATGCTTGAACCTTATAAGTACCAAATCTCGAGGGCAGATTTGCGGCGTTTGAAATTTCTATTTTCATTTTAAATTTACTCCAACTGTGCTAAACTAGCTAAAAATCACGCATTTTAACAAAGAAAAGGCAAAAATATGTTTAAACGTTTTAGAAGATTAAGAATAAATCCAGCTTTAAGAGAGATGGTAAGAGAGACTAGCCTTAGCGTAAATGACTTCATCTATCCGCTCTTTGTAGTCGAGGGCAAAGGCGTTAAAAACGAGATCGCTTCGATGCCAGGCGTCTATCAAATGAGTATCGATGAGATTTTAAAAGAGTGTGAAGAGATAGTAAATTTAGGTATAAAATCGATCATTTTATTTGGCATACCAAGCCTAAAAGATAGCGTTGGCAGCGACGCACTAAGTAATGACGGCATCATCGCAACGACGCTTCGTGCCATAAAAGATAAATTTCCAAATTTATTTGTCATAACAGACCTTTGCTTTTGCGAATATACAGATCACGGTCACTGCGGTATAATCGACCACGTGCATAACACAATAGACAACGATGCAACGCTTGAAATTTCAGCAAAACAAGCCTTGATACACGCTCAAAATGGCGCTGACATGATCGCACCAAGCGGTATGATGGACGGTATCATCGCAACGCTAAGAGAGGCGCTTGATAGCAATGGTTATGAAAATTTACCAGTGATGGCGTACTCGACTAAATTTGCTTCAGCTTACTACGGACCATTTCGTGACGTGGCACAAAGCGCACCAAGCTTTGGCGATAGAAAGAGCTACCAAATGGACAGTGCAAACCGCCTTGAAGCTATAAATGAGAGCTTGCAGGACGAAGCGCAAGGCGCTGATATCTTGATGGTAAAGCCAGCGCTTGCCTATCTTGACATCGTTAGAGAGCTAAGAAATTTAACACTTCTGCCACTTTGCGTCTATAACGTAAGCGGCGAGTACGCACTGCTAAAAGCTGGCGCAAAAGCTGGTATCATCGACTATGAGCGTGTTATGATGGAGACCTTGATCGGCTTTAAAAGAGCAGGGGCAAATTTGATCATCACCTATCACGCAAAAGAAGCGGCTAAAATTTTAAGGAGCTAAGATGAGGCACTTTTTGACGCTAAATGACTTTAGCAAAGATGAAATCGAGCAGATGATAAATTTAGCCCGCAAGATCAAAAAAGAGGCGAAGGCTAGAGAATTTAAGCCATATCTCAAAGATCAAAAGCTTGCGATGATATTTGAAAAAAGCTCGACTAGAACTAGAGTGAGCTTTGATGTGGGCATGCATGAGCTTGGCGGATATGCGCTATTTTTAAGCAAAAATGATATACAAATAGGCCGCGGCGAGCCAATCCGTGACACCGCTAGAGTGATAAGCAGAATGTGTGACATGGCGATGCTAAGGGTCGATCGTCACGAGACACTAGAAGAATTTGCTAAATTTTCAAGTGTGCCAGTGATAAACGGGCTAAGTGATAAATTTCACCCAGTTCAGCTCATGGCGGACTATCTAACCATGCTTGAATTTAGCGCAGGCGAGAAGGTTGCCTACGTAGGAGACGGCAACAATATGACCCACTCGTGGCTCATGCTAGCAAGCAAACTTGGCCTTGAGCTAAGAGTGGCTACGCCAAAAGGCTATGAGGCGGACGCTGAAATTTTAAAAATTGCTAATGAAAACGCAAAAATTTCAGGGGCGAAAATTTTTATCACAAATGATATAAAAGAAGCGGTAGATGGTGCCGATGTAGTGACTACGGACACTTGGGTATCGATGGGGCAAGAGGCTGAGAAAGAAAAGAGGTTAAAAGACTTTGCTGGATACTGCGTGGATGAAAATTTGATGAGTTTAGCTAAAAAAGATGCGATATTTTTGCACTGTTTGCCAGCTTATAGAGGCTACGAGGTGAGCGAGACGGTCTTTGAGAGGCATGCGGATGAAATTTTTAGCGAGGCGGAAAATAGACTTCATGCTCAAAAAGGCGTGATGGTCTGGCTAGATGAGAGAAGAAGATGAGTGAAGAGAAAAATATATATGATGAGATAGATGAGATCGGCACTACACTTGGGCTAAGTAGCCCTGAAAAAACGGTCTTTGAGATAGTTTCAACGAAAAATCCAAACGAGCATATCTTAAATTTAAAAAGTGGCTCTTGGGACTCGAAAGAGCCGTGGTTTGGCATTGATGAAAATCAAAATTTACACACGGTTGTTTCAGTACAATCGCTCTCAGCTTTGATAGAGGCCTTAAAAGAGTCACAAAAAGAGAATTTTGACCTAAGACTTGAAAAGACGATCTGGCAAAATATCCCAGTTGATTTTAGCGATGTTTGGGTGGTTGCGATGGATGAGATCAAAAAGATCGCGCATGGTAAAAAGAGCAGGCAGTTTAACATAGATCTTGAAAAATTAGTAAAAAATATAAAAAAAGAGCATCCAAATTTATTTGTAGATATAAAAGAGATGATCCAAATGGCAAGGAGCAGGGCAGATGATTGATTTTAGTGCGTACGTGAAGTATTCAAGGCCAGGGCCAAGATATACGAGCTATCCGACAGCACCGGAGTTTAGTGATAAATTTAGCTATGAGGCTTATATAAAAGAGCTTGAAAACCGGGATAAAAAAAGACCGCTTTCGCTCTATTTGCACCTGCCTTTTTGCAGGAGTGCTTGCTATTTTTGTGGCTGTAACGTCATATACACGAGCAAAGAGGACCGCAAAGAGAGATATATAAGATATATAGAAAAAGAGCTTGAAATTTTAGCTCGCCATCTAGATACAAGCACTGAGGTCTTGCAGATGCACTTTGGCGGTGGCACACCAACATTTTATAATGCCAAACAACTTGATGAGATCATCAAACTTATCAAGGCTAAATTTAAAAATTTCTCAAAAGAGGCTGAGATAAGCTGCGAGATAGACCCGAGATTTTTGACAAACGAACAGCTTGATGTGCTCATATCTCACGGCTTTAACCGCATAAGCTACGGCGTGCAAGACTTCGACGAAAAGGTGCAAAAAGAAATTCATAGAATTCAGCCATACGAGGTCACTCAAAATGCCGTAAAAATAGCTAGAGAAAAGGGCATAAAATCAATCAATATGGACCTAATTTATGGCCTACCATATCAAAGTCTAGAGAGCTTTAAAAAGACGCTTGAGCTTGCTCTTACTCTTGATCCTGATAGGCTTGCAGTATTTAACTACGCTCACGTGCCGTGGATAAAAAAGTCAATGCGTAAATTTGACGAGACAACCCTGCCAAATCCAGAAGTAAAGCTTGAAATTTTAAAATTTACAGCTGAGTTTTTAACTAAAAATGGCTACAAAATGATAGGAATGGATCACTTTGCAAAGCCAAATGATGAGCTTTTTGGCGCTTTGGCAAATGGCACTTTGCATAGAAATTTCCAAGGCTATACAACAAAAGGTGGCGCTGATCTCATCGGCATAGGCGTGACAAGCATCGGCGAGTGTAAAAGACACTACGCACAAAATCACAAAGATATGGATGAGTACGAAAAGGCGATCGATAGTGGAAAGTTGCCATATGCAAAGGGAATTTATCTAAGCGATGAAGATTTGCTTAGAAAAAGTGTTATTATGAGTTTGATGAGCAATTTTGGGCTTAATATTAAGGCGGTCGAGGATGAATTTCATATAAATTTCTTTGAACATTTCAAAAATGAGCTTGAAGAGCTAAAGAATTTAAGTGAATTTGTCGATGTTACGACAGATAAAATCACTGTAAATGAGACAGGAACGCTGATAATACGAAATATTGCAATGTGTTTTGATGAATATCTTAAGAAAATTCCAGAGAATTTAAGGCGATTTTCTAAGACGATATAAAGATTATTTTTTTGTCATAAGATATTTAAAATACGTTTAATATTTCTTGGTGTATAATTCGCACTAAAAGTCGAGCCAAAGCTTGACAATAAAAAGGTAAAAGGATCTAGTTATGAAAAAGATGTTAGCAATTAGTGCTTTGGCCGCAGCAACGTTGCTGTCTGCTCAAGATGTCCCTTATAGGATTTTTCTAGCTTCATTCGCTCAAGATGATAGCGCTGCTAGAATCGATAGTGCTGTTAGCAAAGTAAACAGCAAAATATCAGATAGCAGACTAACTACTGGCGTTTATGAAGTTGGTGGAAGAAAGTTTTTATATGTTGATACAACTCCAGTTTCTGAAAATGAAGCTAATGAGTTGTTAGCTAAAGTTCAAAATGAGTCAGGTTACAAAGATGCTTTAATGAGAGCTAAGTCACCTGTCACAAATGCTCAATCAGCTAAGAAATCTAATATAGAGCAAACTATATCAACTGAGCCTAAAGCAGCAGCTACAGCACAAGCTGATGATAGCGTATTGACTTTGGATCAAGTTGTAAAAACTATTTTAAATGAAAACCCAAGTTTAAAAGCTACAGAATTTAACTACTTACAAGTTGGCAAAGATCTAAAAATAGCTAAAAATGCTTACTATCCAACACTCGATGCAGCTGCTAGAGTAGGATATGAGAGAAAACGTCTTGATGATGGTATCTCAACAAGAAGAGGCGATGGCAGAGTATCTGGCGCATCTTTAACTTTAGTTGAAAACCTTTACAATGGTGGTGCTGATAAAAATAGAATCAACTCTCAAAGCGCAAGACTTGACTCAGCTGCTTACACAGTAGCTCAAGCTGCAGATAGACTAACACTAAGCGCTGCAAATGCTTATTTGCAAGTTCTTCAAACAAAGAGAATTCTTGATATTGAAGAAGAAAATGTAAAAAGCCATGAAGAAATTTATAACCAAATCAAAGATAGAGCAAGATCAGGTTATGGCGTAGCTTCTGAAGAGAGACAAGCTGGATCACGCTATACTTTGGCTCAATCAAACTATGTAGCTGCTAAAAACAATTACGAGGATGCACTTTCTACATTTGAAAAACTATATGGAAGAAAAGTTGCTGCTAAAAATCTAGTAATGCCTGAGTTTAACCTGCCATTACCAAGCACTAAAGAGGCTGTTTATGACAAAGCTGTTCTTTGCAACCCAACACTTCTAGTTCAAAGATCAAACATCGCTATGGCAGAGTCTGTTGTAAAAGAGAAAAATGCACCATTTTTACCTAAACTAGATCTTGTTGTATCAGGTGCTTATGATCACTCAAATGTTTTATATGATGATTATGAAGAGCAAACATTTGATGCTCTTTTAAGACTAAACTATAACCTTTACAACAAAGGTAATGATAAGCTAGACAAAGAGAAGAGCCAACTTGCTGTTCAACAAGAGCAACAAACTATGGACAACCTTGTAAGAGAGCTTAAAGAGTCTTTGGAATTTTCATGGCAAAACTATGTTCTTGACCAAGAAAAAATGGGATATCTAAATCAACACGTTGAATATTCAAAAGCTACTCTTGATGCATACCAAGATGAGTTTAGAATCGGCCGCCGCGACCTTATCAACCTACTTGATGCAGAAAACGAGTACAACACAGCTTTAAAAGAGATCGCTACAACTGAGACTGCACTATCTTATGCAAAATATAGATTGCTAGATAACATGGGTATGGTTTCAGATAGTTTTGAGCCAGGCTTTGCTAAGAGATATATTCAAGGCGCTTGCAGTATTCAAAACGACTTAAGATAAAAATTTAAAAAGTGATGACCATGAGGGTCAAAGCAAAATTTTGGACGCTTACTTTAAGCGTCCTTTTTTCGTTATTAGCATTAAATGCTGTTGGGGATTTTGTAAAACAAACAACGATAGCAAAGGTGGCTAAAATTTATGGAGAAGATGCAAGAAGAAGGGCATCGGCATTAAATTCTTTAATGACTTCATTGCAAGATGCAACCGAACAAGAGAAATTAATAAAAGTAAATGATTTTTTTAACTCTTTTAGGTGGGTTGATGATATGCAACTTTGGCATAAAAAAGATTACTGGGCTACCAGAATGGAATTTGTAGGAAAAGGCGCTGGTGACTGCGAAGACTACGTTATCGCAAAATATTTTACTCTAAAGCAACTTGGAATTCCAACTCAAAAATTATACTTCACATACGTTAAAGCCTTAAGATACAACCAAGCACATATGGTTTTGGCATATTATGATACACCAAAGTCTATTCCATTAATTTTAGACAACATAAATGGTAAAATAAAAATCGCAACACAAAGAACAGACCTCGTGCCAGTTTATAGTTTCAACGGTGATTCGCTATACTTGGCAAAACAAGAAGGTCTTGGTCAGGCAATACCAGGTGGAAATAAAAAACAAAATCCTAAGTGGATGGAACTAATAGATAGGATAGGAAAAGAGGATTTATGACGCTATTTAAACAGATTATGATCGCTGTGATAGCTTTTGGCATCGTGATTTTTATGGCTGTTGGCTACTTAAATTTTAAGAGCCTAAATGGATACATCAACGACCAACTCGGTGAAAACGCAAGACACACAGCAAACTCACTTGGACTTGCTTTAAAGCCGATTGTTGATCCTGAGGATATGTCTTTAGCACAAACGATGATAAATTCTATGTTTGATAGCGGCAGATACAAGCTCATTAAACTTGAAGATGTCGATGGTAAGGTACTTATAGAAAATTCTCAACAAACTATCGTTAAAGATATCCCCGAGTGGTTTTATAAGATCGCTAAATTTGAAGCTCCAGTGGCAACAAGTGAGATCATGACTGGCTGGGCAAAATTTGGCACACTCTATGTTCAAGGTAGCACAGCACTTGCTTACAATGAGCTTTACTCAAACTCAAAAAATATTTTTAACTTTCTAGCTTTAATGATCATCATCGCTCTTATCGTGGCTTTTTTCGCCCTCAAGGCGATATTTAGACCACTTGTTAAGGTTCAAGATCAAGCTGAAGCGATACTTGATAATAAATTTATCATTCAAAAGAGAATTCCATTCACAACTGACCTTAAAAAGATGGTGCTCGCCATGAACTCGATGGTTAGCAAGGTTCAAGACATCTTTGAAAGAGAGGCTGCTACGCTTAGCAAGTATCAAGAGCTTTTATACAAAGACTCTATGAGTGGCACTTATAATAGAAGGTTTTTTCAAACTAAATTTAGCGAGTATCTAGCGAGTGAAGAGTATTCAAGCGGTGTTGCATCACTTATTAGCTTTAAAGATCTAGCTGGATTAAAAGGCGTTCTTGGCTTTGAAAAATGGCAAAGTGTCATCATAAAAATAGCTCAAATTTTACAAGAAAAATCGGCCGAAAATGACCAAAATGCGATCGTCGCAAGGTTAAACGACAACGACTTTATCTTGCTTTCTTACGGTAAAAACTCATCAAATTTCTCAGCTCTAAACGATAAGATCATGGCTGAGTTTAAAAAACTCTATGCAAATTTCTCTATAAATGATAGCGAATGCCCAGTTAATACTGCTATTGTCGAGTATTCACCAAGCACTGATATGAGGACACTACTTACTTCAGCTGACGTTACTTTGGCTAGTGCAAGACTAGCTGGCTGCTTTACTTGCAAGGAATTTAATGCAAATCAAAACACCCTAGTCATCGGCAAAGAGAAATATAAGGAGCTTATCTTTGACTCTATAAAAGAGGATAAATTTAAATTTGCAGCTCAAAAAGTAGTTGGTTTTGACTCAAGCTTTGAGCAGTATGAGCTCTATCTAAGGCTTGTTGATAGCGAAGGCAAATGGCGTATGGCATCATACTTTATGCCGATGGTAAATGAGCTAAATTTAGGTGCGATGCTTGATCTTCATATCCTAAATAGAATCGCTAGAATTTTGCCTGAAAATATCTTGCCTCAAGGAAGCTTGGCGATAAATTTAGGAAAAGAGATATTAAGCTCAGATGAAAATTTCTCAAAACTTGAAGCCACACTTAAAAAAATCGCTCAAATTTCAAAATCTAAAAACTATATAGAAATTCCAAACAAAGACGATATTAGTATCGAAAGTATAGTTAGACTTACTAAAAAATTGAAAGAACTTGGCTTTGGTTTTGGATTTGACCACTTTGATCTTAATGCAAAAGGCATTGAGAAGTTAAAAGAATTTAATCCAGACTACGTAAAGATCCAGTCAAATGTCTTAATCGACTTTTTAAGTGATAAATCAGGAGCAAATACAAAACAATCACTAGATGTTGTTTTAAGCTCAAAAGATATCATTTTGATTGCGATTGGTGTTGAGAGTGAAGAGCAAAAGAGTAAGCTAATTGAGCTTGGCATTAAAAATATGCAAGGAATTTACATAGATGAAATCAAAAATATTGGATGATAGATGCATAGCGACAAGATAAAAGACGAACTGCTTCAATGTTTGGTGATATTTACCAAACTACATAATAACCCATATAGTGCCGATGCTTTGACTATCGGTCTGCCTGTAAAAGATGGCGAAGAGATCGAGCTTTTTTCACTAAAGAGCTCGAAGTCTTTATTTTCTCGTGCAGCTTCACGTGCTGGCTTTGCATCGACGCTTGTCAGAAAAGACCTTGATCAAATTTCGCCTTTAGTTTTGCCTTGTATCTTGATGCTTAGAGGTAAAAAAGCTTGCATCTTGCAATCTTTCAGCGAAGACAAAAAGATGGCAAATATCATCACGCCTGACCTTTCAACTGGCACAAGCACGATAGAAACAAGCAAGCTAAAAGATGAATATCTAGGCTATGCTTATTATCTAAAACGTGAATTTGTCCCAGAAGATACAAGCTCGACAAAGCTTATCGACGCTGGCAATGACCACTGGTTTTGGGGCACTTTAAAGCGCTCTAAGAAAATTTACTTTGACGTCGTGATAGCAAGCTTTATCATAAACTTATTTGTCCTTGCAAGCCCGCTCTTTACGATGAACGTCTATGACCGCGTTGTGCCAAATAACGCAGTTGAGACACTTTGGGTTCTAGCGCTTGGCGTGAGCGTCGTTTATGGCATCGATCTATTTTTAAAATTTGTTCGTTCATATTTTCTTGAGATCGCAGGCAAGAAGAGTGATATCATCATGAGCTCGATCCTCTTTGAGCGTGTAATGGATATGAAATTTAGCAATAAGCCAAAGTCGGTTGGTTCATTTGCTAGCAACTTGAAAGAATTTGACACAGTTAGAAATTTCTTCTCATCTGCGTCGCTTGCTGCCATTGTGGATCTGCCATTTGCGTTAATCTTCTTGATAGTTACCTACTTTATAGGAAGCTACCTTGTGCTTGTGCCTATCGTTATTATGATAGCTATTTTGTGCTACACATTTTTTATAAAAGATCCGCTTCAAAACGCGATTAAAAGCACATTTGAAGCTTCAGCTATGAAAAATGGAATTTTGATAGAGAGCCTTAGTAGCTTAGAGACCATTAAAACTCTTGGTGCTAGCGGCCATGTGCAGTGGAACTGGGAAGAGGCGACTGGCGAGATAGCAAATAGAAGTATCAAATCAAAAATAATCACCACTTCGATCACGACAGTTACGTCGTTTTTGGTGCAGTTAAATACTATCGCTATCATCGTTCTTGGTGTCTATATGATACAAGATACGCACCTTACTATGGGTGGTTTGATCGCTGCTGTTATGCTTAGTTCTCGTGCGATTGCCCCTATGGGTCAAGTAGCCTCACTAGCTGCAAATTTCGAGCAGACAAAGACAGCTTATCAAAGCCTTAGCAAGATCATGCAGATGCCAGTTGAAAGACCTGAGGGCAAGAAATTTGTTAGAAGAAATTCTTTTGATGGCAAGATAGAGTTTAAAAACGTTAGCTTTACATATCCAGACACCACAAAAGGCTCACTTGATAGGATAAATTTTGTCATTCAACCGGGTGAGAAAGTAGGCATCATCGGTAGAAATGGCTCTGGTAAGACAACCTTGCAAAAGATAATCCTAGGTCTTTACGCACCGACTGAGGGCTCAGTGCTAATTGATGGTATCGATATAAATCAAATAGACCCAGCCGACCTTAGAAGAAATATCGGCTACGTGCCACAAGATGTTGTGCTATTTAAAGGAACGGTTAGAGAAAATATCGTTCAAAAAGCTCCTTATGTCGATGATATGCAGATCATTAAGGCGGCTAAGGTAAGTGGCGTCGATGAATATGTCAATGCTCACCCACTTGGTTTTGATATGCCTGTCTTTGAAAGAGGCGATGGCATCAGTGGCGGTCAGCGTCAAAGTATAGCCGTGGCTAGGGCATTTTTGCTTGATAGTCCTATCATCTTGCTTGACGAGCCTACAAATTCGCTTGATAATACAGTTGAGAGCAAGTTAAAAGCAAATTTAAAGGTAAATACCGTAAATAAAACTATGATTTTAGTAACTCACAGAACATCGATGCTCGATCTTGTTGATAGGCTCATAGTGATGGACAACGGTAAAATTTTACTAGATGGTCCAAGAGACGAAGTTTTAGCTAGACTTAGTGGGAAGTGATTATGCAAGAAGATATAAAAAATCAACAAAATGAAAATTTAAAGCCAGACGAAAAGCCAGTTCAAAAAAGCGACATAAAAGATCAAGAGAGCGCTGGAGATCAAATTTTAAATAGCGTAGATGGCATCAAGTCAAACATTCAAGCTAAAAACTACGATGCTTATGACTTGAAATTTATGTCAAGCCTCTCAGAAGCAGTTTTGGCAAAAGCTCCATCAACCTCAAAAAAGATACTTTATGCAGTTAGCATAACTGTATTTTGGCTACTTCTTTGGGCTTCGTGGGCGCAGATAGATGAGATAACAAGAGGTAGTGGCAAGATCATCCCATCAGGCAAAAACCAAGCGATACAAAACCTTGAGGGCGGTATCGTAGATCAAATTTTTGTAAAAGAGGGCGATGAGGTTAAAAAAGATCAAATTTTAATCAGGCTTGATAATAAAAACTTTACAAGTAGCTACGGCGAGTCAAAGCTAAGACTTGATGAGCTTCAGGCTAAATTTATGAGGCTTGATGCTGAAGCAAATGATAAAGAATTTGACTATAACGAAACAAGAGATGCGAACAATAGCAAGGCTATAAAATACGAGATAAGCTTGCATAACTCAAACATCGATCACTTAAATGAGCAAATAGGAATTCTAACAGAGCAGATCCATCAGCGCCAAAGCGAGCTAAATGAGCTTAGAAATAAAATTTCTCAAACTCAAAATAGCTACAACCTTGTTTTAAAAGAAAAAGCGATCATGGAGCCTATCTTTAAAAAAGGTCTTGTTAGTGAGGTCGAGTATATCCAGCTTCAAAGACGTGTAAATGACCTAAAGGGCGAGCTTGACGCATCTGTGCTTGCTGTACCAAGGGTCGAATCAACCATAAAAGAGGCGAAAAATAAGATAGAAGAGGCAAAGCTAGCGTTTAAAAATAATGCAAAAAAAGAGCTAAACGAAGTCTCTGCTGAGATCGCAAGGATAAACGAGTCGCAAATCAGCCTAAGCGACAGGGTTGAAAGAACTTATGTAAGATCTCCGGTAAATGGTATCGTTAGTAAGATGATGGTGCATACCGTCTCAGGCGTTATCAAGCCTGGTGAAAACATAGCTGAGATCGTCCCGCTAGAAGATAAGCTCATCGCCGAGGTAAAGGTTAAGCCAGCTGACGTTGCATTCTTAAGACCTGGACTTGATACGATGGTTAAATTTACGGCGTATGATTTTAGTATTTATGGCGGCTTAAAAGGCAAAGTAACGCAGATCAGTGCCGATACCGAGACAAATGAAAAAACAGGCGAGAGCTACTATCTAGTCAGGATAGAAACTGAGAAAAACTATCTTGGTAGCGAAGAGAAGCCGCTTAGGATAAAGGTTGGTATGATAGTTTCAGCTGATATCATCACTGGTAAAAAGACGATACTTGACTATCTGTTAAAACCTATCTTAAAAGCAAAACAAAACGCTTTAACGGAGCGATAATGCAAAAGTCAGCTAGCTTTGAGCGAAATTTTAACGAATATCAAATTTCAAGAGCAAAGCTGACTGATGAATTTGTCATTGTAAATGATGGCAAAATATGCGATTTAATCGGAAGAGAGATTGTCAAATTTCTCTTTAAAGACTGCGAAAAAAGCTTTGATGAGGTGATAAATTTAAAAAGTGAAAATTGCATAAATTTATCTGGCGTGGAGATCAAAGATGAGCTTATAAAGAGTATCAAAATATCTATTGGTGGCTACGATGAAAGCAGCGATAGCTTGGACTTTGATCTAAATTTACTATCTCTTAGTGTGCCATATAGATACGCCATATCAAATGGTTGTTTTGAGATGAGTATCTTTTTAAAAGAGAGCAAAGAAGTGGTTGAGAAATTTTTATCCACTTTTAGTTATAAATTTGAGGCAAATAGTGGCAAGGAGCGCTACTTGATCGTTTTCGTAAATGAGTCAAAAATTTACGAGCAA